>NZ_FOHL01000002.1:78842-558057 GCF_900111545.1 Oceanicella actignis
GTCTTAATCCCCTTGGTGGCGGGGCATGTCTTTCGACTCACCCCCCTTGGCAAGTCGCTGATGCCAAAGGGCGATTCGAGCCAGTTGCGAAAGTCGCGTCGATGCTGGCGACTTGAGACGGAAACGGTTCTTCATGGGCGGAAAAAACCCCGAGTTTTCAAAGAGCGGCGCGCGGCGAACTGCGAAAGATTCCCGCGCCCGGCCCGGCCGGCTTGGCCTTCGCGCGATGCGGCGCGCCGCGGCTTCGCCCCTGGGCCCAGCGCAGGCTAGCCGCGGCTGGCCGCGCGGGCAAGCGGATCGTCCGGACGGGCCGCAAGGAATGGGACGACAAGCTTGTCGCGGCTTGCCCTCATTGCGCGTTTCGATATGGTGCGTTGCATGCTTGAGGTGCAGCACAGTTGGGTTCGGTTTTCGCTTTCGCCGCGAGCGCCTTTCATCGCCCCGGCCTTCGACGGCTCGATGCTGCGCGGGGCGTTCGGGCATGCCCTCAGGCGGCTGGTCTGCGCCATGCGGCGGCGCGATTGCGAGGGGTGCCCGCTGGTGCGCGGGTGCCTTTACGTCCGCCTGTTCGAGACGCGGGCGGGCGCGGCGGAGGGCGGTCGCTATGACCGCGCGCCGCATCCTTTCGTGCTGCGCGCCAATCTGCGCCCCGCGCGGGGCGAGAAGGTCGGGCGGATCGACTTCGGGATGAACCTTTTCGGCGCCGCGCTTGGCGACGCGCCCTTCATCGCGCGCGCGGTCGAGGAGGCTGCCGGGCGCGGCTTGGGCCCCGAGCGGACGCCGTTCGATCTGTGCGAGGTGACCCTGGCCGGGGGCGAAGGCTGGAAGCCCGGAGGCGGCTGCCCGGCGCCGGCTCCGCAGGCGGCGCCGCCGGCCTTGGCCGAAAGAACGCGGTTGGTCTTCGTCACGCCGGTTCGGCTGATGCGGCATGGCAAGCCGATCGACGGCGAAACCCTTGACGGCGCGACGCTGGGGCGGGCGATCTTGCGTCGCGTGGGGCTGATGGCGACGTTTCATGGCGATGGCGCGACGGCGCTGGATTTCGCCGCCTTGACGGCCGAGGCGACGCGGGTGCGCATCCTGGCCCGAGATCTTTCGTGGCGGCGGCTGGTGCGGCGCTCGGCGCGTCAGAAGGCGACGCAGGCGATCGGCGGCATGGTTGGCGAGGCGACGGTGGATTTCGCGGATGCTCCGGGCATTCGCGAGCTGGCGCGGTGGCTGCCGCTCATGCACCTGGGAAAAGGCACGAGCATGGGGCTGGGCCAGGTGGAGGCAGAACCCCTTTGACTGAAGAGCGCGCACGCAAGGTGTTGCTGGTTTCGGTCGGCCTTTCGCCGCAGGTCGTGACCGAGACCTTGCACGCGCTGCACGCGGCGGGCGAGGGTCTGCCGTCGCGCCTCATTCTGATGACGACGCCGCGGGGGGCGCGCGTCGTGCGCGAACATCTGCTGCATCCGACAAGCGGGCGCATCGCGGCCTGGGGGCGCGAGTGGGGCGCAAGCGGGGCTGCGGCCTTGGCGCGGGGCCGAAATCGTCGAGATCGACAGCGACAGCGGGGACATGGACGCGGCCAGGGCCCTGGCCTTGTTCGCGCGCAGGGCTTCGGCTCTCATCGGCGAGTTGACCGCCTCTGACGAAGGTTCGCTGCATGTGTCGATCGCGGGCGGCAGAAAGCCGGCCGCAGCGATGCTGGGCGCGCTCATGGCCTTGCACGGCCGGCCGCAGGACCGTCTGAGCCATGTTCTTGTAGAGCCGGAATGGCTCGCAGGATCCGACTTCTTCTTTCCGGCCCGGCGCGCGCGCCGGTTCTTTGGCCCCGACGGCCGAGCGGTCGATGCCGCCGAGGCGCGCGTCCGCCTGCTGGATTTGCCCTTTCCACGCCTTCGCAAGGCGCTGCCCGGCGGGCTCGATCCGCACGCGGCGGTCGAAGCGGCCTTCGACGATGCGATCGACGCCCCAAGGTTGGTGGTGGACCCTGCGCAGGGCCGGCTCTGGTGGGATGGGATGGCCATGGACTGGCCTCCGGCGCCGCTCGCGTTCCTGGCGATGCTGGCCGAGGCATGCCTGTCAGGGCGGGGCGTGCCGAGAACCGGCGCGCCGCGCGAAGCCTTCATGGCGCATTATCGCAAGGCGCCGCGGGCGCGTCGGCTCGATCTTCCGGATCCGCTCGACGGCGAATGGGTTGAGGAGAAGGTTTCTCGGCTGAATGCGCTGGCGCGCGACTGCGGGATGCGGCCGGGCGGCGGAGCGTTGGCAAGGCGCCACGGGGCGCGCGCGCAATCCGAATGCCGCCTCGCCCTGACGCCGCAAGACATCCGCCTTCGCCAAGGAGACGCTCTTGAACAAGCATAGCCTTCCAACGGTTCATGAAGTGGCGCTGGCCGGCTTGCTCCATGATATCGGAAAGCTGATCCAGCGGGCCGTTCGCGGCGGCATGCCCAAGGAGCTGCTGGACCGGCAATCGGATGTGCTGCCCATGCGCAACGGTCGGCCGAGCCACTGGCACGCATTGTGGAGCGACTGGTTCTTCGACCAGTGCGAAGCGGGCCGGCTGTTCTGGCCCGCCGGCGCGGATCGCGCTTGGGTCCGGAACCTTGCGGTCTATCATCACCGCCCGCTGCAGGCCGCCCCAGGCGCGCCCGGGCTGGCGCTGTCGGAGATCGTGACCCTGGCCGACCGAATGGCGGCCGGTTTCGAGCGCAAGACGAAGGACGTCGAGGCCGAGGAGACCTGGAACGCGAGCGGGCCGGCCCGAAGCCGGTTTCGCCGCACGCCGATCGAAGCCATCGCCACGTCGGTTCGTCTTGGCGACGCGCACGCGAAGCGCGGCCATCATTTGCCGGGCGAGCTTGCCGCCGAGGCCCTGGCGCCCGCATCCCGGATCCGCGGCGAGGACGTCGAAAGCGGTTATGCGCGCGTCTGGGATCAGTTCCAATCCGAATGGAACGATGCGGCGCGACGTTGCGCCAATAATCCGTCCGCTTTTGAAGAATGCGTCCTCTCCCTCTCCGAGAGGTTCCTGTGGTCGATCCCGTCCTCGACGATGGACCAGCCCGACGTTTCCCTGCACGATCATTCGCGCGCGGCGGCGGCGTTTGCGGGCGTGCTTTACCGTTATCATGAAAGGAGCGGCACGCTGTTCGAGCGGTCCATGCAGACCGATCGTTCGCTCCCGGCCTTTCGCTTTCTGATCGGCGACCTGTCCGGCCTGCAGGCCACCCTGTTTAGGCTGCAAAGCGAAGGCGTCAAGGGGTTGAACAAGACCTTGCGGGGGCGCTCGCTTCGGTTCCAGCTGATCGCAGACGCCGCAATTCGCCAAGCGCTGCGCGCCTTCGGATTGCCCATGAGCGCCGCCCTGCAGGCTGCCGGTGGGCGCTTTCTGGCGCTTGTGCCGAATGTGGCCGACGCAGAGGACATCGTCGACGCCTTGCGCCGGCGTTTCGACGCCTGGTTCATCGAGCAATACAGCGGAGAGCTGGCGCTGGGTCTCGCGCTGTCAGATCCGTTTAGCGCCGGCGACCTCATCGCCACGCCGAACGCGGCCGGCGCTCCGCAGAGTCGGGCCGAGGCGGTGCGCGAAAGCATCGCTATGACCGCCGAAATGGCCAAGCTGCGGCTGTTCGCAGAGCAGGCGGCGCAAGGCGTCGTGCGGATGGAGTTCACAGCCGCCGGCGCTTGCACGACTTGCGGGGTGCGACCGGCGGTGGCCGCGCCGGCCGCGAGCGCGTCTTCCGCCGAGAAGGACGGCCTTTGCCGGGCATGCGCCGGCGAACGGTTGCTGGGGGCGCACTTGCCCAAGTCGCGCGCCGTCGTGATCCGAGAGGCGAAGGCGGGAGCCGCGTCGGCCGAGACCCTGCTGTGGCACGACTACCTCCTGCCCATGGGAGAGGGCGAAGACCGGCACGATCACGGCCTTGGCTGGCGATGGCTGCTGGACAAGCCCGCGCATGGGCCCGCGCCGCTGCGCCCGGGGCCGGCCTGGGTCGCGCGGTTCGAAGACGATGTCAGCCGATACGAGGACCTCGAAGACGTCGAACCGTCCGGCGTCAAGACGTTCGAGGCGCTGGCGAGGGACGCGCGCGAGATCGAGAACGGTCGGCCGTTCGGACGCGAAATGCTCGCCCTCGTGAAGGGCGACGTGGATCGCCTGGGACGGATCTTCGCCGGCGGCCTGGGCGAGAGGTGGTCGATCGCGCGCAGCGCGGCGCTGTCGCGGATGATCGACGCCTATTTCACCCTTCGACTGCCATGGCTTTTGCGGGAACGCTTTCCCGACAGCTACACCGTCTATGCCGGCGGCGACGACTTCATGCTCGTGCTGCCATGGCGGCAGGGGTTGGAGCTTGCCCGAGCGTTGCGAGAAGACTTTTCGATATTCTCGGGGGGAAATCCGGATCTGACCTTCTCGGTCGGAATCGCCTTGTTCGATCCGCGAACCCCGATTTCCATCGCCGCGCGAGAAGCCGAAAAACGTCTTGCCGAAGCCAAGGATGCGGGGCGCGACCGCATCAGCGCGATCGAAGCCTCGCCGATGGAATGGAGCGCTTTTTCGCGGGCGCTTGATCGGGCCTGCGACCTGAATCGCTGGATTCGCGACCGTCGGCTTCCCATCGCGATGTTGTATCGTCTTCTGGCGATCGACGACGCCCGGCAAAGGGTGGCCAGGGGCGCAGCCCGGTCGTCGGACTACGCCTGGATGGCGCGGCTTGGCTATCAGATGGCGCGGAACCTCAAGGGGCCGGAAAACGAAGACATCCGTCAGGCCATCCTCGGCTTGTTCGGGCTTGACGACGGATGGTCGGGAGCGGATCGCGTTGTCCCAGGCGCCCGGCTTGCGATCAGCCACGCGATTTACAGAAACAGGTGAGGCTGCAAGGTCATGAACGCGCAAACATCCACCGGCCGTCCGAGGGCTTATTTCACCTCCGACGGAGTCCCGCGGCATGAACTGTTCGACGAAGAGGCTCGGGCCGAGGCGAAGAACTGGGCGCAAATAAAACCCTCTCAGGTTCGCCGGTTCTTCGGGCAGACGAAAGCGGATCTGCGGAAGATCGAGCTTGACGGGGAGAAGGCCGTTGACGAACAGGCCTTGGTGGCCATGGCCTTTCTCAAGGCGACGACCGCCTACGCGGCCGCCAGAGAAAAGGCGCGCCAAGCCCTGGCCGAGTTCGCCGCGCACCACGCCGCGCTGGTGCGCGGCATCGAAGACTTCAAGGTGTTCGCGCGCCACTTCGAAGCCGTGGTGGCATGGCATCGCGTATTCGACGAACAGAACAAACCCGGCCGGAGCGAGGCGGGGCGGCACGCAAACGGCCGGAGGGGATGATCATGAGCATTTCGCAAAGAACCGTCGACGCCTATCTTGGCCAGGGGATCTTGACGGCGACGCTGGTGGTCGAGACGGGGCTGCATATCGGCGCCGGCAACGACGAGATCCAGATCGGCGGGATCGACAACCCTGTGGTCAAGACGCCGCAAGGCGACCCCTACGTGCCAGGATCATCCATCAAGGGAAAGCTGCGCTTTCTCATGGAATGGGCGTTCGGAAAGGTGCGCGCCAATGGGGACGGCAAAGTCTGGGGATGGACAAGCGACGACGTCTCGCCTGGCGATCCGATCCTTCGCATCTTCGGAACGGCGGCCAAGAAAGAGGCGTGGCTTGAAGGCCCGACGCGGCTTTTGGTGCGCGACGCCATGCTGGATGGCGAGTGGCGCGAGCGGGCGCTGTCTTCCGGCGGCGAGCTGACCGAGATCAAGACCGAGGTCACCATAGACAGGATTGCCGGAAAGGCGTTGGACGGCGTGGGCGCGCGACAAACCGAGCGCGTGCCCCCAGGCGCCCGTTTTTCCTTCGAGGCTGCGTTTCGGGTGTTTTCGGTCGGGGGCGATCACGGCGCGGACGACCTGAAGTGCCTGGCTTGGACCATCCAGGGGTTCGATCTGCTTGAACAGGATGCCTTGGGCGGCTCGGGATCGCGCGGCTATGGCCGCGTCCGCTTCGCCGATCTTGCGCTGAAGGGGCCGGCGAGCGAGGAAAAGCTCGACAACATCCGCAAGGGGCACGCCTTCGGCACGGATGCGCCGCCTTCCGAGATACTCGCGGCGGTCAGGCGCGCTTTCGGAGCCGACGAGCCCGCGCAATGACCCTCTATCGCGTGACGCTGAGGCTGGAGTCCCCGCTGGGGACGCCCTTGGTCGGACCCACATTGTTCGGCCAGCTGTGCTGGCTGATCCGCGACGGCGATGGCGAGAGCGCCCTTGGGCGGTGGCTGGACGACCCTCGCCGAGCCTGGATCGTGTCCGATGGCTTCCCGTCAGGCCATCTTCCGCGCCCCTTGGTCAAGCCGAGGGCCCTGTCCGCGGACAAGCTCGAAACCGTCAAGAAGCGGAAAAGGCTGGCCTTCGTTTCGCGCGAGGCATGGCT
The DNA here is from genome assembly GCF_900111545.1 of Oceanicella actignis. Lineage (NCBI taxonomy): Bacteria > Pseudomonadati > Pseudomonadota > Alphaproteobacteria > Rhodobacterales > Paracoccaceae > Oceanicella > Oceanicella actignis. Next base: position 85,267 of record NZ_FOHL01000002.1, read on the forward strand.
CAAGCATCGCTCCGGGTGGGACGAGACCGCTCTGCCCGAACATGCGCTGATGCCGGAGCCCGCCAGCATGCGGCGGCTTGCGCACAATCATGTTCATCGGTCCGGGCGGGGCACGCTCGCGGAGGGTGGGCTGTTCTTTCTGGAAGAGGATTGGCGTTTCGCGCAGACCGCCCCGGTTGCAGGAGCGGATCCGCGCCGCGCCGACGTATACGTGCAGACCCTGGATGCTGCTGATCGCGTGCAAAGCCTTTTCGAACTTCTCGGAGATCAAGGCTTCGGCCGGGACTCCTCGACAGGCCGCGGACGGTGGACCGTAGAGGCGGTCGTCGAAGACGGCGAGCTGCTTCGGGCCAGCGGCGAGCGGCGCATGAGCCTTTCGCGCGGCGTCGTCGATCCGCAGGGCATGGAAGACGCATTGTGGCGGCTCGAGCCGCATTACGGGCGCGCAGGCGCCCGCCTGACGCTGGCCGGCGTCAGCCCGTTCAAGCGGCCGGTGCTTCTGACCCGGCCGGGCATGACGTTCCGGCCCAGGCATCAAGGGCCGTTTGGCCGGATGCTCGAAGGGCTTCACCATGAGCGGCCCGAGATCAGGCTGAACGCCCGACATATCGCCATTCCATTTTCCGAAGGGGCGGAGGCGGCAGCGTGACGTCAGTTCAGTTCGCAACGCATGAATTCGTCCTTGTCCCGCTTACGCCCATCCACGTGGGCGGCGGGGAGGAGGCGCGACTTCTGCCCGAAGACTACCGATTGAGCAAGGATCGCGCGTTTGTCGAGCGCGTTGCGGCGCGGGCCGTTCTGGCTCGGCTGGACGCAAGGATGCGAACCGACTTGATCGCGAAGTTCGACAGGGACCCGCAGGGCTTGATCAGGTCCTTGCAGGAGCGTGCGCGCGACGACGAGATTCTGGAACGGATTCCCATCGGCCAGGACAGCGCCCGCAACGTCGATCTGCGGCGCGATGGCCACGGGCGCCTGAACCTGATCAACGCCTTCCACCGCTCGGGCGGGCGGCCGATCGTTCCGGGGTCTTCGCTGAAAGGCGCGCTGCGCACCGCATGGCTGCGCCATTTGTGGGATCGGAAGAAGCAGCAGGCGCGCGGCCGCGATCCCTGGCAAATTCCCCATCTGGAATCGTGGGCCGCAATGCCGCCGCGCGGGAAGGACAGCCGCGCGGCCTGCGCGAAGGAGCTCGAGCGGACCCTTCTCGATTTGGCGAAGGGCAAGGACGAGACCGACGCCGATCCGTTCCGCGACGTCTTTGTCGGCGATGTCAGGGTTCCGGTCGACGGGACGCGCATCGACAAGGTCGGCGACTGGAAAAAGGCCAGGGACGGCTATCGCCTCGATGACAAGAAGCAGATGCACTACGAAAGGCTGCGCTCCGTCATGGATGGCGGCGAGCCGCCGATCATGCGCGTCGCCTTGGGATTGAGGGCAGAGCAGGTGCGTCGGCGGCGCGCCCATCTCGACGCCGAAGCAAAGCGCAGTCCCAGGAGCGAGATCGCCAGCGTGGCCCGTCTTCTCGAGGCGCTCGAGGTTCATCATGGCGAGCTATGGCGCCGCGAACTTGAAAAATACTTCGGCGGGCCCGAGGGGCGGCGCCTGCACGATTGCCTGAAGCTGTTCGACGCATTCGACCGCGGGGGCGAGAACCCCGAGGCCGCCCTGTTGCGGATCGGCTGGGCGGCTCATGCCGAAGCGAAGTCGCTGGCGCCCGTGCGCAGAGTGGAGCGCCCTCAGGCAAAGGGGAGCGGCCGTTTCGCGGAGGAAGGCTCGACCCGCCACGTCATCGACTTGTCGGGCCATCCTGCGCCCTTTGGCTGGGCCTTGCTGGTCCGCGCCGACGCGTGGGCGCGGAAGGCGCCGGACAGGTATCTTTCGCCGCCGGTCCATCGCCCGAATCCAAGCATCTCGGCCGGCGCCGGTCATGGGAGCAAACAGGCCGGACGACGCGACACGGCGCTGGGGTCGCAGCTGCTCCATGCGAAGGGCGCGCGGATACTGGTGGGCGGAGAGGAAGCCATTCTGGCCGAAGACGTCACGCGCGCTCACAAGCCCTCTGACCAGGTCCTTGTCGATTTCGGGGATGGGCCCGAGCCAATTCGGGTGGATCAGATCGATGGCGATGCCTGAGGCGCAAGCGCAGCTTTCGAATGACGCCGAGATTCTCGTCCTCTCGGTCGGAGGCAGTCCGCAGCCGCTCGCAACGGCGATCACGCAGCTGAGGCCCGGGCGCATCGTCTTCGTGGTGTCGGACGGCTCCGATGGCAGCCCCAGCTCGCGGGCGATGGTCGAGGATGACGACATCAGCCATGGCCCCCCGGAAGGACGGGGACCGGGCTTGGCCAATCTTCCGGAATGTCCCCGCGAGTGGGAGGTTCTCGAGGTTCCGCCCGACGATCTGGATCGCGCGCTGGCCCGGATCGACGATTGCATCTCCACCCAGGCGAGACGCGGCAGGGTGGTCGTCGACTATACCGGCGGCACCAAGACGATGACGGCGGCCATGGTTCTGGCGGCCACCGCCCACCCGAACGTCAGGCTGCAATTCATGGCCGGTCGCCGGTCCGACCTGTCGAAGGTCGCGGCCGGGACGGAAAGAGCGGTGGAAATGCCCGGCGATCTTGTCGGGCTTGGGCGAAGCTTCGTCATGATCCGCGATCTTTTGGGCCGTCGCCAATACGGCTCCGCCTTGGCCGTGGCCAGTCGGCTGCAAAGAGACATCTCGGCCATGGCGCGCCGGGCGCCTCGCGCCTGGGCGCGCCGCTGCGAGGAATGGTCCAAGACGTTGTCGGTTCTGGAAGCCTGGGACAGGTTCGATCACAAACGGGCTTGGGCGATCCTGGTCGCCGGTCTTGACGAGGGCGCGCCCTGGGCCGAAGCGTTTCGATCGTCTGGCCTGGTTCGGCGCCTGCGGACTCTTGCGGAGAAATCCGGCCAGCCTTGTCCCGAGCTGGCAGAAGACCTGTGGCTGAACGCCAATCGGCGGGCCGACAACGGATTGTATGATGACGCGGTGGCGCGCCTTTATCGTCTGGCCGAAGCCGCCGTCCAGGCCCGGCTGTGGCGGCGGCACGGGATCGACGCCGCCAGGGTTGAGGGTCGGCTCCTGCCCGACGCGCTGAAGTCCAGGCTGCCGGCGCGCCGCGACGCGGAAACCGGGCGCGATCTTTACCGTCTCGCCCTTTCCGATGCGCGCAAGCTTCTGGCCAGGCTGGAAGGCCGCGATCCGTTTGGCGAGGTCTGGCCCTCCGCAGGTCCGCCTCCGTGGCAAAGCGCACGCAACCAGTCCATCCTCGCCCATGGCTTCGTCGCGCTCGCCAGCAGGGATTGGCGCGAGGCGCGCAGTTGGTTCCTGCAAAGGCGTGCGATCTTGTGGGAAGACCTTCTGGGGCGACCTACGCTCGAGCAATTGCCGAACCAGTGGCCTGATACATGACGACGTCCAAGGAAGACCCATCTCCGCACCCGCGTCTGGTCACTTTTCTGGGAACCGGGCAATACAGCGCCACCACCTATTTCCTCGGCGATCGCATCGCCGAGTCGCGTTTCGTAGCCCAGGCGTTGGCCCGGTTGCTGGATTGCGAGCGGGTGATCGTGCTGGCGACGAGCGAGGCCGAAAAAGCCAATGGCGAGGCCCTCGGCGAGGCTCTGGAACAGGATGGGCGGGTTGTCTGCATGCGGCGCATCCCGTCGGGCAGATCCGAAGCGGAATTGCGCGAACAGTTCCGCATCATGCGCGACACCCTTTCCGAAGATGCCCAAACGCCCCTCGTCATCGACATAACCCACGGATTTCGGGCGCAGCCGTTTTTCGCGGGGGCGGGTCTTGCGGTGCTTTCCGCTGCGGGACGTTTGCCCCGGGACATGCGCATCGTCTACGGAGCTTTCGAGGCGAAGGCCGACAACATGGCCCCCATCTGGGACCTGTCGCCGTTTGTGGAGATGATGCATTTCGCGCAGGCGGCGGCCACGTTCAAACGCACCGGCGACGCCCGGCCCCTGGCCGAGGCGCTTGAGGCCGAGCGCCGGCGGATCGCCCAGCGGGCAAGGCGGGGCGAGCGGGAATACGCAAGAAGCCGCCTCGTCAATCCCTTGCGCCGGTTCGCCGCCGATCTGGCCGCCACGCGCATGGCGGCTCTGCTGGTCGGCGTCGAGCGAAACGGCAAGTTTGAAGAGCCGTCAGCCCAAGCGTTGCACAAGGCGCTGCGCGCTTGGGCCGAAGAGTGCGATCGGGACCATCCCGCGCTGGTTCCTCTGATCAACGACCTGCTCGAGATGACCCAGGATCTGATCGTGCCCGAACCGGCGGCTCGGGAACAGGGCCTGGCCGCTCCGCAAGCGCGTCGAGCGAGCTCTGCATTGGCGCAGCTCTACCGGCGCTTCGGGCGCCTCATGGAAGCGGCCGCCGTCGCCCGCGAGGAAATCGTGAGCCGAGTCGCCGCGACCCCCGAGGCGATCCGCGCCGGGCGGGCGGACTTCGATCGGGAGGCGCGGGAGAGGGCCGAGCGCGCCGCCGCCGAGGCGAGCGGAATCCGCGGTCTCTGGAGCTGGCGCAACGATCTTCTGCATGCGGGCATGCGCGGCAATCCCGAGCCCGGCGAGAAGCTGGCCGCGAACGTCAAGACCCTGGTCGACAAGATTGCCGAGCCTCCCAGGACCATCATCGTGACGCGCCATCCGGGCGCCGTCGACTGGCTGCGCGCTCAAGGCATCCTAGGCGACGAGATCGTCCGGCACATGACGGATGAGCACATCGCCGCGCTGCGGCCAGGCGATCGCGTGGTTGGCACCTTGCCGGTCGAATTGGTCGCCCGTCTTTGCGATCTTGGCGTGATCTGCGACATTCTTTCGGTCAATCTCGGGAACGAGCGCCGCGGACATGAACTATCCGCCGACGAACTTCAGGCGGCCGGGGCCCGGCTCGTGCGGATGCATGCTCGCAAGTTGGGATGACCGGTCGCTTCCATTCCGGCTGGATCGTTGCGCGACCCGTTCCGTTGGCCGCGCCGTCAAGGAATCCCTCTCTTGCGGGGTATGTGACCTGTTGCGGAATTTTCCGCCGCACTCGATGGGAGGCCGTTCCAAGGCGGAGGACGGACAGTGAAACGAACGAGCGTCGGGCATGAACCGTTCATCCGCCGCCCGGCAGGCGACTTGCGAGCCGAGATCTGCCGAGCGGGGGCATTCTGGCGGAGCCTGAGGTCGGGGCGAAGCGCGCGGACATGTGCCGTGGGCATCCCGGTCTCCCGTTGCCAGACCATCCCGTGATGATCGCTTTCATGAAACAGCGTCTTCGCATCCGTCTGTTCCTTCGAGACGTTGAGAAAACGCCACATCTCAAGGCGGCAATGTTCGGGGGCGGGTCAGGCGCTCCGCTTCTGGCCGCACTCGGCAATGCACCAAGCTGTGGACCTGATCGGCTTGTGGCGACCCCTGCAGGACTCGAACCTGCAACCTGCTGATTAGAAGTCAGCTGCTCTATCCGGTTGAGCTAAGGGGCCTTGCGCGCATTTAGCGGTCGGCGCGGGGGGCGGTCAACCACGGCGCGCTTGGCTCTTGCCTTGGCGGGCCGAATGGGGCGAGATCGCGGGCGACGGACGCTGACGCGCAAGGGAGCCTCGCATGATCGAGAAACGCGAATTCTACATCGACGGCCGCTGGACGGCCCCGGCCATCCCCGAGGATCTGGAGGTGATCGACCCCTCGACCGAAGAGCCCTTCGCCGTCATCTCGCTGGCCGGGCAGGCGGATGTGGACGCGGCGGTGGCCGCCGCGCGGCGCGCCTTCGACAGCTGGGCCTTCTCGACCCGGGCCGAGCGCAAGGAGCTGGTCGAGAACATCCTCGCCATCTACGAGCGCCGCGCCGAGGACATCGCCCACGCCATCAGCCGCGAGATGGGCGCCCCCATCGACATGGCGCGCGGCCAGCAGGTTCCGGCGGGCAGCTGGCACATCCGCAACTTCCTGACCGCCTTCGAGAATTTCGAGTTCGAACGCCCCCTGGGCCCGCATGCGCCCGAGGACCGCATCCTGCTCGACCCCGTCGGCGTGTGCGGGCTGATCACGCCCTGGAACTGGCCCATGAACCAGATCGCGCTCAAGGTCGTGCCGGCGCTGCTGACGGGCTGCTCCATGGTGCTCAAGCCCTCCGAGATCGCGCCGCTCTCGGCCATGATCTTCGCCGAGATCGTGCACGAGGCGGGCGCGCCGGCGGGCGTGTTCAACCTGGTCAACGGCGACGGGCCGGGGGCCGGTACGCAGATCTCGGGGCATCCGGACATCGACATGATCTCGTTCACCGGCTCGACCCGGGCGGGGATCGCCATCTCGAAGAACGCCGCCGACACGCTCAAGCGCGTGCATCTCGAGCTGGGCGGCAAGGGCGCCAACATCATCTTCGCCGACGCGGACGAGAACGCGGTCAAGCGCGGCACGCTGCACTGCATGAACAACACCGGCCAGTCGTGCAACGCGCCCACCCGCATGCTGGTCCAGCGCGAGATCTACGACGAGGCGGTCGAGATCGCCGCGCGCACGGCGCAATCGGTCAAGGTCGGGCCCGCTTCCGAGCCCGGCCGCCACATCGGCCCGGTGGTCAGCCAGGCGCAGTTCGACAAGATCCAGCGCCTGATCCAGATCGGCATCGACGAGGGCGCGCGCCTGGTCGCCGGCGGCCCCGGCCGCCCCGAGGGCTTCAACCGCGGCTGGTTCGTGCGTCCGACCGTCTTCGCCGACGTGAACAACCAGATGACCATCGCCCGCGAAGAGATCTTCGGCCCGGTCCTGTCGATCATTCCCTTCGAGGACGAGGAAGAGGCCATCGCCATCGCCAACGACACGCCCTACGGCCTGACGAACTACGTCCAGAGCCGCGACGGCGCGCGCCGCAACCGCGTGGCGCGGCGCCTGCGCTCGGGCATGGTCGAGATGAACGGCAAGTCGCGCGCGGCGGGCAGCCCCTTCGGCGGGGTCAAGGCCTCGGGCAACGGGCGCGAGGGCGGCGTCTGGGGGCTGGAGGAGTTCCTCGAGGTCAAGGCCGTCAGCGGCTGGGCCCCCGACGCCGACTGAGCGCGCGATCGCCCGCCCGCGGCGGGCGCCTGGCGCAAGCGGGCCGGTTCCCGGGGCGCGGTGTTGCGCGGGCGCGCATGACCGCCGAGGGCGGCCTGCCGGCGCCGGGACCGGGCGCCGCGCGGGCGGCCCGGGGCTTGCCGCCGCGGGCCGCCCGCGGGGGCGGGGCGCGCATGGGCGGCGCGCGTGCGGGCCGTGCGCGCGGCGGCCGTCAAGCGGGCCGCGGGCGCGCCCTGGCGAACGCACTGCGCGCCAAGCCGCGCCTTGCGGGGGAACCGGCCGCCGGCGCGCGCCTTGCCGATGCCGCGCCGAGGGGGCGCCATGACGAACGCATTGCGCGAAACGCCGCGCCTTGCGGGCGGGCGAGCGGCTCTCGGGCGCGCCGCGCCGGCCGGGCGGCGACGCCGCGCCGGGTAGCGGCCGCGGGTCAGGCGGCCGTGGCCGCGTGGGCGCGGGCGGCGTCGGTCAGCGCCGCGAACAGGCGCCGGTGCTTGCGCGCGTAGAACAGGAATTCCGGGTGCCACTGCACGCCGATGCGCAGCAGCCGCCCGCGATGCTCGACCGCCTGGACGATGCCGTATTCGTCCCGCGCCGCCACCCGCAGCCCCTGGCCCAGCCGGTCGATGGACTGGTGATGCAGCGCGTTGACCACGATCGCCTCGTCGCCGATGATTCGCGCCAGCCGCGTGCCCGGCGCAAGGCGCACATGCTTGCGCGGCAGCGGCGTGCGCAGGCGCCGGGCATGGGGGTAGGCCTGGGCGATGTCCGCATGCAGCGTGCCGCCCAGAAACACGTTCAGCATCTGCGCGCCCCGGCAGATGCCCAGCACCGGCAGATGGCGCCGCCAGGCCTCTTCCAGCAACCGCAGCTCGAGCGCGTCGCGCTCGGGGTCGATGCGCATGTCCGGCGCCGGCTCGCCGCCATAGAGCGTCGCGCCGATGTCGTCGCCGCCGCCCACGATGAGCGCGTCAAGCCCGCGCGCCGCCTCGGGCGAGAAGGGCGGCTCGATGCGGCGCGGGCGCGCGCCGTGCAGCCGCAGCGACAGCGCCGCGAAGGCCCACAGCGCCCAGCCGCGCCCGCGGCCCTTGGTCACGCCCACCACCGGGCGCCGAGGCGAGGACGCCGCGCTCACAGCTCGTCCAGGATCGCGCGCGCATGCTCGACCCGGTCGAGCGCCAGCGGCAGGCGCGAATCCTCGATCCAGACGCGCGCGTGGCGGGCGATCAGGTCGGGGCGCTCGGCCAGCCGCTCGACCGTCACCCAGCGGTTCCATTCGAGCGAAAGCGTCCAGTCCGGGTCGTCCACCAGCGCGTTGGGCAGACGCCAGTGCCAGGTCGGGCGCGGGTTGATCTTCTCGTCCGGCAGGGCGCGGCGCACGCGCTCTTCGTCCAGATGCGCCAGCAGCGGCAGCAGGTCCAGCTCGCGGTTGCGGGTCGGGTTCCAGCGCAGGTAGTCGTCGATGAACCCCGCCAGCGAGGGCGCGTAGTCCGGGTCGAGGATCAGCCGCCCCCAGCCGGCCGGAAAGGGGCGCGCGAACATCAGGATGCGGCGCGCGGCGGTGGGCTGGATCTCGTCGCGCAGCCAGTCGCTCAGCAGCAGATAGGCGCGCGCGGCGCGCAGGATGTAGCCGACGCCCAGGTCCGGCAGCTCGGGGTTCAGCTGCGCGCCCAGCGCATGCAGCGGCAGCTCCTCGACGCCGCGCGCGCCGGCGCGGCGCAGCGCCTCGCGCAGGGCCTCGAGACGGGGGGCGCGGCTCAGGGGCATGGGCGGGCAGACCACCTCCATGGGCAAGAGCGCCTCGCCCAGATCGCCCAGGATCTTGCGCAGGCGCGGATCGCGCGCGCCGTCATGGGCCCAGCGAAAGTCCAGCTCGACCTCGAAATCGCCCGCCTCGGCGCCTTCGACCAGGGCGCGGTGCTCGGACAGCTGGCGCGCGCGCCCGCCGAAGACCCGCACCACCGCTTCGGCCGCCTCGGCCGCCGACAGGCCCGAGAATTCGAGCTCGACGCCCAGAAGGCGCTCGCGCCCGCCCTGGGCCAGAGGGCGCGGCGGCCGCAGCCAGCGCGCGGCGCCCGCGCCGGCGTCCTCGCGCGGGTCGGCGGGCAGCCAGGGGCCTTGTTCGGTCGTCTCGCGCATGGGGGTCCTTTCGCCGGGGCTCACCAGCGCTCCATCCACGGGCGCAGGTCCATCTCGAAGGTCCAGGCGTCGCGCGGCTGGACATGCAGGCGCCAGTATTCCTCGGCGATGCTGTCCGGGTTCAAGAGCCCGTCCAGCGGGCGGCGGCTGGCGTGCATGTCGGGGAAGTTGTCGCGGATGAAGGCGGTGTCGATGGCGCCGTCCACGACCACATGGGCCACATGCACGCCCAGCGGCCCCAGCTCGCGCGCCATGCTCTGGGCCAGCGCGCGCAGGGCGTGCTTGGCGCCGGCGAAGGCGGCGAAGCCGGCCGCGCCGCGCAGCGAGGCGGTGGCGCCGGTGAAGATCATGGTGCCGCGTCCGCGCGCGGCCATGCGGCGGGCGGTCTCGCGCCCGCTCAGAAAGCCGGCGAAGCAGGCCATTTCCCAGATCTTGAAGTAGCGCTTCGCGTCCTGCTCGAGGATCGGGGCGGGAACGTTGGCGCCGATGTTGAAGACGAAGACCTCGATGGGGCCGACCTCGGACTCGATCGTCTCGACCAGCGCGCGCACCTCGTCCTCGCGCCGGGCGTCGGCGGCGAAGGGGCGCGCGCGCCCGCCCTCGGCCTCGATCCGCGCGACCAGGGGCGCCAGCTTGTCGGCCGAGCGCCGCACGGGGCAGGCGACGTAGCCTTCGCGCGCAAAACGCCGCGCCACCGCGCCGCCGGTGGCGTCGCCCGCGCCGATGATCAGCGCCGCGCCCTTGTCCGCCATCTTCGCCTCCCGGTTCGTCCAGCTTGCCGCGCGCAGCTTGGCGCGAACGGGCGCGGCTGTAAACCGCGGCGCCGCGTCATGTTGCGCTGCGGCGCCAAGCGCCCTACCTGTTGCGGGCGGCGCGACGCCGCGCCCGGCCCGGGCGCGCGGCGCCGCCAGCGGATCGAGCCAGGGAGCCCGTCATGTCCGACCCCGCCAACGCCAAGCCCGCCCGCAGCGCCCGAGCCGCCCCCGCCGCCAGCGCCCCCGCCGGCGACGTTGCGCCCCCTGCGCCCGAATTCGCGCCGCTGCCGGGGCCGGCGCCCCGGTCCGAGCCGGCCGACGGCGCCGAGCAGACCGCGCTGATGGCCGACCGCGCCTTTCGCGCGGGGCTTGCGCGCCTGACCGGGGGGCTGTCGCCCGCCGCCATGGCGGCCATCTGGTCGGACTGGGCGGTGCATCTGGCCGCATCGCCGGGCAAGCAGGCGCTTCTGGCGCACAAGGCGGGGCGCAAGCTGCTGCGTTTCCAGCGTTTCGCCCTGTCATGCGCGCTGACGGGCGGCGAGGGCGAGGCCTGCATCGCGCCCCTGCCGCAGGACCGGCGCTTTGCGCATGAGGGCTGGCGCAAGCCGCCCTTCAACCTGATGCAGCAGGCCTTCCTGCTGACCCAGCAATGGTGGTGGAACGCGACCACGGGGGTGCGCGGCGTCTCGAAGGCCAACGAGCGCGCGCTCGAGTTCGGCGCCCGCCAGGCGCTGGACGTGTTCTCGCCGGCGAACAACCCGCTGACCAACCCCGAGGTGCTCGAGCGCACCATGCGCGAGGGCGGCGCCAATCTGGTGCGCGGGGCGGCGAATTTCTGGGACGACTGGGCGCGCATGGTCTCGGGCAGGCCGCCGGCGGGCGTCGAAGCCTTCCGCGTGGGCGAGAACATCGCCTGCACGCCGGGCAAGGTGGTCTATCGCAACCGCCTGATCGAGCTGGTGCAATACGCGCCCGCCACCGACAAGGTGCGCCCCGAGCCGGTGCTGCTGATCCCGGCCTGGATCATGAAGGGCTACATCCTGGACCTGTCGCCGCACAACTCGATGGTCCGGTGGCTGACCGAGCAGGGCTTCACGGTGTTCATGATCTACTGGCGCAATCCGGGCCCCGAGGATCGCGACCTGTCGATGGAGGATTACCGTCTTATGGGGCCCATGGCCGCGCTCGACGCGGTGCAGACCATCGTCGGGCCGGCGAAGGTGCATGCGGCGGGCTATTGCCTGGGCGGCACCTTGCTGGCCATCGCGGCGGCCGCCATGGCGCGCGAGGGCGACGACCGCCTTGCCAGCATCACCTTCTTCGCCGGGCAGACGGATTTCTCCGAGGCGGGCGAGCTGCTGCTGTTCATCAACGAAAGCCAGGTCAGCTTCCTCGAGGACATGATGTGGGAGCAGGGCGTGCTTTCGGCGGGGCAGATGTCGGGGGCGTTCCAGATCCTGCGCTCGAACGACCTGATCTGGTCGCGGATGATGCGCGAATACCTGATGGGCGAGCGCGCGCCCATGACCGACCTGATGGCCTGGAACGCCGACGGCACGCGCATGCCCTACCGGATGCATTCGGAATATCTGCGCAAGCTGTTCCTGAACAACGAGCTGGCGCAGGGCAAGTTCGAGGTCGAGGGGCGCCCGGTCTGGCTGCGCGACGTGCGCACGCCCATCTTCGCGCTGGGAACCGAGACGGACCACGTCGCCCCCTGGCGCTCGGTCTACAAGATCCACAACCTCGCCGATGCGGACGTGACCTTTGCGCTGACCAATGGCGGGCACAATGCCGGCGTGGTCTCGGAGCCCGGGCATCCGCGCCGGCGCCACCGCATCCGCACGACGCACCATGACGCGCGCCGCCTGGACCCCGACGCCTGGATGGCGGCGGCCGAGCTGCGCGAGGGCTCGTGGTGGCCCAGCTGGGCGGCGTGGCTGGCCGATCTGTCGGGCGCGCCGGTCGATCCGCCGCGCATGGGCGCGCCGGGGGTCGACCCGGATGCGCTGCCCGACGCGCCCGGAAGCTATGTGCACATGAAATGAGCGACGCCCCGCCGCCCGGTCGGGGGCGGCGGGGCGCGCTGCGGGGCGGGTCAACCCGTCAGGTGGTCGCGGAAGCGCTCGCGCAGCTCGGTCTTGAGGATCTTGCCGGTCGCGCCCAGCGGCATCGCGTCGATGAACACCACGTCGTCGGGCAGCTGCCATTTGGGCAGGACCTTGGCCAGATGCGTCATGACGCGCTCCTTGTCGGCGGGGTTCTCTTCGGCCGCGACGACGATGATCAGCGGGCGCTCGTCCCATTTGGGATGGGGCACGCCGATGACCGCCGCCTGCGCGACGCCCGGGCAGCCCATGGCCGCGTTCTCGACGTCGATCGAGCTGATCCACTCGCCGCCCGACTTCACCAGATCCTTGGCGCGGTCGACGATGGTGACGAACGAGTCCTCGTCGATGGTGGCGATGTCGCCGGTGTCGAGCCAGCCGGTCGAGGTCAGCGGCGACTGGTCGATGCCGTAATAGCCCGAGGCGATCCACGGCCCGCGCGCCACCAGCCGCCCCGAGGTCTTGCCGTCATGGGGCAGGGGGCGGTCGTTCTCGTCCACGATGTCGAGCTCGACGCCGAAGACCTGCCGGCCCTGCTTGGACTTGAGCGCCATGCGCGCGTCGAAGGGCAGATGCGCCTTCGAGGGCGGGATGGTGGCGACCGAGCCGACGGGGCTCATCTCGGTCATGCCCCAGCCCTGCATGACGTCGATGCCGAACTCGCCCTCATAGGCGGCGATCATGGCGGTGGCGGGGGCCGAGCCGCCGATCAGCGTGCGCTTGAAGCCGTTCGGGGCGCGGCCGCGCTTGCGCATCTCGGACAGAAGGCCGAGCCAGATGGTCGGCACGCCGGCGGCCATGGTCACGCCCTCGGCGTCCATCAGCTCGAACAGCGAGGCGCCGTCCAGGTTCGGGCCGGGCATCACCAGCTTGGCGCCGCCGATCATGCACGAATAGGGCAGGCCCCAGGCCATGACGTGGAACATCGGCACCACAGGCATCACGCTGTCGGTTTCGGCGATGTTGACGGCGCTGGGCAGCGCGGTGGCCATGGCATGCAGCACGGTCGAGCGGTGCGAGTAGAGCACCCCCTTGGGGTTGCCCGTGGTGCCCGAGGTGTAGCACAGCCCGGCGGCCGAGTTCTCGTCCAGCTCGGGCCAGGGATAGTCGCCCTTGCCGTCCTCGGCGGCCAGCAGCTCTTCGTAGTTGAGCATCTCGAAGGGCGCGTCGGCGCCGGTCGGCTGCGCCTCGGCCTCGGTCATGAGAATGACGTGCCGCAGCCTGGGCAGCTTGGGCCGCAGGGCGGCGACCAGCGGGATGAAGGTGCGGTCGATGAGCAGCACCTCGTCCTCGGCATGGTTCATGATGTAGACCAGCTGCTCGTGCGCGTAGCGCGGGTTCATCACGTGGCACACCGCGCCCATGCCCGAGATCGCGTAGTAGGCCTCGACATGGCGCTGGGTGTTCCAGGCGATGGTCCCGACCCGGTCGGCGCGCTTGACGCCAAGCCGCGCAAGCGCGTGCGCCAGGCGATGGGCGCGGTCGCGCATCTGGCGGAAGGTGGCGCGCGTGACGGGGCCCTCGGGGGTGCGGGTGACGATTTCCTGATGGGGGAAGACGGCGTTCGCGTGCTCCAGGATCGAAGAGATTCGGAGCTGGGTGTTCATCATCTGGCCGAGCATGTCGCGGCTCCTGCTTCGTCTTTGGGTTCGGCGCGCGGGCGACGTTGCGGAACCTTGTTCCGCGCCGCCTGCGTCGGGCGCACAATGCGCCAGTCGGGCGCGCGCCGCCAGAGAAAATCGCAAGGCCCGGCGGGGCGCAAGCGCGGCGAAAGCGCGCGAAGGGGCGCGCGCCTTCAGGCGTTGTTAACTATTTCAGGTCATAGTGGGACTCAGCCGGCGGTTTGGTGGTTTCCGTCGGCTGGACTCCTCCCTGTCAGACTGGCCGCGCCCGGCGCGGCCCTTTTTTTGGCGGCCCGCCCGCGCCGGTCCGGCGTCGCCGCTCAGCGTCCGCGATAGGGCTCGACGTATTGCAGCGCCATGTCCCAGGGGAAGAAGATCCAGGTGTCCTGGCTGACCTCGGTGATGAAGGTGTCCACCTGCGCGCGCCCCTTGGGCTTGGCGTAGACGGTGGCGAAATGCGCCTTGGGGTAGAGCTTGCGCACCAGCTCCAGCGTCTTGCCGCTGTCGACCAGGTCGTCCACCACCAGCACGCCCTCGCCGTCGCCCAGAAGCGCCGCGTCGGGGGCCTTGAGCACCTTGGCCTCGGTCTGGGTCTGGTGGTCGTAGGATTTGACGCTGATCGTGTCGACGATGCGGATGTCCAGCTCGCGCGCGACGATGCAGGCGGGCACCATGCCGCCGCGGGTGATGGCGACCACCGCCTTCCAGGCGCCGTCCTCGCCGGGGCCCTGCTTGTCCAGCCGCCAGGCCAGCGCGCGGCTGTCGCGGTGCATCTGGTCCCAGCTGACGTGAAAGCCCTTTTCGTGGGGAAGGCGGTCGGCGGCCATGGGGTCTCTCCTGCTGCGGCTGCGGGCGGTCACTTGCGGCCCTGGACCACGTCGATGTCGGGCGCGTCCTCGGCCTTCATGCCGACCACATGATAGCCCGCGTCCACATGGTGCGTCTCGCCGGTCACGCCCGAGGACAGGTCCGAGAGCAGATAGAGCGCGGATTTGCCCACATCCTCTTGCGTGACGTTGCGGCGCAGGGGCGAGTTGAGCTCGTTCCACTTGAGGATGTAGCGGAAGTCGCCGATCCCCGAGGCCGCCAGCGTCTTGATCGGCCCGGCCGAGAGCGCGTTGACGCGGATGCCCTTCGGCCCGAGGTCCATGGCCATGTAGCGCACCGAGGCCTCGAGCGCGGCCTTGGCCACGCCCATGACGTTGTAGTGCGGCATGACGCGCTCGGCGCCGTAATAGGTCAGGGTCAGCATCGCGCCGCCCTCGGGCATCATCTTCTCGGCGCGCTGGGCGACGGCGGTGAAGGAATAGACCGAGACGTTCATCGTCAGCGCGAAGTTCTCGGGGCTGGTGTCGACGTAGCGGCCGCGCAGCTCGTTCTTGTCGGAAAAGCCGATGGCGTGGACCAGGAAGTCCAGCTTGCCCCAGCGCGCGCGCAGCGTCTCGAACAGCGCGTCGATCGAGCCGGGCTGGGTCACGTCGCACTCCAGCACCAGGTCCGAGCCCACCGACTGGGCCAGCGGCGTCACGCGCTTGCCCAGCGCCTCGCCCTGATACGAGAAGGCCAGCTCGGCGCCCTGCGCGGCGCAGGCCTGCGCGATGCCCCACGCCAGCGACTGCTTGTTCGCCACGCCCATGATAAGGCCGCGCTTGCCCGCCATCAGTCCAGCCATGCCCCTGCTCCTGTCGCTTTTCGGGTGCGGAGCAATTAGGCCATATCGCGCGCAGCATCAAGCCCGGCCGCGGCGCGGGCGCGGCGCAGGGTCCGGCGAAGGCCGCGGGGCGGAGCGCTCCGCAGGGCGCGCGCCGGGCCGGGGGCGCAAGCGGGGCGGGGGCGTTGCGGGGGTCGGGCGGGGGCGTTGCCGCGCGCGGCGCGCGCGCTATGCTGCGCCGGCAGCAACCGCAGGAGCGCGCCCATGACCCAGCCCCCCCGCATCATCGAGACCGAGCCGCGCGGCGGCATCTTCGCCGGCGACGATCCCTTCGCGCTGGCCGCCGCGTGGCTGGCCGAGGCGGAAAGGACCGAGCCGAACGATCCCAACGCCATGGCTCTGGCCACGGCCGACCCCGACGGCATGCCCGATGTGCGCATGGTGCTGCTCAAGGAGATCGAGCCCGCCGCCGAAGGGGGCGCCTTCCTGTTCTACACCAATTACGGTTCGGCCAAGGGGCGGCAGCTGGCGGCCAATCCGCGCGCGGCCTTCGTCATTCACTGGAAGACCCTGCGCCGCCAGATCCGCGCCCGCGGTCTGGTCGAGCGCGAGGAGGGCCCCAAGGCCGACGCCTATTTCGCCTCGCGCTCGCTGGCGTCGCGCGTCGGGGCATGGGCCTCGCGTCAGTCCGAGCCGCTGTCCTCGCGCGCGCATCTGATGGCCGAGGCGGCCAAGGCGGGCGCGCGCTTCATGGGCGCGCCGCCGCGCCCGCCTTTCTGGGGCGGCTTTCGCATCCGCCCGCTGCAGATCGAGTTCTGGGCCGACGGCGCGCACCGCCTGCATGACCGCTTCCGCTGGACGCGACAGGACCCGCTGTCGCAGGAATGGACGGTGACGCGGCTCAATCCCTGACGGGCCATGGCGCGCCTTGACGGGCCTTTACGGGCCTTGACGGGGCCCCGGCGGGGCCTTGATCCGGGCGCCGGATCCTGCTTCGGGCGCGCATCGGGTTCGGCCCCGCGCCGCCTCGCCCGGCTGCGGGCCGGCGCCTATCGGGCGCGCAGTCCCGCGCGCAGCGCAAGGCCCAGCGCGCAGGCCAGCGCATCGCCCAGCATCGACGCCGCGCGATGGGCCAGCGCGCAGGCCAGCGCCGCCGGCGCGCCCACGCTCGGCCCCAGCGCCAGCACCAGCGCCGCCTCGCGAACGCCCGCCCCGCCGGGCGCGCCGGGCGTGATCATGCCGACGAGCCACGCGCCGGCGAAGGCGGCCATGGCCGTCGGCGCGTCCATCGCCGCGCCCGTCGCCCTTCCCGCCGCCTGCAGCGACAGCCCCAGCAGCGCCAGCACCGCAAGCTGAAGCGCGGCGAAAGCGGCCAGCCGCCCGGGCCGCGCCCGCCCCAGCGCCGCGCGCAGGACGGGGGCGAGGCGCGCCCCCATCCACACCGCCCCCGCCAGCAGCGCGGCCGCCAGCGCCCCCGCGCCCCACGCCCAGCCGCCAAGCTCCTGCGCCTGATCGAGCAGCTGCGCCGCGCCGCCCGCCTGCGCCGCCAGCGCGGCGCGCAGACCGGGCAGGGCGGCCGCGCCCGCCAGCGCCGCCGCCAGCGCCAGCGCCGCGCTCAGCGCCAGCTCCAGCGCCATCGCCGCCGCCGCCAGGGGCGCGGGAACGCCGTCGCGCAGCGCAAGGCCCGCGCGCCCGGCCAGATGCAGAACGTTGCCCGGCAGATACTTGCCGATCTGCGCCGTCAGGAATTGCGACCAGGCGAGGCGTCGCCGCGCCCCGGCGCCGGTTGCGAGCAGGATCTGGCGCCAGCCCTCGGCCGCGCAAAGCGTCGCCGCCAGATACAGCCCGACCGAGGCGGCCAGCGCGCCCAGAACGCGCGGATCTCCCGGCGCGATGGAGGGCATCGCGTGCAGGCCCTGGCGCAGCGCCCAGAGCGCGGCGCCGAGCGCCGCCGCCGCGCCGAGCAGCCGCGCCGCGCGCCCCGCCCTCATGGCTTGCGCGCCACGGCCAGATAGCCGTTTCCAAGGTCGGTTCGCAGGAAGGGACGCTGCGCCAGCGTCGCCGCGCGCATGGCCAGCGAACCCGGCCACGAGGCCAGCAGCGGCCAGATGCGCGTTTCCGCCCTGCGGTCGGCGCCGCTGCGCAGCGTCAGCGTCTGCGGATCGGCCTCGGCGCGGTCCGGCTTCGCCAGCTGACGCGCGTAGACGCGATGGCGCAGCGGCTCCATGAGATTGGCCAGCGGAAAGCCGTAGCTCTCGATCCGCTCGACCCGCAGCCCCGCGCCTTCGATCAGGGCGCGGAAGCCGGGCCGGCGATAGCGCCGCACATGGCCCGCCCAGACGTCGGCCGGCCCCCAGAGCTCGGGGCGCGAGGGGACCGACAGCAGCGCAAGCCCGCCGGGGCGCAGCATGCGCGTCCATGCGCGCAGCGCGCTCAGATCGTCCTCGATGTGCTCGAGCACCTCGAAGCAGCACAGCACGTCGAAGGCCCCATCCCAGTCGGGCGCAGGCTCGGCGCGGATCTCGACCGGGCCGCCGGGGGGGTTCATGACCGCGGCCAGGGCGCGCGCCTGGGCCGAGCGCTCGAGCCCCGCGCCGCGGTGGCCCATCTGCGCCAGCTCGCGCAGCAGCGCGCCGGCGCCGCAGCCGATGTCGAGCACGCGCGCGCCCCGCAGCCCGCGCAGGGCCCGCAGCACGCGATCGCGGCGCAGCAGATAGCGCGGCGCCGGCGTCCAGCCAAGCTGCGCAAGCGCCGGTCCGTGAACGGGGTGGAAGGTCGGGCCGGCGACGGCGCCGCTCTGCTCGCTGGTCATGGCCTGGCGCTCTGCGTCTGGTCTTCGCGTTCGCGGGCGCGCGGCGCCCGGGGCAGGATGAGCCGCGCCGCGTGCGCGCCGATCGCCTCGGGCGAGAAGACGCGCGCGGCGCGTTCCGAGGGCTGGGGCAGGCCGCGCGCGGCGAGGCGGTCGATGGCGTCGAGCAGCGCCTCGGGATCTTCGGGCGCGGCGGCCTCGAGGCCCGGCTCGGGGCCGATCGCGGCCGCCAGCTCGCGCAGCGCCGGTCCGTCGCGCGTGACCACCGGGCGCCCGGCGGCCAGGGCCTGGTGCACCTTGTTGGGCGTCACGCAGCCCGCCTTGCCCGAACCGCCGAAGACGCCGAGGCAGATGTCGGCGCGGCGCATCTGCGCGATCAGCTCGCGATAGGGAACCCACTCGCGCCAGCGCACATGCGCCGCGCGTGCGCCCGCGCGCGCCAGCGCCTCGCGCACCAGCCCCTCCTGCTGGCCGCGGCCGATCAGCGTCCAGTCATGCGCGGCGCCGCGCTCGGACAGCGCCGCGCGCAGGATCGTCTCGACGCCGTGCAGCGGAATCATCTGGCCGTAGAACAGCAGCCGCAACCGCCTTGCGGCCGGCGGGGGCGGCGGCGGCAGGCGCGGAAAGGCCGCCGGCTCGGCGCCGACGGGCACATGCGCCAGCGCGCCCGGCGGCAGGTCCAGCAGCCCTTCGATGCGGCGCGCATGCGCGGCCGTGTCCACGAAGACCACGTCGGCCAGCCGCGCCCCCGCGCGCTCGAGCGCGCGCAGCAGCCGCCCCGCCGCCGAGCGCGGTCGCGCCAGGGCGCGGTCATGGGCGACGGCGTCGTGCAGCGACAGGAACATGTCCCAGGCCAGCCGCGCCCCGCGCAGGCGCGCCAGCAGCGCGGCCGGCAGCACGTCGAACTGGCCCATGTATCCGACCAGAACGGCGTCATGCGCGGGCGCGCGCGCATAGCGCGCGGCCAGAGCCGGCCAGGCCGCCGCCATGCGCGCAAGGCGCAGCGCGCGCGCCCGTCGGGGCAGGACGCTCTTGTCCTCGACGCCCTCCCAGACATGGGCGACGATCTCGATCACCTCGACGCCCTGGGCGCGCAGCCCTTCGACGAGGATGCGCGTGCGCGGCTTGCCCAGGTCGCAGGTTCCCCACAGGACCACGCGCGGCGGGCGCGGCGCGGCGGCGGTCATCGCGCGGCCTCGGTCATCGTCCCGCCCCGGTCGTTGCGCAGCCTCGGTCATCCATCGCCCGGCCCATCTCGTCGCCCCGTCATCGCCCCGCCCATCTCATCGCCCCGTCATCGCGCCGTCATCGCCCCGTCATCGCGCCGTCCATCGCGCCGTCATCGCGCCGTCGCCGGGCAGCCTCAGTCATCGCGCAGCCGCTGGGCCAGAAAGTCGACGAAGGCGCTGAGCTGCGGCGGCGGGAAAGGCCCCGCGGGGCGGACGGCATAGGCGGCCGCCGGCTCGGGGCGGCATTCGGGCAGCACCTCGACCAGCCGCCCGGCCGCCAAGGCCTCGGCGATGATGAAATCCGGGCTCAGCACGATGCCCAGCCCCGCTTCGGCCGCCAGCGCCAGGGCGTCGCCATTGTCGGCGACCAGACGCCCGCGCGCGCGCACCTGCCGCTCTTCGCCGCCGGGGCCGCGCAGCCGCCAGCTGGCGCCCGTCGCCTGATGGGCGTAGCGCAGAAGCTGGTGGTCGGCCAGGTCCTCGATGCGGCGCGGCACGCCCGCGCGCGCCAGATACTCGGGCGAGGCCGCCAGAAGCAGATCGACCTTGCGCAGGCGCAGCGCCTTGAGGCTGGAGTCCGGCAGGCGGCCGATGCGCACCGCCATGTCGAAGCCCGCCGACACCAGCTCGACGAAGCGGTCGTCGAGCGACAGCGTCAGCGTCACCTCGGGGTTCTGGCGCATGAAATCGGCCACGGCCGGCGCCAGCACCCGCAGCCCGAAGCTGACCGGGGCCGAGACGCGCAGCTCGCCGCGCGGCGCGCCGTGCAGCGCGGTGACCATGCGCTCGGCCTCTTCGGCCTCTTCGATCACGCGGCGGGCGCGTTCGTAGAAGGCGGCGCCGATCGCGGTCGGCGCCACGCGGCGCGTGGTGCGGGTCAGCAGCCGCGCGCCCAGCCGTTCCTCGAGCGCGGCGACGGCCTTGGACACGGCCGATTTCGAGACCCCCATGCGCCGCGCGGCCTCGGTGAAGCCGCCCAGTTCGACCACGCGGGCGAAGGCCTCCATCTCGCTCAGACGGTCCATGGACGATGCGCCGTCATGCGCGCTCCGCGTGAAGGGTGGTCGGAAGATCGGCGAACGCCTTCAGAACCGCATGTTTCGCGGGCGGGGTCAATGCGGCGCGCGCTCGCGCGGCGCCGGGCGGCGGGCCGTCCGGCGCAACGGCGCGGCGCGCGAAACGCGCCGGGCATCTTCGCGCGCCGCGCGAAGGCGGGGCGGCGCGTCGTTTTACAGCCTTCGAATGTCGTTCAATGCCCTTGTAACCCCCCGCCGCGACGTGTTTAGCTTGCGCCGATGACGTTCCGGCGCCCGCCGGCGCAAAGGGGCGCGCGACAAAAACGACAACAAACGACAACGAAGAACAGGGAAGGTCATATGACAAGCGCCGACGACGCCTTCGTCGTGTTCGATCACGTCCAGAAAAGCTATGACGGCGAGACGCTGGTCGTCAAAGACCTGAATCTGAACATCGGGCGCGGCGAGTTCCTGACCATGCTCGGCCCGTCGGGCTCGGGCAAGACCACCTGTCTGATGATGCTGGCAGGCTTCGAGACCGCCACCCATGGCGACATCCTGCTGGACGGGCGGCCGATCAACTCGGTCCCGCCGCACAAGCGCGGCATCGGCATGGTGTTCCAGAACTACGCCCTGTTCCCGCACATGACGGTGGCCGAGAACCTGGCCTTCCCGCTCGAGGTGCGCAAGATGAGCCGCGCCCAGATCGAGGAGAAGGTCGCGCGCGCCCTCGACATGGTGCAGATGTCCGACTTCGCCAGCCGCCGCCCGGCGCAGCTGTCGGGCGGTCAGCAGCAGCGCATCGCCGTGGCGCGCGCGCTGGTGTTCGACCCGCCGCTGGTGCTGATGGACGAGCCGCTGGGCGCGCTGGACAAGCAGCTGCGCGAGCAGATGCAGTTCGAGATCAAGCACATCCACGAGCGTCTGGGCGTGACGGTGGTCTATGTCACCCACGACCAGTCCGAGGCGCTGACCATGTCGGACCGCATCGCCGTGTTCAACGACGGGCGCATCCAGCAGCTGGACGATCCGGCGACGCTGTACGAGAAGCCGATGAACAGCTTCGTGGCCCAGTTCATCGGCGAGAACAACAAGCTCGACGCCACCGTCGAGGCGGTCGAGGGCGAGCTGTGCCTGGTGCGCTTCGACAATGGCGAGACGGCGCGCGCCCTGGCGGTGAACATCGCCGGCCCCGGCTCGCGCACGCGGCTGTCGATCCGCCCCGAGCGCGTCGAGATCGGCGCCAAGCCCGACTTCAACTCGGTCGAGGCGCGCGTGCTCGAGCTGATCTATCTGGGCGACCACATCCGTTGCCGGATGGAGGTGCACGGCAACACCGACTTCATCGTCAAGGTGCCCAACGCCTCCGAGCACGCGGCGCTGACGGTGGGCGAGGTGACGACGCTGTCCTGGCGGCCCGAGGACTGCCGCGCGCTGGACGCGGAATGAGGAATCCGGCGCGCCGCGCCTTGCCGCGCGGCGACGTCGGTTATCGAAGACCACAACGACAAACGGGAGTTATGTCATGAATCTCAAGACCATGCTTGGCCTTGGCGCGGCCGCCGCGGTGTCCGCCGCCGGCTGGGCCGCGATGGCCGAGGACATGCCGCCTTGCGAGAACTGCGCCAACGAGATGACCATCGTCTCGTGGGGCGGCGCCTATCAGGAATCGCAGCGCAAGGCCTATGTCGAGCCCTACAAGGCCCTCAACCCCGGCGTGAACGTCATCTGGGACGAGAGCTCGGCCGAGGCCGTGGCCAAGATGCGCGCCATGGCCGAGGCGGGCAACATCACCTGGGACGTGGTGGACGTGGTGGCCTCGGACGCGATCCGTCTGTGCGACGAGGGCCTGGCCATGCCCATCGACCCCGACACCCAGCTGGCGCCCGCCCCCGACGGCACGCCCGCCTCGGTCGATTTCGGCGACCTTCTGGTGACCGAGTGCTTCATCCCGCAGATCGTCTACTCGACGGCGGTGGGCTACCGCACCGACATGGTGTCCGAGCCGCCGACCTCGATCTGCGCGATCTTCGACCTCGAGAAGTATCCGGGCAAGCGCGCGCTCGAGAAGCGGCCGATCGGCAACCTCGAATGGGCGCTCTATTGCGACGGCGTCGCCAAGGAGGACATCTACGACGTCCTCGAGACCGAAGAGGGCCAGGCCCGCGCCTTCGCCAAGCTCGACACCATCAAGGACCACGTGATCTGGTGGACCGCCGGCGCCGAGACGCCGCAGCTGCTGGCCGACGGCGAGGTCGTGATGGGCTCGACCTACAACGGCCGCCTGTTCGCGCTGATCGCCGAGCAGAAGCAGCCCGTGGGCATGCTGTGGGACATGCAGGTGTTCGATCTTGACGGCTGGGTCATCCCCGCCGGCCTGCCCGAGGACCGCAAGAACCGCGCCCTGCACTTCGTGCGCTTCGCCACCGACACGCAGCGTCTGGCCGACCAGGCCAAGTACATCGCCTACGGCCCGGCGCGCAAGTCGTCGGCTCCGCTGGTCGGCAAGCATGCCGAGCTGGGCATCGACATGGCGCCGCACATGCCGACCAACCCGGACAACGCCAAGAACACGCTGCTCTACAACTACGAGTGGTGGGCGGATTACCGCGACGATCTGGACGCCAAGTTCCAGGCCTGGCTGAGCCAGTGAGCCGCGCGCGGCCCGTCTTCCGGGCGGGCCGCCGCCGATGACGCGCGGGCGCGGCGGCATCCTTCGCCGCGCCCGACCCCGCGCCCCCCGGGGCGGCCCGCATGGCGGACCGCGCCGAGGCGCGCGACGCCCCACGGGGCGCCGATCGGAAACAAGCAAGCGAGCGAGGCGAAGATGAGCGACGCGAGCGCGAATGGCGGGCCGGTCCTGGCCGCGGACGGAACGCCGCTGAAGGTATCGCTGCGGCGGGCCGAGCGGCGGCTGCGGCTGCGCGCCTTTCTGCTGACGGCGCCGCTTCTGGGCTTCATCCTGCTGACCTTCATCGCCCCCATCGGCGACATGCTGTTCCGCTCGGTCGAGAACGAGATCGTCGCCGACACGCTGCCGCGCACGGTCGAGGCGCTCGAGGACTGGGATCCGGCGAGCGGTCAGGCCCCCGACGAGCCGGTGTTCCGCGCGCTCTACGAGGATCTCAAGGTCGCCGTCGCCGAGAAGAAGCACACCCAGGTGGGCCAGCGGCTCAACTACGAGAAGTCGGGCATCTCGTCGGTCTTCCGCAAGATGGGCCGGCGGATCAAGCGCATGGATCCCGACAAGCCGCTCAAGCCGCAATTCGTCAAGGCCGACGACGACTGGGCCGACGTCGAGACCTGGCGCGTCATCAAGCAGTTCTCGCCGCGCTTCACCGACGGCTACTTCCTGGCCGCGCTCGACATGCAGCGCGACGCTGAGGGCGTGCATCTGCGCGACGAGAAGGACCGCATCTACCTGAAGCTGTTCTGGCGCACGATCTCGCTTTCGGCGGTCATCACGGGGATGTGCCTGCTGCTGGGCTATCCTGTGGCGTGGCTGCTGGCGAACCTGCCCGCGCGCACCTCGAACCTTTTGATGATCCTGGTGCTGCTGCCGTTCTGGACCTCGCTTCTGGTGCGCACCTCGGCGTGGAAGGTGCTGCTGCAGCAGCAGGGCGTGATCAACGACCTGCTGGTCGGGATCGGGCTGATCGACGACGCGCACCGGCTGGCGCTGATCAACAATCAGACGGGCACGATCATCGCCATGACGCACATCCTGCTGCCCTTCATGATCCTGCCGCTCTATTCGGTGATGAAGACGGTGCCGCCCAGCTATGTGCGCGCGGCCAAGAGCCTTGGCGCCAACGACTGGACCGCCTTCTGGCGGGTCTATTTCCCGCAGACCATCCCGGGCATCGGCGCGGGGGCGATCCTGTGCTTCATCCTGGCCATCGGCTACTACATCACCCCCGAGCTGGTGGGCGGCACGTCGGGCACCTTCATCTCGAACCGCATCGCCTACCACATCTCGGTGTCGCTGAACTGGGGGCTGGCCGCGGCGCTGAGTTCGCTGCTGCTGATCCTGGTGCTGGCGCTCTACTGGGCCTACGACAAGATCGTCGGCATCGACAACGTCAAGCTGGGCTGAGGAGACGGACCATGAGCAAGCTCCCCCCCTACGCGACTCCGCTGCAGCGCGGCTGGCACTACGCCTTCCGCTTCATCTGCGCGCTGATCTTCCTGTTCCTGATCATCCCGATCCTGATCATCATCCCGCTCAGCTTCAACGCGCAGCCCTTCTTCACCTTCACCCCCGAGATGCTGCGCTTCGAAGCGTCCGGCTACAGCCTGGATCACTACCGCGACTTCTTCACCGACTCGGGCTGGCAGAACGCGCTGCGCAACTCGTTCGCGATCGCGCCCATGGCCACGCTGCTGTCGGTGGCGTTCGGAACGCTGGCGGCGATCGGGCTCAGCTCGGGCAAGATGCCCTTCAAGGGAACGATCATGGCGGTGCTGATCTCGCCCATGATCGTGCCGCTGATCATCTCGGCCGCGGGCATGTATTTCTTCTACTCGCGCATCGGGCTGCAGGGCACCTATTGGGGCGTGGTGCTGGCGCATGCGGCGCTGGGCACGCCCTTCGTCATCATCACGGTCACGGCGACGCTGGTGGGCTTCGACCGCTCGCTGGTGCGCGCGGCGGCCAATCTGGGGGCGGGGCCGGTGCGCACCTTCTTCAAGGTGCAGATGCCGCTGATCCTGCCGGGCGTGGTGTCGGGCGCGCTGTTCGCCTTCATCACCTCGTTCGACGAGGTGGTGGTGGTGCTGTTCGTCGGCTCGGCCGGGCAGAAGACGCTGCCCTGGCAGATGTTCACGGGCCTGCGCGAGCAGATCAGCCCGACCATCCTGGCGGTGGCCACGATCCTGGTCACGCTGTCGGTCATCCTGCTGACGGTGCTCGAGCTGCTGCGCCGCCGCTCCGAGCGTCTGCGCGGCATCACCCCCTCGTGAGTCGGGCGCGCCGCGCGCTCGGGCTTGCGGCCGCGCTGGCGCTTCGGGCCGCGGCCGCGGCGGCGGGCTGCGCGCCCGCGCCCGAGGCCGAGCCGCCCGCGCGGATCGAGTTCTTCGCCTGTCCGGGCGCCTATGAGGCCCAGCTTCTGCTGCTGCCCGAGGACGCCGACCTTCTGGGGCGCCCGCCCCCCGGCGCGGTCGAGGCTGCGGGCGCCTACACCGCCACGGACCGGCGGGCGGGCGGCAAGCCCAAGCCGGTGGGCGTGTTCATCCGCAAGGGCCGGCGCGTCAGCCTCGAGCTTGCGCGCATGGACGGGCTGGCGCTGATCGGCGCGGACGGCGCGCTGCGCATCGCGCAGGTGCGCGCCGTGCCGCTTGGGGGGCGCGTGCACGACCTGTCCACGCTGGCCGGGCGCGTGGCTTTCGCGCGCGCGGCCGAGGGGGCGGGCGCCTCGGCGATGCAGTCCCATCTGCTCATCCGCGAGGGCGCGCTGGACCTGCGCCCGGCCGAGGACGCGCCGCGCGCGCGTCGCCGCATCCTTTTCCAGCGCGCCGACGGGGCGGTGGGGCTGTGGAACAGCGGCGCGCCGTTGACGCTGCACGAGGCTGCGTTGGCGCTGGCGGCGCAGGCGGCGCCGCGCATGGCCTTGAATCTGGACGCCGGATCGCATGATTACTGCCTGGCGGCCGAGCCGGGCGGGGCGGTGCGAATCTGCGGCGCCGTCGGCCCCGAGGCCGCCGGGCGGCTGAGCAACGCGCTGCGTCTGGCCCCCGCCCGCCCGTAGCCGCAGGAGCCGAACGCGCCATGACGACCGGACGATCCGACGAAGACGACGCCGCCTTTGCGGCGCATGTGCGCGCGCTGGGGCGCGGGCCGGGCCGCGCGCGCCATCTGACCCGCGCCGAGGCCGCCGACGCCATGGCGCGCATCCTTGACGGCCGCGCCGCGCCCGAGGCGGTGGGCGCGCTGCTCATGCTCATGCGCTATCGCGGCGAGAGCGCCGACGAGATCGCCGGCTTCGTCGACGCCATGCGCGCGCGCGCCCGGCCCTGGGCGGGCATCGGCGCGACGCTGGACTGGCCCTCCTACGCGGCGGGGCGCTCGCGCGGGGCGCCGTGGTTCGTGCTGGCGGCGCTTCTGGCCGCGCGGGGCGGGGCGCGGGTGTTCATGCACGGCTACAACAGCCACATGAGCCATCCGCTGCACACGCGCGCGGCGCTCGAGGCGCTGGGGATCGCGCCGGCGCGCACGCCCGCCGAGGCCGCCGCGGCGTTGGCCGCGACGGGCTTGGCCTATGCGCCGCTCGAGGCGATCGACCCCGAGCTCTTGCGCGTGCTGCGCCTGCGCAAGGTGCTGGGCCTGCGCTCGCCGGCGAACACGGCGCTCAAGCTGTTCGATCCGGCGGGGGCGGGGGCCTCGGTGCAGGGGGTGTTCCACCCCTCCTACCGCGCCTTGCAGCAGCAGGCGGCGGCGCTTTTGGGCGCGCGCTCGATGATCGCGGTCAAGGGCGGCGGCGGCGAGGCCGAGCGCGTCCCGGCCAAGAGGGTCGAGCTGTTCCGTCTCGAGCACGGGCGCGCCTTCGAAGAGACGGCCCCGCCGCTGATCGAGGCGCCGGCGCGCCGCCATGCCGAGCCCGAGCCCTCGGCCGCGCGCTTTCTCGCCGTCTGGCGCGGCGAAGAGGACGATCCCTACGCGGCGGCGACCGTCGCGGGCACGGCGGCGCTGGCGCTGCTGTCGGCGGGGCTGGCGCCCGATCTCGAGGCGGCCGAGGCGCGCGCATGGGCGCTGTGGCGCGCGCGCATGGACGAGGCGGCATGAGCGCGCCGCAGACGAGCGCGCGCATGGATGGGCGCGCGCATGCAAATGGGGGCGAGAGCATGGACAAGACCGAGATCTGGCGCGAGACGCGCGCGCGCATCCGCGCCCTGACCGAGGGCGAGGAGGACGTGGTGGCGCTGATGGCCACGGTGGCATGCGAGCTGTTCCACGCCTTCGACGGCTGGGACTGGGTGGGTTTCTATCGCAACGTCGGGGGCGAGACGCTCAAGATCGGCCCCTATCAGGGCGGTCATGGCTGCCTGACCATCCCGTTCTCGCGCGGGGTGTGCGGGGCGGCGGCGCGCACCGGGCGCACGCAGGTGGTGGACGACGTGGACGCCTTTCCGGGGCACATCGCGTGCTCGTCCTCGACGCGCTCGGAGATCGTCGCGCCGGTCTTCGACGGGCGGGGTGCGCTGCTGGGGGTGCTGGACGTGGACAGCGACCGGCCCGCCTTCTTCGACGATCAGGACCGCGCCGAGATCGAGGCCATGCTGGCCGAGGTCTTCGGGCGCCTTGGCGCGGGCTCGGCGGACGGCCGGGCGGCAGGCTGAGGGACGCGGGCGCCGGGGCCGCCTGCAGCGGGCCGCGGAAGCCAGGGCGTCGCGGCAGGTCGAGCGAAGCGCGCCCGGCGGCTGGCCGGAAAGATGGCCGAGCAACCGCGCCGCGGCCTCGCAGGGCCGGATTGCGAGGGCCGGATTGGGTCTGGGGGCCTCGCGCCGGGCTTCGGCCGCGCTTCGCCGGTCCGCGCCAGGGCGCGAAGGCGGGGGCCGCGCGGCGCGGCCCCTGCGCATCGGCGTCAGATGGCGGTGATGCCGCCGTCCGGCGCCAGGGTCTGCCCGGTCATGAAGCTGTTGGCCGGATCGGCGGCGAACAGGATGGCCGGGATGATCTCGGCCGGATCGGCGACGCGGCGCATGGGCACGCCGCGCGTCAGGCGACGCTCGGCCTCGGCCTGGTCCTCGCCGCTCAGCAGGCCGGCCTCGACCATGGGCGTGCGCGCGAAGGCGGGGCACACGGCGTTCACGCGCAGCCCGCGGCGCGCGTTCTCGGCCGCGGCCGAGCGCGTCAGCCCCACCACCCCGTGCTTGGCCGCCGAATAGACCGAGATGGTCGGCGCCCCCGCCAGCCCCGCCACCGAGGCGATGTTGACGATGGCCGCGCCGCGCCCGGTGCGCGCGGCATGCGCGGTCATGGCCGGGATCTGCGCCTTCATGGCGTAGAACACGGCCAGGAGGTCGATCTCGATCACGGCGCGCGCGTCCTCGTCCGAGATGTCCTCGAGCCGGGCGGCGGGGTGGGCGATGCCCGCATTGTTCACCGCCACGTCGAGGCCGCCGAAGCTGTCCTCGGCCAGGGCGACCAGGTCGCGGTGCAGCGCGGGATCGGCAACGTCGCCGGCCAGCGTCACGCATTCCGCGTCCAGCGTCTGGGCCAGCGATTCGAGCGGGGCGGGCGCGCGGTCCGACAGGACCAGCCGCGCGCCTTCCTCGGCGAAGGCGGCGGCGGCCAGGCGGCCGAAGCCCCCCGTCGCGCCGGTGATGAGGACGGCCAGGCCGTCGAAACGCTTCTTCATGAATCCTCCCTGATGCAGTCCATGGCCAGCGCCGCCAGGCGCGGCACGTTCTTGCCGATCTCGAGCGCCCGTTCGGGGTTCGAGGCGTTGCCGTCGAGCGCGCGCTTGTAGACGCCCTGCAGGATCGCGGCGAGGCGGAAGAAGCTGAACGCAAGGCAGAAGGTCCAGTCCGGGATCTCGGCGATGCCGCGGCGCCGGCAATAGGCGGCCACGTATTCGGCCTCGGTGGGAATGCCCGTGGCGGGGCCGCGCTCGACGCCGGCAAGGCCGCGGAAGCCCCCCTCATGGGGCAGGCGCCACTGCATGCACTGATAGGCCAGGTCCGCCAGCGGATGGCCCAGCGTGGACAGCTCCCAGTCCAGCACCGCGATGACGCGGTTCTCGTCGCGGGCGAACATCATGTTGTCCAGCCGGTAGTCGCCATGCACCAGCGAGACCTGCCCGTCGTCTTCGGGCACATGCCGCTCGAGCCAGGCGATGAGCGCGTCCATGTCCGCGATCGGCTCGACCGCCGAGGCCCGGTATTGCTGCGTCCAGCGCCCCAGCTGGCGCACGAAATAGCTGCCCGGCTTGCCGAAATCGGCCAGCCCGGCGGCCTCGACGTCGACGTCGTGCAGCGCCGCCAGCGTCGCGTTCATGGCGTCGTAGATCTCGGCCCGGTCGCGCGGGGTCATGTCGGGCAGGGCCGGGTCCCACAGCACGCGCCCGTCGAGATGCTCCATGACGTAGAACATGCGCCCGATGGGGTTGTCCTCGGGGGCCAGGAACAGCGCGCGCGGCACGGGCACGTTCGTGCCCTCGAGCGCGCGCATGACGCGGAACTCGCGATCGACCTGGTGCGCGGATTTGAGCAGCTTGCCCGGCGGCTTGGCGCGCAGCACGTAAAGGCCGCTGTCCGCCTCGAGGCGGAAGGTGGGGTTGGACTGGCCGGTGGGGAACTTGACCGCCGCGCGCAGGCCGCGGAAGCCGGGGATGTTGGCCTCCAGATACGGGCCCAGCGCCGCGACGTCGAGCGTGGCCGCGGGATTCGCGCTCATGCCTTGTGCCCCAGCGTGATGTGGCTCAGCCAGCGGGCGATCATGGCCGGGCGTCCGCCCGCGGCCACCTCGGCGCCCTCGATCTCGACCACCGCGTCCCAGGCGATGATGAGCGCGCCGGGCTTGCGCGTGACCTCGGCCAGCGAGATGCGCCCGCGCACGCGCGCGCCCACGGGCACGGGGGTCAGGAAGCGCGCCTTGTCCACGCCGTAGTTCAGGCCCAGCGTGGCGCCCTCGATGCGGGGCGTGACCTCGTAGCTCATGGCCGAGAGCAGCGACAGCGTCAGGAAGCCATGCGCGATGGTCCCGCGCAGCCCCGCCTCGCGGCGCGTGCGCTCGGGGTTGACGTGGATGAAGTTGCGGTCGTCGGTGGCGACGGCGAACATGTTCACGCGCTCCTGCGTGATCTCGATCCAGGACGAGACGCCGATCTCCTGGCCCTGGGCGGCCATGAGCTGCTCGACCGTCCAGACCGGGGCCGGGCGCTCGCGCGGGTCGAAATCCTGGATCTGCGTCATGTCGTGCTCCATCGCGTTGGGGTGCGGCGCGGGCGCGCCGAGGCTTCCGTCGTGCATCAGTCCCTCCCGAACAGATCGCCGCCGGTGTGCACGCCGATGCCGCCGTCGAGCGGCAGGATGGCGCCGGTGACGTAGGCGCCGGCCTTCGAGCACAGGAACAGCGCCGCGCCCTGCACGTCCTCGGGCCGGCCGATGCGGCCCAGCGGCACGCCGGCGGCGACGCGGGCGGCCTTCTCGGCGTCGCCGGTGGCGAAGGCGGTCATGCGCGACTGGAAGGGGCCGGGGGCGAAGGCGTTGAAGGTGATGCGCTTGTGCGCCAGCTCCTTGGCCAGGATGCGCGTCAGGTGATGCACCGCCGCCTTCGAGGCCGAATAGGAATACGCCCCGTCGCCGATGGGCCAGGCGCCCATGACCGAGCCCAGATTGATGACGCGCGCGGGGTCGTCGTCGGTGGCGGCCGCGTCCAGAAGCGGCAGCAGCGTCTGCGTCAGGTGGAACAGGCCCGCGACGTTCACGCGCATGACCTTGTCCCAGGCGTCCCAGGGGAACTGGCCCAGCGGCGCGCCCCAGGACACGCCGGCGTTGTTGACCAGGATCGGCAGGCGGTCGGTGCGGCGCGCGACCTCGGCGGCCAGGTCGGCCACGCCCTGCTCCGTGCCCACGTCGCCGCCGAAGCCCTCGACCTTGCCCGGGTGGCCCAGGGCGTTGATCTCTTCGGCGACGCGGGCGCAATCCTCGCCCTTGCGCGAGGCGATGAGCACCCGCGCGCCGCCCGCCGCCAGGCCCTCGGCGATCATGCGGCCGATTCCGGTCGCGCCGCCGGTGACCAGCGCGGTCTTGCCGGCGACGCCGAACATGTCCTCGAGATAGCTCATGCGTTCCTCCCTGAGAGCGATCGTCGTTTCGCGTCGCGGTCCGTCGTTCTGCGGACTGGACAACATACCGGGTAGTATGTAGCATGAGTCGCGTCAACGCAACCGCCATCGGAGCCCGCATGACCCCCGCCGAACCGGCCGCCGGCGCAAACGCCCCCGACAGCCCCGACGCCGCCCGCGCGGAAGCCGCGGGCGGGCGCGAGGGGGCGCGTTCGCCGCGCGAAGAGGTGCTGGACGCCGCGGCGCAGTGCTTCATGGAAAAGGGGTTCGGCGCGGCCTCGATCGACGACGTGGCGCGGCGCATGGGCGCGACCAAGGGGCGGGTCTATCACTGGTATCGCTCTAAGCTGGACCTGTTCGTGGACGTGGTGCGCTACTCGCTCGAGCTGATCCACGAACAGACCGCCGCCGCGGCCGCCGCCGGCCCGCCCGAGGGACGCATGGCGCGGATGCTGCGCGCGCATCTGCGCTCGATCCTGCGCGACCGGCCCTATCACCGCGTCGCGCTGCAGGGCGTGGACCTGCATCTGCGCGCCGCCACCACCCCCGAACAGCGCGAGGCCCTGGCCGGGCTGATCGCGCTGCGCGACAGGCACCAGCGCCTGTTCGAGAAAGCCATCGCCGAGGGCGTCGAGCTGGGCCTCTACGCCCCCTGCGACGTGCCGCTGACGGCGCGGACCATGCTGGCCGCCGCCAACGGCGCCGTCTTCTGGTATCGCCCGCGCGAGGGCGAGACCGAGGCCGACCGCAACGAACTGATCGAAAAGATCGCCGCCTATTGCCTGCACGGCCTGCACGGCCCGGCGGCGGAAAAGGGAGAGAAAGCATGAGCATGGATCTGGGCATGACCGAGCGGCTCAAGCCGCTGCACGCGCGCGTCGCCGCCATGGTGCGCGACGAGATCGCGCCCGCCTCGGAGGAATTCCTGGCCGAGGTCGGCAAGAACGGCGACCGCTGGTCCTTCACCCCGCGCATGACCGAGATCCTCGAGGGGCTCAAGGCCAAGGCCAAGGCCGAGGGGCTGTGGAACTTCTGGCTCACCAATTCCGAGAACGGCTGGGGCCTGACCACCGTCGAATACGCCTATCTGGCCGAAGAGATGGGCAAGGCCCATCTGGGCGCCGAGACCTTCAACTGCTCGGCCCCCGACACCGGCAACATGGAGGTGCTCGAGCGCTACGGTTCGCCCGAGCACAAGGAGCGCTGGCTCAAGCCGCTGCTCAACGGCGAGATCCGCTCGGCCTATCTGATGACCGAGCCGGGGGTGGCCAGCTCGGACGCGACCAACATGCGCATGTCCTGCGTGCGCGAGGGCGACGAATACGTCCTCAACGGCGAGAAGTGGTGGTCCTCGGGCGCGGGCGATCCGCGCTGCAAGGTCTACATCACCATGGTCTACACGCCCGACCCGAACCGGCCCAAGCACCAGCAGCACTCGATGATCGTGGTGCCCGCCGACACGCCGGGCATCACCAAGATCCGCGCCATGCAGGTCTACGGCCATGACGACGCGCCCCACGGCCACCTGCATCTGAAGTTCGAGAACGTGCGCGTGCCGGTCGAGAACCTGCTTCTGGGCGAGGGCCGCGGCTTCGAGATCAGCCAGGGGCGCCTCGGCCCGGGGCGCATCCATCACTGCATGCGCGCCATCGGCCAGGCCGAGGCGGCGCTCGAGCTGATGATCAAGCGCTCGCTCACCCGCGAGGCCTTCGGCAAGCCCCTCTACCAGCTGGGCGCCAACTACGACATCATCGCCGAGTGCCGCATGGAGATCGAGCAGGCGCGCCTTCTGTGCCTGAAGGCGGCCTGGATGATGGACCAGGGCGACGCGCGCGCCGCCGCGCCGTGGATCAGCAAGATCAAGGTCGTCGCGCCGCGCGTCGCGCTCAAGGTTATCGACGAGGCGGTGCAGATGTTCGGCGGCGCCGGCGTCAGCCAGGAAACCCCCCTGGCCGACATGTGGGTGCATGTGCGCACGCTGCGCCTGGCCGACGGCCCCGACGCGGTGCACCGGCGCCAGATCGCGCGCGCCGAGCTCAAGAAGCATACCCAGCAGAAGGTCTGAGCGCGGCGGGGGCGGCCCCGCCCGCCCCGGTCCCGCGCCCCAATCCCCGGTCCCGCGCCCCGGCGCGCCCCGCCCCAGGCGGTTCGGCGCGCCGGGGCCGACGCGCCGGCGCATCCGGCGCGCATTCAACAGGAGAAGCAAAGCCCATGACCATTCCCCAGACGATGAAGGCCGTCGTCCAGCTGCATGACGGATATTCGGGCACGGCCACGGGCCCGACCCTGGACGACGCCGCGCCCTTTCTCGAGCTGCGCGAGATTCCCGTGCCCCAGCCCGCCGAGGGGCAGGTGCTGATCAAGGTCGCGATGGCTTCGGTCAACCCGTCGGACATCCACTTCATCAAGGGCGAATACGGCCAGCCGCGCGTCAAGGGCGCGCCCGCCGGCTTCGAGGGTTGCGGCACGGTGGTGGCGGGCAAGGGCGCCTATGCCGAGTCGCTGGTGGGCCAGCGCGTGGCCTTCGTCGCCACCCATTCGGGCGCCTGGGCCGAATACGCGCTGACCGACGCCTCGGCCTGCATCCCCGTGCGCCCCGACCTGCGCGACGAGGACGCGGCCGCGCAGATCGTCAACCCGCTGACCGCCATGGCCATGTTCGACATCGTGCGCGAGGACGGCGCCGAAAGCTTCGTCTTCACCGCCGCCGGCAGCCAGCTGGGCAAGCTGGCCATCGGGCTTGGGCGCGACCACGGCATCCCGGCCATCGCCACCGTGCGCCGCGAGGCGCAGGCCGAGGCGCTGCGGGCGCTGGGCGCGGCCGAGGTGCTGGTCACCACCGCCCCCGATTTTCACGAGCGTTTCGCCGCCGTCGCCGCCGCGCGCAAGCCGCGCATCCTGCTCGACGCTGTGGGCGACCAGAACAGCGCCGACATGTTCTTCGCCATGCGCAGCGGCGCGCGCTGGATCACCTACGGCAAGCTCTCGTCCGAGGCGCCGCGGCTGACGCAGATGGGACAGTTCATCTTCATGAACAAGCGCATCGAGGGCTTCTGGCTGACGCGCTGGATGCAGTCCACGCCCATGGAACAGCGCATCAAGGTCGTGCAGGAGGTGCAGGAGCGCTTCGCCACCGGCAAGTGGCGCACCGACGTCAGCGCCAGGCTGCCGCTCGATCAGGTGGTCGAGGGCCTGGCCGAAGCGTTGCGCCGCCCCGACGGCAAGGTGATGATCACGCCCTGAGCGCGCCGCGCCCGCGGGCCTTCGGGCCCGCGCGCCATCCGCACGCCCCGCGCCGCGCCCGCCGGCGCCGAACACAGGAGACCTTGCGCATGTCGCTGCCGCCCATCTTGCAGAATCTGAGCGTGCCCATGGTGGCCTCGCCGCTCTTCATCATCTCGAACCCCGACCTGGTGATCGCCCAGTGCAAGGCGGGGGTGGTGGGCTCGTTCCCGGCGCTGAACGCGCGCCCGGCCGAGCAGCTGCACGAGTGGCTCGAGACCATCGCCGAAGCGCTCGACCGCCACAACCAGGCCAACCCCGACAATCCCGCCGCGCCCTTCGCGGTGAACCAGATCGTGCACCGCTCGAACGACCGGCTGATGCATGACGTCGAAGCCTGCGTGAAGTTCAAGGTTCCGATCGTCATCACCTCGCTTGGCGCGCGCGAAGAGGTGAACGAGGCCATCCATTCCTATGGCGGCATCGTCCTGCACGACGTCGTCAACGACAAGTTCGCCCGCAAGGCGATCGAGAAGGGCGCCGACGGGCTCATCGCCGTGGCCTGGGGCGCGGGCGGGCATGCGGGCACGCTGTCGCCCTTCGCGCTGGTGTCCGAGATCCGCGAGTGGTTCGACGGCCCGCTGCTGCTGTCGGGCGCCATCGGCACGGGCGCGGCGGTGCTGGCGGCGCAGGCGATGGGGGCGGATCTGGCCTATGTCGGATCGCCCTTCATCGCCACCGAAGAGGCGCGCGCCTCGGACGCCTACAAGCAGGGCGTGGTCGCCGGGCGCGGCGAGGACATCGTCTACACCAACCTCTTCACCGGCGTGCACGGCAACTATCTGCGCGCCTCGATCGAGGCGGCGGGGCTCGATCCCGACAACCTGCCGCAAAGCGATCCGTCGAAGATGAACTTCGGCTCGGGCGGCAACACCAAGGCCAAGGCCTGGAAGGACATCTGGGGCTGCGGGCAGGGGATCGCCCCGGTGCGCGAGGTGCTGCCGGCCGCGCAGCTCGTCGCCCGCTTCAAGCGCGAATACGAAGAGGCCCGCGCGCGCCTGTGTCTGGGCGCCGCCCCGGCGCGCGAGCGCGCCGCCGAGTAAGCGCCCGCAACAGGCGCCCGGAACGCGCGTTCCGAACAGGCGCCGCGCAGGCGAAGCGGCCGGGCGCCCGGGCATGGCTCGGGCGCCCGGGCGCTCACTCGGGCCAGCGCCAGAGCGCCGGCAGGAAGCGGAAGCCCTCGCCCTCGCGGATGATGTGGCCGACGCCGGGGAAGGGGAAGTGGTAGCCGACCACCACCAGCCCCTCGTCGGCGGCGCGCGCCAGAAGGGCGCGGCGCGTGCGCGCGGCCATCTCGCGGTCGGCGTCGAAGCCGAAATGCCAGTCGGGGCGCTCGACGCTGATGAGGGCGTGGTTCATCGCGTCGCCCAGCGCCATGAGACGGGCGCCCGAGGGATCCTCGACCAGCAGCGACATGTGCCCGGCCGTGTGCCCGGGCGTGGCCACGGCGCGCATGCCCGGCGCAAGCTCTTCGTCCGGGGCGATGTCGGTCAGCTGGTCGCCCAGCGCTTCGATGGCGTTGCGCGCCCCGACGACGAATTGCTGCATCTGCGGCTCGACCCGGTCGATCAGCCCCTCCTGCATCCAGAAGGCGCGCTCGTCGGCGCCGATGCGGTGCCGGGCGTTGACCATGAGCGGCTCGTCGAAATCGTCCATCGCGCCCCAGATGTGGTCGGGATGGGCGTGGGTGACGAAGACGTCGGTCACCTCGTCCGGCGCGAGGCCGGCGGCCTGCATGTTCCGCGGCAGCCGCCCCGCCGTGGCCTGCCAGCGCGAGCCCGAGCCCAGATCGACCAGCGCCACGCGCTGCCCGCGGCGGATGACGACGTGGTTGGTGTGGGCGTAGTTGGTCTGCGCGTCCAGATGGTGCGCGGCCAGATAGGCGGCCACCTCCTCGCGCGGGGCGTTGACGCCCAGCAGCGTCGTCGGGGTCTTGAGCGCGCCGTCCGAGCAGATGGTGATCTCGGTCTCGCCCAGCATGAAGCGGAACCAGCCCGGCGCCTGATCGGCCGGAGCCGGGCCGAGCGCCAGCGCGCGCAGCGGCGCGGCCAGGGACAGGGCGGGCGCCAGGGCGGCAAGGCGCAGAAGGTCGCGCCGCGACGGGGCGGCGGGGCGAAGCATGCGTCGGGCGTCGGTCATGCGCGGTCCTTTCTCTGGGCGCGCCGGGCGGGCGCGCGGGGCTGCATTCATTCATACAACGGAATGTCTGGGCGCGCCACCGCCGCCGCCATCCCCGCGACCCCCGCGCGCCTTGCGTCGGGCGGCGGCTCGGGGCAAAGCTGCGCGCGGGCGGCGCGGCGCGGGCGCGGCGCCATGGTCAGCGTGGGAGCGGCGCATGAGCGAGCAAGGCGACACCCCTCGGTCCGGCGGTCCGGCGGCCGGTTCCGGCGGGCGCGGGCGCGCCGGCGCAAGATCCGGCGCGCGGGCGGCGAAGGGCGGCGCGAAGGGCGGCGAGAAGGCGCCGGCCAGGGGGGCGGCGAAGG
Source organism: Oceanicella actignis (assembly GCF_900111545.1). Taxonomy (NCBI): domain Bacteria; kingdom Pseudomonadati; phylum Pseudomonadota; class Alphaproteobacteria; order Rhodobacterales; family Paracoccaceae; genus Oceanicella; species Oceanicella actignis. The sequence goes on from NZ_FOHL01000002.1 coordinate 122,219, forward strand.
CGGGCGCGCGCGGCCCCGCGAAAGCGCGCCGCAAGAGCCCGCCCGGCGCGCCCGGCGCCGATGACCGGCGCTGGTGGGCGCGCGCGGCTCTGCTGCTGCTCGGGGTCTTCGCGCTGCGCCTTGCGATCAACGCCCTGGGCATCGTCCCGGTTCATTTCGACGAGGCCCAATACTGGGTTTACGCCGAGGCGCTGGACCTGGGCTATTATTCGAAGCCGCCGCTGACGGCCTGGCTCATCCGCCTTTCGACCGAGCTGCTGGGGCTTTCGGATTTCTCGCTGCGCTTCTTCTCGCCCGTCGCGCATCTGGCGATCGGGGCGCTGATCTTCGCCGCGGCGCGGCGGCTTTGGGATGCGCGCACCGGGTTCTGGGCGGCGGCGCTCTACACCGCCGCGCCGGGGGTTTCGGTGTCGGCCATGCTGATGACCACCGATCCGCCCATGATGGCGGGCTGGGCGCTGGCGCTGTGGGCGCTGACGCGGGCGATGACGGCGCGGGAGGGCGCGCAGACCGGCTGGTGGGCAGTGGCCGGGCTGGGGCTGGGGCTGGGGCTGCTGGCCAAATACACCGCCATCGCCTTCGCCCTGTCGGCTCTGGGCTATGCGCTGTTCGCGCGCCAGGGGCCGGCGGATCGACGCGCGCGCATGGGGGCGGCGGCGATGGCGGCGACGGCGCTGGCGGTTCTGGCGCCCAATCTGTGGTGGAACGCCACGCATGGCTTCGCCACCATCGCGCATCTGTCCGAGAATGCCGAGCTTGCGCGCGCCGGCCTGCATCCGGGCAAGCTGGCCGAGTTCCTGGGCGCGCAGCTGGGGGTGTTCGGTCCCGTGGCCTTCGCGGCGTTGCTGGCGGGGCTGTGGCGGGCGGCGCGCGCGCGCGGCTGGCGCGCCGACTGGCGCGCGCGGCTTGCGGCGTGGATGAGCGCGCCGCTTCTGGCGGCGATGTGCGTGCAGGCGCTGCTCAGCCAGGCCAATCCCAACTGGGCGGCGCCGGCCTATGTGGCGGGCGCGATCCTGGCCGCGCGCTGGCTGCTCGAGCGCGGCTGGTCGCGGGCGCTGCGCGCGCATCTGGTCATCGGCGCCGTCGCCGCGGCGGCGGTGCTGGCGGCCGGGGCGCTTTACGATCTGGCCGGCCCGTCGCTGCCGCGCCGCTTCGATCCGTTCAAGAAGATGCGCGACGGCGCGCCCTTGTGCGAGCGGGCGCTGACCGCGCTCGAGGAGGAGGGCGCCGACGCGCTGGCCTCGAACGACCGCCGCCGCCTGTCCGAGTGCATGTATCTGGGCGGGCTGGGGCTTGCGGACATCGCCGTGTGGGACCCGGACGGCGCGCCCTCTAACCATTTCGAGATGACCTCGCGGCTCGAGCCGGGGGATGCGCGCGTCATGGTCCTGGTCATCCAGAACCCCGAGCAGGCGGCGCGCATCGCCCGCCGCTTCGCCCGCGCCGAGCTGTGGGAGGAGGGCGCCTTCGCCACCCATGCCGACCGCTCGGTCGCATACGGCATCTGGATCGTGCAGGGGTTCCGCGGCTATTGACGCCGCCGGCGTGATCACGTTCGGGGCGTGCGTGATCACGAAATTGGCCTTCAAGGGCAGTTTCGCTTTGCCGCAGGCGCGCAGGCGCGGCTATTGTCGGGGCCTGAGGCCGGGCGCGGGGGCGCGCAGCGATTCGTCCCCGCCCGGCGCAGCGCGCGGCGGGCGCCCAAGGATCCGCCCGCGCCGATGACAGGAAGGTGAAGCATGAAGTCGCATCTGGCCCGCATCTCTCCGTTCATCCTCGCCCTGGCCGCCGCAGGGGCGCAGGCCGAGGAGGAGAAGGTCCTCAACGTCTACAACTGGTCCGACTACATCGCCGAAGACACGATCGCCAAGTTCGAGGCCGCCACCGGCATCAAGGTGACCTACGACGTCTTCGACTCGAACGAAGTGCTCGAGGCCAAGATGATGGCCGGCAATTCGGGCTACGACGTGGTCGTGCCCACGGGCGATTTCCTCCAGCGCCAGATCGCCGCCGGCGTCTACATGAAGCTGGACAAGTCCAAGCTGCCGAACCTGCGCCACATGGACCCCGAGATCATGGCCAAGGCCGCGGCGCACGATCCGGGCAACGAGCATTCCGTGGTCTACATGTGGGGCACCACCGGCATCGGCTACAACGTCGGCAAGGTGGCCGAGCGGCTGGGCGATGACGCGCCGACCGACAGCTGGGCGCTGGTCTTCGACCCCGAGAACGCCGCCAGGCTGGCCGATTGCGGCATCACGCTGCTCGACGCGCCGACCGAGATGATCCCGGCGGCGATGAACTATCTGGGCCTCGATCCGCAGTCGAAGAAGAAGGAGGACATCGAGGCCGGCGCCGAGCTTCTGATGAAGATCCGGCCTTATGTGCGCTACTTCCACTCGTCGCAATACATCACCGACCTCGCGAATGGCGACGTGTGTCTGTCGGTCGGCTGGTCGGGCGACGTGTTCCAGGCCCGCGACCGCGCCGACGAGGCCGGCAACGGCGTCGAGATCGCCTATGTGATCCCGAAGGAGGGCGCGCTGATGTGGTTCGACAACCTGGCCATCCCGGCCGACGCGCCGCACCCGGACAACGCGCACAAGTTCATCAACTTCATCATGGATCCGCAGATCACGGCCGACATCACCAACTACGTCTGGTATGCGAACGCCAACAAGGACTCGCTGGCCTATGTCGATCCCGAGATCCTGGCCGATCCGGGCATCTTCCCGCCCGAGGAGGTGAAGAAGCGCCTGTGGACCGCCGTCGCCTATGACGCGCGCACCGACCGGATCGTGAACCGCGCCTGGACGCGGGTGAAGACCGGGAACTGACCCGATGAGCCAGACCGCCGCCGCCCCCGCGGCGGCGGCCGCCGGCCGGGACCGCGCCGACGGCCGCCCCTTCATCCGCATCAGCGGGGTGACCAAGACCTTCTCGGGCTTCGTTGCGGTCAACGACCTGACGCTCGAGGTGCGCGAGGGCGAGATCTTCTGCCTTCTGGGCGGCTCGGGATCGGGCAAGTCCACGCTCTTGCGCATGCTGGCCGGATTCGAGACCCCCGACCGCGGGCGCATCGAGATCGACGGGCAGGACATGACCGGCGTGCCGCCCTGGGCGCGGCCGGTGAACATGATGTTCCAGTCCTACGCGCTGTTTCCGCACATGAGCGTGGCGCGCAACGTGGAATACGGCCTGCGCCAGGACGGCGTGCCGCGCGCCGAGCGCGCCGAGCGCGTGGCGCGGATGCTGGAGCTGGTCAAGCTGACCCCCTTCGCCGACCGCAAGCCCGCGCAGCTTTCGGGCGGCCAGCGTCAGCGCGTGGCGCTGGCGCGCGCGCTGGTCAAGCGGCCCAAGGCGCTGCTTCTGGACGAGCCGCTGTCGGCGCTGGACAAGAAGCTGCGCGAGGAGACGCAGTTCGAGCTGCTCGACATCCAGGAAAAGCTGGGCACCACCTTCATCGTCGTCACCCATGACCAGGAAGAGGCGATGACCCTTGGCGACCGCATCGGGGTCATGGACGCGGGCGAGCTGATCCAGGTGGACGCGCCGCGCGATCTTTACGAATACCCCCGCAACCGCTTCATCGCCGAGTTCGTGGGCTCGGTGAACATCTTCGAGGGCCGCGTGGTCGAGGACGAGGCCGATCACGTCCTGCTGGGCGACACCGATCTGGGCGCCGAGATCTTCATCCATCACGGGCTCAGCTGCCAGATGGGGCAGACGCTGTGGGTCGCCGTGCGCCCCGAGAAGATGCGCCTGACCGCCGCCCGCCCCGACGACGCGCGCAACGCCGCGCAAGGCGTGATCGAGGACATCGCCTATCTGGGCGGCCTCACGCACTACCGCGTGCGCCTCGACGGGGGCAAGACGGTGCGGGTGACGCGCGCCAATGTCGAGCGCCGCCACGCCGACGGGCTGACCTGGAACGACCGCGCCTGGATCAGCTGGCCGCCCGAGGCCGGCGTGGCGCTGACGTCATGAGCGCGCCGCGCCGCCGCGCCCCGCTGGCGCGCATGGGCCGGGCGCTGGTCGCGCTGGCGCCCATGGCCTGGCTGGGGGTGTTCTTCCTGATCCCCTTCGCCGTGGTGCTGCGCGTCAGCCTGGCCGAGCCCGCCATCGCCCGGCCGCCCTTCACCGACATCTGGGAATGGGCCGACGGGGTGCTGACGATCATCCTCAACTTCGGCAACTACCTGTTCCTGCTCGAGGACCCGCTCTACTACACGGCCTATCTCAACTCGATCTGGATGGCGGCCAGCGCCACGCTGATCTGCCTCGTCATCGCCTATCCGATGGCGCTGGCGATCGCGCGCGCCGCGCCGCGGCGGCGGCCGATGCTGCTGATGCTGGTCGTGCTGCCCTTCTGGACCTCGTTCCTGCTGCGCATGTATGCGCTGATCGGGCTGATGGCGCCCACGGGCTTCGTCAACACGCTGCTCGAGGCGCTGGGATTTGCGCCCATCGTCATGCTGCAGACCGATTTCGCGGTCTATGCGGGCATCGTCACCGGCTACATGCCGCTGATGGTGCTGCCCCTCTACGCCACGCTCGAGAAGCTGGACGATTCGCTGCTCGAGGCCGCGCACGACCTTGGCGCCGGGCCGACGCGGGCCTTCCTGACGGTGACGCTGCCGCTGTCGGCGCCGGGCATCGCGGCGGGCTGCCTTCTGGTCTTCATCCCGGCGGTGGGCGAATACGTGATCCCGGCGCTGCTGGGCGGGCCCGATCAGCTGATGATCGGCAAGGTGCTGTGGACCGAGTTCTTCAACAACCGCGACTGGCCGGTGGCCTCGGCGGTGGCGATCGCCATGCTCGCCTTCCTGGCGCTGCCGATCATGTTCATCCGCAACGCGCTGGGGGTGAAGGAATGAAACGCCGCGGATGGGTCGTTCCGACGGGGGCCGCGCTGGGCTTCGCCATGCTCTACGCGCCCATCGTCATCATGATGATCTACAGCTTCAACGCCTCGAAGCTGGCCAGCGTGTGGGGCGGCTGGTCCACGCGCTGGTATGGCGAGCTCATGGCCAACGACCAGGTGCTGGAGGCGGCGTGGATCTCGGTCAAGGTCGGGGTCATGGCCGCCACGGTGGGCACGGTCTTCGGCACGATGATCGCCTATGCGCTGAGCCGCTTCGGGCGTTTTCGCGGGCGGCTTCTGCTGGCGGGCATGGCCACGGCGCCCATCGTCATGCCCGAGGTGGTGACGGGTCTGTCGCTGCTGCTGCTGTTCATCATCATGGAGACGAATTTCGGCTGGCCGGCCGGGCGCGGCGTGGACACGATCGTGATCGCGCACGCCACCTTCTGCATGGCCTTCGTGGCGGTGATCGTGCAGGCGCGCATGGCCGACATGGACGAAAGCGTCGAAGAGGCGGCCATGGACCTTGGCGCCCGCCAGCCCTGGGTGTTCTTCGACGTCACGCTGCCGGCGCTGGCGCCAGCGCTGGTATCGGGCTGGCTCTTGAGCTTCACGCTCAGCTTCGACGATCTGGTGATCGCCAGCTTCGTCAGCGGGCCGGGGGCCTCGACGCTGCCGATGGTGGTGTTCTCGAAGGTGCGTCTGGGTGTCTCGCCCGAGATCAACGCGCTGGCCACGCTGATGATCGTGGCGGTGGCGGCGATCCTGGCCGCGACGATGCTGCGCGGCGGTCTGACGCCGGCCGCACGGCGCGCGCCGCGCGACGAGGGTTGAGCGGGGGCTGAAAGGGCCGGGGCGGATCCGCCGCGCCGGTCCGGCCCGCCGCCCAAGCGCCGCGGCGAGGCCCGAGCGCGGCGCCGGATCGGCGGCGCGCAGAGGGGTCCGGGGCAAGCCGCCCGCCGGGGACGCTGGGCGCGCGCCGCGGATCGCGGGCCGGGCGCCGCCGCGGGATGGACGGGCGTCGCAGCAGGATGGGCGGTCCGGCTGCGCCTGCGGCTGTCGCGCGCCCCCGCCCGCGCCCTTGTTCGCGGCGATGCGCGCGGGGCCGCGAAGCCGTTGCGGCCGCTTGCCGGGCGGCGTGCGGGGCCGCCCGGCGCGGTCACATGCCCTTGGGGCCGCGCGTGATCGCCGCGACGCCGGTGCGCGCCACGTCCACCAGACCCAGCGGCGCCATCAGCTCGACGAAGGCGTCGATCTTCTCGGGCGCGCCGGTCAGCTCGAAGACGAAGCTTTCCAGCGTGGTGTCCACCACATTGGCGCGGAACACCTGGCTCAGGCGCAGCGCCTCGACGCGGGCCTCGCCCGTGCAGGCGACCTTGACCAGCGCCATCTCGCGCTCGACGGCGGGGCCCTCGGTGGTCAGGTCGTGCACGTCGTAGACCGGCACCATGCGCGCCAGCTGGGCCTTGATCTGCTCGATGACCGCCGGGGTGCCGGTGGTGACGATGGTGATGCGCGAGCGGTGCGAGACATGGTCGGTCTCGGCCACGGTCAGGCTTTCGATGTTGTAGCCGCGCCCCGAGAACAGGCCGATCACCCGCGCCAGCACGCCGGCCTCGTTCTCGACCAGAACGGCGAGGGTGCGGCGCTCTTCGCCCTCCTTCAGGGCCGGGCGCAGGTTGTAGGCCGAGTGCGAGGACGAGCCGCGCTTGATGCGAAGAGCGTTCATGTCGTGTCGATCCCTGGCATGGCCGCCGGCGCGGCCGCGATGCGAAAAGGCCCCGGTCGGGGCGCCAAGGCGGGGCGGCGCGCGGCCGCCCCGCGCGGTCAGACGAGCACGGCGCCGCCGGCCTCGATCGCGCCCTCGGTGGCGGCGTCGCCCAGCAGCATCTCGTTATGCGCCTTGCCCGAGGGGATCATGGGGAAGCAGTTCTCGTGCTTCTCGACCACGCAGTCGAAGATGACGGGGCCGGGATGGTCGAGCATCTCGCGGATGGCGTCGTCCAGGTCGGCGGGATCGTCGCAGCGGATGCCCTTGCAGCCGAAGGCCTCGGCCAGCTTGACGAAGTCGGGCAGGGCCTCGGACCAGCTGGCCGAGTAGCGCTCGCCATGCAGAAGCTGCTGCCACTGGCGCACCATGCCCAGGCGCTCGTTGTTCAGGATGAACTGCTTGACCGGCAGGCGATACTGCACGGCGGTGGACATCTCCTGCATGTTCATCATGAAGCTGGCCTCGCCGGCCACGTTGATGACCAGTGCGTCGGGATGCGCGATCTGCACGCCGACCGAGGCCGGCACGCCGTAGCCCATGGTCCCGAGGCCGCCCGAGGTCATCCAGCGGTTGGGCTCTTCGAATCCCAGGAACTGGGCGGCCCACATCTGGTGCTGGCCGACCTCGGTGGTGACGTAGCGGTCGCGGTCGGCGGTCAGCGCCTGCAGGCGCTGCAGCGCGTATTGCGGCTTGATGATCTTGTCCGAGTTGCGGTAGCGCAGGCACTGCACCGAGCGCCACTCCTTGATCTGCCGCCACCAGTTGTCCACCCGGTCGGCGCGGGTGCGCGCGCCGCGCTCGCGCCAGAGCGCGATCATGTCGGCCAGCACGTTCTTGACGTCGCCCACGATCGGCACGTCAACGAGGATGTTCTTGTTGATCGACGAGGGGTCGATGTCGATGTGGATCTTCTTCGAGCCGGGCGAGAAGGCGTCGGTGCGGCCGGTGATGCGGTCGTCGAAGCGCGCGCCGATGCAGATCATCACGTCGCAGTCATGCATGGCCATGTTGGCCTCGAAGGTGCCGTGCATGCCCAGCATGCCCAGCCAGCCCTTGCCCGAGGCCGGATAGCAGCCCAGCCCCATCAGCGTCGAGGTGACGGGAAAGCCGGTCTCGTCCGCCAGCTCGCGCAGAAGGCGGCTGGCTTCGGGGCCCGAATTCACCACGCCGCCGCCCGAATAGATGATGGGCCGCTGGGCGTTCTCGATCAGCTCGACCGCCTCGCGGATGCGCTCGGGGTCGCCCTTGACGCGCGGCGCGTAGGGCAGGCGCGGGGCCTTGTCCGGCTTGACGTAGGGCGCCATGGCGAACTGCACGTCCTTGGGGATATCGATCAGCACTGGGCCCGGGCGGCCATGGGTGGCGACGTAGAAGGCTTGGTGGATCACCCCGGCCAGGCGCGCGGTGTCCTTGACCAGCCAGTTGTGCTTGGTGCAGGGGCGGGTGATGCCCACGGTGTCGGCTTCCTGGAAAGCGTCGTTGCCGATCAGGAAGGTGGGCACCTGTCCGCTGAGGCAGATGATGGGGATCGAGTCCATCAGCGCGTCGGTCAGCCCGGTGACGGCGTTGGTGGCGCCGGGGCCCGAGGTGACCAGCAGCACGCCGGGCCGCCCGGTCGAGCGCGCATAGCCCTCGGCCGCGTGCGCGGCGCCCTGCTCGTGGCGGACCAGGATGTGGCGGATGTCGTTCTGCTTGAACAGCTCGTCATAGATCGGAAGGACCGCGCCGCCCGGATAGCCGAACACGGTGTCCACGCCCTGATCCTTCAGGGCCTGGACGACGATCTGGGCGCCGGTCATTTCGCGGGACATCGCTCTTCTCCGTATGCTGTCCGTCGATGCGGGCCGGTCGGCCGGTCCGCGCGGTGGCTGCGTGTGGAGCCCGCCGCCGCGTCGCGCGGCCAGGCGGGCGTTCGGGGCCGGGCGGGCCATGGGGCGGCTCGGCGCGGGACACAAAAAAACCCCCGGCGGGGGGCATGCGCGCGACGGGGCCGGACGGGGTCACGTCCGACGGTCAGCGCGCCAGCATCCAAGTACGAGACGATCCATGATCCGATCCTTTCCGATGCGCCGATCGTTACCACAGCGCGCGGCGGGGTCAAGAGCGCCGGATGCGATTTCGCGCCCTCGCGCGGAATTTTCGTGCGGCAAGGCGTCGCCCTGCGCAACAAAATCCATCGCGGCGCCCGGCGGCGGGTCATTCGCCGTCGCCGCCGGCCGATTCGCGCCGGCGCCAGCGCGTCAGCACGTCGGCGCCCAGACGCTCGTGCGAGACAAGCTCGAAGCGCGGCGCCAGCGCCAGCCCGGCCAGCGCCAGCGGCCCCACCGCCGGGCGCGCATCCGCGCCCAGCGCCGCGCCGGCGTGGAACCAGGCCAGCTCGTCGGCCAGGTCCTGGCGGATCAGCGCCGCCGCCAGCGCGCCGCCGCCCTCGCACAGCACCGAGTTGAAGCCGCGCTCGGCCAGCTCGCCGAGCGCCGCGCGCAGGTCGAGCCGCCCGTCCGCGCCGCGCGCGACGGGCACGGTCTCGACCCCCAGCGCGCGCAGCGCGGCGGCGGCCTCGGGCGCGGCGTCGGGGCCGTGCAGCGCCAGCACGCGGCGCGCGCGCGCCGCCCGCGCCAGGCGTCCGTGCGGCGGCATCCGCAGCCGCCCGTCCAGCGCCACCGCCGCCGGGCTGGCGTCCTCGAGCCCCGGCAGCCGCACGTCCAGCGCCGGATCGTCGGCCAGCAGCGTGCCCGAGCCGATCATCAGCGCGTCCGCCTCGGCGCGCATCAGATGCGTGCGCCGGCGCGCCTCGGGGCCGGTGATCCAGCGGCTTTCGCCCGAGGCCAGCGCGATGCGCCCATCGAGGCTGGCCGCCATCTTCAGCGTCACCAGCGGGCGCCCGGCGCGGTGGCGCATCAGGAAGCCGGCGTTGAGCGCCTCGGCCTCGGCGCGCAGCACGCCCGTCTCGACCGCGATCCCCGCCGCGCCGAGGCGCGCCAGCCCCTTGCCGTTCACGCGCGGGTCGGGATCGCCCGTCGCCGCGACCACCCGCGCCACCCCGGCCGCGATCAGCGCATCGGCGCAGGGCGGGGTGCGGCCGTGATGGGCGCAGGGCTCGAGCGTGACATAGGCCGTTGCGCCGCGCGCGGCCTCGGCGCCGCCCAGCGCCGCCGCCTGGTCCAGCGCCACGCGCTCGGCATGGGGGCGGCCGCCGGGCATGGTCCAGCCGCGCCCGATCACGCGCCCCTCGCGCACCAGCACGCAGCCCACCGCGGGGTTGGGCGCGGCGCGGCCCAGCGCCCGGCGCGCCAGCGACAGCGCCGCGCGCATCCAGCGCCGGTCGGTCTCGGGGTCGGGGGGCGTGGGGGCGGAAGCCGCCGGGGCGGGCATGCGCTCAGTCTTCCGCGGCGGGGGGGCGCAGCTCGGCCACGAAATCCTCGAAGTCGTCGGCCTCCTGGAAGTTCTTGTAGACCGAGGCGAAGCGCACATAGGCCACGGTGTCGATGCGCGCCAGCGACTCCATGACGATCTGGCCGATGGCCTCCGAGGGGATGTCGGTCTCGCCCAGGCTTTCGAGCCGGCGCACGATTCCCGAGATCATCTGGTCCACGCGCTCGGGCTCGATGGGGCGCTTTTGCAGCGCGATGCGGATCGAGCGGGCCAGCTTGTCGCGGTCGAAATCCTCGCGCCGGCCGTTCTTCTTGATGACGGTCAGGTCGCGCAGCTGGACGCGCTCGTAGGTGGTGAAGCGGCCGCCGCAGGCGGGGCAGGAGCGGCGGCGGCGGATGGCGGCGTGGTCCTCGGCCGGACGGCTGTCCTTGACCTGGCTGTCGGTGTTTCCGCAGAAGGGGCAGCGCATTTGTGGTCCTTCATCCTCGATCGGGCGCAGCCACTATAGGCGCCCGGCAAGGTCTTGGGTAGGGCGCGCGCGCAGGCCCGAGATGCGGCCCCGCGCCGCCCGGCCCCCGTAGGGGCGCGGGGGCGCGGGGCGGGGCGCTCAGAGGCCGGGATAGATCGGGAAGGCGCGGCACAGCGCCACGGCCCGCTCGCGCACTCGGGCCTCGACCTCGGGGTCGCCCTCGGCGCCGCGGGCGGCGACGCCGTCGATCACCTCGACGATCATGCGGCCGATGGCGCGGAACTCGTCCTCGCCGAAGCCGCGGGTGGTGCCCGCCGGCGTGCCCAGGCGGATGCCCGAGGTGACGGTGGGCTTTTCGGGATCGAAGGGGATGCCGTTCTTGTTGCAGGTGATGTGCGCGCGCCCCAGCGCCTTTTCGGCGTCGGCGCCGGTCACGCCCTTGGGCCGCAGATCGACCAGCATCAGATGCGTGTCGGTGCCGCCGGTGACGATGTCGAGCCCGCCCTTCATCAGCTCGTCGGCCAGGGCCTGGGCGTTGCGCACCACCTGCGCGGCGTAGTCGCGGAACTCGGGGCGCAGCGCCTCGCCGAAGGCGACGGCCTTGGCGGCGATGACATGCATCAGCGGCCCGCCCTGCAGACCGGGGAAGATGGCCGAGTTGAACTTCTTCGCCAGCTCCTCGTCATTGGTCAGGATCATGCCGCCGCGCGGGCCGCGCAGGGTCTTGTGGGTGGTGGTGGTGGCCACATGCGCATGCGGGAAGGGCGAGGGATGCTGCCCGCCGGCGACCAGCCCCGCGAAATGGGCCATGTCCACGTGCAGCCAGGCGCCGACCGAATCGGCGATCTGGCGGAAGCGGGCGAAGTCGATGCGCCGCGGCACGGCCGAGCCGCCCGCCACGATCACCTTGGGCTTGTGCTCGCGCGCCAGGGCCTCGACCTGGTCGTAGTCGATCATGCAGTCCTGCGGGCGCACGCCGTAATGGACGGCGTTGAACCACTTGCCCGACTGGTTGGGCCGCGCGCCGTGGGTCAGGTGCCCGCCCGAGGACAGGTCCATGCCCAGGAAGGTGTCGCCGGGCTTCATCAGCGCCATGAACACCGCCTGGTTGGCCTGGCTGCCCGAATGGGGCTGGACGTTGGCGAAGGCGCAGCCGAACAGCTTGCGCGCGCGCTCGATGGCCAGGTTCTCGGCCACGTCCACATGCTGGCAGCCGCCGTAGTAGCGCCGGCCCGGATAGCCCTCGGCATACTTGTTCGTCAGCACCGAGCCCTGCGCCTCGAGCACCGCGCGCGAGACGATGTTTTCCGACGCGATCAGCTCGATCTCGTCGCGCTGGCGCGTCAGCTCGGCGGCGACGGCGGCGGCCAGCTCGGGGTCGCGCTCGGCCAGGGGCTGGGTGAAGAAACCGGGATCGCGGGCGGTGGCGTCCGTCATGGGCGTGTCTCCTGAACAGTCGGCGAAGCCGCCTTCGGGCGGCGCCGGGTCTGTTTAGCGGCCCCGGGCGGCGTTGTCTCGCGCCGGATGCGGCGCCTGGCGGGTCGGGGGCGAAGCGTCGCGCCCGGGGCGCCGCCGATGAGGGGCGCGCGTTCGCGATCGGCGGCGCCGCGCCGCGATCGGCGTCATCGCGTTCTTGAAGCCTCGGCCCGCGCGGGCCATTCTGCGCCCCGCGCCGGGCGGATCGGCGCCGGCCGCCGCCCGGCGCGCGGCATGGCGATTCGCGCGCGGCCCGCGCGGGGCGGGGCGGGGCGGCGGCGCGCGCAAGGGGAGCGGGATGTGAGCGCGAGGGCGGATGAGATGGACGTCGGCGCGGGCGGCGCGCCCATGCCCGAGGGGGGCGCGGCGGCGCGCTGCTTCGAGCGGATCAGCTTCCGCGCCAGCGAGGCGCCCGCCGCCCGCCGCGCCTTCCGCGCCCTGACCGAGCGCTACGGCCAGGCGCCGCTCGAGGAGGCCGACGTCATCGTGGCGCTGGGCGGCGACGGGCTGATGCTGCAGACCCTGCACGAGACCGAGGGGCTGAACCTGCCCGTCTACGGCATGCACCGCGGCACGGTGGGCTTTCTGATGAACGACTACTCGCCCGACGGGCTGATCGCGCGGCTGCGCCGGGCCGAATCGGCGCGCATCAACCCGCTGCGCATGACCGCCGTCGATCTGTCGGGGCGCGCGCATGAGGCGCTGGCCATCAACGAGGTCGCGCTGTTCCGCCAGCGTCATCAGGCCGCCAAGGTGCGCATCCTGATCGACGGGCAGGAGCGCCTGGCCGAGCTGGTCTGCGACGGGGTGATGGTGGCCACGCCCGCGGGCTCGACGGCCTACAACTACTCGGCGCATGGGCCGATCCTGCCCATCCATGCCGACGTGCTGGCGCTGACGCCGGTCTCGGCCTTTCGCCCGCGGCGCTGGCGCGGCGCCATCCTGCCCAAGGCGGCGCAGGTCACGCTCGAGGTCATCGAGCCCGGCCGCCGCCCGGTCTCGGCCACGGCGGACAACGCCGAGGTGCGCGACGTGGCGCGGGTGCATGTGCGCATCGAGCCGGCGGTGACGCACGAGCTTCTGTTCGACCCCGGCCACGGGCTGGAAGAGCGGCTGATCCGCGAGCAGTTCGCCTGAGCCCCGCGCCCCGCTTGCATCGCGCGCGCGGCCAAGGCACGAACGGGGGGCGGCGCGCGCGGGCGCGCCGGGGGGCCAGGGGCCGTCACGGGAGGCGAGGCATGGCGCTGAGCGCGGCGCAGCAGGCGAAATGGTGGCTGGGCGGGCTGGCGGCGACGGTGGCCGCGGCCTGGGCGCTGTCGGACGTGCTGACGCCCTTCCTGGCCGGGGCGGCGCTGGCCTATTTCCTCGATCCCGTCGCCGACCGGCTCGAGGCGCGCGGGCTGAGCCGGGCGCTGGCCACGGCGCTGATCACGCTGTTCATGGCGCTGGCCTTCGTCGCCGCCATGCTGGTGCTGATCCCGGCCATCGCCGACCAGGCGCGCAAGCTGGTCGAGGCCATGCCCGCCTATGCCGAGGCCCTGCGCGCCTGGATCCAGACGAGCAGGCCCGAGCTCTTGGCCGAGGGCGGCGTGCTGCAGGAGGGGTTTGACGCCTTCCGCCGCAACCTGAACGAGTGGAGCGTGAGCGCGCTCAAGAGCGTCTGGTCGGGCGGGGTTGCGCTGATCGATTTCGTGATGCTGCTGCTGGTGACGCCCGTGGTCGCCTTCTACCTGCTGCTGGACTGGGACCACATGGTCGCGCGGCTGGACGAATGGGCGCCGCGCGATCATGTCGGCACGCTGCGGCGCCTGGCGCGGGACATGGACCGGGTGCTGGCGGGCTTCGTGCGCGGGCAGCTGACCGTGTGCGCCATTCTCGGGACCTTCTACGCGGTCGGCCTGTCGGCGGCGGGGCTGGATTTCGGGCTGATGATCGGCGTCTTCGCCGGCCTCATCAGCTTCATCCCCTTCGTCGGCTCGATCCTGGGCGGGGCCATGGCGCTGGGGGTCGCGGTGTTCCAGTTCTGGGACGCGCCCGAGATGATCGCCGTGGTTGCGGGGGTGTTCGTTCTGGGGCAGGCGATCGAGGGCAACGTGCTCACGCCCAAGCTGGTGGGCGGCTCGGTGGGGCTGCATCCGGTGGCGCTGATGTTCGCGCTCAGCGCCTTCGGGGCGCTGATGGGCTTCACGGGGTTGCTGATCGCGGTGCCGGCGGCGGCGGCGATCGGGGTGCTGGCGCGCTTCGCGATCGAGCAATACAAGGCCGGGCGGCTTTATCTGGGCCGCGCGGCGCTGGCGCAGGGGGCGCCCGAGCGCGCGCTCGACATCGCCGAGGACGAGCTGCGCGCCGCGGCCGAGCGGCTGGCGCGCGCGGCGGCGCTGGCGGCCATGGCGGGGGCGCAGGCGGGGGCGCAGTCGGGGGCCGGGGGCGGCGGGGCCGAGAGCGGCGCCGGGGCCGGGGGCGGCGCCGAGGGAACGCCCCGCGCCGGCCAGCCCGCGCGCCCGGGCCAGGCGCGCAAGGGCGCGCCCGGCGCCGATGATGCGGAGCCGGAGGCATGAGCGCCCCGCGCCTTGGCCGTCAGCTGGCCCTGGATCTGCCCATGCGCGCCGCGCGCGGGCGCGAGGCGTTCTTCGTCTCGCGCGCCAACGCGGCGGCGGTGGCGATGATCGACGGCTGGCGCGGCTGGCCCGGCGGGCGGCTGGCGCTGATCGGTCCGCAGGGCTCGGGCAAGACGCATCTCGTCCATGTCTGGGCCGAGGACAGCGGCGCCGAGATCCGCCGCGCCGCCGATCTGGCGAACGAGGACCCGGTCGCGCTGGCCGAGGCGGGCGCGGTGGCGGTCGAGGACGCCGACCGCATCACCCAGGCGCCCGACCCGCGCGCGGCCGAGGCGGCGCTGTTTCACCTGCACAACCGCCTGGCGGCGACGGGCGGCGCCTTGCTGGTGACGGGGCGCGAGGCGCCGGTGCGCTGGGCGCTGCGCACGCCCGACCTGGCCTCGCGGCTGCAGGCGCTGGCGCTGGCGCGGCTTGCGCCGCCGGACGACGCGCTGCTCGAGGCGCTGATCGTCAAGCTGTTCCGCGATCGGCAGGTCGACATCTCGGCCGCCGTGCCGGGCTTTCTGGCCGCGCGGATCGAGCGATCCTTCGCCGCGGCGCAGGCGGCGGTGGCGGCGGTGGACCAGGCGGCGCTGCGGGCGCACCGGCGCATCACCCGCGCCCTTGCGGCCGAGGCGCTGGGCCTGACGCCCGAGCCCCCCTGCGCCGAGACGCCGCAAGAGGCCGCCGAGCCCGCCGCCGCGCCGGAAGAACGGCCGCCGCAGGCCGGCCGCGGCTGAGGCCGGCCGCGTCCGGGCCGGCCGGCGGCGCGCGCCGCCGCCCCGGGATCGGCCCGCCGGCGCTGACGCGCGCGCCGCGACATGCTAGAACCGCCGAGCCCCGCCACGCCTGCGACGGAAGACAGCCCATGCGCGCCGATTTCCTCAACCACCCCTGCGCCCCCGAGCCCGAGCGGATCGTCGCCTTCGATCACGCCTCGCCCGCGCGCTTCTTCAATCGCGAGCTGAGCTGGATCGACTTCAACAGCCGCGTCCTCGAAGAGGCCGAGAACCGCCGCCACCCGCTGCTCGAGCGCGTGCGCTTCCTGTCCATCTCGGGCTCGAATCTGGACGAGTTCTACACCGTGCGCGTCGCGGGCCTGCGCGGCCTGGTGCGCGGCGGGGTCGAGACGCGCTCGCATGACGGGCTGACGCCCAGCGAGCAGCTCGAGCGCATCGACGCCGCCGCGCGCGTGCTGATGGACCGCCAGCAGGCCGTGTGGGACGAGCTGCGCCGCGAGCTGGCGCGCGAGGGCATCCGCGTGCTGGCGCGCGCCGATCTGACCCAGGCCGACATCGACCGCCTCGAGGACCGCTTCATCCGCGAGGTGTTCCCCGTCCTGACGCCGCTGGCCATCGACCCGGCGCATCCCTTCCCCTTCATCCCCAACGAGGGCTTCGCCCTGGCGCTGCAGCTGCGCCGCGTCGAGGACGGCGAGACGCTGGACGCCATCCTGCCCGTGCCCCAGCAGGTGCGCCGCTTCGTGCGCCTCGACGGCGGGCGCTCGGACGTCATCCGCTTCCTGCCGCTCGAGAAGCTGATGCAGCTGTTCCTGGACCGGCTGTTCCCGGGCTACGAGATGGTCGGCCACGCCGCCTTCAAGGTGCTGCGCGACAGCGACCTCGAGGTCGAGGAAGAGGCCGAGGACCTGGTGCGCGAATTCGAGGTCGCGCTCAAGCGGCGCCGGCGCGGCGAGGTGATCCGGCTGAAGATCGCCGCCGGCGCGCCCCGGCGGCTGAAGGAGATGATCGCCGACGAGCTGGGCGTGGCGCGCGAGGAGGTCATCGAGATCCCCGGCATGATCGGCATCAAGGACCTGTCCGAGCTGGTCATCAAGGACCGGCCGGACCTGCTGTTCCCGCCCTATGTGCCGCGCGTGCCCGAGCGGGTGAAGGACCACAACGGCGACATCTTCTTGGCCATCCGCCAGAAGGACATGCTGCTGCACCATCCCTACGAAAGCTTCGGCATCGTCGTCGACTTCCTGCGCCAGGCGGCGCGCGACCCGGACGTGCTGGCGATCAAGCAGACGCTCTACCGCACCTCGAAGGACAGCCCCATCGTCGCCGCCCTGTGCGAGGCGGCCGAGGACGGCAAGTCGGTCACCGCGCTGGTCGAGCTCAAGGCCCGCTTCGACGAGGCCGCCAACATCCGCCAGTCGCGCCAGCTCGAGCGCGCGGGCGCGCAGGTGGTCTACGGCTTCATCGACTGGAAGACCCATGCCAAGGTCTCGATGGTGGTGCGCCGCGAGAGCGAGCGGCTGGTGATCTACACCCATTGGGGCACGGGCAACTACCACCCCATCACGGCCAGCATCTACACCGATCTGAGCCTGTTCACCTGCGACGAGGCGCTGGGCCGCGACGCGGCGCGGCTGTTCAACTACGTCACCGGCTACGCCGAGCCGGTCGGGCTCGAGGATGTGCGCCTGTCGCCCAAGACGCTCAAGCGCCACATCCTGACCGGGCTCGAGCGCGAGATCGCCCATGCGCGCGCCGGCCGCCCCGCGCAGGTCTGGGTCAAGCTCAACTCGGTCATCGAACCCGAGGTCATCGACGCGCTCTACGCCGCCTCGCAGGCGGGGGTGAAGATCGACATGGTGGTGCGCGGCATCTGCGGCGTCCGGCCGGGCGTGCCGGGGCTGAGCGAGAACATCCGCGTCAAGTCCATCGTCGGCCGCTTTCTGGAGCATTCGCGCATCGTCTGCTTCGGCGCCGGCCACGGCCTGCCCAGCCCGCGCGCCGAGGTGTGGATCAGCTCGGCCGACTGGATGGGGCGCAACCTCAACCGCCGGGTCGAGGCGCTGGTGCGCATCAAGAACCCCACCGTGCACGCCCAGATCCTCGAGCAGGTCATGGCCGCCAACCTGCGCGACGAGGCGCAAAGCTGGGTCCTGCAGCCCGACGGCGCATGGGTGCGCGCGGCCCCGCCGGCGGGCGAGACGCCCTTCAGCTGCCACGAGTTCTTCATGCGCCATCCCTCGCTGTCGGGGCGCGGGCGCGCCGGCGCCGAGGACGCGCCGCGGCTGATCGAGACCCCCGCCGAGGGCTGAGGGGCGCGCGCGGCCACGCGCCGCTTGACCCGCGCCGCGGCCCATGTCACCCCCAGCCCTGGTTGCGACGAAACAGGACGGGGGCCCCGGCCCCGGGAGACAGCGCATGACCCAGTCCTCCCGACGCATCGGCGTCGTCGATGTCGGCTCGAACTCGGTGCGCCTGGTGGTGTTCGACGCCATGACCCGCAGCCCGGCCTACTTCTTCAACGAAAAGGTGCTGTGCGGGCTGGGCGCGGATCTGCACGCGACGGGGCGGCTTTCGGTCGAGGGGCGCGCGCGCGCCATGGCCGCGATCCGG
This sequence comes from Oceanicella actignis, assembly GCF_900111545.1. Taxonomy (NCBI): domain Bacteria; kingdom Pseudomonadati; phylum Pseudomonadota; class Alphaproteobacteria; order Rhodobacterales; family Paracoccaceae; genus Oceanicella; species Oceanicella actignis. Next base: position 140,121 of record NZ_FOHL01000002.1, read on the forward strand.
CGCTTCGTCCTGCTGGCGCGGCTGATGGGGGTGCGGGCGCTGGACGGAATCGCCACCGCCGCGGTGCGCGAGGCCGCCGACGGCGCCGCCTTTCGCGACGAGGTCGAGCGCGAGACCGGCCTGCGCCTGCGCATCGCCTCGGGCGAGGACGAGGCGCGGCTGGCCGCGCAGGGCGTGCTGCTGGGCTGGCCGGGCGCCGACGGCGTGGTGGCCGATCTGGGCGGCGCCTCGCTCGAGCTGGCGCGCGTGGGCGAGGGGCGCGTGGGCATGGGCCGCACCTTTCCGCTCGGCCCGCTGCGGCTGGCGGGGGTGCAGGGCGGGGCGGCGGCGCTGGATGCGGTGATCGACCATGCGCTTGCCGATGCGCGCGCGATTCTCGACCCCGCTCCCGAGCGCCTGTTCCTGGTCGGCGGCGCCTGGCGCGCCCTGGCCAAGATCCACATGACGCGCGAACGCTACCCCCTTCAGGTGCTGCACGAATTCGAGCTGCCCGCCGAGGTCATGCTGGCCACCGCCGAGCGCGTGGCCGAGGAAGACCCCAAGGCGCTGGCGCGGCAGATCTCGGCCTCGGCGGCGCGGCTTGCGGTCACGCCGCTGGGCGCGCGGGTGCTGGCGCGGCTGATCCGCGCCGCCGCGCCCCGGCGCGTGGCGGTCTCGGCCTTCGGCCTGCGCGAGGGCGTGCTCTACGAGCATCTCGACCCCGCCCAGCGGGCCGAGGATCCGCTCCTGTCGGCCGCGCGCGACATGGAGCGCCGCCAGGCCCGCTTCCCCGGCTTCGGCGACGAGCTGGACGCCTGGGTGCGGCCGCTGTTCCCCGACGCCTCGCCGGCGATGTCGCGGCTGATCACGGCGGTGTGCCTGCTCAGCGACGTGGCGTGGAACAGCCACCCCGACTATCGCGACCTGGCCTGCCTCGAGACGGTGTATCGGGCCAACATCTCGGGCGTGACCCATGCCGAGCGCGCCTTCATGGGCGCGGCGCTCGGCTATCGCTACAAATCCGCGCGCAGCCGCCGCCAGGCGACCCCCGCGGCCGAGCTGCTGACCGCAGAGCAGCTTGCGCAGGCCAGGGTGCTGGGCCGCGGCGTGCGCCTCGGGGCCATGCTGGCGGCCTCGGCGCCCGGCGTGTTGCCGCGCGTCGCGCTCGAGCGCGCGGACAAGGCGCTGCGTCTGCGGCTGCCCGAGGACCTGGCCGATCTGGCCGGCGAGGTGGTGCGCAAGCGCCTGGCGGCGGTGGCGCAGTCGCTGAAGCTGGCCCCCGAGATCGCGATCGGCGCCGCGCAGGCGCAGCCGGCCGAAGGCTGAGGCCCCGCGCGGCCGGGCGTTCCCTTGCCCGACGCGGGCCGCGCGCCGCGGACCCGGGCGCCGCAAGATCCCGGCCCGAACAGAAAACGGTCCGCTGATCGCGGACCGTTCCCCCCTAGACTTGAGCCAAGATGCGTCTTTGTCGCGCCGGCGGAAGGAAGATTGCGCAGATCTTCCGCCAATGCAAGCCCGTCATGCGCCAGGCGCAAGGCGGCGCGCATCCGCCCCCGGCCCGGCGCGCCATTGCGCGCGCGCCGCGCATCGCCTACACCAAGCCCCGGCCGCGGGCTCGCGCCCCGCGCGCCTCGGCCCAACTTCCGCGCTGCTGGAGAGACGACGCTCATGCGCCTGACCCGTTACTTCCTTCCCGTCCTCAAGGAAACTCCCGCCGACGCGCAGATCGCCTCGCACCGGCTCATGCTGCGCGCGGGCATGATCCAGCAATCGAGCGCCGGCATCTATTCCTGGCTGCCCATGGGCTACAAGGTGCTGCGCCGCATCGAGCAGATCGTGCATGAAGAGCAGCAGCGCGCGGGCCATCTGCCCATGCTCATGCCCACGCTCCAGCCCGCCGAGCTGTGGCGCGAGAGCGGGCGCTACGACGCCTACGGCCCCGAGATGCTGCGCATCCGCGACCGCCACAAGCGCGACCTGCTCTACGGCCCGACCAACGAGGAGATGATCACCGACATCTTCCGCACCCATGTATCGAGCTACCGCCAGCTTCCGCTGACCCTCTATCACATCCAGTGGAAGTTCCGCGACGAGGTGCGTCCGCGCTTCGGCGTCATGCGCGGGCGCGAGTTCCTGATGAAGGACGGCTACAATTTCGATCTGACCCCCGAGGACGCCATCCACGCCTACAACCGGCACATGGTCAGCTACCTGCGCACCTATGAGCGCATGGGGCTCAAGGCGATTCCCATGCGCGCGGCCTCGGGTCCGATCGGCGGCGACGACACGCATGAATTCCTGGTCCTGGCCGAGACGGGCGAGTCCGAGGTGTTCTACGATTCCGCCGTCGAGGATCTGACGCTGGGCGATCGGGCCATCGACTATGACGACCGCGCGCAGCTGGCCGCCATCCGCGAGGAATGGACCGCCCCCTATGCGCGCACCGACGAGACGCATGACGAGGCGCTCTTCGCCCAGGTGCCCGAAGAGCGGCGCCGCTCGGCCCGGGGCATCGAGGTGGGGCAGATCTTCTACTTCGGCACGAAGTATTCCGAGCCCATGGGCGCGCTGGTGACCAACGAGGCGGGCGAGCGCGTGCCCGTGCACATGGGCTCGCACGGGATCGGCGTCAGCCGCCTTGTCGGCGCGCTGATCGAGGCCCATCACGACGAGCGCGGCATCGTCTGGCCCGAGGGCGTGACGCCCTTCGGCGCGGGCATCGTGAACCTGCGCCAGGGCGACGCGGCCGCCGACGCCGCCTGCGAGGACCTTTACGCGCGCCTGAGCGCGGCCGGGGTGGACCCGCTTTACGACGACCGCTCCGAGCGCGCCGGCGCCAAGTTCGCGACCATGGACCTGATCGGTCTGCCCTGGCGCGTGACGGTGGGGCCGCGCGGGCTGGCCAACGGCGTGGTCGAGCTGACCGAGCGGCGCACCGGGCGCAGCGAGGAGATGACCCCCGACGCGCTGGTCGCGCGCCTGGCGCAGATCTACGCGGCGCGTTGACGGCGGCGGGCGCGATGGGCGGGGCGATGGCAGGGGCGGGCGCCGACCCGGCGGCGGGGGCGCGGGGGGCGCGCCGCGCGGGGCTTCGAGCCCCCCGCGGCGCGGCCGCCCCGATGGGCGGCGGCGCGCCATGAGCGGCCGCGCGCCCGAGGGGGCGACCCGCGCCACGGCGCCCTTCTCGGCGCATGAGTGGCTGATCGCCTGGCGTTTCCTGCGCGCGCGCCGCGCCGAGGGCGGGGTGTCGGCGATCGTGTGGTATGCGCTTGCGGGCATCGCGCTGGCGGTGGGCACGCTGATCGTCGTCATGGCGGTGATGGTCGGCTTTCGCGAGGAGTTCACCAGCCGCGTTCTGGGCGCCGAGGGACATGTGAGCGTCTACCCCGTCACGCGCTGGGAGAACGGGCGCGCCGAGCGCGCGCTGCGCGACGCCGGGGCGCTGGCCGCGCGCATCGCCCGGATCGAGGGGGTGACCCATGTCGCGCCGGTGGTCGAGGCGCAGCTTCTGGCCTCGCACGGGCAGCGCAACGCGGGGGTGATCGCGCGCGGGATGCGGCTTGAGGACCTGCGCGCGCTGCCCTGGATCGCGCGGCCCGAGGCGGCCGCGGGCGCGCTGGACGACGTGACCGGCAAGTCGGTGGCCATCGGCGAGGGCGTGGCGCGCGAGCTGGGCGTGCGCGTGGGCGACGAGCTGGCGCTGATCCTGCCCAACGGCCTTGCGACGCCCTTCGGGCTGGCGCCCAAGCAGGGGATCTTCCGCGTCGCCTACATCTTCCGCATCGGGCGGGCGGATGTGGACCGCACGCGGCTCTACATGCCGCTCGAGACCGCGCAGGATTTCTTCAACCGCGGCGACGCGGCGGATCTGATCGAGGCGCAGGTGGCGCGCCCGCACGAGCTGGGCTCGCGCAAGGCGCCGGGCGCGCTGGACGGGGCCATTCAGGCGGCGGTGGGGGCCGAGGGGGTGGTGTGGACGTGGAAGGACGCCAACGGCGCCTTCCTGTCGGCCCTGGACATGGAGCGCGCGACGATGTTCATGATCCTGTCGATGGTGGTGCTGATCGCGGCGCTCAACATCGTCTCGGGCCTGGTCATGCTGGTGCGCAACAAGCGGCGCGACATCGGCGTGCTGCGCACCATCGGCCTGTCGCAGGGGGCGGTGATGCGCGTGTTCTTCCTGTGCGGCGCGGGCGTGGGCGTGGCGGGCACGGCGATCGGCGTCGCGCTGGGGGTGCTGTTCGTCATCTACATCGACCCGATCTTCGACCTGGTGAACGGCGCGCTGGGCGGCGGCGTGTGGGATCCGCAGGTGCGGGTGCTGTCGCGTTTCCCGGCCGAGCTGCGCCTTTGGGACGTGAGCCGGGCGGCGGGGCTGGCGCTGACGCTCAGCTTCCTGGTGACGCTGGGCCCGGCGCGGCGCGCGGCGCGGCTCGATCCGGTGGAGGCCCTGCGCGATGAGTGACGTCCCCGCCCTGAGGCTGACGGGAATCGCCCGCACCTACGCCAAGGGGCTGCCGGGCGAGGTGCGCGTGCTGAGCGGGGTGGATCTGGAGGTCGCCCCCGGCGAGACCGTGGCGCTGACCGCGCCTTCGGGGGCGGGCAAGTCGACGCTGCTGCACATCGCCGGCCTGCTCGACCGGCCCGATTCGGGGCGCGTCGAGATCGGCGGCCGCGACGCCGGCGCGCTGGGCGAGCGCGCGCGCACCGCGCTGCGCCGCGACGCGATCGGCTTCGTCTATCAGTTCCACCACCTGCTGCGCGAGTTCACGGCGCTCGAGAACGTCATGCTGCCGCTTCTGGCCGCGGGCCAGGGGCGCCGGCGCGCGCGCGAGCGCGCGATGGCGCTGCTCGACGCCGTCGGCCTGGCGGGGCGCGCGGCGCACCGGCCGGCGCAGCTTTCGGGCGGCGAGGCGCAGCGCGTGGCCATCTGCCGGGCGCTGGCCAACCGCCCGCGCATCCTTCTGGCCGACGAGCCGACGGGCAATCTCGACCCCGACACGGCCGAGCGCGTCTTCGCCCTGCTGGCCCGCCTTGCGCGCGAAGAGGGGCAGGGCGCGCTGATCGCCACCCACAACATGGAGCTGGCCGCGCGCATGGACCGCGCGCTGCGGCTCGAGCGCGGGCGCCTGGTTCCCGCCTCCTGAGCGGCGGCCCGCTTGGCATCGGCTCTGGCGGCGGCGGCGCGCGGCTTGGTAAGGTGAGGCCATGACCGCGACCGACGCCCCCCGATTCATCCACCTGCGCGTGCACTCGGCCTACTCGCTGATCGAGGGGGCCATCCACGTCAAGGCGCTGCCCAAGCTGTGCGCCGAGCGCAACATGCCCGCCGTGGCCGTGACCGACACGGGCAACCTGTTCGCCGCGCTCGAATTCTCGGAAACCATGGCCAAGGCGGGCATCCAGCCGATCGTCGGCGCGCAGCTGGCCCTGGCATTCGAGAAGGCCGAGCGCCCGGGCGACCGCGACCCGGACCCGCTGCCCATCGTGCTGCTGGCGCAGAACGAGACGGGCTATCTGAACCTGATGGCGCTGGTCTCGTTCAGCTTTCTCGAATCGGGCGACGCCGCGCCGCATGTCACGCTCGACCAGCTCGCCGAGCGGGCCGAGGGGCTGATCTGCCTGAGCGGCGGCCCGCTCGGCCCGGTCGGCGCGCTGATCCGCCGCGGCCGCCGCGCGCAGGCGCGCGCGCTGCTCGAGCGGCTGGCCGAGATCTTCCCGGACCGCCTCTATGTCGAGCTGCAGCGCCACGGCCCCGGCCCCGAGCAGGGCGGCCCGCTGCGCACCCCCGAGGAAGAGGCCGCCGAGCCCGGCCTGGTCGCCTTGGCCTACGAGCTGCGGCTGCCGCTGGTGGCGACCAACGACGTCTATTTCGACACGCCCGAGATGTTCGAGGCCCACGACGCCTTCATCTGCATCGCCGAGGGCGCCTATGTCACGCAGGAGAACCGCCGCCGCCTGACCCCCGAGCACCACTTCAAGACGCAGGAGCAGATGTGCGCGCGCTTCGCCGATCTGCCCGAGGCGGTCGAGAACACCGTCGAGATCGCCCGCCGCTGCGCCTATCGCGCGCGCACGCGCAAGCCCATCCTGCCGCGCTTCGCCGACGACGAGGTGCAGGAGCTGCGCCGCCAGGCCAATGAGGGGCTGCAGGCGCGCCTGGCGGTCGTGCCGCACGCCGCCCCGCCCGAGGAATACCAGAAGCGGCTGGATTTCGAGCTCGATATCATCGAGCGCATGGGCTTTCCGGGCTATTTCCTGATCGTCGCCGACTTCATCAAGTGGGCCAAGGATCACGACATCCCCGTGGGGCCGGGGCGCGGCTCGGGCGCGGGCTCGCTGGTGGCCTGGGCTCTGACCATCACCGATCTCGACCCGCTGCGCTACTCGCTGCTGTTCGAGCGCTTCCTGAACCCCGAGCGCGTGTCGATGCCCGATTTCGACATCGACTTCTGCATGGACCGGCGCGAAGAGGTCATCGCCTACGTGCAGCGCAAATACGGCCGCGACCGCGTGGCGCAGATCATCACCTTCGGCGCGCTCCTGTCCAAGGCGGCGGTGCGCGACGTGGGGCGCGTTCTGCAGATGCCCTACGGCCAGTGCGACCGGCTGTCCAAGATGATCCCGGTCGAGGGGGTCAAGCCCGTCTCGATCAAGCGCGCCCTCGAGCAGGAGCCGCGCCTGCGCGAAGAGGCCGCGCGCGAGCCGGTGGTGGCGCAGATGCTCGACTACGCCGGCAAGCTCGAGGGGCTGCTGCGCAACGCCTCGACCCATGCGGCGGGCGTGGTCATCGGCGACCGGCCGCTGCACGAGCTGGTGCCGCTTTACCGCGACCCGCGCTCGGACATGCCCGCCACGCAGTTCAACATGAAATGGGTCGAGCAGGCGGGGCTGGTCAAGTTCGACTTCCTCGGCCTCAAGACGCTGACGGTGATCCAGGGCGCGGTGAACCTTCTGCGCAAGCGCGGGGTCGAGGTCGACATCTCGCGCATTCCCATCGACGACCCCAAGACCTACGAGCTCTACGCCTCGGCGCAGACGGTGGCGGTGTTCCAGGTCGAAAGCGCCGGCATGCGCGAGGCGCTGCGGCTGATGAAGCCCACCTGCATCGAGGACATCGTGGCGCTGGTGGCGCTCTACCGCCCCGGCCCGATGGAGAACATCCCCAAATACTGCGCCGTCAAGCACGGCAAGGAAAAGCGCGAATCCATCCACCCCCTGATCGACCACATCCTGGAAGAGACCCAGGGCATCATCGTCTATCAGGAGCAGGTGATGCAGATCGCCCAGGTCATGGCCGGCTACAGCCTGGGCGGCGCCGACCTGCTGCGCCGCGCCATGGGCAAGAAGATCAAGGAGGCGATGAACGCCGAGCGCCCCAAGTTCATCGAGGGCGCGCGCAAGAACGGCGTGCCCGAGGCCAAGGCGCGCGAGGTCTTCGACCTGCTCGAGAAATTCGCCAATTACGGCTTCAACAAGTCCCACGCCGCCGCCTACGCGCTGGTCAGCTACCAGACCGCCTGGCTCAAGGCCAACCACCCGGTCGAGTTCATGGCCGCGGTGATGAACTGCGACATCCACCTGACCGACAAGCTGGCCGTCTACATGCGCGAGGTGAAGCGGCTGGGCATCGAGGTGATCGCCCCCGACGTGAACCGCTCGGAGGTGGAGTTCGCCGTCGAGGACGGGCGCATCCTCTACGGTCTGGCCGCGCTCAAGAACGTCGGCGCCGACGCCATGCGCCTGATCGTCGAGGCGCGCGCCCGGGGCGGCCCCTTCGCCGACCTGTTCGACTTCGCCCGCCGCGTGGACCTGAAGAAGGTCGGCAAGCGCCCGCTCGAGAACCTGGCGCGCGCCGGCGCGTTCGACGCGCTCGAGCGCAACCGCCGCCGCGTCTTCGAAAGCCTCGAGCGGCTGATCGCCTGGTCGGCCGCCGTCGCCGAAGAGCGCGCCTCGAACCAGTCCTCGCTGTTCGGCGAGGCGGGCGAGGATCTGCCCCCGCCGCCGCTGGCGCGCACCGACGACTGGCTGCCCACCGAGCGGCTGACGCAGGAGCAGGCGGCGGTGGGCTTCTACCTGACGGGCCATCCGCTGGACGACTACCGCGGCGCGCTCGAGCGTCAGCGCGTGATGACCTATGCCGAGCTGGCGCGCAAGGCGACCGGCGCGGGGCTGACGGCGCGCATCGCCGGCACGGTGCTGGGCCGGCAGGAGCGCATGAGCGCCCGCGGCTCGCGCTTTGCCTTCGTGCAGCTCTCGGACCCGACGGGGATGTTCGAGGCGACGGTGTTCTCCGAGGCGCTGGCGCAATACCGCGACATTCTCGAGCCCGGCTCGAACGTGGTGCTGACCGTCGAGGCCCATGCCGAGGGCGAGGATGCGGTCAAGCTGCTGGTGCGCGCGGCCCAGCCCATCGACGCGGCGGTGGCGGGGGGCGCGTCGATGGGGCTGCGGGTGTTCGTCAACGACGCCGAGGCGCTGCCGGCCCTGCGCGCCCGCCTTGAAGAGGCCCGCGCCGCCGCGCCGGCCCGCGGCCGCGCGCGCGGGCCGGTCAACCTGGTGCTTCTGGCCCCGGATCTGCCCTGCGAGGTCGAGCTGGCGCTGCCGGGCGAATACCCCCTGTCGCCGCAGGTCGCCGGGGCGATCAAGGCGGCGCAGGGGGTGGTCGAGGTCGAGGAGTTCTGACCCTCAGCGCCAGCCGATATGGCGCTTGAAGTCGGCCAGCAGAAGCGACCACAGCGCCAGCGAGTTCTCGAACGTCGCCTGCGAGACGCCGCCATTCTTCATGTTCACGTCCATGCGCAGAAAGGCGTCGCCCTTGTCGGTGGACACGGCGCGGGCGAATCGCTTGCCAAGGTTCCACTCGTTCACCTTGGCCGCGGTGATGGGGCTCTTGTTGCGAAAGCCCGAGCTGAACTGGATCGACTTGCAGTCCTGGCCGTTCGCGCAGCCGTAGAAGAAGACCGTGAACTTCTTGCCCTCGGCGGCGGATTCGATCTTGGGCGCCCCTTTCGAGGTCACGCCCAGCTCGGCCTTGTAGCCCTCTTTCTGAAGGATCTGGGCGATGCGCCAGGGATTGTCCGCCTCGACATTGGCGGCGCCCGCGCCGCCCAGCGGCGCAAGAGCGACGGCGGCCGCCAGGGCCGCGGCGCGAAGGTGTTTCATGGCTCGCATCCTTTTCGGGCCACGCGGCGCGCCATGCGCATGGCGGTTTCGTTGACGGAGGCGTCGAAGCAAGGACGCACAACCCAACGCGGCGCGGCCCCCAATGCGGTCCGTTCATCATGGCCGATTTGGCGGGGGCGCGCAAATCCTGCAGTCGGGCGTGGCGGATGCGCAAAAAACGATATATGAATGTGAAATCAGCAACTATGCGCGCCGCCCGCGCGCGCCAGGGAAAGGAAACGCCATGCGCCGCATCGCCGGCTGGCTGATCGCCGCCGCCGCTCTCGCCGTCCAGCCCGCCGCCGCCGAGCAGCCCGAAAGGCTCGACATCTTCAAGGGGGTCAAGTCGGTGACGGTCCAGACCGAGGACGGCCCCGTCGAGATCACCCGCGTGATGACCGATTGCGCGCTCAACAAGGGCTGGCTGCAGCCGCTGGTTCCGGTCGAGGGCGCGCATCCGGCGACCGAGATCGAGGTGCTCGAGGCGCTCGGCGATCCCGACTGGGTCGTCGTCGACATGCGCACCATCGAATGGCGCGTGAAGGCGACCATTCCCGGCTCGATCCACATTCCCTACACCGAGGTCGCGCAGCGGCTCGACGAGCTGGGCTGCGCGCGCGCGGGCCAGGGATGGGACTGCGCCAAGGCCCGTCACGTCGTTGCCTTCTGCAACGGCCCCGTCTGCCCGCAAAGCCCGACCGCGCTGCGCGCCATGGCGCGCGAGGGCTTTCCGCCCGAGCGCATGCACTACTATCGCGGCGGCATGCAGGACTGGCTGGCGCTGGGCCTGACCACGGTCGAAGGCGCCTTCTGAGCGCGCGCCGGCCGCGGCCCGCGCACCGGGGCGCCGCGCGCAAAACCGGGCGCGGCAAATCTCGGCCGGATCCGCCGCAGCCGCGCGCGGCGGCGGGCCGGGCGCGACCGAAGCGGGATCGGGCGCGACCGACGCCGGCCGCCGGCGGGCGGGCCTCGCGGCGCGCCCGAGCGCGCGCCGATGCCGCGCCGCCCTCAGCCGCGCGGGCGCCGGCGCCGGCGGCGGCCGCCCTCGCTTCCGCCTTCGCCTTCGGCGCCGGCGCCGAAGCGCGGATTGGGCAGCGTGACCGCCTTGGCCAGCTCGGGATAGGGCGCGGCCTTGTTGGGAATGGCGATCGCGTTGACGAAATGCTCCTGAAAGCGGGGCTCGACGGCGGTCTCGACCTTCTCGATCCGGCGCACCACGGTCTCGATCTCGCGCCGCGCGGCGGCGTTGAGCAGCGCGATGCGCGCGCCCGTGCCCGCCGCGTTGCCCGCCGAGGTGATCTTCTCGACCGGGCAGTCGGGCGTCATGCCCAGCACCAGCGCGTGCAGCGGCGAGATATGCGCGCCGAAGGCCCCCGCCAGCACCACGCGATCCACCTTCTCGACGCCCATCTTGTCCATCAGCAGCTGCGCGCCGGCGGTCAGCGCCGCCTTGGCCAGCTGGATGGCGCGCACATCGGCCTGGGTGACCAGGATGCGCGGCCCGCCCTCGGCCGAGGCGTCGTGCAGGACATAGGCATGGGTGCGCCCGTCGGGCACGCAGCGCGCGCTGCCCGTCGCCTCGGCCGAGCCGATGGCCCCGTCCTCGTCGATGATGCCGGCCATGCGCATCTCGGCCACCGCCTCGATGATGCCCGAGCCGCAGATCCCCGTGACCGACCGCCCGTCGAAGTCCGGCGCGTCGGACCACAGATCCGAGCCGATGACGCGAAAGCGCGGCTCCTTGGTCTGCGGGTCGATGCGCACGCGCTCGATCGCGCCGGGGGCGGCGCGCTGGCCGGCCGAGATCTGCGCGCCCTCGAAGGCCGGCCCCGTGGGCGACGAGCACGCCAGCAGCCGGCGCCGGTCGCCCAGGATGATCTCGGCGTTGGTGCCCACATCGACGATCAGCACCAGGTCGTCGGACTGGTGCGGCGCCTCGGACAGCACCACCGCCGCCGCATCCGCGCCCACATGCCCGGCGATGCAGGGCAGGATGTAGAGGCGCGCGTCGGGGTGCATCTCGAGGTCGATCTCGGCGGCCCAGAGCTCCATGGAATCCGAGGTGGCCAGGGCGAAGGGCGCCCAGCCCAGCTCGCGCGGGTCGATGCCCAGCAGCAGATGGTGCATCACCGGATTGCCGACGATCACCCCCTCGAGCACCGCGCCGCGGTCGGCGCGCGCCTCGGCGCAGAGCTGGCCGATCAGGGCGTTGAGGGCCTCGCGCACGGCGCGGGTCATTTCGGCCGCGCCGCCGGGGTTCATCATGGCGTAGGAGACGCGCGACATCAGATCCTCGCCGAAGCGGATCTGCGGGTTCATGAGCCCCGACGAGGCCAGCACCTGGCCGCTGGCCAGATCGACCATGTGCCCGGCGATGGTGGTCGAGCCGACGTCGAAGGCCACGCCCAGGATCGGCCCCTCGTGATAGCCGGGCCAGACCTGCATGATGCGCGCGCCGCCGGTCTGCGCGCCCTGATGGACGGCGACCGTCACCTTCCACTCGCCCGCCCGCAGCGCCGCCTGCAGCCCCTGCAGGGTGCGCAGATCGCCCTGCGCATGCGCCAGGCCCCACTGTTCGGCCAGCGCGTCGCGCAGGCGCTCCATGTCGCCCTTGGGGTTGTGCATGTCGGGCTCGGGGACCTCGACGTAGTAGAGCCGCGTGGCGGGATCGAGCACGATCTCGCGCGCTTCGGCGCGCTTGCGCACCACCTGCTTGTGGACCTGGCTTTCGGGCGGCACGTCGATGACCACGTCGCCCATCACCCGCGCCTGGCAGCCCAGGCGCCGCCCGGGCGCAAGGCCGCGCTTGGCGCGGTAGCGCTCCTCGACCTGGTTCCAGGGGCTGAGGGCGTCCTCGCGCACCTCGACGCCCAGCTTGGGGAAGGCGCCGAAGCTGGGCGCGACCTGGCATTTCGAGCAGATGCCGCGCCCGCCGCAGACCGAATCGAGATCGACGCCCAGCTGGCGCGCCGCCGTCAGGATCGGCGTGCCCAGCGCAAAGCGTCCACGTTTGCCCGAGGGCGTGAACACGACCAGCGCGTCCTGGGCGCGAGCCATGTCCTGCGGGGCGTCGGGATCGGCGGGGGCGGTCATGCGTGATTCCTTCCTGCGTGGGGGCGGGCGCGCGAGGGCAGATGTAGCGTCATCGCGGCCCGAGGAACAGGCGCGAAGCGGCGGAACGGGGGCGGAATTCGTCGAGCCTGCGGGCGGCGCGCGCGGCCTGGCCCCGGCGGCGGGGGCGGGGCGCCGGGCTGCTGGGGCCGCGCCTTCCTCCGTCGCGCGCCCCTGGGGCCGGGCGGCGCGCGGCGGCCCCTTGTGGCTGCGCTTCCCTGCGGCGGCGGGTGAACGGAAGATGCGCGGCGTTTCGGCCTGGCGGCGCGCCCGCCCGCCCGCCGTCGCGCGAAAAGGGCGGGCGGATGCGGCTGGGCTGCGCCTGTCCCGCGGCGCCCCCGGGCGGGGCCGGGCGCGGCGGCGGCCCCGCTGCGCGCCGTCGGGTGAGTGGGGCGCGCGGCGGGGCCGGGCTGCGCCCCTTGGCGCGCGCCGCTGGGCGAGAGGAATGCGCAGCGGCGGCTTGGCCGGGTTGCGCCGCCTGGCGCGCGGCGGGCCGGCAAGGGCGCGCGGCGCCTCGCCGCTTCGCAGTGGGCGGATGGTTGCGAAGACGATTGCGAATCCGGCCGCCTTCGCATCGGCGCCGAGCCTGCCGCCCATGCCCCGCGGCAAGCGGCGCGGCCCACGGGCCATGCGCCCGCCGGGAGGGCGGCTCGTCAGGCCCCCGGCGCCGGGGCGCGTCGGCAGGGCCGCGGCGCCTGCGCCTCAGCCGGCGGCGAAGATCTGCGCAAGGCGCGCGCGCGCCGGCGGCAGGCCCTTGTGGCCGAAGGCCGCGGCGGCGTGCGCGCCCAGGAAATGCCCCGTCACCCGCAGCCCCTCGGCCGCGTCGCCTCCGGGCAGGCCCAGAAAGAAGGGCGGCAGCGGCAGCAGCCGATCGGCCCAGGGCGCGCCGGCCGCGCGCGTGACCGCTCGTCCCGTGCGCGGCGAGATCCAGGCCAGATCCTCGCGCGCGCCGGTCAGCGCGCAGCGCTCGAGGTCGAGGCCGAATCCCAGCTCGGCCAGCAGCGCCAGCTCCCACGCCGCGTAGCGGCGCGGCCAGTCGGGATCGGCGCCCAGCGCGTCGGCCATCTCGATCGTGCGGGCGTAAAGGGCCGGGTGCGGCTCGCGCTCGGGCAGCCAGCGCAGCAGCGCCGCCGCCGCCTGCATCGCCGCAAGGGCGCGCCCGTCCGACATGATCGCCGCCGCGCGCGAGCGGATGAGCTCGGCGCGATAGGTTCCCGTATGGCTTTCGAGCCGCGCCCGCCAGACCAGGTCCAGCTGCGCGCCGGGTTGCAGCAGCGGCGCCATGCGCCGCGAGCCGCCCCCGGGCGCGACGCCCGCATGGCGGCCATGGGCGGCGGTGAACGCCTCGAGCAGCGCGCCCCCCTCGCCAAGGCGGCGCACCGTCAACAGCATGCCTTCGTCCCGCCACTCCATGGAGCAGGGTTAGCGCGCCCGGGCGCGCGGCGAAAGGGCCGGCGCGGGGCGGCGCGCGCGACAGGCGGCGCGGGCGCTCGCGCCCGGGCAGGCGCAAGGCGGCGATCGGGCAAGAGCGGCGCGCCGCCCCCGGCAAGGGGCGCCGGCGCGCCCTCGGGACAAGGCGCGCGGCGCAAGGGGCGGCGCGGGCGAGGGCGCCGGCGCCTGCGGGCCCGCCGGGGATGGCCGGAGACGGTCGGGAAAGCGCCTGCATTCGGGGCCCGCGCCGTCTCGGCGGCGTCTCGGCCCGCCTTGCGGATCGGCGAGATGCGGCCGACGCCCCGGCCAGCCTTGCGGGTCCGCGAGATGCGGCAAACGCCCCGGCCCGCCCTGCGGGTTGGCGAGGTGCCGCCGACGCCCCCGGCCCGCCTTTGCGGGCTGGCGAGATGCGGCCGACGCCCCGGCCAGCCTTCCGGGTCCGCGAGATGCGGCAACCGCCCCGGCCCGCCTTGCGGATTAGTGAGATGTCGCCGACGCCTCCGGCCCGCCTTTGCGGGCTGGCGAGATGCGGCAGGCGTCCCGGCCCGCCCTGCGGGTTGGCGAGATGCGGCAAACGCCCCGGCCCGCCCAGCGGGTTGGCGAGATGCCGTCGACGCCCCGGTCAGCCTTGCGGGTCCGCCTGATCCGGGCGGGCCGCGGCCCGTCTTGCGGGCTCGCCGGGCCCGGCGGCGACGGCCTCTTGCGCGGCCGGGGCGCGGCCGCCTTGCGCGCTCAGGTCAGGGCGGCGGTCAGCATGGTCTGGAAATCCTCGCTCGCGCCCGGCCAGTCCAGGTTCTGGGCCATGACCAGCGCGTGCAGGCCCGATGCGGGATCGACGGTGAACCAGGTCTCGGCCGCGCCGGACCAGCCGAACTCGCCCTCGACCGCCAGGATGCGCCGCCCCTGCGGCCCCAGCGCGCGGCGAAAGCCCAGTCCGAAGCCGTAGCCGCCCAGCCCCGGATGCGCGCTTTCATCAAGGATCTCGAGCCGCAGGGGCAGGAAGCGCTCGGGCACGTGATTGGCCGTCATGTATTCGAGCGTCCGCCGCCCCACCAGCCCGGGCTGCGGTCCGCGCCCCATCGCCAGGCGCAGCAGCGCGCCCGAGAAGCGCGCGTAATCCTCGAGCGTCGAGAACAGCCCGTGCCCGCCGCGCGCGAAATCCGGCCGGTCGGCGGGATAGGCGCGCGAGACGTCGATGACCCGCGCCGCGCCCGTTTCCTTGTCGCGGCCCAGATGCATGCCCATGATCCGGCCGCGCTCGGCCTCGGGCACGAAGTAGCCGGTTTCGGCCATGCCCAGCGGCCCCAGCACCCGCCGGCGCAGGATGTCGGGCAGGGGCTCTTGCTCGATTTCCTCGAGCAGCGCGCCCAGAACGTCGGTCGCCGCCGAATAGCGCCAGCCGCAGCCGGGCTCGAAATCCAGCGGCAGCGCCGCCAGCGCCCGCACCGCCTCGCGCAGCGGCACGGCGGCGTCGAGAAAGCCGGTGGCGGCGAACTCCTTCTCGAGCGGCTCGCCGCGGAAGCCGTAGAACAGCCCCGCCATGTGCGTGAGCAGGTGCAGCACCGTGATCTGCCGCTCGGCCGGGCGCAGCGCGCCGTCGGGGCCGCGCACCTGCATGCGGGCGAATTCGGGCAGCCAGCGCGCGATGGGCTCGTGCAGGCGCAGGCGGCATTCCTCGACCAGCTGCATGGCCGCGATCGAGACGATGGGCTTGGTCATCGAATAGATGCGGTAGATGGGCGCGGCGGGCATGGGCGCGCCGCCGATCTCGCGCGCGCCGGCGCGGCCGGCATGCAGGGGCGCGCCGTCGGGGTCGGCGATCAGCCACTCGATGCCGCCATAGCGGCCGCGCGCCGTCCAGTCGGCCATGCGCGCGTCGAGAAGCTCCAGCATGCGGCGGTCAAGTCGCGGGGTCATCGGGGTCTCCTTGGCGGATTAAAAGGGGATCAGCCCTCGCGGCGGGCGAGAAACAGCTGCCCCGGCTCGGGGCGGCCCTCATTGGTGCGCACGACGATGTCCTCGACATGGAAGGGGCTGAAGCCCGCTTCGGCGAGGGCGGCGCGCAGGTAGGATTCGCGATGCGCATAGCGATGGTTCGGCGCCACCAGCCAGCCGCGCTCGGGGGCCAGATCGGGCGGCGGCGTTTCGGTGGTCAGCGCCAGCACCGCCCCCGGCGCCGCGACCGCCGCCGCCGCCTCGAGCAGCGGCGCCACGTCGCCCATGTAGGGCAGCACGTCGGTCGCCACGATCAGGTCCCATTGCGACTCGTCCTCGGGCGCCTCGTCGGGGGCGCGCAGGAACTCGACCGCCTCGCCCATGTAAAGCTCGTCATACGCGCCGCGCTCGTCGGCCAGCTCGAGCATCCCGGCCGACAGGTCCACGCCGTCGATGCGCGCGCACAGGTCGCGCAGCGCCTCGCCCGCAAGCCCCGTTCCGCAGCCCAGGTCCAGCATGCGCGCATAGGGGCCCGGGGCCAGCCGCTCGAGCCGGTCGCGCAGCAGCATCGGCGCGCGATAGGACAGCGCCCCCACCAGCGCGGCGTCGAAGATCTCGGCATGCTGGTCGAACAGCGTCTCGACATAGGCCGGCGGCGCGCCCGGCGGCGGATCGGCGCGTCCGATGGCCGCAAGGCGCACCGAGACGCCGCAGCGGTCGGCCGGATCGAGGCGCAGCGCCTCGCGGTAGAAGCGCGCGGCCTCGTCCGGCGCGCCGCGCTTCTCGGCCGCCAGACCCGCCTCGTAGGCGCGCGCCAGGGCCTCTTCGTCGACGGGGGGCGGGACGGCGCGGTCGGGCGGGCCCTCGGCGCCGGATTCGGCCTGGGCCTCGCGGCCGGCTTCGCGGCGGGGATCGTCGGGTCCGGAGCGGGGGTCGGTCATCGGAAGGTCCTTCGCGTGCGCGCGGCGGCGCGGCGGGCGGCGCGACGGCCGCTCATTCGCGCGCCCCTGCGGCGGGTTCGCCCGCCCCGGCCGGGGCGGGGTCGGCGTAGCCGTAGCGGTCGTCGGGGCCGTCATAGGCGTAGATCAGCTCGGCCTCGGACGGGACGGGGGCGATGGCGCGCATGCCCGAGCGCTTGTCGCGCGGGCCGGCGGGATAGCGCATGACGCGCGCGCGCACGGGCCGGCCGAGGGCGTCGCGCGCCTCGATCAGCGCGCCGTGGCGGGTGTAGTCCTGCACCCGCCCGTCGGCGAAGCTGCGCCGCCAGCCCAGCGGCCGGCCCCGTTGGTCGTAAACGTAGTCGTCGCGCCAGGCGCGCAAGGGGTGCAGCATCGGGTCGGCGTAGCGCTCGGCCAGCTCGTCGGCGTCGTATTCGACCGACAGGATGCGCCCGTCCTCGGCATAGACGCGCTTCTGCCGCGGCGGGAAGGCGATCGAGATGAACGAGGGCGCGCCGTGCATGGCGCCGTTGTCGGCGAAGACGCCGATGTCCACGCGCTGGCCGTCCATGTCGGGCCGCCCCGGAGGGGGCACGCGCTCGTGCCAGGCGACGACGATCTCGGCGCGCGTTCCGTCCGGGTCGAGCGGGACGATGCGCACCTTGTCCGGGTCGCCGCGCAGCAGGACCCACTTGAAGCGCAGCTTGCGCCCGTTCGGGTCGCGCGTGTCGGCGGCGCTGACGATCATGCGCCGCTCGCGCGCCGTGCCGCGGAAGATCCGCGCGATGGCCGAGGGCGTGTCGAAGAGCCGCTCGCTCAGCCCGTCGCCGAACAGCTCGACGCCCGGGGCGGGGGCGCTTTCGCGCTCGACGCGCAGGCGCGTCAGGGGCGGCAGCGCGTCCATGGCGATGGCCTGGGCGCGCCCGGCGATCTTGAGCAGGTTGAGCGAGTCGCCCTCGAACACGGTCGGGTGGGCGCGCCCGCTCAGATAGTCGTCGATGGTCGAGACGTGATTCTGCCCCCAGCGGATCAGCAGCTGCAAGGTCGGGCCGATCAGCCCCTCGCGCCGCGCCAGGGCCTTGGTCTCGGGGCGCAGCGCCGCCAGGGCCGCGGCCAGGGCGCGCAGCAGCGGCCGGTCCGAACCCGACGAGCCCTGGCTGATCAGCATGTGCGGCGTGTTGGCCGGAAAGACGTCGCCCCAGAAGGGATCGTGGTCCCTGTGCTCGGGATGGACGTAGAGCTGGTTCGACTCATAGGCCTGCGCCGCGCGCGCGGCGCCCTCGGGCTCGGTCATCGCCAGGCGCGGCATCGAGCGCCAGAAGGCCCCGGATGTGCGCGCGGTGGACGAGTTGCCGATGGTCGGCGCGCCGAAATCGGCGGGCTTGCGGGGCGAATAGTCGAACATCGCCGCCCGCGCCGCCGGCCCGTAGCGCGTGCGCGTCAGCTGCGGGAACATGTCGAGCGGCAGGCGCGAATGGTCGCGGTCGAGGTTGTCGTAAAGATCGCCCGCATTGCCCGCGGCGCGCCCCTCGGCGAACAGGCGGTTGACGAGCCTGGCCGTGCGGGCCGCCGCGCCCTGCGGGTCGCCGCGCACGATCATGGCGGGCGCTCGCGGGGGCGGGGGCGGCGGCAGCGCCAGCGCGTAGCGCACCAGGTGCGCCTCGCGGTCATAGGCCGCGTTGGCCGCGTCGAGGCGCAGCTCCTGACCCTCGGGGCGGGCGGCGACGGGCGGCGGCGGCGCGCGCAGCGCCTCGGGCGGCGGCGGCGAGTCGAGCAGCGCCAGGATCGGCGCCATGCGCGCATCCCTGGCAAGCGCGGCGAAGGGCGGCCAGCCCTCGATCGTCTCGCGCCCGCGCAGGCCCAGCCTGGCGGCGGCGGCCAGGCTTTGGAGCGCGCCCTCGGCGTCGCCGCGCGCGGCCAGCAGCATCGCGCGGCTGCGGTGCAGGGCCTGCATGCGCGGATAGCGCGCCAGCATCGCCTCGAGGATGCGCAGCGTCGCCGCGTCGTCGCCCGCCTCGAAGGCGCGCGCGACGGCGCGCAGGCGCTCGAAATAGTGCCATTGCTCGAAGGCGTTCATCTGCTCGGGACGCAGCGCCTGCGCGGGCGGCGCGAAGTCCGGCGCGACATTCGCCGCGTTCGCGGGCGCGGGGCGCGCACGGGGGGGCGGCGCGCCCTGCGGCGCGGCGGCGGGGCCCGCGTCCTGCGCCGCGGCGGGGGCGCGCTCTTGCGTCGGGGGCGCCTCGGCCGCGCGCGCGGGCAGGGCGGCCAGAAGCGCCGCCGCCGCGGCCAGCGCCGCGCGCCGGGCAAGGGCGCGGAGGGCCGGATGGCGGATCGGCGGGCGGCGTCGGGCGGTGGCGGAGCTGCGCATGCGCCGAACTCTAGAAGGCCGGCGCGCGCGCGGCAATCGGCCATGGGCGGCGCGCCAGCCGCCGCAGGGCCCATGGGACCGCGCGCGGCGGTCGAGGCCGGCCTTATCCCCGGCGCATGGCGGCCGCGCCGCGATCGGCGCGCCGATCAGCCCGCTTCGGGGGCGAGGCAGGCGCGCAGATCCCGCGCCAGCCCCTCGATCAGCGCGGGGTAGAGCCCGGGTCCCGGCGCCAGCCCCGCGCCCAGCGGGTCCAGGCTGGCGGCGCGCGCGCCCGTTCCCTCGATCAGCGTCGCCACCAGCCTTGGCGGGAATTGCGGCTCGGCGAAGACGCAGCGGGCGCCCGTCTCGCGGATGATCCGCCGGATCCGCGCGACCTGCCGCGCGCCGGGCTTGCGCGCGTCGCCCGGAGAGACGGCGGCCGCGGCGGCGATGCCGAAACGGCGCTCGAAATAGCGGTAGGCGTCGTGGAAGACGATGTAGGGACGCCCGCGCGCGGGCGCGACGATCTCCTCGACCCGCGCCGTCAGGGCCTCGAGCTCGACGGCGCCGGCGGCGGCGTTGGCCGCATAGCGCGCGGCGTTCTCGGGGTCGATGCGCGCCAGCTCGGCCGCGATGGCCTGAAGCCACAGCTTCGCCGCCGCCGGGTCGAGCCAGGCGTGCGGATCGGGCGCGAAGCCATGCTGCGGGTCGCTGTCCGGGCCGGCGCGATCGTCGCCGTGCGCTTGCTCGTCATGCCCGTGCCCGTCATGGTCGTGGTCGTGGTCGTGGTCGTGGTCGCCATCGCCGCGCGCTTGGCGCCCGCCTGCGTCGCCCCCTGCGTCGTCATGGCCGTGATCATCATGGCCGTGATGGGCGTGGCCCTGCGGCGCGGGCAGCAGCGGCAGGCCGGGCACGTCCAGCAGGGTCAGACGCCGCGCCTGCGGGGCGAGCGCGTCAAGCGCCTTCGCCATCCACGGCGTCAGCGCCGGCCCGACCCAGATCACCAGATCCGCCTGCGCCAGGCGTCGCGCGTCCGAGGGCCGCAGCGCCGCGTCATGCGGCGAGGCGCCGGGGGGCAGGATCAGCTCGGGCGCGCCCACGCCGGCCATCGCGCGCGCCGCAAGCGCGGCGATGGGCGGAATGTCGGCGGCCACGCGCGGCGGCCCGGCCAGGGCGGCGGGCGCAAGCAGCATCAGGGCCGCCGCCAGCCTCAGGGCCGGTCGCGCAGGGGGGGCGGGGGGCGTTCGCGTCATGGAGGCTCTCTTTCCTTGGCGTGCGTCATGCGGCATGGCGGCCCCGGAGGCGGGGTCTTGCGGCCGCGCGCGGACGTCATTAAAAGGAAATGAGATAACATTTCAAGTTGGAACGCCATGCCCGCCTCGCATCCCCCCGCAGGCGCGCCCCCCGCGCGCTCGGCCGCCTTTCGCGCTCATGACCACGAGGCCTGCCGCGCCGCCGCGCTGCGCGCCGCGCAGGCGGCCTGCGCGGGTTCGGGCGCCGGGCGGCTGACGCCCGCGCGCCGGCGCGTGCTCGAGATCCTTCTCGAAAGCCACGCCGCGCTCGGCGCCTACGAGATTCTCGACCGCCTGCGCGCCGAGGGGCGCAACGCCCGCCCGCCGGCGGCCTATCGCGCGCTGGATTTCCTGGTGGCGCAGGGGCTGGTGCATCGGATCGAGCGGCTCAACGCCTTCGTCGCCTGCGCCTTTCCGGGGCGCGATCATGCGCCCGCCTTCCTGGTGTGCCGCGCCTGCCGGCGCGTCGCCGAAACCGCCGCGCCCGGCGCGGTGGCCGAGCTGGACGCGGCGGCCGGGCGGGCGCGATTCGCGCTCGAATCGCTCTCGCTCGAGGCCGAGGGCCTGTGCCCCGAATGCGCCCCGCGCCAGGGCCCGCGCCAGGAGGAAAGGCCGTGACCGCCCCCCGGAGCGCCGCCCCGAGCGCCCCCGTGAACGCCCCCGGGCGCCAACCCGCGGCCGCGCGCGAATCGGCCCCGCTGATCGCCGCGCGCGGCGTTTGCGTGCGCATCGAGGGGCGGACCGTTCTGCGCGACGTGGATCTGGAGATCCGCCCCGCCGAGATCGTCACCATCCTGGGCCCGAACGGATCGGGCAAGACGACCCTTCTGCGCGCGTTGATCGGCGCGCTGACGCCCGATGCGGGCGAGATCCGCCGCAGCCCGGATCTGTGCGTGGGGCATGTGCCGCAGCGCCTGTCGCTGGACCGGACCATGCCGCTGACCGTCGATCGCTTTCTGGCGCTGTCGGGGGCGCGCCGCGCGGCGCGTCAGCAGGCGCTCGAGCGCGTGGGAATCGGCGGCCGCGCCGGGGCGATGATGGCGGCGCTGTCGGGCGGCCAGTTCCAGCGCGCGCTGCTGGCGCATGCGCTGTTGCGGCGGCCGAACCTGTTCGTGCTGGACGAGCCGACCCAGGGGCTGGACCAGCCCGGAGTCGCCGCCTTCTACCGCCTCATCGAGGATCTGCGCCGCGAGACGGGCGCGGCGGTGCTCATGGTCTCGCATGATCTGCACGTGGTCATGAGCGCCTCGGACCGCGTGATCTGCCTCAACGGGCATGTGTGCTGCTCGGGCGCGCCGCATGTGGTGGCGCGCGCGCCCGAATACCGGGCGCTGTTCGGGCTGGGCACGCAGGGGGCGCTGGCGCTTTACCGGCACGAGCACGATCACAGCCACGCCCATGACGGGCCGGCCCCGGCGCGCGAGGAGGCGCCGCGCGAATGAGCTTTCTGGACGATTTCATGGCCCGCGCGGCGCTCGCCGGCATCGGGCTGTCGCTGGCGGCGGGGCCGCTGGGGTGCCTGGTGGTGTGGCGGCGCATGGCCTATTTCGGCGACGCGGTTTCGCACGCGGCGGTGCTGGGCGTGGCGCTGTCCCTGCTGAGCGGCGCGGCGCCCATGGCCGGGGTTCTGGTCATGGCGCTCCTGATGGCGGCGCTGGTGGCGGCGGGGCCCGAGCGGCTTCTGGCGATGGACGCGATGCTGGGCGTCGCCTCGCACGCCGCGCTGGCGCTGGGGCTGGTGGCGGTGACGCTGCTCGAGGGCGTGCGGGTCGATCTGATGGGCTACCTCTTCGGCGACATACTTGCGGTCTCGCGCGCCGATCTCGTCGCGATCTGGGCGGCCTCGGCGCTGGCGGCGGCGGTGCTGGCGGCGCGTTGGCGGCGGATGCTGCTGGCGACGTTGAGCGAGGACCTGGCGGCGGCCGAGGGCGTTTCGCCAAGGGTCGAGAAATGGTGGCTGGCGCTGGCGCTGGCGCTGCTGACGGCGGCGGCGATCAAGGTGGTGGGCGCGCTCTTGATCACGGCGCTCTTGATCATGCCGGCGGCGGCGGCGCGCACACTGGCGCGCTCACCCGAGACGATGGCGCTGGGCGCCGCGGCGGCGGGGGTGGCGGCGACGCTGGGGGGGCTGCGGGCCTCGTGGCTGTGGGATGCGCCGGCGGGCCCGGCGGTGGTGACGACGGCGGCGGCGATCCTGGCGCTTCTGGGCGCGGCGCGCGCGCTGCTGGGCCGGCGCGCGGGCTGAACCTGCCGAAGGAGGGCGGCCGGCGCGCTCGCCCGCCGCCTCCGGCCCGTTTCATGGCCCCCGCGCGCCTTGGCTGCGGTTGCCAAGCGCCCCGCGGCGCGCCAGATTTCGCCGCGCAGGAGCGAACGAGCGAGGCCGCAATGAAGGACAAGCCCCCGGCGAGGACCCCGCCCGCGCGCGGCGACGATCCGCTGGATCCGCGCGGGTTGATCCGCGAGGCCTATCGCATCGAGGGCGTCACCATCGAGGATTGCCGCGCGATCTTCTTCGACTGGGCGCTTGGCCGTTCCGAGGCCGAGGGCTCGCCCGAAGCCGTGGCGGCGCTGCTGGCGCGGCACGGGCCGGGCAATGAGGACCATCCCATGACCGCGATCCTGCGCGCGGGGCTGGAAGAGGCGCGCGCGCCCGTGCGTCGCCGCGGCGGCCGCCGCGCAAGGGCCTGCGCCCCCGAGGGCGGCCGCAAGAAGGGCTGAGCGCCGAGGCCGGCGGCCCCGCGCGCTCCGGCGCGGCCGCCGGCGATTCCCCTCGGTCGCTTCAGGCGCGGCGACGCAAGCCCGTCGCGCCGATCCGGGCGTCGCGGCCGCGCCGCCTCAGGCCAGCCGCTCGAGGATCCGCACCCAGCTGCGGATGCCCTTGTGAAAGCTGCGCAGCTCGTATTTCTCGTTCGGCGAGTGGATGGCGTCGTCGTCAAGGGCGAAGCCGATCAGCATCGACTCCATGCCCAGGATGCGCTGGAAATGCCCCGCCACCGGGATCGAGCCGCCGCCGCCGATGAAGGCGGCCTCGTTCTCCCACTCGTCGCTCAGGGCCTGGCGCGCGGCCTCGAAGGCGGGCAGGGCGGCGTTCATGACGCTGGCGCGCGAGGCGCCGTGCTCGACGAACTCGACCGTGCAGTCCTCGGGCAGGCGGGCGCGCACATGCGCGCGCAAGGCCTCGCGGATGGCGTGCGGGTCCTGATCGCCCACCAGCCGGCAGCTGACCTTGGCCGAGGCGCGGGCGGGGATCACGGTCTTGAACCCCTCGCCGACATAGCCGCCGAGGATGCCGTTGAACTCGCAGGTCGGCCGCGCCCACAGCTGGTTGAGCACGGGCTGGTCCTTCTCGCCGGCGGGCGCGCGCAGGCCGACCTCGCCCAGGAACCGCTCGGCCGAGAAGTCGAGCCGCGCCCACTGCGCCGCGATCTCGGGCGGAACCTCGGGCACGCCGTCGTAGAAGCCGGGCAGGGTCACGCGGCCGTTCTCGTCATGCAGATCGGCGAGGATGCGCGCCAGGACGCGGATCGGGTTGATCGCGGGACCGCCATACATGCCCGAATGCAGATCGCGCGAGGGGCCGTGCAGGATGATCTCCTCGCCCATCAGGCCGCGCAGCATGGTGGTGATGGCGGGCGTGCGCGCGTCCCACATGCCGGTGTCGCAGATCAGCGCCAGATCGGCCTTCAGCTCGTCGCGGTTGGCCTCCATGAAGGGCGTGAGCGAGGGCGAGCCCGATTCCTCCTCGCCCTCGAGCATGATCGAGACGTCGACCGGCGGCGCGCCCGCGGTCTCGATCCAGGCGCGGCAGGCCTCGAGAAAGGTCATCAGCTGGCCCTTGTCGTCCGAGGCGCCGCGCGCGCGGATCAGCTTCGAGCCGTCGTCGCGCGTCTCGATGCGCGGCTCGAACGGGTCCGAACGCCATTCGGACAGCGGATCGACGGGCTGCACGTCGTAATGGCCGTAGAACAGCACGCGCCGCCCGCCGGGCGCGCCGCGCCAATGGGCGACGACCATCGGATGGCCGGCGGTCGGGCGCAGCTCGGCCGCGAAGCCCAGCGAGGCCAGCTCGTCGACCAGCCAGCTTGCCGCGGCGTTCACGTCCCCCGCATGGGCGGGGTCGGTCGAGATGGAGGGAAAGCGCAGCAGCGCGAACAGGCGCTCGAGCGCGGCGTCGAGATTCGCGTCGGCGCGCGTCAGCGCGTCTTGCAGGCGGGACATGGGCGTTCTCCTTGCGAGTCGGTCATGGGCGCGAGTCGGCCGTGGGCGCGACTCGGCAATGGCGGGGGTCAGGATCCGGGCCCGGGGCCGCGCGCGTCCGGGCCGCCGGCGGCCTCGGCCCTGCGGCGGGCCAGCGCGCCGTCCTGGTCGGACACGCCCAGAAGCGCGCAGACCTGCCGCGCCAGCGCATCCTCTTCGGGGGCGCGGCGTCCGTCGGCCAGGATGACGCGCCACAGCGCCTCGACCAGCGCGGCGCGCTCTTCGTATGGCGTGGCGTTCTTGAGCGCGCGGGTGAATCGCACCGTGTCGGGGGCTTCGCGCTCGATCTCCTCGGCCTGGCGGGTCAGGGCGCGGGCGGCGGCCTGGTCCAGCCCGTGGCGCGCGGCCAGGGCGGCGGCGACGGCGCGGCGCTCGTCCTCGTCGAACATGCCGTCGGCGCGCGCCGCGCGCACCAGCAGCGCCGCCAGCGCCACGCGCCCGTCCTCGGGCGGCAGGGGCTGCGCCGCGCGTCCGCTCAGAAGATCGAGGATCGACTTGAACATGGCGCCCTTTCCTTTCGCCTCGCATCCGCCGCTTCCGGCGACCATCGCGCCGCGCCGGCGCCGATGCAAGGGCCCGGCATCGAGTGGCGGCATCGAGGGGCGGCATCGAGGGGCGGCGCGGCGGGACGATCGGGGCGCGGGCGGGGCGCGGGCGGGGCGCGGGCGGCGGGCGCCCCGGGCGGGGCGAATTTCCGCGCGCGGGGGCGACATCGCCTCTTGACGCCCGCGCGGGGCGGCCCTAAAACCCGCCCCACATCGGGCCGAGGCCCGGTGTCGGCGGCTGCGGTTGTAGCTCAGTTGGTTAGAGTGCCGGCCTGTCACGCCGGAGGTCGCGGGTTCGAGCCCCGTCAACCGCGCCATCGCCGCCATCCCACCCGGAGCGACGTCCGGGCCGCCCAAGCGGAAATCCCGTCGCGATGCGCGGTTGTAGCTCAGTCGGTTAGAGTGCCGGCCTGTCACGCCGGAGGTCGCGGGTTCGAGCCCCGTCAACCGCGCCACTCTCTTCGCTCCCCCTCTGTCGTCCGGCACGTCCGGCCCCGCCCCGCGCCCGTCTCCCGCGCGAGCCCTTCGGGCGCAACATCGCCCCGCGCGCGAGGGCGCGCTTGGTTGACCTTGCCCGCGGGCGGGTTTAGAAGCGCCGCAGGTCTTGAAACGCAGGCGTTCGGGACCGTTGCCAGCCGGAGGGCCCCTGATGGAAGACCTTCTTCGCGAGTATCTCCCGATCCTGATTTTTCTGGCCCTGGCGGTGGCGCTGGGCCTGGTGCTGATCCTGGCCGCGGCGGTGCTCGCGGTGCGCCGCCCCGACCCCGAGAAGGTCTCGGCCTACGAGTGCGGCTTCAACGCCTTCGACGACGCGCGCATGAAGTTCGACGTGCGCTTCTACCTCGTCTCGATCCTGTTCATCATCTTCGACCTCGAGGTGGCCTTCCTGTTCCCCTGGGCGGCGGCCTTTCCCGACCATGGCGAGCTGGCCTTCTGGTCGATGATGGTGTTCCTGGCGGTGCTGACGGTCGGCTTCGCCTACGAGTGGAAGAAGGGAGCCCTGGAATGGGAGTGACGCCGCAGTCCGCCTCGAGCGCCGCGCTGTCCGTCGCGGCCGGCCCCGACAAGGAGGCGATGACCCGCCGCCTGTCCGACGAGCTGGCCGACAAGGGCTTTCTGCTGACCAGCGCCGAGGACCTGATCACCTGGGCGCGCACGGGTTCGCTGTTCTGGATGACCTTCGGCCTGGCGTGCTGCGCGGTCGAGATGATGCAGACCTCGATGCCGCGCTACGACGCCGAGCGGTTCGGCTTCGCGCCGCGCGCCTCGCCGCGCCAGTCGGACGTGATGATCGTCGCCGGCACGCTGACCAACAAGATGGCCCCGGCGCTGCGCAAGGTGTATGACCAGATGCCCGAGCCGCGCTACGTCATCTCGATGGGCTCCTGCGCCAATGGCGGCGGCTACTACCACTACAGCTACTCGGTGGTGCGCGGCTGCGACCGGATCGTGCCGGTGGACATCTACGTTCCCGGCTGCCCGCCCACGGCCGAGGCGCTGCTCTACGGCATTCTCCAGCTGCAGCGGAAGATCCGCCGCACCGGAACCATCACGCGCTGAGGCCGAACCCCGGAGGCACGCATCATGAACGAGGCGCTCAAGGAAATCGCCGAACTGGTCGCCCAGCGCCAGCCCGACGCCTTCGTCGCGTCGCGCATCGAGCGGGGCGAGCTGACGATCACCGTCGCGCTCGACCGCATCCCCGAGGCGATCCGCTTCCTGCGCGACGACGCCTCGTGCCGCTTCACCACGCTGGTGGACATCTGCGGCGTGGACTACCCCGAGCGCGAGAAGCGCTTCGAGCTGGTCTATCACCTTCTGTCCATGCACCAGAACCTGCGCGTGCGCGTGAAGGCGCATGTGCGCGAGGGCGAGATCGCGCCCTCGATCGTCGACATCCATCCCTCGGCCAACTGG
This sequence comes from Oceanicella actignis, assembly GCF_900111545.1. Taxonomy (NCBI): domain Bacteria; kingdom Pseudomonadati; phylum Pseudomonadota; class Alphaproteobacteria; order Rhodobacterales; family Paracoccaceae; genus Oceanicella; species Oceanicella actignis. Next base: position 167,038 of record NZ_FOHL01000002.1, read on the forward strand.
TTCGAGCGCGAGGCGTTCGACATGTTCGGCATCATGTTCTCGGGGCACCCGGACCTGCGGCGGATCCTGACCGATTACGGCTTCACGGGCTATCCGCTGCGCAAGGACTTCCCCATGACCGGCTATGTCGAGGTGCGCTACGACGAAGAGCTCAAGCGCGTCGTCTACGAGCCGGTCAAGCTGACGCAGGAATACCGGCGCTTCGACTTCATGTCGCCCTGGGAGGGGGCCGAATACATCCTTCCCGGCGACGAGAAGGGGGCGGGCGCGTGATGGAGGGCCTGCTCTACATCGTCATGGCGGCGCTGGTCGTCATCCCGATGTTCAAGCTGCTTCCCGGCTACGGGATCAACCCGCTCTGGGCGCTGATCTGCGCGATCCCGCTCGGGCTGATCGTTCTTCTTTGGGTCATGGCCGCGCGCGCCGACCGGAGGGCTTCGTGATGGACGGACAGGATTTCCGCGCCGCCGAGCAGCGCATCCGCAACTTCAACATCAACTTCGGCCCGCAACACCCTGCGGCGCATGGCGTTCTTCGCATGGTGGTCGAGCTGGACGGCGAGATCGTCGAGCGCTGCGACCCCCATATCGGCCTGCTCCACCGCGGCACCGAGAAGCTGATGGAGGCGCGGACCTACCTTCAGAACCTGCCTTATCTGGACCGGCTCGACTACGTCGCGCCGATGAACCAGGAGCACGCCTGGTGCCTGGCGATCGAGAAGCTGGCGGGGGTCGAGATCCCGCGCCGCGCCTCGCTGATCCGCGTGCTCTATTCCGAGATCGGGCGCATCCTGAACCATCTGCTCAACGTCACCACCCAGGCCATGGACGTGGGCGCGCTGACCCCGCCGCTGTGGGGCTTCGAAGAGCGCGAGAAGCTGATGGTGTTCTACGAGCGCGCCTGCGGCGCCCGCCTGCACGCGGCCTATTTCCGCCCCGGCGGCGTGCATCAGGACCTGCCGCAGGATCTGATCGACGACATCATGGCCTGGACCGAGGAGTTCCCGCAGGTTCTGGACGATCTCGAGGGGCTGCTGACCGACAACCGCATCTTCAAGCAGCGCAACGTGGACATCGCCGTCGTCTCGAAGGAAGAGGCCCAGGCCTGGGGCTTCTCGGGGGTGATGGTGCGCGGCTCGGGCCTGCCCTGGGACCTGCGCCGCGCCCAGCCCTACGAGCTGTATGACGAGTTCGACTTCAAGATACCCGTGGGCAAGAACGGCGACTGCTACGACCGCTATCTGTGCCGCATGGAGGAGATGCGCGAAAGCGTCAAGATCATGCGCCAGGCGATCGAGAAGCTCGACGCCTGCAAGGGCGAGGACGTGCTGGCGCGCGGCAAGATCGCGCCGCCGCGCCGCGCGCAGATGAAGACCTCGATGGAGGCGCTGATCCATCACTTCAAGCTCTACACCGAGGGCTTCCACGTGCCCGCCGGCGAGGTCTACGCCGCGATCGAGGCGCCCAAGGGCGAGTTCGGCGTCTATCTGGTCTCGGACGGCACGAACAAGCCCTACCGGGTCAAGCTGCGCGCGCCGGGCTATGCGCACCTGGCGGCCATGGACCACATCGCGCGGGGCCATCAGCTGGCGGACGTGTCGGCGATCATCGGCTCGCTCGACATCGTGTTCGGAGAGATCGACCGATGAGCGCGGCGGATGGATTGGTGCGAAAAATGGCGTCTGGCGGGGCTTGCGATCGGGCTTGCGCCGTTCGTTCTGGCGCTGTTCGCGGGGACGGCGGCGGCGCGGTGGCCCCGGCGCTTTCTGGCGGGGGCGGCGCTGGCGGCCGCGGCGGTCGTCGTCACGTTTGCGGCGACCCGGCCCGCTTCGCTGATTCTCTGGAACGGGCTGCGGCCCGCGATCTGTGACAGGATGGATTGAATGCTTCGCCGCCTTCATCACGAACAGCCCGACAGCTTCGCCTTCACCCCCGCCAATCTGGAATGGGCGAAGAAGCAGATCGCCAAGTATCCCGAGGGCCGCCAGGCCTCGGCGATCATCCCGCTCCTGTGGCGCGCGCAGGAGCAGGAGGGCTGGCTGACCCGGCCGGCGATCGAATACGTCGCCGACATGCTGGGCATGCCCTACATCCGCGCGCTCGAGGTCGCGACCTTCTACTTCATGTTCCAGCTCCAGCCGGTGGGCAGCGTGGCGCATGTGCAGGTGTGCGGCACGACCTCGTGCATGATCTGCGGCGCCGAGGATCTGATCGCCGTCTGCAAGGAGAAGATCGCCCCCAAGCCGCACCAGCTGTCGGCGGACGGGCGCTTCTCGTGGGAGGAGGTCGAGTGTCTGGGCGCCTGCGCCAACGCGCCCATGGCGCAGATCGGCAAGGATTTCTACGAGGATCTGACGGCCGAAAGCTTCGCCGCCATTCTCGACGCCTTCGCCCGCGGCGAGGTTCCGCGCCCCGGCCCGCAGAACGGCCGCTTCGCCGCCGAGCCCAAGGGCGGGCCCACGACGCTGATCATCCCGCCCGAAGAGCGGCAGGCGGCCAACGCCTCGGTGGCGCTGGCGCTGGCCAAGGGCGACACGATCGCGCGCATCACCGGCGAGGAAGAGGCGTCGCCCGCGGCCGCCGCCGAGGGCGAAGCGCCCGAGCTGATGTCGGCGCCGCCCGCCGAAGGGGCCGATGACCTGAAGAAGATCAAGGGCATCGGGCCGAAACTTGAGAAAATGCTGAACGATCTGGGCGTCTATCTCTACCGCCAGATCGCGGCCTGGACGCCCGCCCATGCGGCCTGGATCGACTCGCGCCTCGAGGGCTTCAAGGGCCGCGTCGCGCGCGACGAGTGGGTGGCGCAGGCGCGCACGCTGGCCGAGGGCGGCAAGACCGAGTTTTCCGAGCGGGTCGAACGCGGCGAGGTTCCCTCGAGCGAGTGACGGCAAGCGGCGCGCGGCGCCAGAAAGGCACGACGATGAGCGACGAGAAGGAACAGGCTGCGCGCCGCTGCGGGCGCAACGGACTGGCCGCCGCGGCGCTGGGCGCGGCGGCGGCGGCGTGGCTCGTCGGCGGCGGCGTCGCGACCAGCGCCGGGATCTTCGTCGTCGCCTTCGTCGTTCTGGCGCTGCTGGCGCGGCGCATGTGCGGGGCGCGCGGGGCGACGCGCGCGGCCGCATCGCCGCCGATCGGCGCGCAGGATCCGGGCGCGCGCGCGGCGTCCGCGCCCGCTGCGGACGGCATGAGCGGCGCGCAGGAGGCCTCCGCGCTGGGCCAGGGCGCCGAGGCGCAGGCCGCGCCCGCCGAAGCCGCGCCTGTTGAAACGGCGCCCGCCGCAGCGGCGCCGGCGCAGCAGGCGGCCCGGGCCGCGGGCGCCGCGTCCGGGACCGGGGCGGGCTCGGGTTCCGGCATGGGGGCCGGCGCGCAGCCCGATGCCGAGCTGGCCGCCGCCCATGCGGCGGCCGAGGCTGCGGCGCGCGCGCGGGCCGAGGCGGCGCGCGCCGCCGCGCAGCTGGCCGGCGCGGCCGGAGCGGCCGCCGCCGCGCCGAGCGCCGCCGCCGCGCAGCCCGCGGACCCCGAGCTTGCGGCCGTTCATGCCGCGGCCGAGGCCGCCGCGCGCGCGCGCGCCGAGGCGGCGCGGGCGGCGCAGGCCCTGTCGGGCGGCTGAGGGCGCGGGGCGGAAGACATGCCGGGCCGCGCCCGCCGTGGCGCGGGCGGGGCATGGTCGGCGGCGCGGGCGGGCCATCGGGCGCGACGCGGCCCGGCCGGTCGGGACCATCGGGGCGGCGACGCCCGAAGGGAAGGCGAAGACGAGATGCAGGCGCAAGAGGCGCGCAAGGCGAAGGTCAGGCTGGCGAGCGTCGTCATCGTGGCGGCGTTCCTGTCCTGGATGGGCGTCAGCCTGGCGGGCGGCGCGCTGGGGCTGCCGGCGCGCTACGCCTTCCTTGCGGACATGCTGTGCCTTGCCGCGCTCGGTTGGGCGCTGTGGACGCTGTTGAGAGTCTGGCGCGCCGACGGCGCGGATGCCGGGGAAGGAAAGTAGGATGCTCGCGGATCAGGATCGCATCTTCACGAACATCTACGGGATGAAGGATCGCTCGCTGAAGGGCGCGCGCGCGCGCGGGCATTGGGACGGCACCGCCGGCCTGATCGCCAAGGGGCGCGACTGGATCATCCAGGAAATCAAGGACTCGGGCCTTCGCGGGCGCGGCGGCGCGGGCTTTCCGACCGGGCTGAAATGGTCGTTCATGCCCAAGGAGAGCGACGGGCGCCCGCACTATCTGGTCGTCAACGCCGACGAATCCGAGCCGGGCACCTGCAAGGACCGCGAGATCATGCGCCACGATCCGCACACGCTGATCGAGGGCTGCCTGATCGCCGGCTTCGCCATGGGCGCGCATGTCGGCTACATCTACATCCGCGGCGAGTTCATCCGCGAGCGCGAGGCCCTTCAGGCCGCCATCGACGAGGCCTACGACGCCGGCCTTCTGGGCCGCAACGCGGCCGGCTCGGGCTGGGATTTCGACCTTTACCTGCATCACGGCGCGGGCGCCTACATCTGCGGCGAGGAGACGGCGCTGCTCGAAAGCCTCGAGGGGCGCAAGGGCATGCCGCGCCTCAAGCCGCCCTTCCCGGCCAATGCGGGTCTTTACGGCTGCCCGACCACGGTCAACAACGTGGAAAGCATCGCCGTGACGCCCACCATCCTGCGCCGCGGCGCGGCCTGGTTCGCCGGCTTCGGGCGGCCGAACAACTCGGGCACCAAGCTGTTCGCCATCTCGGGGCATGTGAACAATCCCTGCGTGGTCGAGGAGTCGATGTCGATTCCGCTGCGCGAGCTGCTCGAGCGCCACTGCGGCGGCGTGCGCGGCGGGTGGGACAACCTCAAGGCGGTGATCCCCGGCGGCTCGTCCGTGCCGCTTCTGCCCAAGTCGATCGCGGACGAGGCGATCATGGACTTCGACTGGCTGCGCGAGCAGCGCTCGGGCCTGGGCACGGCGGCGGTGATCGTGATGGACAAGTCCACCGACGTCATCAAGGCGATCTGGCGGCTGTCGAAGTTCTACAAGCACGAGAGCTGCGGCCAGTGCACCCCCTGCCGCGAGGGCACCGGCTGGATGATGCGGGTGATGGACCGTCTCGTGCGCGGCGAGGCCGAGATCGAAGAGATCGACATGCTGCTCGACGTCTCCAAGCAGGTCGAGGGCCACACGATCTGCGCGCTGGGCGACGCGGCGGCCTGGCCGATCCAGGGCCTGATCCGTCATTTCCGCGACGAGATCGAGGACCGCATCAAGGCGAAGAAGACCGGCCGCGCAAGCGCCGTGGCGGCGGAGTGACCATCATGACCGACCTTCGGAAGATCGAGATCGACGGCAAGGAGATCGAGGTGGATGGCGCGATGACCATCCTCCAGGCCTGCGAGGAGGCCGGGATCGAGATCCCGCGCTTCTGCTATCACGAGCGGCTGTCGATCGCGGGCAACTGCCGCATGTGTCTGGTCGAGGTGGTGGGCGGCCCGCCCAAGCCGGCGGCCAGCTGCGCCATGCAGGTGCGCGACCTGCGCCCCGGTCCCGAGGGCCAGCCGCCCAAGGTGCGCACCAACTCGCCCATGGTGAAGAAGGCGCGCGAGGGGGTGATGGAGTTCCTGCTCATCAACCACCCGCTCGACTGCCCGATCTGCGACCAGGGCGGCGAGTGCGACCTGCAGGACCAGGCCATGGCCTATGGCGTGGACTTCAGCCGCTATCGCGAGCCCAAGCGCTCGGTGCTGGACATGGATCTGGGGCCGCTGGTGGCGACCTGCATGACGCGCTGCATCTCGTGCACGCGCTGCGTGCGCTTCATCACCGAGGTCGCCGGCGTGCCCGAGCTGGGCCAGACGGGCCGCGGCGAGGACAGCGAGATCACCTCGTATCTGGGGCGCATGCTGACCTCGGAGCTGCAGGGCAACGTGATCGACCTGTGCCCGGTGGGCGCGCTGACCTCGAAGCCCTACGCCTTCACCGCCCGCCCGTGGGAGCTGCGCAAGACCGAGAGCATCGACGTGATGGACGCGCTCGGCTCGAACATCCGCGTGGACGTGCGCGGGCGCGAGGTGATGCGCATCGTGCCGCGCAACCATGACGGCGTGAACGAGGAATGGCTGGCCGACCGCTCGCGCTTCCTGTGGGACGGGCTGCGCCGCCAGCGCCTCGACCGGCCCTATGTGCGCCGCGCGGGCAAGCTCGAACCCGCCAGCTGGGACGAGGCCTTCGCCGCCGTGGCCGAGGCGGTCAAGGGCCGCAAGGTCGCGGGCGTGGCGGGCGACCTGGCGCCGGCCGAGGCGATGTTCGCCCTGCGTCTGCTGGTCGAGGGCCTGGGCGGCGCGGTCGAGTGCCGCGTGGACGGCGCCAAGCTGCCGGCCGGCAACCGCGCCGCCTATGCGGGCACGGCGCGCATCGAGGACATCGACGGCGCGCGCCGCATCCTGCTGATCGGGACCGATCCGCGCCAGGAGGCGCCGGTGCTGAACGCGCGCATCCGCAAGGCCTGGCTGAACGGCGCCGAGATCGCGCGCATCGGCGCGCCCTCGGATCTGACCTATCCGGTCGCGCATCTGGGCGAGGGCGCCGAGGCGCTGCGCGCCGCGCTGGCCGAGGACTCCGGGCCGACGCTGGTGATCGTGGGGCAGGGCGCGCTGACGGGCGAGGACGGCGCCGCCGTGCTGGCCGCCGCGCAGCGCCTGGCGGCGCGCGAGGGCGGCGGCCTTCTGGTGCTGCACACGGCCGCGGGGCGCGTGGCGGGCATGGATCTGGGCCTGACGGCCGAGGGCGGTCTGGACGAGGCGCTGTCGGCCGAGGTGATCTTCAACCTCGGCGTGGACGAGATCGACATGCCCGAGGGCGCCTTCGTCGTCTATCAGGGCAGCCATGGCGACCGCGGCGCCCATCGGGCCGACGTGATCCTGCCGGGGGCGGCCTACACCGAGGAATCGGCGATCTTCGTCAACACCGAGGGCCGGCCGCAGCTGGCCAACCGCGCCAACTTCCCGCCGGGCGACGCGCGCGAGAACTGGGCCATCCTGCGCGCGCTGTCGGGCAAGCTGGGCCAGCCGCTGCCCTTCGACACGCTCCAGCAGCTGCGCGCGCGCATGTTCGAGGCCGCGCCGCATCTGCGCGCCATCGACCTGGTCGCGCCGAACGAGGGCCCGCTGCTGCCCGAGGGCGAGCTGCGCACGCCGGTCTTCCGCAGCCCGGTGCGCGACCACTATCTGACGAACCCGATCCTGCGCGCCTCGGCGCTGATGGCCGAGCTCAGCCGGCTCAAGCGCCAGCGCGAGACGAAGGCGGCGGCGGAATGAGGCCGGGCCGAGCGACATCGGGACGCGCGCGCGCCGGCGCGGCCGCGCTGGCGGCGCTGGCGGCGCTGGGCGCGGCCGAGGCGCGGGCGCAGATCACGCCCGACGATTTCGCCGCCTTCCTGTCGGCCCCGCGCGAGGTGCGCGCGGCGCGCCTTGCGCCCGGCGCGCGCGGCGAGGACGGGCGCGAGGTGGTGTCCGTCGCCCTCGAGGCGGCGTTCGTCGTGGCCGGCCTTTCGGACGACAAGGCGCGGGCGCTGGCGCAGACCATGCCCTTCGCGCTTGCGCGCTGCGTGGCGGCCGACTACGCGGTCGGGCGCGGCGCGGCGCGGCTGCGGACGCTGGGCGGGCGCATGTCGGCGCGCGAGGGCGCGCTGAACGGCGCGCGCGCGGTCGAGACGGCGGCGCGCTATGGCTTCGCGCTTGGCCCCGCGGCGCCGAACGAGGCGGGCGCGGGCGCCTTCGACGCGGCGCTGATGGCGCGCGACTGCGCCGCCAACGCATCCATTCCCAAATACGACGTCATCGGGGGACCCAAGTGATGGAGACCGGTTTCTGGAGCGCCTACGCCTGGCCGGGCATCGTGATCCTCGCCCAGTGCCTGCTGGTGCTCGTGCTGCTTCTGGTGGCGCTCGCCTTCCTGCTTTACATGGACCGCAAGGTCTGGGCGGCGGTGCAGCTGCGGCGCGGGCCGAACGTGGTGGGCCCGTTCGGGCTGCTGCAAAGCTTCGCCGACTTCCTGAAGTTCGTGTTCAAGGAGATCATCGTCCCGGCGGGCGCCGACAAGACGGTCTTCTTCCTGGCGCCGCTGATGAGCTTCGTTCTGGCCGCGATCGCCTGGGCGGTGATCCCCTTCGCGGATGGCTGGGTGATCTCGGATCTGAACGTCGGCATCCTCTACATCTTCGCGGTCTCGTCGCTCGAGGTCTATGGCGTGATCATGGGCGGCTGGGCGTCGAACTCGAAATACCCGTTCCTGGGGGGGCTGCGCTCGGCGGCGCAGATGATCTCCTACGAGGTCTCGATCGGCCTGATCATCGTCGGCGTGCTGATCTCGACCGGCTCGCTGAACCTGACCGAGATCGTGCGCGCGCAGGACGGCGCCTATGGCTTCCTCAGCTGGTATTGGCTGCCGCATCTGCCGATGGTGCCGCTGTTCTTCATCTCGGCCCTGGCCGAGACGAACCGCCCGCCCTTCGATCTGCCCGAGGCCGAATCCGAGCTGGTGGCCGGCTATCAGGTCGAGTATTCCTCGACGCCCTACCTGCTGTTCATGATCGGCGAGTATCTGGCCATCGTGCTGATGTGCGCGCTGGTGACGATCCTGTTTTTCGGCGGCTGGCTCAGCCCGGTGCCGGGGCTGCCGGACGGGGTGTTCTGGTTCGTGGCGAAGGTGACGCTGGTGTTCTTCCTGTTCGCCATGGTCAAGGCGATCGTGCCGCGCTTCCGCTACGACCAGCTGATGCGGCTGGGCTGGAAGGTTTTCCTGCCCATGAGCCTGGGCTGGGTTGTGATCGCGTCGATGCTGGCCCATTACGGCGTTCCCGGCTATGCGCGCTGGTAAGGAGAACTGGTGATGGCTTTGACGCTCAAGCGCGCGGCGCGCTCGTTCCTTCTGCTGGACTTCATCGAGGGGTTCCGGCTGGGCATGAAGTATTTCTTCAAGCCCAAGGCGACGGTGAACTATCCGTTCGAGAAGGGGCCGCTTTCGCCGCGCTTTCGCGGCGAGCACGCGCTGCGCCGCTATCCCAACGGCGAGGAGCGCTGCATCGCCTGCAAGCTGTGCGAGGCGATCTGCCCCGCCCAGGCGATCACGATCGAGGCGGCGCCGCGCGAGGACGGCTCGCGCCGCACCACGCGCTACGACATCGACATGACCAAGTGCATCTATTGCGGCTTCTGCCAGGAGGCGTGCCCGGTGGATGCGATCGTCGAGGGGCCCAACTTCGAGTTCGCGACGGAAACCCGCGAGGAGCTGTTCTACGACAAGCAGAAGCTGCTTGAGAACGGCGAGCGCTGGGAGGCCGAGATCGCGCGCAATCTCGAGCTGGACGCGCCCTATCGGTGACGGCGCCGGCGGCCCGCGCCGCCGGCCATTCGCAACGACATGCGCCGCCCGGCGGCGCGCAGCAACCAAGACGCCGCGACGCGGCGGCGCATGAAAGGAAGGGGACATGGCGGTAGCGACCCTTGCGTTCTACCTCTTCGCCTGCACGGCGGTCGCGGCCGGGGCGCTTGTCGTCCTGTCGCGCAACCCGGTGCATTCCGTGCTCTGGCTGATCCTGGCCTTCTTCTCGTCGGCCGGGCTGTTCGTGCTGATGGGCGCCGAGTTCGTGGCGATGCTGCTGGTCATCGTCTATGTCGGCGCGGTGGCCGTGCTGTTCCTGTTCGTGGTCATGATGCTGGACGTGGACTTCGCCGAGCTGAAGGCGGGCATGGCCGAGCATCTGCCCGTGGGGCTTCTGATCGGCGTCGTGCTGCTGACGCAGCTGGCGCTGGCGCTGGGCGGCTGGGCGTTTTCCGACGCCGCGCCCGCGCTGCGCGAGGCCCCGGCCGAGGCGGTCGGGCAGGTGCACAACGCGCGCGCGCTGGGGCGTCTGATCTATGACGACTACGTGTTCCTGTTCCAGGCGGCCGGCCTGATCCTGCTGGTGGCCATGGTCGGGGCGATCGTGCTGACGCTGCGCCACCGCGAGGGGATCAAGCGGCAGGACGTGCTCAAGCAGATCCACCGCGAGCGCCACGAGGCGGTCGAGCTTCTGGACGTCAAGCCCGGCCAGGGCATCTGAGGGGAGAACCGATCATGGAATCCGCTGCGGGCGTGGGCCTGGAACATTACCTGACCGTCGCCGCGATCCTGTTCGTGACCGGGATCTTCGGCATCTTCCTCAACCGCAAGAACGTGATCGTCATCCTGATGTCGATCGAGCTGATGCTGCTGGCGGTCAACATCAACTTCGTCGCCTTCTCGACCCATCTGCAGGATCTGGCGGGGCAGGTCTTCACCCTGTTCGTCCTGACGGTGGCGGCCGCCGAGGCGGCGATCGGGCTGGCCATTCTGGTCTGCTTCTTCCGCAACCGCGGCACCATCGCGGTGGAAGACGTCAACGTGATGAAGGGCTGAGCGCATGACCACGTTCATTCTTCTCGCGCCGCTGGCCGGCGCGCTGATCGCCGGCTTCGGCCATCGCCTGATCGGCGAGCGCATGGCGATGATCGCGCCGACGGCCATCGTGTTCGTCTGCGCCGCGCTCAGCTGGATCACCTTCTTCACCTACGACGCCCATCACGGCGCCGAGACGACGACGCTGTTCCGCTTCCTCGACTCGGGCACGCTGGGGGCCGACTGGTCGGTGCGCCTCGACACGCTGACCAAGATCATGCTGGTGGTGGTCACCTCGGTGTCGTCGCTGGTGCACCTCTACTCGATCGGCTACATGGAGGAGGATCCCTCCAAGCCGCGCTTCTTCGCCTATCTGTCCTTCTTCACCTTCGCCATGCTGGCGCTGGTGACCTCGGACAACCTGGTGCAGATGTTCTTCGGCTGGGAGGGCGTGGGCGTCGCCTCGTATCTGCTGATCGGCTTCTGGTTCAAGAAGCCCTCGGCCAACGCCGCGGCGATGAAGGCCTTCATCGTCAACCGCGTGGGCGATTTCGGCTTCGCGCTGGGCATCTTCGGCATCTACTACATGGTCGACAGCATCGCCTTCGACGACGTGTTCGCCGCCGCCCCGACCCTGGCCGAAAGCTCGATCGCCTTCCTGTGGCGCGAGTGGAACGCGGCCGAGCTTCTGGCCTTCCTGCTCTTCATCGGCGCCATGGGCAAGTCGGCGCAGCTGTTCCTGCACACCTGGCTTCCCGACGCCATGGAGGGTCCGACCCCGGTCTCGGCGCTGATCCACGCGGCGACGATGGTCACGGCGGGCGTGTTCCTGGTGTGCCGCATGTCGCCGCTCTACGAGCATGCGCCCGGCGCGCTGACCTTCGTGGCGGTGATCGGCGCCTCGACGGCGTTCTTCGCCGCGACGGTCGGGCTGGTGCAGAACGACATCAAGCGCGTGATCGCCTATTCGACCTGCTCGCAGCTGGGCTACATGTTCGCGGCCGCGGGGGTGGGCTTCTACCAGGCGGCGATGTTCCACCTGTTCACCCACGCCTTCTTCAAGGCGCTGCTGTTCCTTGGCGCGGGCTCGGTCATCCATGCGATGCATCACGAGCAGGACATGCGCCGCTATGGCGGCCTGCGCGCCAAGATCCCGGTCACCTTCTGGATGATGATGCTGGGCACGCTGGCCATCACCGGCGTCGGCATTCCCTTCTCCTACGACCTTGTCGGGCTGCCGATCGGCTTCGCGGGCTTCGTGTCGAAGGACGCCATCATCGAGGGCGCCTATGCGGGCCATTCGGGCTACGCCTTCTGGCTGCTGGTGATCGCGGCGGCGATGACCTCGTTCTACTCGTGGCGGCTGATGTTCATGACCTTCTACGGCAAGCCGCGCGACAAGAAGCGCTTCGAGCACGCGCATGAAAGCCCGCGCGTCATGCTGATCCCGCTCTACGTCCTGGGCGCGGGCGCGGTGCTGGCGGGCATGGTCTGGTATGGCGACTTCATCGGCCATCATGCCGAAGAGTTCTTCGGCGCCGCCATCGGCATGGCCGAGCACAACCACATCCTGCACGACGTGCACGAGGTTCCGGCCTGGGTGAAGCTCGCGCCCTTCGTGGCGATGCTGCTGGGGCTGGGCGTGGCGATCTGGTTCTACATCCTGAACCCGTCGCTGCCCGGGCGCCTGGCCGAAAGCCAGCGCGGGCTGTATCTGTTCCTGCTCAACAAGTGGTATTTCGACGAGATCTACGACTTCCTCTTCGTCCGCCCGGCGATGCGGCTTGGCCGCTTCCTGTGGAAGAAGGGCGACGGGGCGGCGATCGACGGCGTCGTGAACGGGGTCGCGCTGGGGATCGTGCCGGCGCTGGCGCGGCTCGCGGGGCGGCTGCAGTCGGGCTACGTCTACCACTACGCCTTCGCGATGCTGATCGGCGTGTCCCTGCTGATCACCTGGATCTCGGTCACCGGCGTTGCCGGAGGAGCGCACTGATGCCCAACATTCTTTCGCTGGTCACCTTCCTGCCGCTGTTCGGCGCGCTGGTGCTGATGCTGGCGCTGCGCGGCGACGACGAGGCCGCGCGCGGCAACGCCCGCATCGTCGCGCTCCTGACCACCACGGCCACCTTCCTGCTGAGCCTGGTGATCCTGACCAATTTCGACCCGTCCGATCCGGGCTTCCAGTTCGTCGAGGAAGGCGAGTGGATGTTCGGCCTGACCTACAAGATGGGCGTGGACGGCCTGTCGGCGCCCTTCGTGATGCTGACCACCTTCCTGATGCCGCTGGTGATCCTGGCCAGCTGGAAGGTCGAGGAGCGGGTCAAGGAATACATGGCCGCGTTCCTGGCGCTCGAGACGCTGATGATCGGCGTCTTCTGCGCGCTGGATCTGGTGCTGTTCTACCTGTTCTTCGAGGCGGGCCTGATCCCGATGTTCCTGATCATCGGCATCTGGGGCGGCAAGGACCGCATCTACGCGGCGTTCAAGTTCTTCCTCTACACCTTCCTCGGCTCGGTGCTGATGCTGGTGGCCATGGTCGCGATGTATCGCGACGCGGGCACGACCGACATCGCGCGGCTGCTGTCGCACGAGTTCTCGGCCGGTCCGATCGAGATCATGGGCTGGCAGATCATGGGCGGCATGCAGACGCTGCTGTGGCTGGCCTTCTTCGCCTCCTTCGCGGTGAAGATGCCCATGTGGCCGGTGCACACCTGGCTGCCCGACGCGCATGTGCAGGCGCCCACGGCCGGTTCGGTGGTGCTGGCGGCGATCCTGCTCAAGATGGGCGGCTACGGCTTCCTGCGCTTCAGCCTGCCCATGTTCCCCGTCGCGTCCGAGCTGATGCGCGACTTCGTGTTCTTCCTGTCGGTGGCGGCCATCGTCTACACCTCGCTGGTGGCGCTGATGCAGGAGGACATCAAGAAGCTGATCGCCTATTCCTCGGTCGCGCATATGGGCTTCGTGACCATGGGCATCTTCGCGGCCAACCGCCAGGGGCTGGACGGCGCGATGTTCCAGATGATCAGCCACGGCTTCATCTCGGGCGCGCTGTTCCTTTGCGTCGGCGTGATCTACGACCGCATGCACACGCGCGAGATCGCCGCCTATGGCGGGCTGGCGGTGCGCATGCCGGTCTATGCGACGGTGTTCATGCTGTTCACCATGGGCAATGTGGGCCTGCCGGGCACGTCGGGCTTCGTCGGCGAGTTCCTGACCATGGCCGGGGCGTTCCAGGTCTCGACCTGGACGGCGTTCGGCGCGGCGACGGGCGTGATCCTGTCGGCGGCCTATGCGCTGTGGCTCTATCGGCGGGTGGTGTTCGGCGACCTGATCAAGCAGAGCCTGGCGGGCATCGCCGACATGGACCGGCGCGAGAAGTTCATCTTCGCGCCGCTGGTGGCCTGCACGCTCTTGTTCGGCGTCTATCCGAGCCTGGCGACCGACTGGTTCGGCGCCTCGACCGAGGCGCTGGCGCGCCAGGTCGAAGAGGCGCGGACCGCCTATCACGAGGCCGCGCCGAAATCGGCGCTCGCCGCTCTCCAGCATTGATGGGACGAGACGAACATGCTGAGCGCTGATCTTTACGTCGTTCTTCCCGAGGCCCTGCTGGCGCTGTTCGCCATGGCGGCGCTGATGGCCTGCGCCTTCGGCGGCCAGGACCGCTGGGCGTCGGGGCTGACCTGGCTGACGGCCGCCTTCTTCGCGCTGCTGGGGCTGATCGTGAGCTTCCGCGACGGCGGGCAGGAGGCTTTCGGCGGCGCCTTCGTCTCGGACGGCTTCGCGCGCTTCGCCAAGGCGCTGATCCTGTTCTCGGCCGCGGCCGTGCTGGCGCTGTCGGAAAACTACCTGCGCCGGCGCCGGATCCTGAAGTTCGAGTATCCCGTGCTCATCGCCATGGCCACGCTGGGCATGATGGTGATGGTCTCGGCCGGCGATCTGATGAGCCTCTACATGGGGCTCGAGCTGCAGTCGCTGTCGCTTTACGTCGTCGCCGCCTTTCGCCGCGACAGCGTGAAGTCCACCGAGGCGGGGCTGAAATACTTCGTGCTGGGCGCGCTCGGCTCGGGGCTGCTGCTTTACGGCGCGTCGCTGATCTACGGCTATGCGGGCGCGACGCGCTTTGCGGGCATCGCCGAGGCGGTGCATGAGGGCGGCTTGTCGCTGGGCCTGCTGTTCGGCGTCGCCTTCCTGTGCGCGGGGCTGGCCTTCAAGATCTCGGCCGTGCCCTTCCACATGTGGACGCCGGACGTCTACGAGGGCTCTCCCACCGCGGTGACGGCCTTCTTCGCCACTGCGCCCAAGGTTGCGGCCGGCGCGCTGTTCGCGCGGGTGCTGTTCGACGCCTTCGGCGAGGTCTCGGCCGAGTGGCGGCAGATCCTGGCCTTCCTTGCGGTCGCGTCGATGTTCCTGGGGTCGATCGCGGCGATCGTGCAGACCAACATCAAGCGCCTGATGGCCTATTCGTCGATCGCCCATATGGGCTTCGCGCTGATGGGCCTTGCGGCGGGCACCCAGCAGGGGGTCGAGGCGCTGCTGGTCTATCTGAGCATCTATGTCGCCATGAACGTCGGCGCCTTCGCCTTCATCATGTGCATGGAGCGCGACGGCGCCCCGGTGACCGGCATCGGCGATCTGGCCGGGCTGGCGCGCACGCGGCCCGGGCAGGCGCTGGCGGTGTCGGCGCTGATGTTCAGTCTGGCGGGCGTGCCGCCGCTTCTGGGCTTTTTCGGCAAGTGGATGGTGTTCGTCGCCGCGGTCGATGCGGGGCTGGCGCCGCTGGCGGTGGCGGGCGCCGTGGCCTCGGTGATCGGCGCCTTCTACTACCTGCGCATCGTCAAGATCATGTATTTCGACGAGCCGGGCCTGTCGCTGACCGGGTCGATGCCCTTCGCGCACGGGCTGGCGCTGACGGCGGCGGCGCTGGTGATGTCGCTGGGCTGGGCGCCGGGGCTGAGCGGCTTCGGGGTGCCCGAGCTGGCGGCCTCGGCCGCGGCGGCGCTGTTCAACTGACGCATGAACTGGCCCGAGGGCGTCGGACGCCTGATCCTGGACGAGATCGACAGCACCAACGAAGAGGCTCGCCGCCGCGCCCGTTCCCGCGCGGCGGCGGGCGGCTGGGACGGCCGTCCGCTCTGGATCATGGCGCGCCGCCAGCTGGCCGGGCGCGGGCGGCGCGGCGCGCCATGGACGGCGCCCGAGGGCAACCTCAACGCCACGCTGCTGATGCGGCCCGAGGCGCCGGCGGCGCAGGCGGCGCTGCTCAGCTTCGCTGCCTGCCTTGCGGTGGCCGAGCTGCTCGACGCCCATGCGCCGGGCGGGCGCGTGGCGCTCAAATGGCCCAACGACGCGCTGCTCGACGGCGGCAAGGTGGCGGGCGTTCTGCTTGAAAGCGAGGGCGCGGGGCCGCGTCTGGACTGGCTGGCGATCGGGGTGGGGGTCAACCTGGCCGCGCATCCCCAGCTGCCGCCCGAGGCGCGCGGCGCCTTCCCTCCGACCAGCCTGCGCGCGGCGGGCGCGATGGCGCCGCGGCCCGAAGAGGCGCTCGAGATCCTGGCCGCCGCCTTCGCCCGGCGCGCCGCGCGCATGGCGCGCGAGGGTTTCGCGCCGATCCGCGAGGAATGGCTTGCGCGCGCCGCGCGGCTGGGCCAGACCATCGAGGCGCGCCTGCCCGGGCGCGTCCTGCGCGGCGTGTTCGAGGATGTGGACGGCGAGGGCGCGCTGGTGCTGCGCACCGGCGACGGGCCCGTGCGCATCGCCGCCGCCGAGGTGCATTTTCCATGACCCGGGCCTGAGGGGCGAGCCATGCTCTTGACCATCGACGTCGGAAACACCAACTGCGTGTTCGCGGTGCATGACGGCGAACGCTTCGTGGCCGACTGGCGCTGCGGCACCGATGTGCGGCGCACGGGCGACGAATACTTCGTCTGGCTTGACCAGCTCATGCGCCATGCGGGGCTGACGCCCGAGGACGTGACCGATGTGGCGCTGTCCTCGACCGCGCCCAGGGCCATCTTCAACCTGCGCGTCCTGTGCGAGAAATATTTCGGCGCGACGCCGCTCATCGTCGGCCGCCCGGGCTGCGAGCTGGGCATCGAGGTGCGGGTCGATCCGCACACCCGCGTCGGCGCCGACCGCCTGGTGAACGCCGTGGCGGCGCATCGCAGCTATGAGGGCGAGCTGATCGTGGTCGATTTCGGCACCGCCACCACGCTTGACGTCGTCGCCGCCGACGGCGCCTATGAGGGCGGCGTGATCGCGCCCGGGGTGAACCTGTCGCTGCGCGCGCTGCACGAGGCCGCCGCCGCGCTGCCCGAGGTCGAGGTCGCGCGGCCCGAGCGCGTGGTGGGCACGAACACCGTCGCCTGCATGCAGTCGGGCATCTACTGGGGATATGTCTCGATGATCGAGGGGCTTTGCCGGCGCATCATGCAAGAGCGCGGCAAGCCGATGACCGTGATCGCCACCGGCGGTCTGTCGCCGCTTTTCGCGCGCGGCGCCGCGGCGATCGACCACGTCGATCGCGACCTGACGCTTCGCGGGCTGGTCGCGATCCATGAATTGAACAAGAAAGGCCGTTGAATGGCTGGAAAGAAAAAGACCGAAGCCACGAAGGACGACGATCTGGTTTTCGTCGCGCTCGGCGGCGCGGGCGAGATCGGCATGAACATGTATCTCTACGGCGCGGGCCGGGGCGCGAAGCGGCGCTGGATCATGGTCGATTGCGGCGTCAGCTTCGGCGACATGGAGACGAGCCCGGGCATCGAGATCATCATGCCCGACCCCGCCTTCATCGCCGAACAGGCCGACAAGCTCGAGGGCATCTTCATCACCCACGCGCATGAAGATCACGTCGGCGCGCTGGGGCGGCTGTGGCCGCGGCTCAAGGCGCCGATCTACGCCCAGCCCTTCACCTCGGAGATCATCCGCCGCAAGTTCGAGGAGGTGGGCCTGTCGCAAAAGCCCATCAAGACCGTGACCGGCGGCACGGTGGCGGCGGGCCCGTTCCAGGTGCGCTTCCAGGCGGTGACGCACTCGATCCCCGAGGCCGCCTCGCTGATCATCGACACGCCCTCGGGGCGCGTCGTGCATACGGGCGACTTCAAGGTCGATCACACGCCGCAGATGGGCGAACCCTTCGACCTTGACGCCTTCCGGCGCCTTGGCGACGAGGGCGTGCACGCCATGGTCTGCGACAGCACCAACGTCTTCGCCCCCGGTCGCGGCGGCTCGGAGGCCGACGTGCTCGAGCCGATCGCCGAGATCCTGCGCGAGAACGAGGGCGCGGTGGCCGCGACCACCTTCGCCTCGAACGTCGAGCGCCTGCGCACCATCGCCGTTCTGGCGCGCGATGCGGGGCGCAAGACCGTTCTGGTCGGCCGCGCCATGAACCGCATGATCGAGACGGCGATCGAGACCGGCCTGCTGACCGATTTCCCGCACACGCTGACCGAGGACGAAGCCGCCGATCTGCCCCGGCGCGAGGTGCTCTACCTGGTCACCGGCAGCCAGGGCGAGGGGCGCGCCGCGCTGGCGCGCATCGCCTCGGGCACGCATCCGACGGTGTCGCTGCGCGCGGGCGACGCGGTGATCTTCTCGTCCAAGACCATCCCGGGCAACGAATCCTCGGTCTATCGCATCTACAACATGCTGGCCGAGCAGGGGGTGCGCATCTATGACGAGGAAAACGGCCGCGTCCATGTCTCGGGGCACGCCCGGCGCGAGGATCTGAAGGTGATGTACGACGCGCTGCGTCCGCGCATCTCGATCCCCATGCATGGCGAGCACCGCCACCTGGTCGAGCACGCCGCCTTCGCTGAGTCGCTTCAGGTCGCCTCGATCGCCGCGCCCAACGGCACCATGGTGGCGCTGGCGGGCGAGCGGCCGCGCATCGTCGATCAGGTCCCCACGGGCAAGCTCTATCTGGACGGCTCGGTCATCATCGGCGCCACCGACGGCGTGGTGCGCGAGCGGCTGAAGATGGCCCGCCAGGGGCATGTCGCCGTCAGCCTTGTGCTGGACGAGAAGGGGCAGCTGCTGGCCGATCCCGAGATCGCCGTCAGCGGCGCGCCCGAAACGGCCGAGGGCTGGCCCGCCCCGCTCGAGGATCTGATCTACGAGGCGGTGGACAAGGCGGTGGACTCGGCGCCCGCCAACCGCCGCTCGGACGAGCAGATCGAAGAGCTGGCCACGCGCGCCGCGCGCCGCGCCTGCATGCGCTGGTGGGGCAAGAAGCCGGTCGTGTCGGTGATGATCTCGCGCCTCGAGGACTGAGGCGCCGCCCTTGCCGCGCGCCGGGCGGTCGCATGGCCGGCGCCCGGCCCCCGCGCGCGGGTCAGGGCGATGATCTGTTGCCGCGGCGCTTTCCGCCCAGGCCCCGCGCGCGCGGGCCAGGGGCGGGCGAGCATCGCCGCTGCGCCCGGCGGCGGATCGACCCGCTCGCCGCGCGGGCGCGGGGCGAAGCTGCGACGACGACATGCGGGCGCTGCGCCGGTCCGGTCCCCGCGCGCGCGGGCCAAGGGCGCGCGGGCGCTCAGTCCTCGAAATAGGCCGGGTGCTGCTTCTCGATCGCGTTGATGGTGTCGTCAAGGCGCGTCAGGTGCAGCTTGCCCGCCGCCACCGCGCCCTCGGCGTCGCCCGCGATGACGCGCGCGGCGATCTCCTCGTGATCGCCCAGCAGCATGGGCATGCGGTCCTCGCGCGACAGTCCCAGCACGCACAGCCGGTCCACCTTGGCCTTTTCGGCGGCGATGGCGTCATAGGCGAAGGGCACGCCCGCCACGCCGCACAGAGCCTGGTGGAAGGTGTAGTCGAGCTGCGCGAAGCGCCGGTAATCGCCCGCGCGCAGCGCCGCGCGCTGCTCGTCCAGGCTTCGCTCCAGGGCGCGCCGGCCCTGCGCGTCGCAGCGCGCGGCGGCAAGGCGCAGCACCTCGGCCTCGATCGCGGCGCGGATGAAGCGCGACTTGCGGATGCCCAGCCGGGAAAAGCGCTTGATCTCGGTGGCCCTCTGCGGGCGAATGACCACGAGGTCCAGGTTCTCGAGCCGGCTGAACGCATCGCGCACCGGCTGGCGCGAGACGCCGAGCCGCGCAGCGATCTCGGCTTCCGAAATCCGGTCGCCGGGTCGGAGCTTGAGCGAGAGGATCTCGTCGTGAAGCGTGTCGAACACGTAGTCGACGTTGGTCCTGCGCTCGGGCAGTCTCGAAGCCGTCACCATTCCGCTCGTCGCCTTTTTTCCGGTTCTTCCAGGCTCCGCCGCGTCCTGCGCCGCGGAGCGATCGCGGATGCGGGGAGTATCCCTTGAAACGTCCGCCCGCGCAAGCCGAGCGCCGGTCCCTCAATAACCTACTAGCATACTAGTGGCATCTGCGCTAGCGTGCCGCCGACCCGCAAGCCGCGCGATTCACATCCCGCGGCGCAGGGAGGGGTTCTGCGAGCGAAGGAAGGACGGCAGGATGAGAAAGCTTGAGGACAAGGTCGCCATCGTCACCGGGGCCGGGCGCGACATCGGGCGCGCCTGCGCGCTGAAGCTGGCCGAGGAGGGGGCCTGCGTCGCGCTCAACTATCACAGCCCCGCCAGCGGCGAAGGCGCGCAGGCCGCGGTCGAGCGGATCCGCGCCGCGGGCGGGCGGGCCTTTGCGCTGCAGGGCGACCTTTGCCTTGAAGAGGGCGCAGCCGCCCTTGTCGCGCGCACGGTCGAGGAGTTCGGCCGCGTCGACATCCTGGTCAACAACGCCGGCGGCCTGATCGCGCGCAAGAAGATCCCCGACATGCCGCTCGAGCACTGGAACGCGGTGATGACGCTGAACGTCACCTCGGCCTTCCTGATGGTCCGCGCCTGCCTGCCGCACATGAAGACGGGCGCGATCGTCAACATCGCCAGCCAGGCCGGCCGCGACGGCGGCGGCCCCGGCGCGGTCGCCTATGCGACGGCCAAGGGCGCGGTGATGACCATGACCCGCGGCATGGCCAAGGAGTTCGGCCCCCATATCCGCGTCAACGGCATCTGCCCCGGCATGATCGACACGGACTTCCACAACATCCACACCGCCCCCGAGGTGCGCCGCTTCGTCGAGAACGCCGCCCCGCTGAAGCGCCAGGGGCGGCCCGAGGACGTGGCCAACATGGTCGCCTTCCTGGCCGGGCCCGACAGCGATTACGTCACCGGGGCCAATTTCGACATCAACGGCGGCATGCTGATGAGCTGATCCGCGGCCGGCCGCCTTCGCGCGGCCGGCGGCGTCGCCACTCCATGCGGCAAATCCGGGCCCGGCCGATGATCTTCTTCGACGCACCATCCGCGAACGCTCCCGCACGGCGCCTCGTGTCGGTCGGCGAGTGCATGCTCGAGCTTGCGCCCGACGCGCGGCCCGGGCTCTTGCGCAAGGGCTTCGCGGGCGACGCCTTCAACACCGCCTGGTATGCGTGGCGGCTGCGGCCCGACTGGGCGGTGCGCTTCGTCTCGCGCGTCGGGCAGGATCGGCCCTCGGACGAAATGCTGGCCTTCATGCGCGCCGCCGGCATCGAGACCGGGCATGTGCTGCGCTGCGCCGCGCGTTCGATCGGGGTCTACATGATCTGGCTCGAGGCGGGCGAGCGCAGCTTCTCCTATTGGCGCGAGCGCTCGGCCGCGCGGCTGCTGGCGCAGGAGCCCGACGCGCTCGACCGCGCCTTCGCGGATGCGGACCTTGTGTATCTGTCGGGCATCACGCTGGCCATTCTCGAGGGGCCGGGGCGCGAGAACCTGTTCGCCGCGCTCGAGCGCGCGCGCGCGCGCGGCGCGGCGGTTGCGTTCGATCCCAACATCCGCCCGCGCCTGTGGCCCGACGCCGCGCTCATGCGCCAGAGCGTGATGCGCGCCGCGGGGCTGGCCGACATCGTGCTGCCCTCGTTCGACGACGAGGCCGCCGCCTTCGGCGACCCGGACCCGCAGGCCTCGGCCGCCCGCTACGCCGACGCGGGGGCGCGGATCGTCGTCGTCAAGAACGGGGGCGGTCCGGTGGCCCATCTGTGCGAGGGGCGCGCGGGGCGCACGGCGCCGCCGCCGGCCGGGCGCATCGTCGACACCACTTCGGCCGGCGACAGCTTCAACGCCGCGTTCCTGGCCGGGCTCGATCACGCGGCCGACATCGAGACGCGCATCCTCGCCGCGACGCGGGTCGCCAATCAGGTCATCGCGCGCAAGGGCGCGCTGGCGCCGGTGGATGCGGGGCGCTGGCGGCGCGATCTGGGCATGCCCGAGGGCGCGCCCGCCATCGACGGAGGGGAGCAATGAAGGAGACATGGCGCTGGTTCGGGGATTTCGACCCCATCACGCTGGATGAGATCGCGCAGACCGGCGCGCAGGGCATCGTCACCGCCCTGCACGAGATTCCCTATGGCGAGGTCTGGCCGCGCGAGCGCATCGCCGCCTGCCGCGACCGCCTGGCGCGGGCGGGGTTCTCGTGGGACGTGGTCGAGAGCCTGCCCGTGCATGACGCGCTCAAGGTCGGCGAGGGCGCGCATGACGCGCTTTACGCCAACTACCGGCAGTCCCTGGCCAATCTGGCGGCCGAGGGCGTGCGCACGGTGTGCTACAACTTCATGCCGCTGCTGGACTGGACGCGCACCGATCTGCGCGCGCCCGTCGCGCGCGGGGGCAGCTGCCTGCGCTTCAGCGCGCCGCGCATGGCCGCTTTCGAGATCCACATGCTGGGCATGGAAGAGGCGCGCGCGCGCTACGCCCCCGAGGCCGTGGCGGCGGCCGACGCCTGGATCGCCGCCGCCGGCCAGGCCGAACGCGACGCGCTGCTCGAGGCGATCATGGCCGGGCTGCCAGGCGCCTTTCCGCGCTACGACATCGCCGGGCTCAAGGCGGTTCTGGCCGATCGGGCGGGTCTGACGCGCGACGACCTGCGCGCCAACTTCAAGCGATTCATCCGCGAGGTCGCGCCCGCCGCGGCCGAGCTTGGCGTGCGTCTGGCGATCCATCCGGACGACCCGCCGCGCGACATTCTGGGCCTGCCGCGCATCGTCTCGAGCGCCGAGGACATCGCCTGGATCCTTGGCGCCGAGGACTCGCCTTCCAACGGGCTGACGCTGTGTTCGGGCTCGCTGGGCGCCTCGGCGCGGAACGACGTGCCCGCGATCGCCCGCGCCTTCGCCGACCGCATCCATTTCGCGCATCTGCGCAACGTGCGCCGCTTCGCCGACGGCTCGTTCGAAGAGGCCGCGCATCTGGACGGCGACGTGGATCTGCCGGCGACGGCGGCGGCGCTGCTCGAGGCTGAGCGCGCGCGCGGCGAAGAGATCCCCTTCCGCCCCGATCACGGGCACGAGCTGCTGGACGACGCTTCGCGCGGCGGGCAGCCGGGCTATTCGCTGATCGGGCGCATGCGCGGGCTGGCCGAGCTGTGCGGCCTTCTCGCGGGGCTGGAATGGGCGCGCGGGGCGGCGTGAGGCGCTTCCAATTGGGATACTAGTATGTTAAAAAACTGACGCAATGCAGGGCCGAACAGGACGGCGCAGCGCGCGACTCGGTGTAGGGCGGGCGCCGCGCCGCCGGACCCCGCCCGCCGAAGACCATGCCGCCGGGGGTTCCGGCGCAACCATGCGAAGGGAGGAAACACGCATGACCATCTTCAAGAAGGCGACCCGCCTTGTTCAGGGCGCCATGCTCGCCGCGGCGGTCGCCGCGCCGGCGGCCGCGGCCGACATGACGCTGCGCGGCGCCAGCATGTTCGACGAAGAGCATGCCTTCACCAAGACGCTGCGCGAGTTCGAGCGCCTGGCCACGGAATACACCGGCGGCGCGCTGGACTTCGACCTGCGCCTGAACGGCGAGCTCGGGGTCGAGAAGGACCACGTCACCTATCTCAACCAGGGCGTGGCGGTGGATTACGCCATCATGGCGCCGTCCAACATGGCCACCTTCGCGCCCTCGGCGCCGCTGATGGACATGCCCTTCCTGTTCCGCGATCCCGAGCACTGGAACAAGGTCCTGTCCAGCGACGTGCTCGCCCCGCTCGAGCGGCAGCTGGCCGAGAAGGCCGACATCATCGTGCTGGGCTATGCCGGCGGCGGCGTGCGCAACCTGGTTTCGCGCAAGCCGATCCGCAATCTCGAGGACCTCAAGGGTCACCGCATGCGGGTGATGGGCGCGCCCATCCAGGCGCGCATCTTCAAGGCCCTTGGCGCCGCGCCCGCCGCCATCGCCTACAACGAGGTCTACAACGCCATCCAGACCGGCGTCATCGACGGCTTCGAGAACGAGGCGGCCAGCATCCAGAACCTGCGCTTCTACGAGGTCGCGCCCTACGTCACGCTGACCAAGCACACGATCACCGTGCGTCCCCTGGTCATGAGCGGAACCGCCTGGCGCAAGCTGACCCCCGAGCAGCAGGAGGCCGTCAAGCGGGCCGGCCGCGAGGC
This sequence comes from Oceanicella actignis, assembly GCF_900111545.1. Classification (NCBI taxonomy): domain Bacteria; kingdom Pseudomonadati; phylum Pseudomonadota; class Alphaproteobacteria; order Rhodobacterales; family Paracoccaceae; genus Oceanicella; species Oceanicella actignis. The sequence goes on from NZ_FOHL01000002.1 coordinate 190,829, forward strand.
GGGCGCCTTCGGCCGCGAGCTGGAATCGCGCGAGGACGGGATCAAGCTCAAGCAGATGGCCGATGCCGGCCAGATCGAGATTCTCGAATTCGAGAACCGCGACAAGCTGCTTGACATGGTCAAGCCCGTCCAGGACGCCTATGCGCAGGAGCTGGGCGCGTCGGATCTGCTGGCGGCGATCCGGGGCATGTGACCTGCGGGCGATGACGGCGCCCCGCCCGCGCGGCGGGGCGTCGTCGCATTTCGCAAGGCGGCGGCGCGCATGGCGCGGCGTTGGGGAGGAAAACATGCTTGGTGTTGCGCTTGAGCGGTTCTGCGCCGCGCTGCGGGGGCTTCTGGCCGTCCTCGTCGGCGCGCTGGCGGCGCCGGTGGCGATGCAGGTCATCGCCCGATACACGGGGTTGATCCCGAACTATCTGTGGACCGAGGAGCTGGCCACGTTCCTGTTCATCTGGGTCGTGATGATCGGCTCGATGGTGGCGGTCTGGGACGGCACGCATTTCGACGTGCGCGTTCTGCCCGATGCGCGCGGGCCGCTGGCCTCGCTGCTGCAGGACGGCTTCGTGCTGGTCTGCGTGTTGGCCTTCGGGCTGATGGTGGCCTGGTACGGCGTGGACTACGCGCGCTTCGGCGCCAATCAGCGCTCGATGATGATGGGCGCGAACAAGATCTTCACCCATGTCTCGGTCCCGATCGCGGGCGCCGTCTGGGCGATCTTCGCCGCCTGGCGGCTGAAGGAGCGCATCGACGCCTGGCGCCGGTCCCAGCCGCGGAGCGCCGTGCGATGATCCTGTCCACAGTCACGGCCAGCGCGATCCTGTTCGGCGTCTTCGCCTTCCTGATCCTGATGCGCGTGCCGGTCGCCTTCGCGCTGGGCCTTGCGACGGTTCCGGTGGTGCTGCTCGACATCCGCCTGACGCCGTTCATCGTGCTGGACCGGATGTTCCAGTCCTACAACTCGTTCATTCTTCTGGCGGTGCCGTTCTTTCTGCTGGCAGCGAACCTGATGAACTCGGGCAAGGTCACCGACCGGCTGATCGATCTGGCGCGGGCGATGACCGGCTGGATGCCGGGGGGGCTCGGCCATGTGAACGTGGCGGTCTCGATGCTGTTCGCGGGCATTTCGGGCTCGTCCACCGCGGATGCGGCGGGCTGCGGCAAGATCCTGATCCCGGCCATGGTCAAGGAGGGCTACGACCGCCGCTTCTCGGTCGCGATCACCGCGTGCTCGTCGGTGATGGGCGTGATCATCCCGCCCAGCATCCTGATGGTGGTCTGGGGCGGCGTGATGCAGATCTCGGTCGGCGCGCTGTTCCTGGGCGGCGCCACGCCCGGCATCCTGATCGGGCTGGCGCTCATGGCGACGGTCTACGGCTACGCCAAGGTGCGCGGCTATCCGACCGCGGGGCGGCCGACGCTGGCCGAGTTCCGGCGCGCGCTGCGCGGCGCGATCCTGGCGCTGATGACGCCGCTTCTGGTGATCGGCGGCATCGTCGGCGGCGTGGTCACGCCGACCGAAAGCGCCATCATCGCGGCGGGCTATGCGCTGTTCCTGGGCATGTTCGTCCACCGCACCGTCGGCCTGCGCGACCTTGGCGCGGTGCTCTACGACACGGGCCGCTTCGCCTCGATCTCGCTTTTCGCCATCGGCACGGCCTCGGCCTTCGGGTGGATGCTGGCCTTCTTCAACGTGCCGCGGCTGCTGGTTTCGACGGTGACGGCGATGGAGCTGAGCGCCTTCGGCGTGGCGCTGATGATCGCCGGGCTGTTCCTGCTGTTCGGCCTGTTCATCGACGCGATCCCGGCGATCATCATTCTCGGCACGGTGCTGATGCCCGTCGCGCAGTCGGCGGGAATCGACCCCATCGTCTTCGCGATCATCGGCATCATCTCGCTGGCCTTCGGGCTGGTGACGCCGCCATACGGTCTGTGCCTGCTGATCTCGGCGGCGATCGGGGGGGTGAACGTGGTCTCGGTGCTGCGCGACGTGGCGATCATCCTGCTGCCGATGCTGCTGATCCTGCTGCTGGTGATCGTGTTTCCGCAGCTGGCGCTGTGGCTGCCGCAGCTGCTGATGCCCGACGCCTTCCGGTAGGGCGCGCCGAGACCCGGGCGCGGCGCGGCCCTGCGGGGCCGCGCCGTCGCGCATGCGCCGGCGCGCATGGCCGGGGCATCTGGGGGGATCTTGGGGGGATCTGGTAGGCCCGGAGGGATTCGAACCCCCAACCAAACCGTTATGAGCGGTCTGCTCTGACCGTTGAGCTACGGGCCCGGCGCGCGATGCTTAGCGCCCGCCGGGCGGGGCGGTCAATGGCCGCCTGAGCGCGCGCCCAGCTCTTCGGGGGCGAATTCGTAATGCGCGCCGCAGAACTGGCAGTCGGCCGTGACCTTGCCCTCGGGCGTGGTCATGGCGGCGATCTCTTCGGGCGAGCAGCTGGCAAGGGCCTCGACCACCCTCTCGCCCGAGCACGAGCAGCCGAAGCGCACCGGCTGGACCGGGTAGACGCGCGGGGTCTCTTCGTGGAACAGGCGCCAGAGCAGGGCCTCGGGGGTGACGTGAGGGCCGATCAGCTCGTGCGCGTCCACGGTGCCGAGCAGCAGATTGACGCGGTTCCAGTCCTCGCCGCGGCCGGCCATGTCGGCGACGCCCTGCGCGGTCATCAGCCCGTCCGCATCGGCCTCGGGGCGCGCCGCGCCGGCGCCGCCCTCGGCGGGCAGCTGCTGCAGCATCACCCCGCCCGCGCGCCATGCGGGCTGCCCGCCGGGCGCCGAGGCCAGCGCCGAGACGATCTCGAACCGGGTCGGGATCTGCTCGGACTGGGCGAAGTAGGATTGCGCGCTGGCCGCCAGCGAGCCGCCGGCCAGGGGCGTGATGCCCTGATAGGGGGTCGTGCCGGGGCCCTGGTCGATGAGGATCGCGAACACCCCTTCGCCCAGCTGCGCAAAGCCCGGGGCCGAGGGATCGACCGCCTCGGGGTCGAAGCTGGCCCAGGCGCGCATGCGCGCCGGGGCGCCCTCGGTCTCGGGGGCGTAATAGTCGGTGGCGATCAGGCGGATGGGGCCGCTGCCGCGGATCTGAAGGCTCAGCTTCCAGCGCAGCTTGATGGTCTGGCCGATCAGGGCGGTGAGCATCGCCGCCTCGGCCGTCAGGGCGCCGACGGCGGGCGGGTAGTCGTGCTGGGCCAGCATCCGCGCCAGCGACTCGTCCAGCCGCGCGACGCGGCCGCGGATGTCGCTGCGGTCGAGCTGAAAGGGCAGCACGGTGTCGTCGCCGGCGCCGAGGGGGCGGGCGACGGCCGCGCCCGCGTTGTCGTCATGTGTGCTCATGGGTTGCGCCTCCGGCGCGCTTGCAGGCCCGGCGCGGGCGCCGGGAAAGGAAAGGGACGGGGCCGCGTCGCCGCGCGCCGCCGCTCGGCTCTTGAGATAGTGCGTCGGACGGGCCGGCGCAAATCGCCCGCTTCGGCGCGCCGAGGCGCCGCTCGGAACGGGCGGGCGGGGCGAGGCGGCGGCGCGCCATGCCCCCCTGGCGCGCGGGGATGGGCGCGCGGCGCCCGCCCGGGGCTCAGAGCGCGCCGAGGCACCAGCGCATCACGGCCTTCTGGGCGTGCAGACGGTTCTCGGCCTCGTCGAAGATGACCGAGCGCGGGCCATACATGACCTCTTCGCTGGCTTCCTCGCCCGGATGGGCGGGCAGGCAGTGCAGGAAGATCGCATGCGGCGCCGCCAGCTCGACCAGCGCCGCGTTGACCTGGAAGGGGCGCAGCATGGCGTGCCGCTTCTCGCGCGAGCGGTCGGTGTCGCCCATGCTGATCCAGGTGTCGGTGGCGATGACGTCCACGCCCGAGACGGCCTCGCGCGGATCGCGGGTGACGTGCACGTCGGCGCCGCGCTCGGCCGCCCAGGCCAGCACGTCGCGCGGGGGCGAAAGCGGCTCGGGGCAGGCGATGCGCAGCGCGAAGCCGAACTGCGCCGCCGCCTCGATGAACGAGGCGCACATGTTGTTGCCGTCGCCCACCCAGGCGACGGTGCGTCCCTTGATCGGGCCCAGCCGCTCTTCGATCGTCATGACGTCGGCCATCAGCTGGCACGGATGCGAGGCGTCGGTCAGCCCGTTGATGACGGGAATCGCGGCGTGGCGCGCCAGCTCGAGCAGCTTTTCGTGCGGGCCGGTGCGGATCATCACGATGTCGAGAAAGCGGCTGAGCACGCGCGCGGTGTCGGCGATCGACTCGCCGCGGCCCAGCTGCATCTCGGCCGAGGACAGCATGAGGCCTTGCCCGCCCAGCTGGCGGATGCCGACGTCGAAGCTGACGCGCGTGCGCGTCGAGGGCTTCTCGAAGATCATGCCCAGGATGCGCCCGGCCAGCGGCGCGCCCTGGTCCGTCGCGCCGCGCGGCAGCCCGGCGCGGGCGGCCTTGGCGGCGTGGGCGGCGTCGATCATGGCGCGCAGATCCTCGGGCGCGACCGCGTGCAGGTCCAGGAAATGCCGCATCCCGGCGGGCAGGGCGGCGTCGAGGGGAGCGAAACGGGACGTCATGCGCGCGCCTCCTGATCCTTTGCTTCGGCGGCCTCGAGCGCGGCGGCCGCGGCCTCGAGCCGTGCAAGGCCCTCGTCGATCTCTTCGTCGGCGATGATGAGCGGCGGCAGCACCCGCGCCACGTCCTGCGCGGCCGGCGCCACCAGCACGCCCGCATCGTATCCCGCCGCGACCAGGCGCCCGACCGGCACGCGGCATTCGAGCCCCAGCATCAGCCCCATGCCGCGCACGCCGCCCAGAACGGCCGGATGGCGCGCGGCCAGCGCCTCGAGCCCGGCGCGCAGGCGCCGGCCGGCCTCGGCGACGCGGTCGAGGAAGCCTTCGGCCAGCACCTCGTCCATCACCGCGCAGCCCACGGCGCAGGCCAGCGGGTTGCCGCCATAGGTGCTGCCATGGCTGCCGGCGGTCATGGCGGCGGCGGCCTCTTCCGTGGCCAGCAGCGCCCCCAGCGGGAAGCCGCCGCCGATGCCCTTGGCCACGGTCATGATGTCGGGGCGGATGCCGTAATGCTCGTGCGCGAACAGCTTGCCGGTGCGCCCGACGCCGGTCTGGATCTCGTCCAGGATCAGCAGCGCGCCGCTCTCGTCGGCCAGCGCGCGCAGCCCTTGCAGGAACGCGGGATCGGCGACGCGCACGCCGCCCTCGCCCTGGATCGGCTCGACCAGGATCGCGGCGGTCTGCGGCCCGACCAGGGCGCGCGCGGCCTCGAGATCGTTCCAGGGTGCGTGGTCGAAGCCGGGCATGAGCGGGCCGAAGCCCTCGACCATCTTGGGCGCGCCCGAGGCGGCGATGGCGCCGGTGCTGCGGCCGTGGAAGCAGCCCTCGAAGGTCAGGATGCGCGTGCGCTCGCGCTCGCCGGCGGCGTGGGCGCGGCGGCGGGCCATCTTGATCGCCAGCTCGATCGTCTCGGTTCCCGAATTGGCGAAGAAGACGGTGTCCGCGAAGGTCGCCTCGGTCAGCCGGCGGGCGAGCCGCTCCTGGTTCGGGATGCGGTAGAGGTTCGAGGTGTGCCACAGCCGTCGCGCCTGCGACTCGAGCGCGGCGACGAGGCGCGGATGCGCGTGCCCCAGCGCGTTGACCGCGATCCCGGCGCACAGGTCCAGGTGGCGGCGGCCGCTTTCGTCGATGAGCCATGGGCCGCTCCCCTCCACGAAGGACAGGGGCGCCCGCGCATAGGTCGGCAGGACGGGCGAGATCACCGTTCGGGCTCCTTGTCCGGCCTGCTCCGTCGCCCCGCCCGCGCGGCCGGAACGCAGGACGGAACGGGGTTTGTCACGCGCTTGCGCGCAAATGTCAAACCCCTTGGCGCGGGCGCCGATCAAGGCGCGGCGAAGGCGGGCGGCGGGGGCGCGGAGCGCGGCGCGGCCGGCGTCGAAAGGCCCGGTCCGCGCAGGAATTCGCGCCTTGCGGGGCGGACCGGCGCCGGCTCCGGCCCGGGCGGCCACGCGCCGGCGCCGAAGGCCGCTTGCTCGCGCCATGGGGGCGCGCCCCTGCGCCGGGGGCGTCGCGCACGCTTCGGGAAACCCGCCGACCGGTCAGCCGCGCGCGCTCGAGCTTCGCGCCATCGGCGCCCCGCGCGCCCTCGAGCTTCGCGCCGTCGGCGCCCCGCGCGCCGCCGTGCATCGGGCTGGCGATGCCGGGCGCGCCGCCGAGGGCCGACACTGCGGCTCCGGGCGCGCCGTCCGGGGCCCCGCGATGGCGCGCGCGTCCGCGCCAGGGGCGGGCCTGCTGCGCCCGCGCCGCGGCCCGGGTCGGGACCCCGGCGCCGGACCCCTAGCGCCGGGCGTCGGCCGAACCTTGCCAGCCGCCGCGCCATTGCGGATCGGCCGGCGCCGGCGGCGCGGCGCGCATCGCCGCCCTGCGGCCCGCGAAGGCCGCCAGCGCCGCGAAGAGCTGCCCCAGCGCCCACACCCCCCCGACGGCGCCCAGGAACTCGATTCGCCCGCTGAGCAGCCACAGCGCCGCGAAGAAGGCGGCGCAGGCGGCGCCCGTTCCCAGCGCCAGATTGCGAAAGAAGAGCGGCCAGTCCTTCATCATGCTTCCCCTCATCCGCGGCCGCCCCCGCGGCCGCTCACCCCGTCGGACAGCATAGGGCGCAGGCATGAGCGCGCCGTAAAGGGAAGCGGTTAACGGGCGCCGCCCCGCCCCGCGCCGGGCCGCGCCCGCGGCGTCAGAGCATGTCGCGCAGCCGCGCGAACAGCATCGCCGCCACCAGCGTGGGCCGGCGCAGGAGCGCCCCGCCGGGGAAGGGCGGCGCGGGCAGGCGCGCCATCACGTCGAAGCGCCGGCGATCGCCGCTCAGCGCCTCGGCCAGCAGCTGGCCGGCCATGGTGCCCATCGCCACCCCCGAGCCCGAATAGCCCGAGGCGTTGAACACGCCGGGCCGGACCTCGGCGAAGAAGGGCAGGCGGGTCATGGTGATTCCCAGCGTCCCGCCCCAGCCGAAATCGATGCGCGCGTCCGCCAGCTGCGGCAGCACCTTGAGCATGCGCCGGCGCACATAGCCCTTGATGTCGCGCGGGAACGCGTCGCCATAGCTTTCGCCGCCGCCGAACAGCATGCGCCCGTCCTCGGAGAAGCGGAAGTAGTTCACCACGAAGCGGCTGTCGGCCACCGCCTCGCCGCCCGGAATGATCGCCCGCACGCGCTCGGGCGGCAGGGGTTCGGTGGCGATGATGAAGTTGTTGATCGGCAGAACGCGCGCCGCCGCCTCGGGCAGCAGCCGGCCCAGATAGCCGTTGCACGCGACCACGATCGTCTCGGCGCGCACGATCCCGTCCTCGAGCCGCACCGCGCCGTCCTCGATGGCCAGCGCCTCGGTCGTCTCGTGAAGCCGCGCGCCCGCCGCCATCGCCGCCCGCGCCAGCCCGCGGGCATAGTTGAGCGGGTGCAGATGGCCCGCCTCGCGGTCGCGATAGCCGCCGTGATAGCCGCGCGCGTCCAGCGCGGCGCGCATCTCGTCGGGCTCGAGCCATTCCAGGCCCTCGTAGCCGTAAACCTTGCGCATGCGCTCGACATGGGCGCGGGCGGGGCCGTCGAAGCGCCGCCGGTGATTGGGGTGCAGGATGCCGTCGCGCCAGGCGCAGTCGATGCCGTGGCGCGCGATCAGCGCGCGCACCAGCCGCGCCGCGTCGCGGCCGATCTCCCACGCGGCGCGGGCGTCGTCGGGGCCGAGCATGCGCTCGATCTCTTCCTGCCACAGCCGCTGGCCGACCGCCACCTGGCCCCCGTTGCGCCCCGAGGCGCCCCAGCCGACGCGGTGCGCCTCGACCAGCGTCACCTGCGCGCCGCGCTCGGCCAGGTGCAGCGCCGTGGAAAGGCCCGTGAATCCGCCGCCGATCACGCACACATCCGCGCGCGCCTCGCCGCGCAGGGGGGGCAGCTCGGGAAAGGGGGCGGCGCTGTGCGCATACCACGAGGGCGCGTGGCGCCCGCGCGCGTCGTTCCGGTGCAGAAGGCTCATACGTTCAACAGGAGATGCTCCCGCTCCCACGGGCTGATGACGATCATGAACTGCTCGTGCTCGAAGCGCTTGAGCGCGACGAAGAGCTTGACGAAATCCTCGCCCAGCAGCCGCCCGAGCGGCGCGCAGTCCTCGAGCAGGTCCACCGCCTCGAGCAGCGAATAGGGCAGGTCGCGCTCGTGGTCATAGGCGCCGCCCTCGACCGGCGGGCGCGGGGTCAGCTGCTCCTCGATCCCCAGAAGCCCCGCCGCCAGCGAGGCCGCGATGGCCAGATAGGGGTTGGCGTCGGCGCCGATGACGCGGTTCTCGATGCGCCGCGCGTCGGGCGCGCAGCGCGGCGCGCGCAGGCCGGTCGAGCGGTTGTCGTAGCCCCATTCCAGGTTCACCGGCGCCGACATGAACTTCACCAGCCGCCGATACGAGTTCACATAGGGCGCGATCAGCGCCGTGGCCGCCGGCAGGTATTTCTGCATCCCGCCGATGTAGTGGGCGAAAAGCGGCGAGGCCTCGCCCCCCTCCTGGGTGAAGATGTTGCGCCCCTGCGCGTCCAGCACCGACTGGTGCACATGCATGGCGCTGCCCGGCTGGCCGGCCATGGGCTTGGCCATGAAGGTGGCGTAGCAGCCGCAGCGCAGCGCCGCCTCGCGGATCAGGCGCTTGAAGAAGAACACCTGGTCGGCCAGGCGCAGCGCGTCGCCATGCATCATGTTGATCTCGAGCTGGGCGGCGCCGGCCTCCTGGATGATGGTGTCGATCTCCAGCCCCTGCGCCTCGGCGTAGTCGTAGATGTGCTCGATCACCGCGTCGTATTCGTCCACCGCCGAAAGCGAGAAGGCCTGGCTGCCCGTCGACTGGCGCCCCGAGCGGCCCACCGGCGGCTCGAGCGGATAGTCGGGGTCGGTGTTGGGCTTGGTCAGGTAGAATTCCAGCTCGGGCGCGATCACGGGCGTCCAGCCGCGCGCGGCGTAGGCGTCCAGCACCCGGCGCAGCACGTTGCGCGGGGCGAAGGGAATGGGCGCGCCGTGGCGGTCGACCACGTCGTGGATGATCTGCAGCGAGGCCTCGCCCGCCCAGGGCACGGCGCGCGCGGTGGCGATGTCGGGAACCAGGGTGATGTCCCCGTCCGAGTGCAGCTCGGGATGCGGCGCCTCGGCGTAGTCGCCGGTGATGACGGCGAAATAGATCGAGATCGGCAGCCGCACCTCGCTTTCGCGCAGGAACTTGGCCGCGGGCATCACCTTGCCGCGCGCGATGCCGGCGAAGTCGGGGGTGACGCACTCGATCTCCTCGACCTTGAAGGCGCGCACCCAGTCGCGCAGGGCCTCGATGTCGGGCGGCTCCAGATGCGGAGACACCGAGAGGCTGATCTGGGGCTGGGCCTTGGTCATGACATGCTTTCCGTTCGCAATTTTCCGTCGCGGCGCTGGCGTTCGGCGGCGACGGGCATATATTGCCTGCGTTCGGCGCAAAGGAAAGGGCGGCCTGATGCTTATCGGCATTCTCGAGACCGGCGACGTCGCGCCCGAGATGCGCGCGCGCCATGGCTCGTTCGCGGACATGTTCCGCCGGCTTCTGGCGGGGCAGGGATTCGCCTTCCGCGTCTGGCGGGTGGTGGACGGGCAGCTGCCCGCCGACCCGGCCGAGGCGGATGGCTGGCTGATCACCGGCTCCAAGCACGCGGTCTATGACGATCTGCCCTGGATCGAGCCGCTCAAGGATTTCATCCGCCGCGCGGCGGCGGCGCGCGCGCCCATGGCGGGCATCTGCTTCGGCCACCAGATCATGGCCGAGGCGCTGGGCGGCAGGGTCGAGAAGTCCGAGCGCGGCTGGGGCATCGGCCCGCAGACCTATGACAGCGTCGAGGCCGGGCGGCCCATCACCATCCTCGCCTCGCATCAGGACCAGGTGACGCGCAAGCCGCCCTCGGCCGAGGTCGTCGCCTCGTCCGAGTTCTGCCCCTATGCGGGGTTGGTCTATCGCGACGCGCCGGCGATCAGCTATCAGCCGCATCCCGAGTTCCGCCGCGAATTCTCGCGCGAGCTGATCGAGACGCGGCGCGGCACGGTCTACGACCCCGCGCTGGCCGACGCCGCGCTGGCGCGGATGGACGCGCCGCTGGATTCGGATTGGATGGCGCGGCGCATCGCCGATTTCTTCCGCGCCCATGCCCGCCCGGCGCGCAACGGGGCCGGGGACGAGGCCGGCGCGAAACAGGGCGCCGCCGGCGGCCGGGCCGAGGGCTGAGCGCCGCGGGCGGCCAGGCGCCGGTTGCCGGCGGGCGCCCGACGCGGCCGGGCGCCGGATGGGGCGGGATGCGCGACATCGGCGCGCGGCCTCGCGCCGGGCCGCCCGGGCGGGCGAATCGCGCCGGGCCCGCGCGCGGCAGAGGTTCGGCGCGGGCCCGCGGCCGGAGCCTGGCGCAGGCCTCGCCGCGGCGTGGCGCAGGGCCCGGCCGATCGCGCCCCGCAAGCGCGATGCGCAGGAGAATCGCCTTGAAAGGCCGGGCGTTGACCGGCTGCGCCCACCCCATGGAGCCGGGCGACATGCGCTGCGCCGAGACCAGCGCAGGGCGGCGCGCAAGAAAGGCGCGTCAAAGGCTGGACTCTGGCGCCCGCCGCCGCCCGCCATGGTCCCGCGGGCCGTGCGCCGCGTTCGCGCGCCGCCGGCCGCCATGGTCCCGCGGGCCGTGCGCCGCGCCGGCATCCGCGCGGCGCGGGGGCGGCGCGGCGCTTGGTTCGCGCCGGGCGCGGCGACGCGCGCCTTGGCGCACGCCGCGCCAGCGCGTAGGAATGCGGGCAAGAGGGCCCGACGCATGGGCCGCGCAAGCACGGAGACAGGGCCATGACCGCCATCATCGACGCCATCATGGAGTTCTGGGACTGGCTCCTTCGCGTGCTGGGGCTGCGTCGGCGCGCGCCGCTGGGCGTGCCGCCCGAAACCCTGCCCGAGGGGCGCGCGCGCGGCCTTGCGCGCCGCGCGCCGGCGCTGATCCTGCTGGGGCTTGCCCTGTGGCTTGGCGCGCTGATCTGGAACTTCGGCTGGCTCAGGGCGGGCGATCTGTCCTACCCGCAGGCGGTGCTGGCGGCCACGGGCGCGCCGGCGGGGGTCGCGCCGGGCGCCGGGACGGGCGACGCGGCCGACGCCGCCGAGCCGGCCGACGCCGGCGCGTCCGGCGCGGCGCGGGTCTGCGCGCCCAGCCGCGCCGTCGCCATGCAGGCGGCGCTCATCGACATGATGGTCAATCAGGACGTGTGGGCGCCGGCCTCGCCGCTCTACAAGGCCGGGGTGTTCTGGCTGATCGACTGGGAGGACACGCCCTGGTTCGACAACAAGGCCGCCTTCCAGCTGGGAGCGCTGGACGTGCTGCGCGCCTTCGCCATCGAGCTGCGCGACTCGCTGGGGCGCGTGCGCGGCACCTCGGCCCCGCATCAGGATCTGATCGGCGCGCAGTCGCGCCTGCAGATCAGCGAACGGGCCTGGGTGCTCAACAGCCCGCTCGACCGCGACAACGCGCTGGTGGCCACCACCACGGCCGCCGGCTCGTATCGCGGCGCCATCCGCTCGTATCTGCGCTACAACCAGGCGCTGGCCGACTGCGCGGCGGTGTATGACGCGCGCGCCGACAATCTGCGCGTGGTGATCGACCGCATGAGCAAGCTCCTCGGCGGGATCACGGACCAGCTGTCCAAGCGCTCGCGCGGGACGGTCTACGACCCGCGTCTCGACCGCTTCGTGCCCGGGCCGGGGAACAATCGCGGCTGGTTCGATTTCCGCGCCGACAACCTGTTCCACCGCGCGCGCGGGCAGATGTTCGCGCTGCACGGGCTGATGCAGGCGCTGCGCGAGGATTTCGCGCAGGTGGTCGAGCGCCGCGACCTGGCCGAGCTGTGGGACCGGCTCGAGGCGCATGTGGCCGAGGCGGCCGCGCTCGAGCCGCTGATCGTCTCGAACGGGCGTTCGGACGGTCTGATGATGCCCAACCACCTGGCCGCCATGGCCGAGGCCATCTACCGCGCCCGCGCGAACATGGTCGAGCTGCGCGACGTCATCGACCGCTGAGGCGCGGCGCCCGCAAGGGGGCGAAGGCGCCGGGCGGGCGAGCCCTGCGCCGGCGCGGGGCAAGGGCGCGAGGGCGCGCATTGGCCGCGGGCGCGGTCACGCCTCGCCCTCGGCGCCGCCGGTCCGCGGGGCGGGCCCGGCGCCCGGTCCGGCATGGGGCTTCGCGTCGGGTTCGGGGGCGAGGCCCTTCAGGAACAGCGTTTCGAGAAACCGCGCGGCGTCGTGATAGTGTCCGTCCGAGTCGGGCGAGACGTCGAGCAGCGCGCGCACCTGCGAATCGAAATCGGCGTAGTGCTGGGTCGTCGCCCAGATGGCGAAGATCAGGTGCATGGGATCGACCGGGCGGATCTTGCCCGCCCGCGCCCAGCCCCGGATCACCTCGGCCTTCTCCTCGACCAGCGCCTTGAGCTCGCCCTTGATGTGCGCCGTCATCGCCGGCGCGCCCTGCATGATCTCGCCCGCGAACAGGCGGCTTTCGCGCGGGCGGTCGCGCGACATCTCGAGCTTGCGGCGGATGTAGGCGGCGATCTCGCGCATCGGGTCGCCCTCGGCCGACAGGTCGCGCAGCGGCTCGAGCCAGGCGTCGAGCAGGCTGGTCAGCAGCGCCTCGCGGATGTCCTCCTTGCGGCGGAAGTAGTAAAGCAGGTTGGGCTTGGACATGCCCGCGCGCTCGGCGATCTGGTCGAGAGTCGCGCCGCGGAACCCGTAGGCCGAGAACACGTCCAGCGCCGCGGCCAGGATCTTGCGCTCGTTCTCGCGCTGGATGCGGGTGCGCCGGCGCGTGCGCGCCGCGCGCGGGGCGGGGGCGTCGGCGGCGGGGGGCGCCTTCTTGCGCGCGCGCGCCCTGGCGCGGGGGGGCGGGGCGGGCGCGGGGCGGGCGTCGGTTTCGCGCGTCATGCGGGGCTCCGAATGGCGTATTTTTTCGTCTTGACCGCCCAAGCGGCCGTGCTAGCGTGAATTTTGACCAGACGGTCAACGCGACCGCAAGAACAATCCGAAATCGGGGCCGCGCGCAGCGCCGCGGACCCCATGACAGGGAGCCGAACCATGTCGGATCGCAGCGCCTCCGCGCCCAACGACCTGCGCGCCTTCTGGATGCCGTTCACGGCCAACCGGCAGTTCAAGAAGTCGCCGCGCATGTTCGTCGCCGCGCGCGACATGCACTACACCACCTCGGACGGCCGCCAGGTGCTGGACGGCACCGCCGGGCTGTGGTGCTGCAACGCGGGCCATTGCCGGCCGAAGATCACCGAGGCCATCCAGAAGCAGGCCGCCGAGCTGGACTACGCGCCCGCCTTCCAGATGGGCCATCCCAAGGCGTTCGAGCTGGCCTCGCGGCTGACCGAGATCGCGCCCGAGCCCTTCGAGCACGTCTTCTTCACCAACTCGGGCTCGGAAAGCGTCGAGACCGCGCTCAAGATCGCCATCGCCTGGCACCGGGCGCGGGGCGAGGGCGCGCGCACGCGGCTGATCGGGCGCGAGCGCGGCTATCACGGGGTGAATTTCGGCGGCATCTCGGTCGGCGGCATCGTCGCCAACCGCAAGCATTTCGGCACGCTGCTGACCGGGGTGGACCACCTGCGCCACACGCATCTGCCCGAGAAGAACGCCTTCACCCGCGGCCAGCCCGAGCACGGGGCCGAGCTGGCCGACGATCTCGAGCGGCTGTGCGCGCTGCACGACCCCTCGACCATCGCGGCGGTCATCGTCGAGCCCATGGCCGGCTCGACCGGCGTGCTGCTGCCGCCCAAGGGCTACCTGCAGCGCCTGCGCGAGATCTGCGACCGGCACGGCATCCTGCTGATCTTCGACGAGGTGATCACAGGCTTCGGGCGCCTGGGCTCGCCCTTCGCGGCGCAGCATTACGACATCATGCCCGACCTCATCACCACCGCCAAGGGTCTGACCAACGGCGTCATCCCCATGGGCGCGGTGCTGACCACCGCGCGCATCCACGATGCCTTCATGACCGGCCCCGAGCACATGATCGAGCTGTTCCACGGCTATACCTATTCGGGCAACCCGATCGCGGCGGCGGCGGGGCTGGCGACGCTCGAGACCTACCGCGACGAGGCGCTGCTGACCCGCGCGGCCGAGCTCGAGCCCTACTGGCTCGATGCGCTGTTCTCGTTGCGCGGCCTTCCGCATGTGATCGACATCCGCGGCCAGGGGCTGATCGGCGCGGTCGAGCTCGAGCCCATCGCGGGCGAGCCCACGCGGCGCGCCTTCTCGGCCTTCCTCAAGGCCTACGAGAAGGGAATCCTGATCCGCACCACGGGCGACACCATCGCCATGTCGCCGCCGCTGATCATCTCGAAGGCCCAGATCGACGAGCTGATCGGCACGCTGGGCGACGTGCTCAAGACGCTGGACTGAGGAGAGCAAGCCATGGCCGCACCCGGAGAGAACCTGCGCATCAACGCCGACCGCCTGTGGGACTCGATCCACGAGATGGCCAGGATCGGCCCCGGCGTCGCCGGCGGCTGCAACCGCCAGACCCTGACCGACGCCGACGCCGAGGGCCGCGCCCTGTTCAAGCGCTGGTGCGAGGAGGCGGGCTGCCAGATGGGGCTCGACCAGATGGGCAACATGTTCGCCATGCGCCCGGGAACCGACCCCGACGCGCTGCCGGTCTATGTGGGCTCGCATCTCGACACCCAGCCCACGGGCGGGCGCTATGACGGCGTTCTGGGCGTGCTGGGCGGGCTCGAGCTGATCCGCACGCTCAACGATCTGAACATCCGCACGCGCCATCCCATCGTCGTCGTCAACTGGACCAACGAGGAGGGCACGCGCTTTGCGCCCGCCATGCTGGCCTCGGGCGTGTTCGCCGGCGTGCACGATCTGGACTGGGCCTATGAGCGCACCGACGCCGAGGGCAAGCGCTTCGGCGACGAGCTCGAGCGCATCGGCTGGAAGGGCGACGAGCCGGTGGGCGCGCGCAAGATGAAGGCCTTCTTCGAGCTGCACATCGAGCAGGGGCCGATCCTCGAGGCCGAGGGCAAGGACATCGGCGTCGTCACCCACGGCCAGGGGCTGAGCTGGACGCAGGTCACCGTCACGGGCAAGGAGGCGCACACCGGCTCGACCCCCATGCCCATGCGCCGCAACGCGGGGCTGGGCATGGCGCGCATCCTCGAGCTGGTGGACGAGATCGCCTGGTCGCACAAGCCCCATGCCGTGGGCGCGGCGGGGCATATCGAGGTGCACCCGAACTCGCGCAACGTCATCCCCGGCAAGGCGGTGTTCACCATCGATTTCCGCTCGCCCGACAAGGCGGTGATCGAGGACATGGAGAACCGCCTGCGCGAGGGCGCGAAGAAGATCTGCGACGAGATGGGCCTCGAGGTCGCCTTCGAGAAGGTGGGCGGCTTCGACCCGGTCGAATTCGACAAGGATTGCGTCGCCGCCGTGCGCCGCGCGGCCGAGCGGCTGGGCTATTCGCACATGGACATCATCTCGGGCGCGGGGCACGACGCGTGCTGGATCAACCGCGTGGCGCCGACGGCCATGGTCATGTGCCCCTGCGTGGACGGGCTGAGCCACAACGAGGCCGAGGAGATCTCGAAGGAGTGGGCCGCGGCGGGGGCCGACGTGCTGTTCCACGCGGTGGTCGAGACCGCCGAAATCGTCGAATGAAGGCGCGGCTCGCCCCCCGGGGCGGGCCGTTTCCGCGTCCGGCGCCCAAGCCGCGCGCCGCGGCGCATCAACCCGAGAACAAACGCGCAAGACGCAACAACGCAGGGGGCATGTCATGAGCAAGGTCATCAAGGGCGGAACCATCGTCACCGCCGACCGCAGCTGGAAGGCCGACGTGCTGATCGAGGGCGAGAAGATCGTCGAGATCGGCGAGAACCTGAAGGGCGACGAGGTCATCGACGCCTCGGACGCCTACGTCATTCCCGGCGGCATCGACCCGCACACCCATCTCGAGATGCCCTTCATGGGCACCACCGCGGCCGAGACCTTCGAGTCGGGCACCTACGCCGCCGCCGCGGGCGGAACGACGATGCTGGTCGATTTCTGCCTGCCGGGCGAGGACGGCTCGCTTCTGTCGGCCATGGACGAGTGGGACCGCAAGTCGGCCCCGCAGATCTGCGTGGACATCGGCTATCACATGGCCGTCACCGACTGGAACGAGCGCATCTTCGAGGAGATGCCCGAGGTCGTGAAGCGCGGCGTCAACACCTTCAAGCACTTCATGGCCTACAAGGGCGCGCTGATGGTGCAGGACGACGAGATGTTCGCCTCGTTCAAGCGCTGCGCCGAGATCGGCGCGCTGCCGCTGGTCCATGCCGAGAACGGCGACATCGTCGCCGAGCTGCAGCAGAAATACCTGGCCATGGGCGTGACCGGCCCCGAGGGGCACGCCTATTCCCGCCCGCCCGAGGTCGAGGGCGAGGCCGCCAACCGCGCCATCATGATCGCCGACGCGGCGGGCGTGCCGCTCTACATCGTCCATGTCAGCTGCGAGCAGGCGCACGAGGCCATCCGCCGCGCCCGCCAGAAGGGCATGCGCGTCTATGGCGAGCCGCTGATCCAGCACCTGACGCTGGACGAGACCGAATATTTCAACAAGGACTGGGAATACGCCGCGCGGCGCGTCATGTCGCCCCCCTTCCGCGACAAGTCGCACCAGGACAGCCTGTGGGCGGGGCTCATGGCCGGCTCGCTGCAGGTGGTGGCCACCGACCACGCCGCCTTCACCACCGAGCAGAAGCACATGGGCGACGGCGACTTCACCCGCATCCCCAACGGCACCGGCGGGCTCGAGGAGCGGCTCTCGGTGCTCTGGACCAGGGGCGTCGAGACGGGCCGCCTGACGCCCGAAGAGTTCGTGGCCGTCACCTCGACCAACATCGCCAAGATCCTCAACATCTACCCGCGCAAGGGCGCGGTGGCCGTGGGGGCGGACGCCGACGTGGTGGTGTGGGACCCCAAGGCGCGCAAGACCATCTCGGCCGCCACGCAGAAGTCGATCATCGACTACAACGTCTTCGAGGGCATGGAGGTGACGGGGCTGCCGCGCTTCACCCTCTCGCGCGGCGAGGTGGTGTGGTCGGCGGGACAGAACGTGCCGCCGCGCCCGGGGCGCGGGCGCTTCGTGCCGCGCCCGGCCTTCCCCTCGGCGCACAAGGCGCTGTCGAAGTGGAAGGCGCTGACCGCCCCGCGCAAGATCGAGCGCGACCCGCGCAACATCCCCTCGGGCGTCTGAGGAGGGGGTCCCGTGCAAGCGCAAGCCAGCCGGACCGCGGCGGCGTCGGACGACGCCGCCTCCCGCCCCGCCGTGATCGAGGCGCGCGGCCTCTCGCTCACCTTTCCGGCCGATGACGGGCCGGTGCACGCGCTGTCGGACGTCGATCTGACGATCCGCAAGGGCGATTTCGTCTCGTTCATCGGCCCCTCGGGCTGCGGCAAGACGACCTTCCTGCGCGTGATCGCCGATCTCGAGCAGCCCACCGCGGGCGAGGTGCGCGTCAACGGCATGACCCCGCGCGAGGCGCGCCTGGCGCGCGCCTATGGCTACGTCTTCCAGGCGGCGGGATTGTATCCCTGGCGCACCATCGCGGCCAATGTGCGCCTGCCGCTCGAGATCATGGGCTATCCGCGCGAAGAGCAGGAAGAGCGCGTGCGCCGCACGCTCGAGCTGGTCAACCTGACGGGCTTCGAGCGCAAGTTCCCCTGGCAGCTGTCGGGCGGCATGCAGCAGCGCGCCTCGATCGCGCGCGCGCTGGCCTTCGACGCCGACATCCTGCTGATGGACGAGCCCTTCGGCGCGCTGGACGAGATCGTGCGCGACCATCTCAACGAGCAGCTGCTCAAGCTGTGGGCCAAGACGGACAAGACCATCGGCTTCGTCACCCACTCGATCCCCGAGGCGGTGTATCTGTCGACCCGCATCGTGGTGATGAGCCCGCGCCCGGGGCGGATCATCGACGTGATCGAGTCGACCCTGCCGCGCGAGCGGCCGCTCGACATCCGCGAGACGCCCGAATTCCTGGAAATCGCCCATCGCGTGCGCGAAGGGCTCAAGGCGGGGCACAGCTATGAGGACTGAGCGGCGGCCCGGCCGGGAGGCGGCGCGATGAGGCGCGCGGCGGGCGATGCGGGACCGGTGCTGTGCGTGCTCATGGCGATCCTGGTCCTTTGGTATGCGGCCGCGGCCGCGCTCAACCTGCAATGGGAGCGCGACCAGGCCGAACGCGCGGGGCGCGCCCCCTCGCTGACGCAGATGCTGAGCGCGGCGATGAGCCAGGACCGCCCGGTCCTGCCCGCGCCGCATCAGGTGGCGGTCGAGATCTGGAAGACGACCGTGGACAAGAAGATCACCTCGAAGCGCAGCCTGGTCTATCACTCGTGGGTCACGCTTTCGGCGACGCTGCTGGGCTTCGCCATGGGCACGCTGCTGGGCGTGCTGCTGGCGGTGGGGATCGTGCACAGCCGCGCGCTGGATCTGAGCCTGATGCCGTGGATCATCGCCTCGCAGACCATCCCGATCCTGGCCATCGCGCCGATGATCATCGTCGTGCTCAACGCGGTCGGGATCTCGGGGCTGCTGCCCAAGGCGCTGATCTCGACCTATCTGAGCTTCTTCCCGGTGGCGGTGGGCATGGTCAAGGGACTGCGCAGCCCCGACGCCATGCAGATGGACCAGATGCGCACCTGGTCGGCCACGACGGCGCAGACCTTCTGGAAGCTGCGGCTGCCCAGCTCGATGCCCTATCTGTTCGCCTCGCTCAAGGTGGCGGTGGCCGCCAGCCTGGTGGGCGCGATCGTGGGCGAGCTGCCGACCGGCGCGGTGGCGGGCCTTGGCGCGCGGCTGCTGGCGGGCAGCTATTACGGGCAGACCATCCAGATCTGGTCGGCGCTGGTGACGGCCTCGATCCTGGCCGCGGCGCTGGTGGCGATCGTGGGGGCGATGCACCGCAGGGTGCTGCGGCGGATGGGGGCGGCGGCATGATCGGACGAATCGCGCAGCTTCCCCCCCTGCCGCTGGCCGCGGCCGCGGCGGCGCTGGCCTGGCTGGCGCTGGGCGCGGCGCATGCGCCCGACGGCATGCCGCCCTGGGGCTGGGCCGCGACGCTGGGCGCCTGGGCCTGCGCCTGGGCGCTGGTCGAAAGCCTGGCCCGCAGCGGCTGGCGCCATGCCGGGCTGGCGGCGCCGGCCGTGTTCGGGCTGACCGTGCTGTTCCTGTGGGAGGCCGTCACCCGCGGCGCGGGCGTGCCGGCGGTTCTGCTGCCGCCGCCCAGCATGATCGCCGAGCGCATCGCCGACAGCTGGCCCATCCTTTGGGCCGACTTCTCGCAGACCTTCCTGAAGGCGGTGCTGATCGGCTACGCGCTGGGCTGCGGCGCGGCGGTGGCGACGGCGCTGCTTATCGACCGCTCCGAGTTCCTGCAGCGCGGGCTCCTGCCGGTGGGCAACATGGTCGCGGCGCTGCCGATCGTGGGCGTGGCGCCGATCATGGTCATGTGGTTCGGCTTCGACTGGCCGTCCAAGGCGGCGGTGGTGGTGATCATGGTCTTCTTCCCCATGCTGGTGAACACGGTCGAGGGCCTGAAATCCGCCGAGCGCATGCAGCGCGACCTGATGCGCACCTATGCGGCCGGCTACTGGCAGACCATGGGCAAGCTGCGCCTGCCGGCCGCGGCGCCCTTCATGTTCAACGGTCTGAAAATCTGTTCGACGCTGGCGCTGATCGGCGCCATCGTGGCCGAGTTCTTCGGCACGCCCACCGTGGGCATGGGCTTTCGCATCTCGACCGAGGTGGGGCGCATGAACCTGGACATGGTGTGGGCCGAGATCGCCGTGGCGGCGCTGGCCGGCTCGGCTTTCTACGGCGCGATCGCCCTGATCGAAAGGGCGGTCACGTTCTGGCATCCGTCGCAAAGACGCTGAGCAAGGCGCGCGGCGGCGATACGACAAGAACCACAGGGAAACGACAAGGAGGTATATCCCATGCGCAATTGGATCGCGGGGGCCGCGGCGTCGGCCATGGCGCTGGCCGCGGGCCTGGCCCAGGCGGCCGACCAGGTGACGCTGCAGCTCAAATGGGTCACCCAGGCCCAGTTCGCCGGCTACTACGTCGCCGCCGACAAGGGCTTCTACGAGGAAGAGGGGCTCGAGGTCGAGATCAAGCCCGGCGGCCCCGACATCGCGCCGCCGCAGGTGATCGCGGGCGGCGGGGCGGACGTCATCATCGACTGGATGCCCTCGGCCCTGGCCAGCCGCGAGAAGGGCGTGCCGCTGGTCAACATCGCCCAGCCCTTAAAGCGCTCGGGCATGATGCTGGTGTGCCGCAAGGATACCGGCATCAAGAGCCCCGAGGATTTCCGCGGCAAGACGCTGGGCGTCTGGTTCTTCGGCAACGAGTATCCGTTCCTGGCCTGGATGGCGCGGCTGGGCATCCCCACCGACGGCAGCCCCGAGGGGGTGCGCGTGCTCAAGCAGGGGTTCAACGTCGATCCGCTGCTGCAAAAGCAGGCCGACTGCGTCTCGGCCATGACCTACAACGAGTATTGGCAGATCATCGACGCGGGCCTCAAGCCCGAGGAGCTGGTCGTGTTCAAGTATGAGGACCAGGGCGTCGCCACGCTCGAGGACGGGCTTTACGTGCTGGAGGAGAACCTCAAGGACCCCGCCTTCCTCGATCGCATGGTGCGCTTCGTGCGCGCCTCGATGAAGGGCTGGAAATGGGCCGAGGCGCATCCCGACGAGGCCGCGGACATCGTGCTCGAGAACGACGCGACGGGCGCCCAGACCGAGAAGCATCAGCGGCGCATGATGCGCGAGGTGGCCAAGCTGACCGCCGGCTCGAACGGCGAGCTGGACCCGGCCGATTACGAGCGCACGGTGGACATCCTGCTTTCGGGCGGCTCGGACCCGGTCATCACCCGTCGCCCCGAGGGCGCCTGGACGCATGCCGTCACGGACAAGGCGCTGAAGTGAGCGCGCCGAGCTGACGCCGCAGGCGCCCCCGAGCGATCGGGGGCGCCTTTCGCTTGCCCGCCCGGCGCGTGGTCGGCACGCCGGTCGGTCCGTGGGCGCCGAGGCGCGCCGGGGGCGGGGCGGATGCGCGGGGCCCCATCCGCGCGGGGGCAAGGCGCGCGGGCGGGCCCGGCGCGCCGTTTCCCCCGCGCCGGACGTGGCGCCGCCGCCGGGTCCGTCGCGCCGCGCCCCGTCCCCCCGGCGGATCCGCCGCGCCCTGCCTCGGCGGATCAGAGGCGCCCCGCACCCCACTCGGCCGGTCGGGCGCCTTCCCGGCGCCGTCTCCCGCATGGCCGATCGGACGCCCCCCGCGCCCCTCGGCCGATCCGTCGCGCGCACCGCGCCGCCCACGCATGAGCAGGCGTTGACCGCCTCGCCGCAGCGCGCCGCCGTCCTGTCGCCGCCGTCCTGCCCGGGCCCGCCCGGCGCGCCGCGCATCCCGGGCCGCGCCGACGCCGCGCGGCGAATCGATCGCTTCGATCGGGAAAAGCCGCGCGCATGGCCGGTGGGTTCCCGCCGTCCGCCTTGCCCGCGGCCGGACCCGCGATCAGAGCGCGGCGGCGATGCGGTCGATGCCCGGGCCGTCCTCGCCGTGCTCGAACCAGTCTGGGCGGGCGGCCCTGGCGAGCGGCAGCAGAGGAAGGATCCGGCGCAGATGCGCGCGCGCCGTCCGCTCGGCCGCCTCGGCGTCGCCGGCGGCCAGGGCGTCGGCCAGCGCCTCATGCTCGGCCAGGGCCTCGGCGCGCGGATCGGGGCGGCCGGCGATGAAGCGCACGCGGTCGGTCTGCGACTTGGCCACCGCGCAGGGCGGCCATGCGTGAGTCGCGTCCAGAACGCGCGCCAGCTCGCGATGCATGGCGCGGTCCGCGGCAAGAAACGCCGCTTCGTCGGGCGCGGCGCGCTGAACGGCGATCGCGCGGCGCATGGCCTCGGCCGCCTTCGCGCGCAGGTCCCTGCCCGCGTGGGCGGCGCGGCGCGCAAGCCCCGCTTCGATGGATTCGCGCGCAAAGCGCATGGCGCGGATGCGTTGCTCGGACAAGAGGCGCACGAAGGTGCCGCGCTGGGGGCGGACCTCGAGCAGACCCTCATAGGCCAGGATGATGAACGCCTCGCGCACGGGTTGGCGGCTGCAGCCATATTCGGCCGAGATCGCCCATTCGGAAAGCCGCGCGCCGGGCGCAAGCTCGAGCCGCACGATGCGGTCGCGCAAATCGCGCCTGAGGCGTTCGGATGTCGCGCCGCCCGCGGCGGCGTCGTCGGTCTGCGGGAGCATGGCGCACCCTTTCCCCAAGGGAAGGCACCATACCACGCCCGGACGGCGCGACAAAGCGAATCAGGAAGCGCCCGCTCGCCTCAGACGGCGTCCGCGGCGTCGCGCTTGAGGATCGCGCGGATCTCGTCCAGAAGCGCCAGTCGCTCTTTCTTCAGCGTTTCCAGGGCCATGTCGTCCATGGGCTCGACCAGGGCCTCGGCGCGGTGAATGGCGCGGTTGAGCTCGTGATGACGCTCGGCCAGCCGGGCGAAGTGGGCGTCCGACAGCTTGAGCGCGTGGATGCGCTCGGCGAATTCCGGCAGCTCTTCGTGCAGCTCGTGGGGGACGTGGGTCATGGATCGCTCCTTGTTGCGATGCGAAAGCGTCGTGCCCCCTCGCTAACGCCCCGGCGCGCGCCGCGCCTTGCGCTGGATCAAGCGCGCTCGACCTCGGGCGCGCGGCGGCCTATTGTCCGGCCGGGGCGGGCGCCGGGCCCGCCGCGACGCCGCAAAGCAGGAAGCCGCGCATGCCTTCGCGTTCTGACCGCAAGCCCGTGATCGGGGTCATCTGCAACGCCCATCTGATCAACGACCAGTATCCCGTCCAGGCGGCCGGCGAGATCAACCTTTCGGCGGTGGCCGAGGCCGCGGGGGGGCTGCCGCTGATGGTGCCGGCCATGCCGGGCGCGGTCGATCTCGACGCGCTGCGCGAGGTCTGCGACGGGTTCGTGTTCACCGGCGGGCGGCCGAACGTGCATCCCTCGCATTACGGCATGGCCGAGACCGAGGCCCACGGCCCCTTCGATCCGGCGCGCGACGCGGTGACGCTGCCGCTGATCCGCGCCTGCGTGGCCGAGGGGCGGCCGATCTTCGGCATCTGCCGCGGCTTTCAGGAGATCGCCGTCGCCTTCGGCTGCACCCTGCATCCCGAAATCCGCGAGCTGCCCGGGCGCATGAACCACCGCATGCCGCCCGAGGGCACGCTGGAAGAGAAGTTCGCCCTGCGCCACAAGGTGCTGCTGTCGCCCGGCGGCCGCTTCGAGCGGCTTCTGGGCAAGCGCGAGGTGATGGTGAACTCGCTGCACGGGCAGGGGATTCTGGACGTCGGCGAGGGCATCGTGGTCGAGGGCCGCGCCGAGGACGGCACCATCGAGGCGCTGGCGGTGCGCGACGCGCCCGGTTTCGCGCTTGCCGTGCAATGGCATGCCGAGTGGCGTGCGGCGCAGGACCCGGTCTCGCGTCCCTTGTTCGAGGCCTTCGGCGAGGCCGCGCGCGCCTTCGCCGCCGCCCGCCGCTGAGCGGGCGCGCGGCGCGATGCTGTGGGCGGCGCTGATTTTGGACGCGCTGCTGGGCGAGCCCGAGGCGCTGTGGCGGCGCGTCCCCCATCCCGCGGTGCTGATGGGGCGGATGATCGACGCGCTCGAGCGCCGCTGGAACCGCCCGTCCGATCCCGAGCGGACCCGGCGCGCGCGCGGCGCGGCGGCGGCGCTGGCGGTGACGGCCGCCTGGGCGGCGCTGGGCGCGCTGGCCGCATGGGCGCCGGGCGGCTGGTTGTGGCAGACGCTGGGCGCGGCCGTGCTGCTGGCCCAGCGCAGCCTGGTCGATCATGTGCGCGCGGTGGCGCGCGGGCTGCGCCAGGGCCTGGGGCCGGGGCGCTCGGCGGTGGCGATGATCGTCGGCCGCGACGTGCGCGCGCTGGACGAGGCGGGGGTGGCCCGCGCCGCGATCGAGAGCGCGGCCGAGAACTTCTCGGACGGCGTCGTCGCGCCCGCCTTCTGGTTCGCGGTGGCCGGTCTGCCGGGCATGGCGGCATACAAGGCGCTGAACACGGCGGATTCCATGATCGGTCACCGCAATGCGCGCTTCGCGGCCTTCGGCTGGGCGGCGGCGCGGGCCGACGACGCGGCCAACTGGATCCCGGCGCGCCTGTCGGGGGTCATCCTGTGCCTGGTCGGCGGGGGGCTGCGCGGGGCGCGGGTGATGCTGCGCGACGCGCGCCTTCACCGCTCGCCCAACGCCGGCTGGCCCGAGGCGGCCATGGCGGCGGCGCTGGGCGTGTCGCTGTCGGGGCCGCGGGTCTATGACGGACGGCTGAGCGAAGAGCCTTTCGTCCACCCCGAGGGGCGCGCCCCGGGCGCGCAGGACGTCGAGCGGGCGGCCGACATGCTCTGGCGCGGCTGGGCGGCGCTCCTGGCGCTGGCGCTGGCGCTGGGGGTCTGAGGGCGGGTTCGGGCGCCGGGTTCGGCGCGGCGGGCTAGAGCGCGTGCGCGCGCAGCATCCGGTAGGCGGGCCGGCAGGCCTCGGCCAGTTCGGCGGCCTCGTCGGTCAGCGCGGCGGGCGGGGCCGAGGGGCCGATGAAGCCCGTCGATTCCTCGAGCGCGTCATACCAGAAGGCGCCCCACGGCCCTTCATAGGCGCGCCGCCCCGGCGCCCAGCGGAGCATGCGCGCATCGAACGCGATCCCGACCCGCTCGCACAGCGCGCGCAGGACGCGCTCGGGATCGGCGCGCAGGTCCTCGGCGTCGACCACCGGGCAGGCGCGGCCCAGCATGTCCGAGGCGCGCTCGAACATCTCGAGCTGCTGGTGAATGCCCAGCTCCCACAGCTCGGGCACGATTCCCTTGGCCACGTAGCTGGCCAGCACGCGCGCGGGGTCGCGGATCAGGAACACGTTGGTCAGCGCGTCGGTCCATTCCAGGTCCGCGCCCTCGGGCAGGTGGCGGGTCATGTGCTTCTGGTAGATCAGGCGCGCCCCCGGCGCCGGCGCAAGGCAGCGGGCGATGGCGCGGTCGAGCTCGGGCTCGCCCTGGGCGAGGATGCGCTCGCGCAAGGGGTGGCGCGCGCCGGTGCGCGCAAGGAAGGCGGCGTAGAGCGGCTCGTCCAGCACCACGCAGCCGGGCAGCTGCGCGAAGCTGCGCATCAGGGGGGCGGCCAGGCTGCGCGGCCCGGACCAGACCGCAAGGCGCAGGGGGGCCGGGTCATCCTTGTCGGAAGGGGCGAAGGGCGTCACCCGCGAAGCTCCTCTCTGGTTGCGCGATCCGCGCCAGATGCCGCGCCCGCGCGCCCGGCGCAAGAGCGATCCGCATGACGCGCCGCGCGGCGGCTGCTAGAAGGACGCGAAGCAGGGAAGGGGTTCATGACGCTCATCACGCTCAATGCGGGGTCGTCCTCGCTCAAATTCGCGCTGTTCGAGGCGCGCCGGCCGCCGCGGCTTGTCCTGCGCGGCGAGGTGTCGCGCCTGGACGAAGCGCCCGAGCTGCTCTTGCGCGCCGCCGACGGGCGCGAGCTGGCGCGCGGCGCGCTCGCCCCGGCCGGGGCGGGGGCGGGGGGGCAGGCCGCCGCGCTCGGGGTCGCGCTGGAGGCGCTGCGCCGGGCCGCGCCCGAGGCCATGGCGCAGGTGCGCGCGGTGGGGCACCGGATCGTGCATGGCGGGCGCGATTTCGCCGCGCCGACGCTGCTGGACGATGAGGCGATGCGCGCGCTCGAGGCCCTGATCCCCTTCGCGCCGCTGCATCAGCCGCACAATCTGGCCGCCGTGCGCGCCGCCCGCGCCGCCTTTCCCGAGGCGGCGCAGGTGGGCTGTTTCGACACCGCCTTTCACCGCGGCCGCCCCTTCGTGGCCGAGACCTACGCCCTGCCGCGCGAATGGCACGCGCGGGGCGTGCTGCGCTATGGCTTTCACGGCCTCAATTACGAGCACATCGCCCGCACCCTGGCGCGCGAGGCGCCCGAGCTGGCGCGCGGGCGCGTTGTGGCGGCGCATCTGGGGGCGGGGGCGTCGGCCTGCGCGATTCGCGGCGGGCGCTCGGTCGCCAGCTCGATGGGCTTCACCGCGCTGGACGGGCTGGTGATGGCGACGCGCTGCGGGCAGCTCGACCCGGGCGTGGTCCTGCACATGATCCGCGCCGAGGGCATGAGCGTCGATGAGGTCGAGGCCCTGCTCTACAAGCGTTCGGGTCTTCTGGGCCTGTCGGGGCTGAGCGGCGACATGCGCCGCCTTCTGGCGCCCGACGCCCCCGCCCAGGCGCGCGAGGCGGTCGCGCATTTCGCCCTGCGCGCGCGGCGCGAGATCGCCGCGCTGGCGGCCGAGATGGGCGGCATCGACGCGCTGGTCTTCACCGGCGGGGTGGGCGAGCGTTCGGCCCCCGTGCGGGCCATGATCTGCGAGGATCTCGCCTTTCTGGGCGTCGCGCTCGACAAGGAGGCGAACGCGGCCGGGGCGGCGCGCATCGGCGCGCCGGGCGCGCGGGTTCAGACGCTCGTGATCCATGCGGACGAGGAATCGGTGATCGCCGACGCCGCGGCGCGGCTTTGCGCCATGGCGAAGGGCTGAGCAGGCGCGCGGGGGGCGCGAGGCGTCGATGCGGCCCCGGGCAGGCCCGCGGGGGCGCGAGCGATCGGGCCGCGCGCCTCGATGGCGCCGGCCGCGCCGCGGACCGCGGGCCGTGGGGCGCGCGGGGCCTTGCGGCGTCCGGGGGAACGAAGGCCCGGGCGCCGGGTCAGCTGCGGGCCGTCTCGCGCGCCCGCAGCGCGCGGGCCAGGGCGCAGAAATCGGCGATGTCCAGCGCCTCGGCGCGCAGGGTCGGATCGATTCCGGCCTCGGCGCACATCTCGGCGGCGTCGGGGCGCAGGGTGCGCAGGCTCTGGCGCAGCATCTTGCGGCGCTGGCCGAAGGCGGCGGCCGTGACGCGCGCCAGCGCGTCGGGCTCGGCCGGGTGGCGCGGCGCGGGCAGGGGGCGCAGATCGACCACCGAGGACCACACCTTGGGCGGCGGGGTGAAGGCGCGCGGCGACACGTCGAAGGCGATGCGCGCCTCAGCCCGCCATTGCGCCAGAACCGCCAGGCGCCCGTAGGCCTTGGCGCCGGGGCGGGCGACGATGCGCTCGGCCACCTCGCGCTGGAACATCAGCGTCAGCCCCGACCAGCCGGGCGGCCAGCCGCCGCCGCGCCGCTCGGGGGTCAGCCAGCGCACCAGCAGCTCGGTGCCCACGTTGTAGGGCAGGTTGGCGACGATGCGCCAGGGCGCGTTCAGACGCGCCTCGGGATCCAGCTCGAGCGCGTCGCCGTGCACAACCTCGAGCCGGCCGGGCCAGCGCCGGGCGATCTCGTCGAGCGCCGGCAGGCAGCGCGCGTCGCGCTCGACCGCCACCACGCGCCGCGCGCCCTCGGCCAGAAGCGCGCGGGTCAGGCCGCCGGGGCCGGGGCCGATCTCGAGCACGTCGCAGCCCGACAGATCGCCCGCCGCGCGCGCGATGCGCCGCGTCAGGTTCAGATCGAGCAGGAAGTTCTGCCCCAGCGCCTTCTTCGCCGCCAGCCCGTGGCGCGCGATCACCTCGCGCAGGGGCGG
This sequence comes from Oceanicella actignis, assembly GCF_900111545.1. Classification (NCBI taxonomy): domain Bacteria; kingdom Pseudomonadati; phylum Pseudomonadota; class Alphaproteobacteria; order Rhodobacterales; family Paracoccaceae; genus Oceanicella; species Oceanicella actignis. The sequence goes on from NZ_FOHL01000002.1 coordinate 218,475, forward strand.
CAGCCCGTCCTCGGCCAGGGTCATGAGCGTGCGTCCCCGGCCCCGGGCGCCGAGCCGCGGTCCGGGCGCGTCGGCGCGCCGGACCCCGCGCGCCGCGCCGAACCCGGCCCCGAACCCGTCCCCGCATCGGGTTCCCGATCGGGTTCCCCGTCCGCGCCGTCCGACCCGTCTTGCGTCGCGTCCTCGGCGGCGGCGCGGCGCGCGCGCGCCATGGCGGCGGCCATGCGCAGCGCCGCGATCAGGCTGCGCGCCGAGGCGACGCCGCGCCCGGCGATGTCGTAGGCCGTGCCGTGATCGGGCGAGGTGCGCACGATGGGCAGGCCCAGGGTCAGGTTCACGCCCTCGTCGAAATCCAGCGTCTTGAACGGGATGAGCGCCTGGTCGTGATACATGCACAGCGCCGCGTCCCAGCGCGCGCGCGCCGCCGGGTGGAACATCGCGTCGGCCGGCAGCGGGCCGGCGACGTCGACGCCGCGCGCGCGCAGGCGCGCCAGGGCGGGGGCGATCAGCTCGATCTCCTCGCGGCCCATGGCGCCGCCCTCGCCGGCATGGGGATTGAGCCCGGCCGCCGCCAGGCGCGGCGCGCGCAGGCCGAAATCGCGCCGCAGCGCCTGATGCGCGTGCAGCGCCGCGCGCTCGATGGCCTCGGCGCTCAGAAGCGCGGGCACGCACGCCAGCGGCTCGTGGATCGTCACCGGCACCACCCGCAGCGTCGGGCCGGCCAGCATCATCGTCGGCGCACCCGCTCCGCACAGATCGGCCAGGAACTCGGTGTGGCCCGGAAAGGCGAAGCCGGCCCCGTCCTTGAGCGCCTTCTTGTTGATGGGCAGCGTCGTCACCGCCGAGGCGGCGCCGCTCAGCGCCAGGCGCACGGCCTCTTCGATCCAGGCGACGACGCATGGCGCGTTGGCCGGATCGGGGCGGCCGGGCCGCGCCGGCGCGGCCAGCGGGCGGTGCAGCACGGGCAGGGCGCGGGCGAAGACCGCCGGCGCCTCGGCCAGCTGGGCGATGCGCGCGCAGGGGGCGCCCTGCGCCTCGAACAGCGCGGCGTCGCCGATCGCGGCGAAGACGGGGCTGCCGGCGGCCGAGAGCGCGCGCCACGCGGCGGCGGCGATCTCGGGGCCGATGCCGGCCGGATCGCCCCCGCTGACCGCGATCGGGGGCGGGGCGCCGCCGGGCCGCGCGTGCTCGGCGGGTGTCATTTGCGCTCGATATGCGCCTGCGCGCGCAGCTCCTGCAGGCGGCCTTCGGCATAGCGCTGCAGGCGCTGCTCGAGCAGGTTCTGGCGGATGCGTTCGCGATCCTCGGGGGTCAGGTCGATCTTCTGCTCCTCGCGCCCCAGAACGGTCAGCAGCACGACGCCGCCCGGCACGCCCAGCGGGCGGGTGACCTTGCCCGGCTCAAGCTGCGCAAGCTCGTCCGCCAGGGCGGGCGGCAGGCGGTCCGAGGGGACCTTGCCCATGCGCCCGCCGCGCGCGGCGCTGGGGGTGCGGCTGTATCGGCGCGCAAGGGCGGCGAAGTCCTCGCCGGCGTTGATGCGCGCGGCCAGCTCCTCGATGCGCGCGAGCGCCGCGTCGCGATCCTTGCCGGCGGGCAGGCCGATCTCGCCCAGATCGTAGACCACGCGGCGGTCCAGCCCCTGGTCGGCGATGGCGTCGTCCAGCTCGGCCTCGGAGACCTCGGCGCGCGGGCCATAGTCGCGGCGGATGAGCGAGGCCCAGGCGATCTGCGTCTCGATCATCTCTTCGAGCGCCCGGCGCGAGACGCCCGCCTTGCGCAGCTGCGCGTCGAGCCGGGCGGGGTCGAGCCCGGCGCCGCGGGCGAAGGCGGCCAGCGCGGCGTCGAGGTTCTCGGCCGGCACCCTGATGCCCGCCGCGCTCGCCGCCTCGCGCTTGAGCGCGTCGTCGATCAGCGAGTCGAGCGCGCGCTCGCGCAGCTCGGCCTCGTCGGCGCCGCGCGCCGCGCCGGTCAGGCGCAGAAGGCGCATGCGCTGGTCGAGGTCGTAATTGGTGATGGCCTTGCCGTTGACGAAGGCGACGGTCTGGAAGGCGGCGCGGGGCGCGCCGGCCCCGGCGGTCTGGGCGGCGGGCCCGGGGCCCGGGGCGGCCAGCGCGGCTGCGGCGACGAGCGCGGCGGCGAGCGCGGCGCGCAGGCGAGTGAATGGCATCGGATCTTCCCGTTTCGGCGCCGCCGGGCGGCGCGGTTGGTCGCTTGACCTGGTTTGGCCTATCGGATGCGCGGCGCGCAAGCCCCCTGCACGGGGCCGGGCTCGGCGCCGCCGCCCAGTCCCCACAGGCGCAGGCGCGCGCCGAAGAAGGTCGCGGCCGGCGCGTCGTCGGACGAGGTGAAGCGGCGCCCGGCGTAGAATTCCACATCCACGCACTCGTTTCGATAGCCGATGCGCCCCAGCGCGCGCACCCAGTCGCCCGCCTGCAGGTCGCGCCGCGCCTCGCCGCCGACGCTCCATGCGCGCGTCAGCGCGTAGCGCGCCGAGACGGCGGCCTCCTGGCGGTCGTCGGGCGTCACCGAGTCCTTGGCCAGATAGACGTGATAGGCGTTCAGCTGCAGCCCGCGCCAGTCCGCGCCCAGGTAAAGCTCGTTGCGGCGCAGCTCGAGGTCGTCGGTCACGCGCAGGCGGTTGTCGATCTTGAACGCGCCGGGCAGGAACAGCGACCAGGCGCCGACGAAGTCGGATTCGCGCTTGTTCAGGCCCTGGCCGCCGGCGAAGCTGTCGATGGCGCGCGCGCGCAGCACCCGCCCGCCCGAGGCCGAGAAGGACGCGCCCGAAGGCGTCGCGACGCTGTAGCGCAGGCCCAGATTCATGCGCGGGCCTTCCTCGAAGCCGTCGTCGCCCGCATGGCGGCGCAGCGAGAAGAGCGAGGTCTCGTCGAACTCGGTCAGCACGCTGTCCTCGTTGGGCAGGCCGTCGTCGTCGGCATAGGGTGCGGCGATGAGCTGCGCGATCGGCTCGAGGATGTGGGTCGCCGCGCCGAAGGGGCCGTCGGCGCCGTCATGGCGCGCCAGCGGCCAGCGCGCCTCGACCGCGGCCATGGGCGCGAAGCGGGCGGCGTCGTCGGCCCCGTCGGCGCCGTCCGCCACGCGCCAGACGTCGCCGCGCGCCGAGACATGGGCCGCCAGGCTCAGCCCGGTGACGGGCTCGACGCCGCGCCGCTCCCATTCGAGGCCAAGGCCGATGCGCGCCGTGTCCTGCCCCGCCGTGCGCCGCAGCGCGTAGCCCGACAGATCGGCCGAGATCACGCCGCCCAGAACCCCCTCGTCCCAGCTGCGCCGCCCCTCGAAGGCGGGCAGCGCCATGGGGATCTGGCCGAAGGGCTCGTCGTCGCGCAGGCTCTGGAAGCGCACGGCCGAGGCCTCGGCATAGCCCTGCGCGTCGCCATGGCGCAGGAAGGCCTCGGAGGTCAGGCGGTCCTTCTCGGAATACTCGTAGCGACGCAGATAGGCGTCGTCCGAGGCCATGGCCAGCTGGAAGCCCGCCTCGGCGCCCGATCCCAGCGCGAACAGCCCGGCGCCGTCGAGATGGCCGCGAAGGCGGCTTTCGCCGTCGTAGTCGTTGTGCGTGACCGATCCGGCCAGGCGCAGCGCGCCGCGCGAATAGGCGCGGCGGTGCTCGCCCTCGATCACCACGCCCTCGTCCGAGGTGACGAAGGCGGCCAGCGTCGCGTCCGACGAGTCGTCGATCGCCCAGTGCCAGGGCAGCTTGACCGCATGGCCCAGGATCGAGCTTTGCAGATAGTCCGGGGCCAGAAAGCCCGTGGCGCGCTTGCGGTCCGGGTCCGGGTGGCGGAAATAGGGCGTCCAGGCCACCGGCACGCCCAGGATGTCGAAGGTGGCGTCCTCGTAATGGACCACGCCCTCGCGTTCGTCATGGACGATGCGCCGCGCGCGGATGCGCCAGAGCGGGGTGGGGTCCTCGGGGCAGACGGCGCAGGGGCTGAACACCGCGCGCGAAAGCACGTTGAAGCGCCCGTCGATGCGCCGCGCGGCGCGGGCGGCGAAACGCGCATGGGCGCCGAGCGAGGCGCGCGCGCCGCGGATCAGGCCCTCGCGCAGCTGCGCGTCCAGATCGGCAAGATCCGCGACGATGACCGCGCCCTCGGGGCCGCGCAGCGTCACCTCGCCCTCGGCGCGCACACGGTCGGCGCGCGCGTCGTAGATGATGCGCTCGGCGGTCAGGGTGCGGGCGCCGTAATGGGCCTCGACCGCGCCCTCGGCGATCAGCAGCCCCGCGGCGTTGTCGTAGCGCACGCGATCGGCCGACAGGGCGACCGGCGCGTCGGGATCGGGCGCGACCGAGGCCAGGGCGCGCGAGAGGGGGCCCGCCCCCGACCCGGTCGCGGTGTCCGCGTTCGGGGCGGGGGCCGCCTGGGCGGCGCGGGCGGGGGCCGAGAGGTTCTGCGCCACGGACGCGAACGCGGCGCCGCCCCGCTCGCTCGCCCGCCGCGCGGCGCGCGGGGCGCGGGCGGGAATCGGGCTGGCCTCGGGCGCCGGCCTTGGCGCAAGCGCGGCGCCGGGCGCCTCGGGGCGCGGCGCCGGCGGGGCCAGGCGCAGCGGCGCGCCGGGGCCGCCCGCCGCGGCGGCCTGCGCGCTCAAGCCGGCGAGGATCAGCGGCGCGCCAAGCGCAAGCGCGCGCGCCAGCGGCGCGGCGACGGCGCACGGGCGGAGGAAGGGCTGGGGCGATCTGCGCAAGCGGGCGCTCCTTGGGCTGCGATCCAACGCGTTGGGGGCGCGGCGCGCGGGCCGCTGTCGATCCCGTTCTAGCCGTCTTCCAGATGCAGCAGCAAGCCGCTCGCGATCAGGATCATCGCCACTGGCGGCGCCCAGGCCGCCAGAACGGGCGCGATGGCGCCGATCGAGCCGAAGGCCTGCGCGACGTTCGACAGCATGAAATAGCCCAGCCCCGCCAGCACCGCGCTCAGCGCCATCCAGCCCAGCCCGCCGAAGCGCGCATGCCGCATCGAGAAGGCCGCCCCCAGAAGCACCATCGCCGCCATCAGCACCGGCTGCGCCAGCTGCGAGTGCCAGTGCATGCGGTGGCGGTCGGCGGCGAAGCCGGCGGCCTCCATCGTGTCGATGAAGGCGGGCATGTCCCAGAACGAGATCGTCTGCGGCGGCGAGAAGCTTTCGAGGATGCGCTCATGCGTCAGCTCGGTCTCGATGCGCATGTTGGCCGCGCGCGTCTCGGCCGGCGGCGCGTCGCGGCGCAGGGGATCGAAGCGCCAGGCGCGCACCTGATGCAGCCGCCAGGCGCCGGGCTCGAGCACGGCGCGCGCCGCCTCGATGCGCGCCGCCAGCCGGTCTTGATGGTCGAAGCGGAACACGCTCACATCCCACAGCTGCGCGCCCGTGCGGTCGGCGCGCCAGGCGCGGATCACCTCCTGCCCCTGCGCGCTGCGCTGGCGCAGCCACAGCCCCTGCGGCGAGATGGACAGGACCGAGGCGGCCTCGTCGAAATAGCGGGCCTTGAGCGTCTCGAAGCGTTGCAGCGCGCCGGCCGCGATGGGGTTGAGCAGCGCGAAGGACGCCGCCCCGATCACCGCCCCCGCGACCAGCGTCGGCGCCGTCAGCCGCCAGGCCGAGACCCCGGCCGCGCGCGTGACCACCAGCTCGGAGCTGCGCGCCATCGAGGCGAAGCACGCCATGGCCGACAGGAGCGTGACGAAGGGCAGGATGGTCAGGATCAGCGAAGGCGCGTGCAGCGCCGCCAGCAGCAGCACCTGGTCGAAGGTCGCGCCGCTGTTGGCGCTCTTGCGCAGAAGCTCGACCGTGTCGATCAGCATGACCAGCAGGAACACCGTTCCGCAGGCCATGGCGAAATAGGCGCCGAAGCGCCGCGCGACGTAAAGCGAGAGGGTCGAGAAGATCATGCCTCGCCCCCCGCTTCGGCCCCGCGCGCCGCCGCGCCGCGCGGGCGCGGCAACCCGCGCGAGAGCGCCGCCAGCGCCAGCGCCGTCGCCAGGATCGGCGGCGCATACATCAGCGGCCACAGATCGGCCTGGCCGCTGACCGCCGACTTCGCCGCCACGCCCGCCAGCCGCGTCGCCGCCGCCAGCGCCAGCGCCGCCGCCAGGCGCTTGCCGTATCCGCGTCGCCGCCAGCCCGGCCCGAGCAGCGCCGCCAGCCCCACAAGGGGCAGCGCGACGGCGTAGAGCGGGGCGGAAAGCTGCTCGTGCCCCTCGGCCACGAACTTGTGCGGCGGACGGCCCTGCAGGACCTCGGCCGAGGGGGCGACCAGCTCCCAGGCCGGGTATTCCGAGGGCTTGCGCCGCCGCTCCTGCGCGCGGTCGGCGAGCTGGCCCAGATCGTAGACCAGGCGCTCGAAGCCCAGGACGGTCAGCTCCTTCTCGCCCGGGGTCAGGCGCTGGGCGGCGCCGTTGAACATCACCAGGCGCGGCCCGTCCTCGGTGCGGATGAGCGCGGCGCCTTCGGCGGTGTAGGTCACGCGCGCCTCGGGGTCGCGGTCGTCCTGCACGAACAGCCCCGCCATGCGCCCGGCGCCGTCCACGCGGCGGATGTAGACGGTCACGCCCTTGGCCGGATGCAGGAACTGCCCCTCGCGCAGCAGCGCGCCGGCAAGGTCGGCCTGAAGGGTGGCGATGCGCTCGCGCATCTCGCGCGAGGCGGCGGGCGCCAGCTGCAGCGTGATGACGAACATCGCCGCCATCACCAGCGCGCCGAAGGTCGCCACATGGCGCGCAAGGCGCAGCGGGCTCATCCCCGCGGCCAGCATGACCACCAGCTCCGATTCCAGGAACAGCCGGTTGACGGCGTAGAGCGCGCCGGCGAAGGCGGCCACCGGCAGGACCATGCTCATCACCGCCGGCAGCAGCAGCAGCGTGAACTCGGCGAAGATCGCGGCGGACTGGCCGCTCGAGACGACGGTCTCGATGACCTGCAGCGACTGGGTCAGCCACACCACGCCGAGAAAGATCAGCGAGAACATGCCGAACGGGCCCAGGATCTGCCCGATCACGTATTTGCCGATGACGCTGCGCATCCTCGCTCCGCACTTGCCTGTCGCGCGGGGCGCGGGGCCCCGGACGGCGCGACAATCGCCCGTCGCGCGCCCCGGCGCAAGCGCCGGCGGCCCTTGCGCCCGCGCAGCGGCGCCCGGTCGCGGGGACGCGGCCCGCGGGCCGGGGGCGACCGCGCCCATGGGCGCGCCGCCCGATGGCCGGCGGCGCGGGCCGGCGCCGGTCGCGGGACGCGCCGACCGGATGGCGCGTGCGCCCCCCTCTGCGCCGCGGCCCCAGCCGGAGCTCGGGGCCGATGAACGCGCGCCGAAGCCCCCCGGCGCCTGCGCCGCACGGGACCGTGGGCGCGCGCCGCTTCGCCGCCTCCGCCGGGCTGGGAGGCGGCCGAGCGCCGCGCCGGCGTCCAAGGTCGCGCCGGACGGGCGACTGCCGATGCGCGCCGCGCGCATGGGCCGCGCCGATGGGCGCTGGACGCGCCGCGCGCGCGCCGTTACCTCTTGATCGCGAAACCTGATCCCGAAACCGGGCCCCGGCCGCGGCGGCGCCGACCTTCGACCGCCGACCGCCCGCCCGCCCGCCGATCCGCCGGCCGCCCCGCGCGGCCGCGCCCGAACCGGAGACATCCATGACCGCACCCGTCGAGATCGACTTCATCGCCGAAGACCCCTCCGCCGTCGCCGAGGCCGAGGGCGCCGTCGTCGTGCTGGCCGCCGGAACGCGGCTTCTGCCCGCGGCGCAGGCCGCCGACAAGGCGCTGGACGGCGCGCTGTCGCGGCTCGTGGCCTCGAAGCGCTGGAAGGCCGAAGCCGGCGGCTCGGCGACCATTCCCTTCCCCCCCGGCATGAAGGCCGAGGCGCTGACGCTGGTCTCGATCGGCGAGTCGACCGACGCCCACGCCGCGCGCAAGGCCGGCGGCGCGGCGGCGCGGGCGCTGGGCGGGCGGCGCGGCGCGGTGTTCGCCGGCGGCATGGGCGACGCCGAGCTGACGGCCGAGCTGGCCTTCGGCCTGGCGCTGCGCGGCTATGATTTCGACGTCTACAAGACCGCCTCGGGCGACGAGGACGAGGACGACGCCCCCGAAGGCGTCGCCATGGCCTGCGACGCGCCCGAGCAGACCGCCAAGGCCTCGCGCCCGCGCGCGGCGCTGGCCGAGGGCGTGTTCTTCGCCCGCGATCTGGTCAACGAGCCGGCCAACGTCCTGACGACCGAGGATTTCGCCGCCCGCATCGCCGCCATGGCCGAGCTGGGGCTCGAGGTCGAGATCCTGGACGAGCCCGAGCTCGAGCGGCTGGGCATGCGCGCGTTGCTGGCGGTCGGGCAGGGCAGCGCCTCGCCCTCGAAGGTGGCGGTGATGCGCTGGCCGGGCGGCGGCGATGAGGCGCCGCTGGCGCTGGTCGGCAAGGGGGTGGTGTTCGACACGGGCGGCATCTCGATCAAGCCCGCGGCCGGCATGGAGGAAATGACCATGGACATGGGCGGCGCCGCCGTCGTCGCGGGCGTGATGCGCGCGCTGGCGCTGCGCGGCGCCAAGGCCAACGTGGTCGGCCTGGTCGGCCTGGTCGAGAACATGCCCGACGGCAAGGCGCAGCGCCCGGGCGACATCGTGCGCTCGATGAAGGGCGACACGATCGAGGTCATCAACACCGACGCCGAGGGGCGCCTCGTGCTGGCCGACGTGATGTGGTATGCGCAGCAGCGCTTCCGCCCCGCCGCCATGATCGACCTGGCGACGCTGACCGGGGCGATGATCGTCGCGCTGGGCCACGAGACGGCGGGCTATTTCAGCAATGACGACGCGCTTGCCGGCGCGCTCGAGGCCGCCGCCCGCGCCGAGGGCGAGGCGATCTGGCGCCTGCCTTTGGGGCCGGCCTATGACAAGCTCATCAAGTCGCGCCTCGCGGACATGAAGAACACCGGCGGGCGCGCGGCGGGCGCGATCACGGCGGCGCAGTTCCTGCAGCGCTTCGTGCAGAAGGGCACGCCCTGGGCGCATATCGACATCGCCGGCGTCGCGCTGAGCAAGGAGGCCCGCGACCTGCATCCGCGCGGCGCCAGCGGCTGGGGGGTGATGACGCTCGACCGCCTGGTGCGCGCGCGCGAGAAGGGCTGAGCGGCGAGCCGCCGCGCGCCATGGCCGAGGTCTGGTTCTATCATCTGACCGTCCGCGCGCTCGAGGACGCGGCGCCCGAGATCCTCGAGCGCTGCGTCGCGCGCGGCTGGCGCGCCACGGTGCGCCTGGGCTCGGAGGCGCGCGCGGCGGCGCTGGACGATCGGCTGTGGACCTACGACCCCGAATCCTTCCTGCCCCATGGCGGCCCGGGCGAGGGCGATCCCGCAACGCAGCCGGTCTATCTGACCGCGGGCGACGAGATCCCGAACGATCCGCAGCTGCTGATGCTGGCCGACGGCGCAAAGGCCTCGATCGACGAGATGGCCCGCCATCAACGCACCGCCATCCTGTTCGACGGCCGCGATCCCGAGGCGGTGGCGCGCGCGCGCGACGCCTGGCGCGCGGCGACGGCGGCGGGGCTGGCGGCGGTCTATTGGGCGCAGACCGAGGACGGCCGCTGGACGCGCCGCGCCGCCTCGCCCGCCGGCGGGGCGGCGGCCGCAAGCGCCGCGCCGAAGGCGCAAGCGCAGCAGGACCGCGAGGCGGACAGGGGCGACGCGAACCAGGGCTAGGCGGCGTCGGGGCGACCCCGCGCGGCGCGGATCGCGCCGAGCCCGCCGATCAGGCGCGAGCGGCGGCGGGGCGATCGCCCGCGAACGGCTTGCGCGGGGCCGGGGCCGGGCCAAGGGCTTTCCTCATCCGGCGTCCGTCGCCGCCGGCGGCGAGCTGCCGCGCGCGGGCGGCGCGGGGCTGGGCATGGTCGGGACATGGTCGGGGGCGGGCCGGTCAGGGAACCAGGGTCAGCGTGTCGCCCTCGATGCTCACCTTGCTGAAGCGCGACAGCACGCTCATTCCCATCAGCGACGAGAAAAGCGCCCCCTCGTTCACATGGGCCGGCACGTCGCGCAGCACATGGGGGCCGATGCGCAGCGTCTCGATGCGCACGGGGGCCGTGCGCACCACGCCGTTCGCGGTGCGCGCGCGCCCGCTCCAGGTCAGCGCGTCGACATCCAGCCCCGCGCGGCGCGCATCGCGCATCGTCAGCACAAGGCCGCTGGCGCCGGTGTCGAGCAGGAAGGTCACGGGCGCGCCGTTGACCTCGGCGGCGATGCGGAAATGCCCGTCGGCGCCGCGCCGCAGCGTCAGCGCGCCCGCCTCGGCCGGCGCGGGCAGGTCGGGGCGCAGCGCCGCGATCAACGGCTCGCGCAGCGCATAGAGCAGCGCCAGCGTCAACAGGATCGCCGCCCAGGCCAGCCCGTCGCGCGCCAGCGCCGACAGCCGCCGCCGTCGGCGCAGGATCAGGCCCGCCAGCAGGGCCCCGCCCAGCAGCGCCAGGTAAAGGATGCGCGCGGCCGCGTCCGCGTCGATCTGCGCCGTCATCCCGCCCTCCCGGCCCGCTCGCCGGGCCCGTCCGCCGGACCCGCTCGCCGGTCCCGCTCGCCGGGCCCGCTCGCGCGGCCCATCCGTCTGGCCCGGCGCTCAGCCGGCCTCGGCCCTGCGCTCGGCCTCCTCGAGGCGCTCCTGCGCGTCCATCCACAGCGCCTCGGCGCGCTCGAGCGCCTCGAGGATCTCGCCGCGCTTGATCTGCAGCCGCTCGACCTCGCCGCCCGCGCCCAGGGCGCTGTCGTTCATGTAGAAGTCCGGGTCCATCAGCCGCGCGTCGATGCGCGCGCGCATCTCCTCCAGCTTGGCCACGCGCGCCTCGCAGCGGCGCACCTCGTCGCGCAGGGGGGCGAGGGCGCGGCGGGCCTCGGCGGCGGCGCGGCGGGCCTCGCGGCGCCGGTCGGCCTCGGCCGCGGCCCGCGCGCCGCCCTTGCCGCCCGAGGCGCCGCCGCGCTCGGACAGCAGCAGGCGGCGGTAGTCGTCCATGTCGCCGTCGAACTCGCGCACCGCGCCGTCGCGCACCAGCCACAGCCGGTCGGCCACGCTTTCGACCAGATGGGGGTCGTGGCTGACCAGGATCACCGCGCCCTCATACTCGGCCAGCGCCTGCGCCAGCGCCTGGCGGCTTTCGATGTCCAGATGGTTGGTCGGCTCGTCCAGCACCAGAAGATGCGGCGCGTCGAGCGCGCACAGCAGCATGGTCAGCCGCGCCTTCTGCCCGCCCGACAGGCTTGCGACCTCGGTCTGGGCCTGGGCGGCGTCGATCCCGCCGCGCGCGAGCAGCGCGCGCAGCCGCGCGGGCGGCTCGTCGGGGCGCAGGCGTTGCAGGTGCTGAAGCGGCGTCTCGCTCAGCGTCAGCTCGTCCACCTGGTGCTGCGCGAAATAGCCCACGCGCAGTTTGGGCGCGCGGCGCAGCTCGCCCGACATGGGCGCCAGCCGGCCGGCGATCAGCTTCGAGAGGGTCGACTTGCCCTGTCCGTTCGCGCCCAGCAGCGCGATGCGGTCGTCCTGGTCGATGCGCAGCCGCAGCCCCCGCAGCACCGGCGCGCCGTCATAGCCGGCGGCCACGTCCTCCATCGCCAGAAGCGGCGGCGGCAGCTGGTCGGGCGAGGGGAAGACGAAGCCGCGCACCTCGGTCTCGACCACCGCGGCGATCGGCTCCATGCGCTCGAGCATCTTGAGCCGCGCCTGCGCCTGGCGCGCCTTCGAGGCCTTGTAGCGGAAGCGGTCCACGAAGGACTGGATGTGCGCGCGCTGGGCCTCCTGCTTGCGGGCCATGGCGGCGGTCTGTTCGAGCTTGAGGCGGCGCTCGCGCTCGAACTGGTCGTAGCGCCCGCCGTAAAGCGTCAGCTTGCGATGCTCGAGATGCAGGATGTTCTGCACCGCGCGGTTCAGCAGCCCGCGATCATGCGAGATGACCAGCGTCGTGGCCGGATAGTTCGCCAGGAATCCCTCGAGCCACACCGCCCCCTCGAGGTCGAGATAGTTCGTCGGCTCGTCCAGCAGCAGCAGGTCGGGGCGCGAGAACAGCACCGCCGCCAGCGCCACGCGCATGCGCCAGCCGCCCGAGAACTCGGCGCAGGGGCGCGCCTGGGCGGCGGCGTCGAAGCCCAGCCCGTTCAGGATCGCGGCGGCGCGCGCCTCGGCCGAATGGGCGCCGATGTCGGCGAGGCGCGTCTGGATGGCGGCGATCTCGGCCGGGTCCTGCGCGACCTCGGCGCGGGCCAGCAGGGCGGCGCGTTCGGCGTCGGCGGCCAGCACGGTGTCGAGCAGGCTGTCCGCGGTGGCGGGCGCTTCCTGCTCGACGCCGCCGATGCGCGCGCCGCGCGGAACCTCGATCTGGCCCGCGTCGGGGGTCAGCTCGCCGCGGATCAGGCGGAACAGCGTCGTCTTGCCCGCGCCGTTGCGCCCGACGACGCCGACCTTGCGGCCCTCGGGGATCGTGGCCGAGGCCGAGTCGAAAAGCGGGTTCCCGGCAAGCGAGAAGGACAGGTCGCGAATCACCAGCATGGCGCGGATTTAGCCTGCCCGCCGGGATTCGGAAAGCGCCGCCGCTCAGCCGCCATGCGCCCCCATCTCGCCTGCGCGCTCGAGCGCGATGTCGGTGCGCGCCAGATGGTGCCGGTAGCGGCGCCCGTCCTTGAGATAGGTGGTGACCTCGATGAAGGTCTCGGGGCCCTGGGCGTGCATCATCGCGTGCGAGCTGAGAAAGTTGTAATGCCCGGCGCCGCCCTGGGCCAGCGCGGCGGTGACGGGGCGGCTGTCCCACAGCTGGCCGTCGCGGAACCATTCGATCGTGCCGCGCATGAGCGTGCCCTCGACCTCGGTCACGCGCAGCACCGCTTCGCCCCCGCGCCCGCCCGGATCGACCGGAACGAAGGGGCCGCGCCACTCGCCCAGCATCAGATGGGTGGTCTGGGGCGTGACGCGCACCATGTGCACGGGCGGCGGCGGCGGGGCGCCGCAGGCGGCGGCCGCGGTCAGCGCGGCCAGCGCAAGGGCCGCGGCGCGGCGGGCGAAAGGCATGGTCATGGGCGTGCTCCGTGTCTGGCTCGCGCCTCGGCGGGCGCGGGATCGCTGAAGAAGGGCAGGCGCGCCAGCGCGCCCTCGAGCGCATTCGCCAGCGGCGCGCGCCAGCGCAGCTCGATCAGGCGCGACAGCGCCAGCGCCAGCGCGAAGGTGCCCGCCGCGGCGGCGGGAACCGAAATCCGTTCGAGGCCGGCGGCGTTCAGCTCGCGGATGATGACGAGGCCGATGTTCTGATGCGTCAGATACCAGGTGTAGCTGGTCAGCCCGATCAGCGTCAGCGGCGCGGCGCCAAGCCGGCGCCCGCGCCGCATCGTCGCCGCGGCCAGCGCCATCAGCGCCGCAAGCGGGGCCTCGACGCCCGCATAGCGGCTCGAGATCATCGCGCCGCCCAGCGCGATCGCCAGCGCCGCGAGGCGCAGGCGCGGCCCCGTCTCGTCCCAGCGCCAGAGGATCAGCCCGAACAGGAACATGGCCGAGTAGGGAAAGATCAGGGCCCGCCGCGCCAGCGGCTCGGACAGCGCCTCGGCCCCGGCGCCGGCCAGCGTGAATAGGCACCAGAAGATCAGCCCGCCGCGCGCGCCCAGCCGGAAATGCGCCAGCGCCAGAAGAACGTAGAACTGCAGCTCGACGATCAGGCTCCAATAGGCCCCGTCCACATGCGGAACCAGCGGCGACAGCGCGTTGAGCCACAGCATGTTCGCCAGCGCCTGCCAGAGCTCGGGCGTGCGCCCGGGCAGCGGGAAGGCCCAGCAGACCGCCGTGGTCAGCGCGACAGCGGCCGCATAGGCCGGCCACAGCCGCGCCAGCCGCAGCGCCACGAAGCGCGCCGCCGTGCGCGCGCGCCCCAGAGTCGAGGCGATGCAGAAGGCCGAGACGATGAAGAACAGGTCCACCCCCAGCCATCCGGGGAACGAGAACCCCCGCGGCGCCGAGAAGCCCAGATAGGTCCAGTCCCAGCGGTCGAAATAGTGATAGACGACCACCATCGCGATGCCCAGCGCGCGCAGCGCGTCCACGCCGGGCCAGCGCGCGCCCTGCGTGGCTTGGCGGGTCGGCGGCGCGTGGGCGGGCATGGCGGCTCCGGCTGCTGGGGCTTCGGCTTGGTCCTAGCCGCCCGGCGGCGCGCGGGTCAAGCGCGGCGGCCGGTCCCGGGCGCGATCGTCCGCCCCCACGGGCGGATGGGCGCCTCTGCGCGGGGCCCGCGCCTTCGCGATCCGCGGCGGCGCGCGCCCGGGCGGCGGGGCGTCGGACATGCTGCGCGCGCTCCCGCCGGGCGAGGCGACGCCCCCGACGGCGCGGATGGCGGGTTGAGCGCCTCGGCGGTCGCGGGGCGGGCGCGGGAGTCGGACGGCCGGAGGCGGCGGCGCCGCCAGGGCGCCCCCGCCGGCGCGGATGCGGGGTTGTCGCCCTTGCGACGCGCCGGAACGCATGACGCGCCTCTTGCGCCGCTTGCGTCGGGCGCCCGGGGCCGGACGTGGCCGTGCAGGGCGCGACGCGCCCCCGCCTCCGCGGTAGGCGGGGCGGCATCGCCGCGATGCGCGACGGCCATGCCGGCGCGCCCGCCGCCGCCGATGGCGGCCCCGCGCGCCGTTTCCCCGGCGCGCCGCGCGCCCTTCCATGCGCCGCGCCGACATGCTATCGGGCGCGCGGAGCTTGCCGGTCGGCCCCTCGCCGCCCGCGCATCGACGTCCGCGCGCCAAGGCGCGCTCAACACCCGCCGAAAGGAAGATCACATGGCCATCGAGCGCACGCTCTCGATCATCAAGCCCGACGCCACCCGCCGCAACCTGACCGGCGCCATCAACGCCAAGTTCGAGGCCGCCGGCCTGCGCATCGTGGCGCAAAAGCGCATCAAGCTGACCAAGGAGCAGGCCGGCAAGTTCTACGAGGTGCACAAGGAGCGCCCCTTCTACGACGAGCTGTGCGAGTTCATGTCCTCGGCCCCCGTCGTGGTGCAGGTGCTCGAGGGCGAGAACGCCATCGCGCGCAACCGCGAGGTGATGGGCGCGACCAACCCCGCCGAGGCCGCCGAGGGCACCATCCGCAAGGAGTTCGCCCTGTCGATCGGCGAGAACTCGGTGCATGGCTCGGACGCTCCCGAGACCGCCGCGGCCGAGATCGCCTTCTTCTTCTCGCAGCTCGAGATCGTGGGCTGACGCAAAGACCCCTTCCGGGGCCGTTTCGGGCCGCGAAGGGCCG
The DNA here is from genome assembly GCF_900111545.1 of Oceanicella actignis. NCBI lineage: Bacteria > Pseudomonadati > Pseudomonadota > Alphaproteobacteria > Rhodobacterales > Paracoccaceae > Oceanicella > Oceanicella actignis. Next base: position 233,688 of record NZ_FOHL01000002.1, read on the forward strand.
CTCCCGGCAGGGAGCGGCCCTTTTTCGCGGCGCGACGGCGGGCTCAGTCGTCCTGCAGCATCACCGGCGTGCGGTCGCCGGCCGCGAAGCGGCGCAGCACGAGCGGATAGAGCCGATGCTCGAGCCGCCGCACCCGCGCGGCCAGAAGGTCGGGCGTGTCGCCGGGCAGGATGGGCGTGCGCGCCTGGCCAAGGATGGGGCCGTCGTCGAGCTCGGCGGTCACCTCGTGCACGGTGCAGCCATGCTCGGCGTCGCCCGCCTCGAGCGCGCGCTCATGCGTGCGCAGGCCCTTGTGTCGCGGCAGCAGCGAGGGGTGGATGTTCAGCATCCGCCCCTGCCAGCGCGCGACGAAGGCGGGGGTCAGGATGCGCATGAAGCCGGCAAGACAGATCAGCTCGGCGCCCGCTTCCTCCAGAGCCGCGTCCAGCGCGGCCTCGAAGGCGGCGCGGTCGCCGCGATAGGGCTTGTGATCGACCGCCAGCGCCGGCACGCCGCGCGCCGCGGCCTTGGCCAGCCCCGCCGCGCGCGGATCGTTCGACAGCACCAGGACGGGCGTCGCGGGATGCTCGGGGTCGGCCGCCGGGTCCATCGAGGCCAGCAGCGCCTCCATGTTCGAGCCGGTCCCCGAGATCAGGATCGCGACGCGCCGCCTGGCCTGCGCGCTCATGCCAGCGCCCCCGACCAGCGCAGCCCCGCCTCTTCCGAGATCACGCCGATGCGGTGCGCGCGCACGCCCTCGGCCTCGAGCGCGGCCAAGACCCCGGCGACGGAGTCGGGCGCGACCACCAGCGTCATGCCGATGCCGCAGTTGAAGGTCTTGAGCGCCTCGGCCGGATCAAGCGCCGCCGCGTCGATCAGCCAGCGGAAGACCGGCGGCAGCGGCCAGGCGTCCAGCGCGATGTCCGCGCCCAGCGTGGGCGGCAGCACGCGGGGCAGGTTCTCGATCAGCCCGCCGCCCGTGATGTGGGCCAGCGCCCGCACGCCGCCCGCGCGCATGGCCGCCAGCGCCGGGCGCACGTAAAGCCGGGTGGGCGCCAGCAGCGCCTCGCCCAGGCTGCGCTCGGGGTCGAAGGGGGCGGGCGCGTCCCAGCTCAGCCCCTCGCGCGCGACAATGCGGCGCACCAGCGAATAGCCGTTCGAATGCACGCCCGAGGATTCGAGCCCCAGCACCACGTCGCCCGGCAGGCAGGGCGCGGGCAGGACCTGGTCGCGCTCGACCGCGCCGACGGCGAAGCCGGCCAGGTCGAAATCGCCGTCGGGATACATGCCGGGCATCTCGGCCGTCTCGCCGCCGATCAGCGCGCAGCCGGCCTCGGCGCAGGCCCGCGCGATGCTCTCGACCACGCGCGCGCCGTGTTCGACCGACAGCCGCCCGGTGGCGAAATAGTCCAGAAAGAACAGCGGCTCGGCGCCTTGGCAGACCAGATCGTTCACGCACATCGCCACCAGATCCTGGCCCACCCCATCGACGCGGCCGGTGTCGATGGCGATGCGCAGCTTGGTGCCGACGCCGTCCGTGGCCGCAACCAGGACCGGATCGCGATATCCCGCGGCCTTGAGGTCGAAGAGCGCGCCGAAGCCCCCCAACCCCGACATGGTTCCCGGCCGCGCCGTCGCGGCGGCGGCGGGCTTGATGCGCTCGACCAGCGCGGCGCCGGCGTCGATGTCGACGCCCGCCTCCTTGTAGGTCAGCGGACGCCCCGCGCCGCGGGCGCCGGAGGCGGAGTGTGCGTCGTCCTTGCTCATTGGGCTCGCTCCTGATGCTGGCAGGCGTCCTGCGCCAAGGCCCCGGCCGCGGCGGCTCGTCCCGCGCGGCGCGTGGCGCGGTCATAGCGCGCGGGGGCGGCGGGGGACAAGGCGCCTTCCGCGCGCCTGCGCATCGGGCGAAGCCGCGCGGACGGAGGCAAGCGAAAGCGGGGCTGCGCGCGCAGGGGCGGCAAGGTCGGGCGCATCGGCGATGTTGCGAAGATGAGTGGTGCCCGGGGGCGGATTCGAACCACCGACACGCGGATTTTCAATCCGCTGCTCTACCAACTGAGCTACCCGGGCGGCGCGGCTTGCCGCTGGTGGGGCGGTGTTTAGGGGATGAATCGGCGCCTGTCCAGAGGGATTTTGCGCGCCGCGTCCAAGGCCGCCGGGGCGCGCTCAGCGGTCGTCCTCGGGCGCGGGACGGGCGGGCGCCGCCAGCTCCTGCGCGTCAGGATCGTCGCTTTCCTGCGCCGGGATCGCATAGGCGCCCGAAAGCCAGCGCCCGAGGTCCACATCCGCGCAGCGGCGCGAACAGAAGGGGCGGTAGCGGGGCGAGGTCGGGGCGCGGCAGATCGGACAGCTCATGGGGCAGATGTATGCGTCCGCGCCCCGCGCGGCAAGGCTCGGCGCCGTGCGCCGGCGCCCGCCCGGGGGTGCGGGGCGTCCGTCCTCGCGACGACGGCGGCCCCGGCGCCCCGCATCCGCGATCGCCGGGCCTTGCGGCCGTATCGGCGGGGGGCGACCGCATCGGCGGGGGCAGGGCCGGCTCGGGCGGCGCGCGTCGCCGGCGCCGAGCATGCGGCCCCCGCGCGGACGAGGCGCGCGGTTCAGCGCCGCCCGCGCCCGCGCGCCGTGCGCTCGAGCGGGGCGCGCAGCAGCTCGGCGATGGGGCGGCGCTCGCGCTTGCGCAGCAGCTCGAGATTGCCCAGCGGCGTCCAGCCGGCCACGGTGGTCTCGACCGGATCGCTCTTGAGCGCGCGCTTGAGCGCCGCCTCGAGCTTGGGCCGGTCGCGTTTCGAGCACGGCGCCGCGTCGACCGTTATCTGCCCGCCCAGCCCGCGCAGGCGCAGCTGGCGCGGCAGGTCCTCGAGCGCGGCCAGATTGGCCTTGAGCGCCGAGGCGGGCGAGAAGTCCGCGCCCGTGTTGACGTCCACGCAGACCATGGCCGCGGTCGGTTCGATGGTCATCCACGCGCCGCCGGGCAGGGGGACGCGGGGCGAGAGCAGGGCCTCGATCTGGTCGAGCAGGCCCAGATCGTCGAACAGCCCCGAGTCGCCGCGCAGCACCCGCTCAGGCTCGGGATCGACCCAGTCGCGCCAGGCCAGAACCTCGGCGTCGGGGGCGGCGACCAGCTCGGCGGGCGCGTCGGCGGGCGCGCCCTCGACCAGCCGGGCCAGGGCGGCCAGCTCTTCGACGTCCTCGGCGATCTCGGCCTCGGCGGCGCCCTCGGCGGCGGTGCGCACCACCAGCCCGGCGGACAGCCCCGCGCGCTCGAGCGCCTCTTGCGCGATGCGGGTCAGGCGGGCGCGCTCTTCGGGGTCGCGGATCTTGCGCGCCACGTTCAGCCCCGGCGCGTGGGGCGTGACGATGGCGTAGCGGCCCTTGAACAGCGGCTCGGCGCTAACGGGCACGGCCTTGCCCGGCTCGGCGTGGCGCGAGATCTGGACGGCCAGCCAGTCGCCCGCGCGCAGCCCCTTGACGCCCTTGAGGAAACCCTCGCGCCCCTCGCCCAGATCGACGAAGACCGCGCCCATGGCGGGCGCAAGGCGGGTGACGCGGGCCATGTGGATGGCGCCGGGGCGCGGGGTCGGGTCGTCCTCGGGCGGGTCGATCAAGAGGTCGATCAGGCGGCCCCCTTCGGTCAGCGCCGCCATGGCGGGCAGGTCGGGGTCGTCGAGAATGACGATGGCGCGGCCGTTCATGGGCGTCTCTCCGGTCTTGGCGCGCTCCGGGCGCGGCGCCTGGCTCTGGCGGCGGAGCGCGGGGGCGTTCTGGTCGTGGGCGCCGCTGGCGCGGGGCGGGGCTTGGCGGGGCAGGGCTTGGCGGGGCAGGGCGGCGTCAGGCGGCGGCGTGGCCCGGATCGGGCGCGATGCCGGCGGCGGCCAGCATTCCGGCGGTTTCGGTCAGCGGCAGGCCGACGACGTTGGTGTAGGAGCCGTTGATCGCCGGCACGAACATCGCCGCCGCGCCCTGGATGGCGTAGCCGCCCGCCTTGCCGCGCCACTCGCCCGAACGCAGATAGGCGGCGATCTCGTCCTCGCTCAGGCGCTTGAAGCGCACCTGCGTCTCGACCCGCCGCCGCCACAGCCGCGCGCCCCGGCGCAGCGCCACGGCGGTGATGACCCGGTGGCGCCGGCCCGAGAGCAGGCGCAAGAAGCGCTCGGCCTCGGCCGCGTCCTCGGGCTTGCCCAGGATGCGCCGACCGGCCGCGACCACCGTGTCGGCGGTCAGCAGCGCGTCCTCCGGCCCGACGCGCGCGGCCAGCGCGGCGTTCTTTTCAAGCGCCAGGCGCAGCGCATAGGCGCGCGGCAGCTCGGCGCGGGCGGGGGTTTCGTCGATCTCGGCGGGGATGACGGCGTCGGGCGCGACGCCGATGCGCGCAAGCAGCTCGAGCCGGCGCGGCGAGGCCGAGCCGAGCACCAGCCTCGGGACCGTGGGCCGCTCGGCGCTCAAGGCGTCACTTGAAGCGGTAGGTGATGCGGCCCTTGGTCAGGTCGTAGGGGGTCATCTCGACCTGCACCTTGTCGCCCGCAAGCACGCGGATGCGGTTCTTGCGCATCTTGCCCGCCGTGTGGGCGATGATCTCATGGCCGTTCTCGAGCTGCACCCGGAAAGTCGCGTTGGGCAGAAGCTCGACAACGACGCCGGGGAATTCGAGGGTCTCTTCCTTGGCCATGCCTGCTCCGTCGTCTGGTCGGCGCGTCGTCGCGAACGAAACGCCCGCCCGGAGAACGCGCCGGGCGGCGACGGCGGTATGGCCCGATTGCGCGGCGAATGCAAGAGGGCGCCGCGTTCAGTCCTCGGAAGGGTCGGGCTGCAGCGACCGCCAGGCCGAGATGGCGACGAAATAGAGCGAGCTGGCCACCCACAGCGCGAAGACCAGCGGGTGCGCCTCGCGCGCCTGCGCGGCGTGCGGATCGACCAGCACGAGGCGCAGCGTGGTGGCGAACCACAGCACCGTCATGGGAATGGTGACCGGGCGCATGGCGCGCACGCGAAACGGGTGGACGTATTTGAGCGGCACGAAGGTCAGGACGAGGCAGGCGGCGATGACCGCAAGGTTCGTCCACGGTCCGGTCTGCATGATGTGAAAGGCCAGCACGACGATGTTCCACACCGCCGGAAAGCCCGAGAAGTAATAGTCCGAGGTCTTCACCCCCTGATTGGCGAAGGTGTAGAGCGACACCAGCATGACCGCGGCGGCGGTGGCGGTCTCCCACCCCTGCGGGACGAGGTCGAACCAGTAGATCATCATCGCCGGCACGGCGACGTAGGTGAAATAGTCCACCACGTTGTCCAGCGTGGCGCCGTCGAACTGGGGCGTCACCTCGTGCACGCGCGCGCGCCGGGCCAGCGTGCCGTCGATCCCGTCCACGAACAGCGCCAGGCCCAGCCACATGAAGACCGCCACGCGGTCGCCTTCCAGAATCGCCAGAAGCGCCAGGAAGCCAAGCACGATTCCCGACGCGGTGAAGGCGTGCACCGCCCATGCGCGGGCCATCTCCTTGCGCGAAGGGGGCTGGCCGGGGCGGTCGCCGTCGTTCATCGCCGTGCTCTCCATGGGTGGGCTCCGTTGCGCGGCGCGCAGGTCGCCGCGGCGCGACGATACAGGCGCGCGCGCCCCGCTGGCAAGCGCAAGGGCGGGCGCGGGTCGGGCGGCGCAGGCATTGGCAAGGGCCTGTCCGGGCGCGGCCCGCGGCGGGGTTGGGGCGGGGCTGTCGCGCCCGCTCTGGCGCGGGCGAACCGGTCCCGACCGCGCCGCCCCGCCGATCAGCCGCCCCGCCGGCTGGCCGCCCATCCCAGGCCCCGGCGCGAAGCCGCGCCTGATTCCGGGGTCCCGCCCTTGCGGCGCGGGCGTCGCTCCTCCGCGCGGCGAAGGATCCGCTCGTCGGCGCCCGTCCGGGCGGGTCAGAAGGGCGGAAAGCGCGCGCGGATGCGGGCGATGATCTGATCGCGGGTCATGCGATAGGCCGCCAGGCGCTCGTCGCGAGTGCGGCCGATGCCGGTCGGGTCCAGGACGGGCCAGAACTCGACCTCGACCGCCGACCAGCGCGCGCGCTCGAGCGCGGCGCGCTTGGCCGCCGGCGAGAGGGCGACGATCAGGTCGTATCCCTCGGCCTCGCCCAGCGCCTCGAGATCGTCGAGGCTGCGTGCCTGGTGGCGCGACAGCTCGACCCCGATCTCGGCGCAGACCGCGATGGCGAAGCCGTCCACCTCCATGTCCGCGCGCACCCCGGCCGATTGCACGAAGACCTTGTCGCCGTGCAGCTTCTTCATGATCCCCTCGGCCATGGGCGAGCGCACCGCGTTGTGGTCGCAGCAGAACAGCACCGAGGAGGGAAGCTGCGCCATCTCAGCCCTTGAAGTGCAGGACGCAGATCAGCGTGAACAGCCGGCGCGCGGTGTCCATGTCCGTCTCGACCTTGCCCTCGAGCCGTTCGAGCAGGATGCGCGAGCCCTCGTTGTGGATGCCGCGCCGGCCCATGTCGATGGCCTCGATCTGGCTGGGCGGCAGGCGCTTGACGGCGTCGAAATAGCTTTCGCAGATCTGGAAGTAGTCCTTGATGATCTGCCGGAAGGGCGACAGCGACAGGTGGAACTGGGCGGCGGGCGCGTCCGTCTCGTCGCGCACGTCGAAGACCAGCCGCCGCTCGCGGATGCCCAGGCGCAGGCGGTAGGGGCCCGGCGGCGCGCCCTCGCGCGGCAGGGCGAAGCGGTTGCTCTCGAGCAGGTCGAAGATCGCCACCTCGCGCTCCTGGCGCACCTCGGGGGTGGGGGCGGGCAGGCCCTCTTCCTCGAGCTCGACGGCGATCAGGCGCTCGCGCGCGGGTTCGGGGGCGCTCATTCCTCGCCCTCCGCGCCGCGGTTGAGGGCCTCGAGCCGGGCGGCAACCGACAGGCTGTGCGCCTCGAGGCTTTCCGACTGCGCCAGGGTGCGCGCCGCCGGGCCGATGGCCGCCAGCGCGCCCGGGCTCATGCGCGCGATGGTGGTGCGCTTCATGAAGTCCAGCACCGACAGCCCGGACGAGAAGCGCGCCGAGCGCGCCGTCGGCAGCACATGGTTCGGGCCGCCCACATAGTCGCCGATGGCCTCGGGCGTCCACGCGCCCAGGAAGATCGCGCCCGCATGGCGCACCTTGGCCGCCAACGCGTCGGGATCGGCCACGCACAGCTCCAGATGCTCGGGCGCCACGCGATCCGACAGCTCGGCCGCGTGGTCGAGGTCGCGCGCCACGATCACCGCGCCGAAGTCGCGCCAGCTGGCGCGGGCGATCTCGCGCCGCTCGAGCGTGGCCAGCCGCGCCTCGACCGCCGCGGCGGCGGCGCGGGCGAAGGCGGGGTCGTCGGTGATGAGGATGGCCTGCGCGCTTTCGTCATGCTCGGCCTGGCTGAGCAGGTCGAGCGCGATCCAGTCCGGGTTCTGCGCCCCGTCGGCGATGATCAGGATCTCGGACGGGCCGGCGATCATGTCGATCCCGACCGTGCCGAAGACCCGCCGCTTGGCCGCCGCGACCCAGGCGTTGCCGGGGCCCACGATCTTGTCGGCCGGGCGGATCGGTCCCGCGCCCCAGGTCAGCGCGCCGATGGCCTGGGCGCCGCCCACGCGGAACACCTCGTCCACCCCGGCCAGGCGCGCGGCCAGCAGCACCAGCGGATTGACCTGCCCGTCGGGCGTGGGCGCGCACATGGTCAGCCGCCGCACCCCCGCCACGCGCGCGGGGATGGCGTTCATCAGCACCGAGGACGGATACGAGGCCAGCCCGCCCGGCACGTAAAGCCCCGCCGAGTCGACCGGCGTCCAGCGCCAGCCCAGCGTCGCGCCGGCGCGGTCGGTCCAGCTTTCGTCGCGCGGCAGCTGGCGGCGGTGGTAGGCGGCGATGCGCTCGGCCGCCAGTTCGAGCGCGGCGCGTTCCTCGGGCGGCACGCGGGCGACGGCCCGGTCGATCTCCTCTTCCGAGAAGGCCAGCGTCTCGGGGGTCAGGCGCAGGCGGTCGAAACGCTCGGTCAGCTCGATCAGCGCATCCACGCCGCGCGCGCGCACATCGGCCAGGATCCGCGCCGCGGCCTCGTCCACATCGGCGTCCGCCTCGCGCTTGGCGGCCAGAAGGGCGGCGAAGCGGTCCTCGAAATCAGGCTCCTGCGCGGAAAGGAAAACGGGCATGTCGGATCCTTGCGTGTCGGCGCGGCGCGGGCCGCGGCGGGCGGGTCAGTCGGCGGGATGGGCGGGGGCCTTGCCCGAAGGGGCGGCGTAGGGGCGCGTGACGTCGTCGAGGCGCAGGTTCAGGCACTCGGCCTCGACCGCCAGCTCGGCGCCGCCCGACAGCACCAGGCGCAGCGCGCCCGCGCCGTCCTCGGCGGGCTCCCAGGTCATGGTCAGAAGGTTGAAGGGACGTTCGCCGTCGGCCGGATCGAGCGCGAGCGCGCGCACGCGCGAGACGTCCTCGATCACCAGCAGGGCGCGCACGCGCTCGAAGGGGCGCCCCTGGCGGGCGGCGCGCGCGCGATCCTCCCAGCGGAAGCGGTTGAGCAGCAGCGACAGGCGCCGCTGCGCCGGCGTCCAGGCGATGTCGGCGGGCTTGCCGACCGCGTCCTGCAGAAGGGCGGCCATCACCTTCAGGTCCTCGGCGTCGGCGGCCAGAAGGCGCAGCGGCCGTTCGGCGGCGTCCTCGAAGCGGGCGTCTTGCATGGCGGTCCTCCTTCGGCGGTCCGTCGCGTTGCGTCGCGGTTCAGATAGGCCCGCGGGGGGCGCGAAGGCAAGGGCGCGCGGCGCGCGCCGCCCCTGCATGCCGCGCGCAAGCGCGGGTCGGCGCAAGCGGGCGCCGGGCCGGGGGCAAGCCCCGGGGCGGCGCCGTCGCGCTTGCCTTCGCGGCGAACCCGGCAGGGCGGCGCGCAGGCAAGGGCGCGCTTCGCCGCCACGGCGCGCCGCGCGCAGGCGCCGCGGCGTCGGGCGCAGCCTTGGGCGGGGGCGGGCGCAGCCTGGGGCGGGGGCGGGCGGCCGCGCGCGGGCAGCGCCCTTCCTGCCGCGCCGATCCAGCGGCCAACCTCGCTCCTGCCGGCCGCGCGGGCGGCGCCCTCAGTCCGCCTCGGCCTTGTCCGACAGGCGCTCGATATGCGCGCCGCAGGCCGACAGCTTCTCTTCGACCCGCTCATAGCCGCGGTCGAGGTGGTAGACGCGGCTGACCACCGTCTCGCCCTCGGCGGCCAGGCCCGCCAGGATCAGCGAGACCGAGGCGCGCAGATCCGTCGCCATCACCGGCGCGCCGCGCAGCTTGGGCACGCCCGTCACCGTCGCCGTCCCGCCATGGACCTCGATGCGCGCGCCCATGCGCATGAGCTCGGGCGCATGCATGAAGCGGTTCTCGAAGATGCGCTCCTCGAGCACGCTGACCCCGTCGGCCAGGGTCAGCATGGCCATGATCTGCGCCTGCAGGTCGGTCGGAAAGCCCGGATAGGGCTCGGTGACCACGCGCAGCGGGCGGATGGCGCCGTTGCGCCGGCGCACGCGCAGCCCCTCGGGCGTGTCCTCGACGGCGATGTCCGCCTCCTCGAGCTTGTCGCACAGCGCTCCGACCAGTTCGCGCGAGCCGCCGATCAGCTCGACCTCGCCGCCGGTGATGGCCGGGGCCAGCATGTAGGTGCCCAGCTCGATGCGGTCGGGAATGACCGCATGAGTCGCCCCGCCCAGCGCCTCGACCCCCTCGATGACGATCTCGGAGCCGCCCGCCCCCTCGATGCGCGCGCCCATGGCGTTGAGGCAGCGCGCGAGGTCGGCGATTTCGGGCTCGCGCGCGGCGTTGCGCAGAACGGTCGTGCCGCGCGCCAGCGACGCGGCCATGAGCAGGTTCTCGGTCGCGCCCACCGACACCACCGGGAATTCGAACTCGGCCCCGCGCAGGCCCTTGGGCGCGCGCGCATGCACATAGCCGTCGCGCAGCTCGAGCTCGGCGCCCAGCGCCTCGAGCCCGCGCAGATGCAGATCGACCGGCCGCGCCCCGATGGCGCAGCCGCCGGGCAACGAGACCTCGGCCCGACCCTCGCGCGCCAGCAGCGGGCCCAGCACCAGGATCGAGGCGCGCATGCGCCGCACGATCTCGTAATCGGCGCGGTGGCTGGCGATGCGCTCGGCGCCGATGGCCAGAACGCGCCCGCCCTGCAGCGCCGCCACCTCGCAGCCCAGCGATTCCAGCAGCTGGGTCATGGTGCGGATGTCCGACAGCCGCGGCGCGTTGGTCAGCGTCAGCGGCTGGTCGGTGAGCAGCGCCGCCGGCATGAGCGCAAGGCATGCGTTCTTGGCGCCGCCGATGGCGATGCGGCCCTTGAGCGGAACTCCTCCGCGAATCGCGATTCTGTCCATGGCTGCTCCCGTGCTCGGCGCGCTGCGTCGTCGGTGGGTCTATCGGCGCGGGCCGTGCGGTTCAATGACCGTCCTGCGGCGGCGCGTCGTCGGGCGGCCCGCCCGCGGCCGCGGCGTCGGGCGCGGCGCCGTCCTCGGCCGCGCGCGCGCGCAGCTGCGCCTTGCGCCGGCGCAGATTGGCCCGCAGCGCCTCGGCCAGGCGGCGGGCGCGCGCCTCGGCCGGGGTCAGGGGGCGGTCGTCGTCGGTCTTGCTCATGGGCGCGGTGATAGCGCGCCGGCGCGCCGCCGTCCATGTCCCGGTCCGGCCCTCTTCGAGTCTCGCGGTCCGGTCCCGCGGCGCGCCCCGGGCGGCGCGGGCGCGGGGCCGGCGGCGGGACTCGGAGCCGGGCGCGGAGCCGGGCGCGGGGACGGGCGTCGGGATGGGCGTCGGGAGGGGCGCTGGGGGCCGAAATTCCCCCTTGCGTTCGCCGCGCCATCGGGTAAAAGGCCCCCCGACGCCGCAGTAGCTCAGAGGTAGAGCACTCCCTTGGTAAGGGAGAGGTCGAGAGTTCGATTCTCTCCTGCGGCACCAGCCCATCCGCAGATCCGCGATCGAAGCCGCGCCGCGGGGCCCGCCGCGGCGCCCTGTCCGGGGCGCGCATCCGTCGGACGAGGCGTGAAGCCGCCGAGACGCCCGCGCCGGAGCGCGCGCCCTGGCGGCGAGGCCTGCGCGCCGCTTGCCCGCCGGCGCCCCGCCCTTGCGCCGGGCGGCGGGCGGGGCGATCATGCGGCGCATGACCGATTACGGGCGCATCCTCGACCCCGAGGTGCTGGCCTTCGTCCGCCGCACCGAGCAGTTCTATCCCGCCGACGCCGCGACGCGGCCCATCGCCGAGCAGAGGGCCTTCTACGACGCCATGTGCCGCGCCTTTCACGCCGGACGGCCGCCCGGCGTGACGACGCGCGACGTGCGGATCGGGGACATGGGCGCGCGCATCTACCTGCCGCCTGGCGGCCAAGAGGCGCCCGCGGCCGTGCTTTTCCTGCATGGCGGCGGCTTCTTCCTTGGCGGGCTCGAGAGCCATGACGACGTGTGCGCCGAGATCTGCTCCGGGGCGGGGCTGCCCGTGGTCGCGGCCGATTACCGCCTGTGCCCCGAGCATCCGCACCCCGCCGCCTACGAGGACGCGCTGAGCGCCGCGCGCTGGACGCTGGCGCGCTTCAACCTGCCGCTGATCCTGGCGGGCGACAGCGCCGGCGGCGCGCTGGCGGCCTCGGCCGCCCATGCGCTGCGCGCCGAGGCGCCGCTGGCGGGGATGGCGCTGATCTATCCGGGGCTGGGCGGCGAGACGGATTCGGGATCATGGGTGCGGCACGCCCATGCGCCCCTGCTCACGCGCGACGAGGCGCTGGCCTGCAACGCCCTGCGCCATGGCGGCGCCCCGCCCGCGGCGCCGGGGCCGGATGCGGCGCCGCTCCGCGACGTCGATTTCTCGGGCCTGCCGCCGACGGTCGTGTTCCATGCCGAGTGCGACCCGCTCTCAGACGACGGCCCCGCCTATGCCGCGCGCATCCTGGCCGCGGGCGGTCGGGCGCTGGCGGTCGAGGAAAAGGGGCTGGTGCATGGCTATCTGCGCGCGCGGCGCATGTCGGGGCGGGCGGCGGACGCCTTTGCGCGCATCCTCGCCGCCATCGGCGCGCTGGCCGAAGGGCGCTGGCCGCCCTTGCCCTGAGCGGCGGCCTGTCGGGCGCGGTCAGGCGCTCAGGAACGGCGCGGCGCCCATGCCGGGGGGAATCGGCGCGCCCAGCCGGGTCAGGATCGTCGGCGCCAGCTGAAGCTGATCGAGAAGCGCGCCTTCGGGCGGCCCCTCGGCCGGGCCGAAATAGTAAAGCGCGAAATCCTGCTGATCGGCCCCGCGCCCGCCGTGATGGCCGCGGTCGCTCTGGCCGTGATCGGCGGTGACGATGACCTCGTCCCCCGCCTCGCGCCACATGCGCAGGAAGGGCGCCAGCATGGCGTCGGCGGCCGCGCAGGCATGGTCCATCTCGACGCAGTCATGGCCGAAACGGTGGCCCATGCTGTCGAGCGTGCAGCTGTGCAGCAGCCCGTAGTTCAGGCCGAAGCGCCGCGACAGGCTGGTCAGCGTGGCGAACAGGTCAAGGTCGCACGGCGTCATCTGGTTCGCATGGCCGTAGCCCGTCATGGTGTGAAAGCGGCCGTGGTTGATGGCGGGCGAGTCGGGCTCGTCATACTCGATGTCGCGCACCGGATCGAAAGGCGCGCGGTTGAAGAAGGCCGACCAGAACGAATGGGCCACCGCGCCGGTCGTTCCGCCCGCCGCGCGCACCTGCGAGAACACGTCGGGCATGGGAATGCGGAAGATGGTCTCGTTCGAGGTCACCCCATGCACCTGCGGCGGCGCCCCGGTATGGATGGTGGCGTAGCACGAGGCCGAGATCGAGGGCAGGCGCGCGCGCATGCGCCACACCCGCGCCTCGCCCGACTCGACCCAGCCTTCGAGATTGCCGAACAGCCGCCGCCATGCCCGCCAGGGCACGCCGTCGAGGATGATGAGCTTGAGTCGCCTTTCCATGCGCCGCCCCTAGTGCCCCGCGCTTTCCATGCGCCGATGGGCCAGGACTTCTTCCAGCCATCCCAGCTTCATCTCGGGCGCCGAGGACAGCAGCAGGTCGGTGTAGTCGTCGAAGGGCGGGGTCAGCACCTGGGTCTTGGTCCCGTAGCGCACCACCTTGCCCCGATGCATCACGGCGATGGAATCGGCGATGGCGCGCACCGTGGCCAGATCGTGGGTGATGAACAGATAGGCCACGTCCTCGATGCGCTGCAGATCGAGCAGCAGCTTGAGGATGCCGTCCGCCACCAGGGGATCGAGGGCGCTGGTCACCTCGTCGCAGATGATGAGCCGGGGCCTGGCCGCCAGCGCGCGGGCGATGCACACGCGCTGCTTCTGCCCGCCCGACAGCTCGGCCGGATAGCGGTCGGCGAAGCCGCGGCCCATCTCGATCGCGTCCAGCAGCTCGTTCACCCGCTTGTCGCGTTCGGCGCCGCGCAGGCCGAAATAGAACTCGAGCGGCCGGCCGATGATGGTGCGCACCGTCTGGCGCGGGTTCATGGCGGTGTCGGCCATCTGGTAGATCATCTGCAGCTGGCGCAGATCCTCGCGCGAGCGCTGCTTGAGCCGCGGGGGCAGGGGGCGGCCGTCGAACAGCACCTCGCCCTCGCGCGGGGGGAGCAGGCCGACGATGGCCCGCGCAAGCGTCGACTTGCCCGAGCCCGACTCGCCCACCACCGCCAGCGTGCGCCCGGGGTGCAGATCGACGCTGACGTCGCGGAGCACGTCGACCGGCACGCCCGGATAGGCCGCGCTGACCCCGCGCACGCTCAGCAGCGGCGCGCCCTCGGGGGGCTTTTCGGGGTGCTCGATGGCGCGCACCGAAACCAGGGCGCGGGTGTATTCCTGCCGCGGGCGTTCGATGATCTGGGCCGTGGGGCCGTATTCGACCGTCTCGCCATGGCGCAGAACCATGATGTCGTCGGCCACCTGCGCGACCACGGCCAGGTCGTGGGTGATGTAGATGGCCCCGACGCCGGTGGCGCGGATGGCGCGCTTGATGGCCGCCAGAACGTCGATCTGGGTGGTGACGTCAAGGGCGGTGGTGGGCTCGTCGAACACCACGAGGTCGGGCTCGGGGCACAGGGCCATGGCGGTCATGGCGCGCTGCAGCTGCCCGCCCGAGACCTGGTGCGGATAGCGGCGCCCGAAATTGGCCGGATCGGGCAGGCCCAGCTGCTCGAACAGGCTGACCGCGCGCGCCTCGGCCTCGGCGCGCGAGGCCACGCCATGCTCGAGCGCGCTTTCCACGATCTGGTCCATCAGGCGGATGGCCGGGTTGAAGGCTGCCGCCGCCGACTGGGCGACGTAGGTCACCTCCTTGCCGCGCACGCGCCGCAGGCCGCGCGCAGGCAGGCGCAGGATGTCGCGTCCGTTCAGCAGCACCTGCCCGCCGCTGATGCGCACCCCGCCGCGCCCATAGGCCAGCGCCGCAAGGCCGATGGTGGACTTGCCCGCGCCCGACTCGCCGATCAGGCCCAGAACGCGGCCCTTGCGCAGGCGTGCCGAGACGCCCTTGACGATCTGCTGCGTGCGGGGTCGCTCGCCGGGCGGGTGCACGGTGGCCTCGATGCGCAGATCGCGGATGTCGAGCAGCGGGGCTTCGTCCCCGGGCGCCTCGGGCGCAGGGATGGCGGGGTTCGGGTCACTCACCACGGCCTCCCTTCAGGCTGGTCGTTCGGGTCAGGATCCAGTCGGCCACGAGGTTGACCGAGATGGCCAGCGCCGCGATCGCGATCGCCGGCGTCAGCGCGGCCGAGATGCCGTAGACGATGCCCTCCTTGTTCTCCTTCACGATGCCGCCCCAGTCGGCGTTGGGCGGCTGCACGCCAAGGCCGAGGAAGGACAGGGTGGACAGGAACAGCACCATGAAGATGAAGCGCAGCCCCATCTCGGCCACCAGGGGCGACAGGGCGTTGGGCAGGATCTCGCGGAACACGATCCAGCCGCGCCCCTCGCCGCGCAGGCGCGCGGCCTCGACGAAGTCCATGACCGTGATGTCCACCGCCACCGCCCGCGCCAGGCGATAGACGCGCGTGCTGTCCAGAAGGCCCATCACCAGCACCAGCGTGGTGACCGTGGTCGGCAGCACCGACAGGACCACCAGCGCGAAGATCAGCGTCGGGATGGACATGACCAGGTCCACCAGCCGCGAAAGCGCCTGATCGACCCAGCCGCCGGCCACCGCCGCCGTCAGCCCGAGCACCGAGCCGGTGAGGAAGCTGAGCGCCGTCGCCATGGTCGCGATCCAGATGGTGGTGCGCCCGCCATAGATCATGCGGCTGAGCAGGTCGCGTCCGATGCTGTCGGTGCCCAGAAGGTGCTCGGCCGAGGCCGGCTCCCACACGTCGCCGACGATCTCGGTCATGGGATAGGGCGCGATCCAGGGCGCCAGCGCGGCCCCGGCGAAGAACAGCGCCGTCACGGTCAGCCCAAGCAGGGCGGAAAGGGGAATTTGGATCATTTGGGATGCCTCAGCCGCGGATTGGCCAGGATCGAAACCACGTCCGCCACGGTGTTGAGCCCGATGTAGACGGCGGCGAAGATCAGCCCGCAGGCCTGCACCACGGGCACGTCGCGCTTGGCCACGTGATCGACCAGATACTGGCCCATGCCGGGATAGACGAAGACCACCTCGATCACCACCACCCCGACCACCAGATAGGCCAGGTTCAGCATGATCACGTTGACGATGGGCGCGATCGCGTTGGGCAGGGCGTGGCGCGCGATGATGCGGATCGGCGCCAGGCCCTTGAGCTCTGCGGTCTCGATATAGGCCGACTGCATCACGTTCAGGATGGCCGCGCGGGTCATGCGCATCATGTGCGCCAGCACCACCAGCGTCAGCACCGCCACCGGCAGCGCGATGGCCGACAGCTTCTGGCCCAGCGTCATCGCGTCGCTGATCATCGCCACCGAGGGGAACCAGCGCAGCTGCACGGCGACGTAGAAGATCAGCACATAGGCGATGAGGAATTCGGGGATCGAGATCGACGCCAGCGAGACGGCCGAGATCAGCCGGTCGGGCCAGCGGTTGCGATAGCGCACCGACACGATGCCCAGGATCAGCGCCAGCGGCACCGACACCGCCGCCGCGCAGGCCGCGAGGAACAGCGTGTTGCCAAGGCGCTTGCCCAGCGACTGGGCGATGTCCTCGCCATTCGAAAGCGCCGTGCCAAGATCGCCGTGCAACGCACTGAAAAGCCAGTTGAAATACCGCTGCACGGGCGGGTCGTTCAGGCCCAGCTCGGCGCGCAGATTGGCCAGCGCCTCGGGCGTGGCCGACTGGCCCAGGATCGACTGCGCCACGTCGCCGGGCAGCAGCTGCGTGCCCGCGAAGATTAGCGCCGACGCGGCGAAAAGAAGGAGGAGGCCCAGCGCGATGCGCTGGACCAGGAGCTTGACGATGGGATGCAGCATGGCCGCCTCAGGCCAGCCAGCACTTCACCATGGCGAAGCCGTTCATCATCTCGCCGTTGGGATCCTTCTCCCAACCCTGCACGCGGGCGTCGGTGGCGTCGATGAAGTCGTTGAACATCGGGCAGATCAGACCGCCCTCGTCGCGCACGATGCGGCCCATGCGGCTGTAAAGCTCCTTGCGGCGCGTCTCGTTCAGCTCGGCGCGGGCCTCGAGCAGCAGGCGGTCGAACTCCTCGTTCTTGAAGCGCGTGTCGTTCCAGTCCGCGGTCGACAGGTAGGCCGTCGAATACATCTGGTCCTGCGTCGGACGCCCGCCCCAATACGAGGCGCAGAAGGGCTGCTTGTTCCAGACCTCGGACCAGTAGCCGTCGCCCGGCTCGCGCTTGATCTCGAGCGGGATGCCGCAGGCGGCCGCGCTCTGCTGGAACAGCTGCGCCGCGTCCACCGCGCCGGGGAAGGCCACGTCCGAGGTGCGCAGCACGATGGGCGAGCCGTCATGCCCCGACTTCTTGTAGTGGAAGCGCGCCTTGTCCGGGTCGTAGCGGCGCTGCGGGATCGTGTCGTCGAACAGCGGATAGGCCGCGTTGATGGGCATGTCGTTGCCCAGCCCGCCATAGCCGCGCAGGATCTTGTCGACCATCTCCTCGCGGTTGATGGCGTATTTCAGCGCCAGCCGCAGGTCGTTGTTCGCGAAGGGCGGCGTGTCGCAGTGCATGATGAACACGTAGTGCCCGCGCCCGGACACGTTGCGCACCTGCACGCCGGGCACGCGCTTGACCAGGCTGACGATCTTGGGCTCGAGGCGGTTGATCATGTGCACCTGGCCCGACTGCAGCGCCGAGGTGCGGGCGGTGGCGTCGTTGATGACCAGGATCTCGGTCGTCTCGGCATGGCCGCGCGAATCGTCCCAGTAATTGGCGAAGCGGCGGAAGCCGTGGCGCACGCCCGGCTCGTTCACCTCGACCACATAGGGGCCGGTGCCCACGCCCGCGGCCGGATCGTCGCGCCCGCCGCCCGGCTGGATGACCAGATGGTAGTCGGCCATCAGATAGGGCAGGTCGGCGTTGGGGGTTTCGAGCGTGACGGTGAAGGTGTCGCCCGAGGCCTTCATCTCCTTGATGCCGCGCATGATGCCCAGCGCGCCGGATTTCGAGTTCTCGTCCGAGTGGCGGCGCATGGTCTCGAGCACGTCCTCGGCCGTCAGCGTCTTGCCGTTGTGGAACTCGACGCCCTTGCGGATCTTGAAGCTCCAGGTCGCGGCGTCCGGGCTGGACGAGAATTCCTCGGCCAGGCGCGGCATGAGGCGGTTGTCGGGGCCGACCTCGACAAGCGTCTCGCCGAAATGGCGCAGCACCGAGAAGGGCACGTTCGACGCCGCCAGCGCCGGATCGAGCGAGTTGGTGCTTTCGCCGCCCTGAAGGCCGGCCTTCAGATGCCCGCCCTTGACCGGTCCGGCGGCGCGCACGGCCGAAGCCAGCAGCGCGTTCGCCCCCGCGGCCGTCACGCCAAGCGCGGCCGCCCGGCCCAGAAAGTCGCGTCGGTTGACCAGGTTGAGCGCGGCGCGGCGCGCCAGATCCTCGAGTTCGCGGCTCATTTGCGTTTGTTCTCCCTGTCCGCCGCCCGAGGGGGCGGCTTTTTGTTGATCCACGGATCAACAATGCGCGCCAGCGCCCGTTCGTTCAACCCCTTGACAGGTTGCCGCAGCGTCGCGCCGGGCCGCGCGGTCACTTCTGCGCAAGATCGGGCGGATGCGCCTCGATGCGAATCGCGCTGTACCAGGCGGCCAGATCGGCGATGTCCTCGTCGCTGAGGCCGCGCGCGACCACGCTCATCATCTCGTGCTCGCGCTTGCCCGAGCGAAACGCCTTGAGCTGCGTTTCAAGGTAGATCGCGCTTTCGCCGGCAAGATGGGGCGCGATGGGAATGCGCGCGATGCCGTCGATGCCGTGGCAGACCTTGCATTTGCGCGCCTTCTCGCGCCCGGCCGCCGGATCGGCCGCCGAAGCGGGCGCCGGCGCCGCCAGCGCCAGCGCCAGCAGCGCGGCCGCGGCGCGGACCGGGGCCGCAGCCCCGCCCGCCCCGCGAAGAAGCCGCGCCGTCATTGCGCGCCCTCATACCAGATGCGGTAGAGCGCGCCCGCGAGGTCGTCGGACACCAGCAGCGAGCCGTCGCGCAGCTGCGCCACGTCCACCGGGCGGCCAAGATACTCGCCGGTCTCCTCGTCCAGCCAACCCTCGGCGAACGGCTCCATGCGCGCGCCGCCTTCCTCGTCGACGAAGGTGACCATCACCCGCGCGCCCACCGGCTCGGTGCGGTTCCACGAGCCGTGCTGCGCCGAGAAGATCGCGCCGCGATAGCGCGCGGGGAACTGCTTGCCGTCGTAGAAGACCATGCCCAGATCGGCCGCATGCGCCACCGTCTCGACCACCGGGAAGACGACGTCGGCGGGCGGCTCCTCGTCCTTGTATTCGTTGGTGCGCACCGACCCGCCACCATACCAGGGAAAGCCGAAGTTCTGGCCCGCCTCGGTGGCGCGGTTCAGCTCGCCCGGCGGGATGTCGTCGCCCATGCCGTCGACCTGGTTGTCGGTGAACCACAGATGCCCGGTCGAGGGCTGGAAATCCATGCCGACCGAGTTGCGGATGCCCGAGGCGAAGACCTCGCGCCCGGACCCGTCGGCGTTCATGCGGATGATGCCGCCGATGCCCCACTTGGCGTAAAGCTCGCGCTTGGACTTGGGCGGCACGTTGAAGGGCTGGCCGAGCGAGATGTAGAGCTTGCCGTCCGGCCCCACGTCGCACACGCGCGCGGTGTGGTTGTAGCTGACCTCATCGGGCGGGATCAGCTCGCCCTCGGGCACGACGTTGAAGGCCGCCACGTCCGGGCTTTCGTAGAAGAACTCGGCCGCCGGATAGACCAGCACCCGGTTCTGCTCGGCGATGTAGAGGAACCCGTCGGGCGAGAAGCACGGCCCGTTGGGGATCTTCATGTCGATCGAGGGCGCGAAGTCCTTGACCTCGTCGGCGACGCGGTCCTTGTCGCGGTCGGTCACGGACCAGACCTTGGTCTTGCGCGTGCCGACGAAGGTGACGATGCCCTGCGGGCCGACGGCGATGTGGCGCGCGTCGGGCACGATGGCGTAAAGCCCGATGCGGAAGCCCTCGGGCAGGCGGATGCGTTCCAGCGTGCGGCGGATCGCCTCGGCCTTGGCGCCGCCCTGTTCGACATAGGTGAAGCCGGCGCCGCCTGTGACCTTGAACTGACTCAGCTTCTCGAGATTGTCGGCCGCCTGCGCCTGCGCGGCCAGTCCCAGCGCGGCGCTCATGGCGATGATCGTGCGCATTCTTCCCTCCCTTGACCCTTGTCGCGCGGGCGCGCGCCCGCGGCGCCGCTTCGCGCGGCCGGGGCATCGTAAGGCGCCGTGACGGAAAAGGGGGGCGGCGACGTGGCGATTCGCCGCACCTGTTTCATCTGGCGGAAGCCGGCGCCGCATGGCGCGGGCCGGGCTGAACCTGCGATTAACCGGCTCGCGACGGGTCGGGATTCGCGGGCGAATCGGCGGACGCCGGCGCCGCCGGGCCCAGGCAGGCGCTCCAGAGCGCGTCGTCGGCGCGGGCCAGCAGGCGCAGCGTGGTCGCCTTGCCCCGGTTCGGGTTGAAGGCGTCGACCCGCGCCAGCTCGCGCAGCGCCGGCGCAGCGCCGCCCGCCGCCTCGGCCAGGGCGCGATCGAAGCGCGCGCGCGCGCGGTCCTCGACCCAGACCGACGCGCCGGGCAGGGCGATCAGCCGCCGCGCGGCGTCCTCGTGGCTCAGGAACGCGACCGCGCCGTCGGTCAGAAAGACGAGGCTCGGCTCGCGATAGGTGACCGAGGCCGGCGGCGGCGCCGCGCAGCGCGCCAGCGGCGCGGCGGCCTGGGTCATCAGCGCGCTGGGAAACAGCGAGCGCGCCGCCGGCAGCGTGTGCGACAGCGTGGCCGCCGACAGCAGCGCGCTGGCTGCCGCGCCAAGCGCGCCGAAGGCCGCCAGCCGCCCGCCCCCCAGCGCCGCCGCCCCCAGCGCCGTCGCCGCCAGCCCCGCCAGCGCCAGCGCCGCGCCCCGGGGCGCGGGCGCCTGGCCCAGCCAGAGCGGCCCGGCAATGTTGGCCAGCGCCAACGCGCCGCCGACCAGCGCGAACAGCGCCGCGCCCGCCCGCAGCGTCCAGCGGCGCGGCGGGCGAAGCGGGTCCGCGGCCAGCCGCGCCGAGGGGACGATGTCATGCGGCAGGCCCGGCGCGCGCGCGGGGGCGGCGTTGCGGCGCGCCTCTTGGGTCAGCCACAGGGCCAGCAGTCCGGCCAGGGCGGGCAGGGCGGGCATGACGTAATGGGGCAGCTTGGTCGCGGTGAGCTCGAAGACCAGCCAGGTCGGAACGGCCCATCCGAGCAGAAAGCGCGCCTCGGGCCGCGCGCGCATGCGCCGGACGGCGGCGGCCGCCGCCGGCGCCAGCGCCGCCCAGGGCCAGAAGATCGCCCAGAACGCCGCCAGATACGTCCCCGGCGGCGCGCCGTGCGATTCCCGCCCCTGCGCGACCTTGCCCAGCAGATCGTCCAGCAGCGCCTCGCGGAAGAAGGCGCCCTCGGTGCGCAGCGCGATCAGCGCATACCATGGCGCGGCCAGCGCAAGGAACAGGAGCGGCCCGCGCCGCCAGTCGGGCGCGCGCAGCGGCGCAAGGCTGCGCTGCGCGACCGCCAGCCACGCCATGCAGCCGACGAGCGGGATGAACACGATGGGGCCCTTGAGCGCGACCCCCGCCGCCAGCGCCGCCCACATGCCCAGCGCCGCGCCGCGCCCGCCGGCCAGCGCGCGCGCATAGGCGCCCATGGTCAGCACGATCGCGGCCAGAAGGGCGGCGTCCGTCTTGGCGATATGCGCCTCGGCCACGACCACCAGCGCCGTGGCCGTCATCGCCGCCGCGCGAAAGGCGGCCGCCCGGCCCGCAAGCGGCGTCAGCGCCCAGAACAGCCCCAGCGTCGCCAGCGTCGCGCCCAGCGCCGAGGGCAGCCTCCAGGCCCACATCCCCACCCGTTCGACCGGCACGTCCAGCGCCTTGGCCGCCGCCGCCGCGGACGCCGCCTGAAGCCAGTAGATGCCGGCGGGCTTCTTCCAGCGCGGCGCGTCCTGAAAGCGGATGTCGACGTAGTCGCCGCTCTGCAGCATCTGGCGCGAGGCCTGCACGAAGCGCGCCTCGTCGCGGTCGGTCACGGGCAGCGCGTCCAGCCCCGGCGCGAACATGGCCAGGCACAAGAGCGCCAGCGCCGCGACCTGTCGCCAGGCGGCGCGGTCGAGCAAGGCCGCGGCCGCGCGCGCGCGCCCGTCCAGCGCCGACAGCGCGCGTCGCAGGCGCCCGCGCTCGGGGTCGGGGGCCATGCGGGCGTTAGTCGGCCGCGGGCGGCGCGGAGGGGTCCTCGGCCGGCGGCGGGACCAGCAGGCCCTTGAGATCGTCGGCCAGCGGCGCGGCGTCGGGGGCCGGGGCCTCGGCGGCGGGAACCTTCTCGAGCACCGAGCGCGAAGCGGCGTTCTGCGCGGCCAGGATGGTCAGCGCCAGGCTGGTGGCGACGAAGCCGGCGGCGATCATCCAGGTCGCCTTGCTCAGCGCCGTCGCCGCGCCGCGCCCGGTGACGAGGCCGCCGCCGCCGCCGCCGATGCCCAGCGCGCCGCCTTCCGAGCGCTGCAGCAGCACCAGCCCGATCAGGAACACCGCAAGAATGAGGTGGACGATGAGCAGAACGTTTTCCATCGGGTCGGCCTTCCTGAATGCGCCCAAGCCGGGCGGCGGGTCTGGCGGCGGTTTCTACCGCCTCGGCGGGCGCTTGTCGAGACGGGGCGCGGCGCGATCGGCGCCGGGGCCGTCGGGGTCGGCCGGGCCGCCGCCGCCCTTCCCGGCGGCGAGGGCCGCGCCTTCGTCCGCGGGGCGCGCGCTGCCGTCCCCGCCGGCCGCCAGCGGATGACCCGACAGCACCAGCGCCTGCAGCCGCGCCTGCATGACATGGGCGTAGATCTCGGTGGTCGAGATGTCGGCATGGCCCAGCAGGGTCTGGATCGCCCGCAGATCCGCGCCCCCCGCCAGAAGATGCGTGGCGAAGGCGTGGCGCAGCGTGTGCGGCGAGACGCTGGCCGGGTCGATCCCGGCCCGCGCCGCCGTCTCGCGCACCAGCTGGAAGAAGCGCGCCCGCGTCAGCCGCCCCGCGCGCCCGCGCGAGGGAAACAGCGCCGCCGCGCCGCGCAGGCGCGGGTCCGCGTCGCGATGGGCCAGCCAGGCGGCGAGCGCCGCGCGCGCGGGCTCGGACAGCGGAACCATGCGCTCGCGCCCGCCCTTGCCGCGCACCAGCAACATGCGCGGATCGCCTCGCGCGGCGGCGGCGGGCAGGTCCAGAAGCTCGCTCGCGCGCATGCCCGTGGCGTAGAGCAGCTCGAGCATGCAGCTCAGCCGCAGCGCCGCCGCCTGCGCCGCCGGGCCGGGGCCCGCGGGCCGGCGCGCGGCCTCGAGCAGCGCCTCGACCTGCTCGGGCGACAGCGTGCGCGGCAGCGGGCGGCGCGCGCCGGGGCCGCGAAGACGCGCGGCGGGGTCGTCCTCGCGCCAGCCCTCCTCGCAGGCGAAGCGGTAGAACTGCCGCGCCGCCGACAGGCGCCGCGCGCGCGTGGCCCGGCTCAGCCCTCGCGCCTCCATCGCCGCCATCCACGCGGCGATGTCCGCGCGCCCGAGCGCCAGCAGATCGCCGCCCCCATGCTCGGCCAGGTCGGACAGATCGCGCGCATAGGCCGCGATCGTGTTGTCGGCCGCGCCGCGCTCGGCGCGCATCGCCTCGAGAAAGCGCGCGACGGGATCGGCGGGCGCGCGCGCGCTCATGCCGCCCCCGGGCGCGGCGCGGCGCAGGGGCTCAGTCGCCGGGCGCGGGCGCATCGATCGTCACCGTTGCGCGCGGGGCGGGCAGATCGGCCACCAGCGCATAGCCCGCCAGCGCCAGCGCGCCCAGAACGGCAAGGTATAGAAGGTATTTGAGCGCGGTGCGCATGACGTCTTCCTCCTTGTCCCGCGGCCCGAGCGATGCGGACTTGGCGCCGCGCCCGCGGCTGGTGTAACGAGGAACCCGCCCAGCCCCGAGCGTCGGCGCGTCGCGCGCCGCGACCCTAGCGCCGGCCGCGCCGCGCCGCAATGGCGCGGGGCCGGGCGCAGCCCCATGCCGCCGGCCTTCGGAGCCGCGGCCAGCCGAAGGACGCCGCGCGATCGTGAGCACGCCCGACACGCCGCCCAGCCCAGACGACGCGCCGGCCGCCTTGCCGGACGGCCCCCGGGCCCCCGCCGCGCGGCCCCGGCTGCTGCGCCCGGTCGCGCTGGTCGGGCTGATGGGCGCGGGCAAGACCACCGTCGGCCGGCGGCTCGCCGCCATGCTCGACGCGCCCTTCGTCGACAGCGACGAAGAGATCGAGGCCGCCGCGCGCATGAGCGTGGCCGAGATCTTCGCCTCGATGGGCGAGGACGCCTTTCGCCAGGGCGAGCGCCGCGTCATCGCGCGCCTTGTGCGCCAGTCGCGCCCGGCGGTGATCGCAACCGGCGGCGGCGCCTTCATGAACGACGACACCCGCGCGCTGCTGCTGAGCCGCGCCGCGACCGTGTGGATTCGCGCCGAGCTCGACACGCTGGTCGAGCGCGTGGGGCGCAAGAACACCCGCCCCCTGCTGGCCGGCGGCGATCCGCGCCGGGTCCTGGCCGAGCTGATGGCCCGCCGCCACCCCGTCTACGCCGAGGCCGCGGTCGTCGTCGACAGCCGCCGCGGCGAGAAGCACGAGGCCGTCGCCGCCCGCATCCTCGACGGTCTGCGCGCGCTCGGCGACGTGATCGAAGAGGGCCCCGACGCCCCCCAGAGCCAGGAGACGCCCGCATGAGCCCCCAGCGCAGCACCGTCGAGGCGCCCTTCGGCGCGCGCAGCTACCGCATCGAGATCGGCCCCGGCCTGCTGGCCGAGGCGGGCGCGCATGCGGCGCCGCTGCTGCCGCGCCCGCGCACCGCCGTCATCACCGACGAGAACGTCGCCCGCGCCCAGCTTCCCGCCCTGCGCGCGGGTCTGGCCGCCGCCGGCATCGAGGCCGACGAGCTGATCGTGCCGGCGGGCGAGGGCAGCAAGTCCATGGCCGAGCTGACGCGCGTGGTCGAGTGGCTGCTCGATCGGCGCATCGAGCGCGACGATCTGATCATCGCGCTGGGCGGCGGCGTGATCGGCGATCTGGTCGGTTTCGCCGCCGCGATCCTGCGCCGGGGGGTGGGATTCGTGCAGATCCCGACCTCGCTCCTTGCCCAGGTGGACAGCTCGGTCGGCGGCAAGACCGGGGTCAACGCGCCCCAGGGCAAGAACCTGATCGGCGCCTTCCACCAGCCGCGCCTGGTGCTGGCCGACACCGACGCGCTGCGCACGCTGCCGCGGCGCGAGCTGCTGGCCGGCTATGCCGAGGTGGCGAAATACGGGCTTCTGGGCGACGCCGACTTCTTCGCCTGGCTCGAGACGCGCGGCCCGGCGCTGCGCGACGGCGACGACGCGGCGCGGATCGAGGCGGTGCGCCGCTCGGTCGAGGCCAAGGTGCGCATCGTCGCGCGCGACGAGACCGAGCGGGGCGAACGCGCGCTGCTCAATCTGGGACACACGTTCGGCCATGCGCTCGAGGCCGCGACCGGCTATGGCGAGCGCCTGCTGCACGGCGAGGGCGTGGCGATCGGCTGCGTGCTGGCCTTCGCGCTGTCGGCGCGGCTGGGGCTGTGCGCGCAGGAAGAGCCCTCGCGCGTGGCGGCGCATCTGTCGCGCATGGGCCTGCCCACGCGCCTTGCCGACATTCCCGGCCCGCTGCCCGACGCCGAAGGGCTGATGGCCGTGATGGCGCAGGACAAGAAGGTCAAGGCCGGACGCCCGACCTTCATCCTGGCGCGCGGAATCGGCCGCGCTTTCGTCGCGCGCGACGTCGATCCCGAGGCCGTGAGGGCCGTTCTGAACGAGGCCCTGGCCGAGCGCGGCGCGGCCTGAAGGGCGCGGCGCAAGGCGGTTCGGGCGCGGGGGAATGCGGGGAAGGGCCGGCCGGATTTTCGCGCGATTTCGCGCTTGACGCCCCCCGGCCGCATGGATAAAAGCCCCCTCGCGAGCGGCGGAGTAGCTCAGTTGGTTAGAGCAGCGGAATCATAATCCGCGTGTCGGGGGTTCGAGTCCCTCCTCCGCTACCAAAATTTCTCATGTTTTTCAAAGGGGTGTGACTGCATCGTGTTTGTGCGGTGCGCGACCGGTTTACCTAGGGTATCGCTCGGGTAGCGTAACGGAGACTCGGCACTCTGGGGCCATTCCAACAGTTGTTAGGCTTGAAAATCCTCGTGTCGGTGGTTCGATTCCGCCCCCGGGCACCACTAAAATCAAATAACAACCGTCACTTAGTGGCGTCCTCCTTGCCTGCGAAAAATGAGCGGTGTGCTGTGGGTATCGCTTGGGTAGCATTCACGGGTTCCCCACGGCTCAGGATGTTCGTTGAACCCCCAAGGTGGTTTGGTCGAGAAACAGGTTTCCGCGACGAGCCTCTTGGCCATGCAGAATGCTACGCTGGCGTAGCTGTCAACAGATTGTCATCAAACCATGACTTTCGCCCTTTACGTGTGAGCCACTCACTGATATTTTTCATCACAAGATATTGGGCAAGGGTCAGCCAGAGCGAGTAAATATGTCAGACTTGGTGCCCCAGAAGATCGAAGGCCTACCTGCAATTATCGAAGGAACCGACGATTTGCTGACGCAAATCACGAACTCGCTGGGCGTGCCACGCGATGTTCTTCCGGCAAAGGCCCAGATAGATCACACTTGGGAGAACTTACCCCGACTGTTGAGCAAAATACCTGCAGAGTTGCGTGACGAAAGAATGGTCCGTCTGTGCGTTGCTGACTCGGTAGGTTTGTTTGACAGCGCAATAAACTATATTTGGAATTCTACAATCGTGGAGCTGCGCCAAAAGGTCATTCGCTTCGGCTTGCCAATTGTTGCTCAACTTACATCAAAAGCTCTCGATGAAAGTAAGCTATTGGAGATGATGGATCATGAACTTCTCAAGTTGTGCCTTGAGTTAAACCTCATCACAGAAGAGGGATATTTCAAGCTCGATCAATGCAGGGCAATTCGGAATAGTTTTTCAGCGGCACATCCTGCAGTTGGTGCGTTGGATGAGGATGAAGTTGTCAATTTCATAAGTCGTTGCGCTCGCGCTGCTCTCAGCGATGTCAATGTTCCTGCAGGCGTTAATTTCAATGAATTGATTTCTGCGATCAAGGCAGGACATTTCAATGGGGATCAAGAGGCGTATTGGACTGCTGCAATCAAGGGTACGCACTCGGCACAACGTGAATTGATCGCTACCGCGCTGCATGGCATGTACTGCGATGAAGCGCTTGGCCAGAGTGCGCGCAGCAACTGTGCAACGCTGTTCTTACCGGCAGTCGAACTGGATGGAATTCCGTCTGCGATAATCGACCAACATCAACGGTATGTTGGGAAAGGTGAGCAAGCCAAGGCAAGTGCATCTCGCGATTTCTTCACGAAGTTTAAGATGCTGGGGCTACTCTCGGAAGCCGAGAGGCATTCAATAATCTCGACTGCATGTGATCGTTTGAACGCAGCCCACCAAGGAATGAATAATTTCTATAATGAGCCGCCATTCGCAGCCCGACTCCATGAAATTGTTGGAGCGTCTGCTGTTCCAGAGTCGGTACGTCGGAAATTTGTAGAGACGGTAGTTTCATGTGCCGTTGGAAATCAGTATGGTGTTTCTTGGGCTGCAAGGCCTCACTACGAAAGCATGGTTAAAGATTTTTCACCAAAAGCCTTGGAGATAATGTTTGCTATACCCGACAGTAAAACCCTCGTTGGGAACAAGATTGCGTCGTTTCCAGCATGCAGAAAGCGTTTTGCAGAACTGGTTGGATTGTTAGAGGGCGCGAATATCCCGACGGCCCTGCAAGCCTCGTATTCCGTATGGATGGGCAAGCTTGCTAAACACCAGGCTGCATAGTTATTCATGGTCGGGCTCAGGACTTAATTGGATTTGGTTTGCGCAGTCGTGTTCTACACAACTTGCTCCCGATAAGCAGGGATTTTTCGCCAAAGTAAAGGGAGGCACGTCGCCCCCCTTTTCATTAATTGCGATGGTAGCAGTTGCCTATCCCGGCTTCAGGGCGCGCTTTGCTTCTTCAAGCGCCTTCGACCCTTTCACCCATTGCCACGGTGTGCGCGGCTTCCGCGCCTTCGCCAGTTCCGGGTTTGCCTTGGCATCGCTGGCGGCGGCGCGCAGGCGTTCGCGAGCTTCGCGCGGGTCGATCTTGAGTTCGTCGCAGATGGCCTTGAGCGACACGATATCGGTCATGTCGATCTCCTAAGTTGCTGATGAAGATCGATAAGACGCAAGGCGAGAGCGTGTCAGGGATAACCCTAGTTCGGCTTGAAGATTTCCGAGAGATGTGGCTCGGTTTGTCTGAACAGTTTCGAGCCGTTTCGTAAGTGGATTTCCGCTCGGTTATGCCGCGACCGGGATTGGTCGTGGCGGGGTGAGATATGCCTGATCGGGCGTCCGCCCGTCCAGCGATGAATGCGGTCTCCTTGTGTTGTAGAAGGCCAGGTAGCGGGCGAGGCCTTCCCGGGCGGCGGTCACGCTGTCATAGGCGCGCAGATAGACCTCTTCATATTTGACGCTGCGCCAGAGCCTTTCGACTAAGACGTTGTCGCGCCAGGCGCCCTTGCCGTCCATGCTGATCTGGATATCGGCGTCCTTCAGCGCCCTGATGAAGTCGATGGATGTGAACTGCGAGCCCTGATCCGTGTTCATGATTTCCGGCGCGCCGTGTTGGGCGATGGCCTCGTCCAGCGCTTCCAGGCAGGGGCCGGTTTCCAGCGTGACCGACAGCCGCCAGGCCAGCACCTTGCGGCTGAACCAGTCGATGACCGCCGTCAGATAGACGAAGCCCCGGGCCATGGGCACATAGGTGATGTCCATCGCCCAGACCTGGTTCGGACGGCTCACGGCCTGCTTCCTGAGCAGGTAAGGATAGATCTTGTGGCCCGGCGCCGGTTTCGAGGTGTTGGGGCGGCGATAGAGCGCCTCGATGCCCATCCTCTTCATCAGCGTGGCGATGTGCAGCCGCCCGGCGATGAAGCCTTCCTGGCGAAAGAGTCCCTTCATCATCCGGCTGCCTGCGAAGGGGAAGTCCATGTGCAGCTCGTCGATCCGGCGCATCAGCTTGAGATCGTCCGCACCGGTCGGACACGGGACATGGTAGAGGCTGCCCCGGCTGATCCCCAGAAGTTCGGCCTGACGGGTCAGGCTCAGCCTGTGATCTCGATCCGTCATTTCTTTGCGCCCGGCAACAGACCGGCCTTGTCGAGCGCACCGGACAAAAAATCGTTCTCCAGCGTGAGCTGGCCGATCTTCGCGTGCAGCGAAGTGATGTCGATCTCCGGTTCCTTGCTCCCGGGCTTGTCGTCAAACACGCCCGCGACGCCCTCAAGAAGCTGGTCCTTCCACTGCTTGATCTGGTTCGGATGCAGGTCGAACTGCGTCGCCAACTCGCTCATCGTGCGGTCGCCCTTCAACGCCGCCAGTGCGACCTTCGCCTTGAACGCGGGGCTGTGGTTCCGTCTCGGTCGTCTCGTCATCTTCGCTCCTTTCATCCCGGCAACGCTGCCGGATCAGGAGCGGAAAATCCACCTAACTCAGTCGTTCAGATTCCCCGAACCACCTCTGAGACGTCCACGCCGAGGGCCTTGGCGATGCGCTCGACCACCAAGATAGACGGGTTGCGCTTCCCGGTCTCGACGCCGCTCAGGTAGGTCTGGTGAATATCCGCGCGATGGGCGACCTCTTCTTGCGAAAGGTTCTTCTCCCTTCTGATCCTCTGGATATCTATTGAAACGCGCGTTTGGACGGACATGCGGCGCATGGCGCATGGCGCCCGCCATCACGGCCATAGACTATAAGTCATAATCGACTTAGGCTGGCGGAAGGCCCGAAGTCACTGGCGACATTCAGTAATGCAGGAACAGGCAGGGGGATGTGCGCCCTCGTGGTTGACGCATAGTCTAAATTTTCAAGTCGAGGGCTGTTCTGTCGCCCGATGCCCTCCTGCTGCCCGATCATGTCTTGGATTTCATCGACCGGCACGCGGTCACGCACGGCGTCTATGGCTGGTGGTTCGACCATTACCTGCCTCTGGTGCCGAGGGACGGTTGCATCGAGCGAGACGGGAAACACCTGCTCTACATCGGCATCGCACCTCCGAAAGATCGGCCAGTGCGCCGAGGTGGGCCAACACCTGTGAAAAGCCGACTTTGGAGAAACCACCTACGCGGGACGGTGCGCTCCTCGACCTTGCGGCTTTCCCTTGCTGCCCTTCTCGAACAAGAGCTTGAATTGGCGTTCTGGCGCGACAAGCGGAACCGCGTTCGCATGGATCGTCACCACGAGGACAGTCTGTCAGATTGGATCAGCAAGCACGCTGCGATCTCGGTCGCGCAGCATGACGAACCGTGGTCCCTTGAGGAAACTCTGGTCAGGAACGGGCCACCCTTGCCCCTGAACCTGAGCATGTCCCGGCATCCGTTCAAATCGACGCTTAGCGACCTGCGACGTGCGCTGGGGCGAAACTGACCGCGCCTGCAAACAACCCCGAGGATCGAGAGCGAAACGCGCGCGCGGCGGCGTTGTATTGAGCCAGGAGCGCCGGGGCGTGCCTCGTGCATGGTGATCCCGCCGCAATCCCGGCTGGCGCGCTGTGCACCGCGCTCACGGCGATCATCCCGGCATCTGCACGGACCCGGCTACCCCTGTGGTCTCCATAGGCCGCGCGGGAATTACCCTGACGGGCGATGGTCCCCGATCTTATTGCGCTGGCATCGAAACCAGCCAGCAAGGAGATCGGCGATGACGATCAAGGCAACATGGACCTTCAACGGCCAGACGAAAACGATCTTGGGCAACTGGCACCGTCTCTGGTGCCTGCTGTTCGGCCCGTTCTACTACCTGTTCAAGGGCATGTTCCTGTGGGCGATCTTGTCGCTGCTGACCGCGAACGGCCTGTGGATCGGCTTCCCCCTGTTCAACCGCGCCATCGTACTGCGCCATTACCATCGCAAGGGCTGGGTGCAGGAATGACCGGCAGCACCTCCGCCCAAGCGGTTTGCCACCCGAGTGGAACCCGGCGGGCGCTGCCGAAACCCGGCGCGAATGCGGACCGCAGAAAAGACTCGGCATTTCGGCTCCGGCTCACGCCCGAAAGTCTGATACATACTCAACGGGTCGGTCCGAGGCGCTCCGCGCGGCGCTGTCACAGGGCGACCACAGGGGGATGGGGGGAGGCGTTTTTTTAACGGCGCGCACCCTGCGGGCAGACGAGGGATCATAACGACTGCCGGGATTTTCGGCCCTGAGCCGCTGCCGCCCCTCGAAATGAAGATGCTCAAGCTTCTCATCTTTCTCACCGATTACGTGACAACCTTGGATTTCGATGTTGCTCACGATATGTCTGAGAAAGTTGATCAGCTTGAGCATCTTCGGCTCTAGGTCTCGGCGAGCTTCCAAAACCAAGTCTTCCCTTTCTTCTCGGACCTAACGCCCGCCTCGCGCTTTGCCCGGTTCAGGGTCGGGCGCGAGATTTCGACATCGGCCGCTCGTATGAAGACCTCCGCCGAGGGCAGAGGCCCCTTTGCCAGCACTTCGCGCAAGAACTCGACAGCACGGGCTTCCTCGCTCTGATCATCCTGCCCCTGTCGCTCCAGATCATCGGCGGAATAGTGGGTGGTGCCCCGCCATTCGATCACCGGCAGGCCCTGAGGCTGCGCCACGATCTCATAGACGTAGCTCCGGGGTTTCGCGCCTATGTTGTTCTTGACCTGCGCGAGGATGCGCAGGTTTTCGTTCTCAGGGTGCTTGGCGACCGCGAGCGCCGTCCGCGCCACTCCGATCACGTCGATTGACCCAACGCCCCGGTAGATGGCTTTCCCCTTGCCGCCTTTCGTCCAATGCCGGATGGCGATGACCGCCGGGCCGTATTCCTTGAACAGCTTATCGAGCTGGTGCAATGCCGCGCGGATCGAGGTAGGCTTCCCGAGGTCCACTTTGTCCGACAAGAAGGAATACAGCGTGTCGATCACGACGAGGTCCGGGGTGTGGTCTTCCAGTTCATCCCGCAGACGCCGTTGCCCCTTGTCGTCAAACACGATGAAATCGTCGAGAACGCGGACCCGTTTCAGGTCCGCCCCCATTTGCTCCATGCGCGGCCTGATCGTGTCGGCGGCGTCGTCCTCCGAACTGATGTAGAGCACATTTCCCTTTGAGACCCGTGAACCATCGGGCAGCTTTGCGCCCCGCGTCACAATCGCGGCGATATGCATACACAAATAGGATTTTCCGAGTTCGGGGTCGCCTTCGAGGATCGTCGTCTTCTCGTAGGGGATCAGAGGTTTCCAGAGCCAGTCAATCTCCTTGGCCTCGATCTCGGCGAGTGTGCGGAACGGGTCGTCCTTCTTCATTGCGCTATCCTCACTCTCGCGATGATGCGCGATACCTCGGTCTCAAGCGCATTCTGGTCGTCGCCGTACTTGTCGCGGAAGTACGGGCTGGACCAGATCACACTGGCGATCTCGTCGAGCGTTGCGCCTGCCTCATGAAGCCCAGCGACCATGGCGAAGATCCTGCTGGACCGATCCGGTGCCTGCACGCGGTTGTGCCGGATCAGGTGTCGGGTCGAGGTGTCCAGCTTCGAGCGATATTTCCTTAGGACGGCGAGTCGATCATGCGCATGGGGGCTTATGTCCAACGCCTCGGGTTCTGCCGCGCCTACGCCGTGTTGACTCCTCAACAGCTTAGGGCGAGCCGTGATCGGACTTGGGTCGAAATGAACCAGTCGAATGAACGGCGTGTCGTATTCTGGCTTGTGGTTGAACGAACCCGGTAGCCGAAGCAGCTTGTTCGGCGCGCTACCGCCCCTGTCGCCCCCGTGACGGTAGGTCAGCGCCTTGGAAAAGGCCGACGCCTGCGCTGGCGCGTGCGGCCGGTCCCAGAACCACAGCGCCTGCGTGCGTCCCGGCGAGGTCTCCCAGACCACGGAGGGTTTCGGATCGAAGGCGAAAGGATCAGCCTTGTCCACGTCGCACCAGCCAAGCCGCGTGTTCTGGACGCAACCGACTTTCCGGCTTGGCCGCGTGTATTCGTTGGGGCTGAAGTACTGATCGAAGTTGTGCCGGTCGAAGCGCAGCAGGACAGCACGAATTGAAGCCGGTGTCCCAAGGTCGAAGAACCGGTCAAGCATTCGTCGGGTGCCTGTCTTTCGAAAACATAGATTGACGAAAATCTTTTGGTTCGGGTGATGGGAATGACCCCAGATCGCCTCAAGAAAGAGAGATTGAGCGCACACGATTGCACGTTTGGTTGAGCCTTCAGAAGCGAGCGCTCGGTAGTTGTTTGTTTTGCGAGTGGTCCTCATTTTCGTGACCTTCATTTGGGCGCACCACGGGGCACACGCGGGAACGCGCGGCAAATCAGTGGTGGCGGTTAGGAAAAGCGCCGGTCAGTATTCGGCGTAATGCGTACGGGCGCGCTCGGCAGCGCGTTCAGCGAGCCAGTCCTCGATCTCGGACAGGAACCACGCAACGGTGATCCCGGCCATCCTGATACGCCGTGGAAAGCGCCCACGGGCCTCCCAACGCAGCAGGGTCGTGTTGCTCACGTTAATGCCAAGGCGCTTGAGGTCGGCGCGCGTGGCCAAGGTCTTGCGACCGTCTGCAATCTTCATCTGTCTTTTCCTTCAGCAAGTTACGGTTTGCGAAGGAGCGCTCCAACAAGGAGAAAGATGGCGCAGATCGTGATCCGTTTCGAGCGAAGGTCCTGAAAGCGTCAGGTCGTTTTGCGTTGGGATCTTCTTACATCTTGAAGGGCGAGTTGGATGGGGCCATCAAGCTGTTCATGTTGCCCCGTGGTCTCCAAGAGTACACGCCGAACGTAATCGGGTAGAACGCCGATCATCCGCTTGAGATCGGCGTCCCAATTGCCCCTCGACAGGGAAAAATCTGGAAAGAATTCGTGCAGGTCCCAAATGGCGTCATGGACGATGGTGAAACGGACTTCGTCCGTGGTCTGAACCTTCATTCCCAGATCGAGTTCGAGTTTCGCGATCAGGTCATTGGCCTGCGCCTTGAGCGCGGCTAATCCAGCCAAGGTCCTGTCAATGTCGTTCGGCATGAATGGGCCACGGTGACGCAGAAGCTCTTCTTCCCAGTGCACAAAGTTTGGTCGGCTCGCACTTGCCAGCGCGTTTTCCAATCTCTCGATGGGATGCAGCACGTTCCGTTGCAGCCAAGTGATGCGCTGTGTCGCCGACATGTCGAAAGGTGACACCGCGAAGGCGGACGGCGACATATGCAGCGCCCGGCGTTTTACCTTGCCCGATGCACTGATCTTTTCCCAGAATTCTGGAAAACGCGGGTCGTCTTTCAGGCCGAGAATTGCGCCGACATCCTTCCGGCATGCCGGTCCGAATGGCCCTGTGTCATCTTGGTCAGATGGCGGTTCCACTGCTCCAATGCCTCGCGCTTCTCGTCCGCGTATGAATAGACATTGTAAATAGCGGCCACTCTGAGACCACACCCGTCTTGTGGTTCAGCAGCGCCTCGGTCACGGGCTGCGGGACGCCCAGCATCGCCATGTTGGTGGACATCGTTCGGCGCAGGTCGTGAATTGTCCAACCCTCGGTGCCATCGGGCAGAGCCTTGTCGAGCCGGTCTTTCAGGCGACCGAACCCCGAAACCGGCGATTTGCCGGTGGTCGTGAACACGTAGTCCGATCCGATGAACCTCGGCACCCGGCGCAGCACGTCCAGCATCGCGTCGGTGATCGGCACGGTGTGCTGCCTGCCGTTCTTCGCGCGCTGCGAAGGCAGGGTCCACAGGCGTTTTTCGAGGTCAAGTTCCGACCAACGCATCTCGGCGACCTCGGCGCGCCTCTGGCCGCTCAGGATCAACAGTTTCATGCAATCCCCGAAAGGATAGCCTTCGGCGTCACAGGCCGTCCACAGCGCGCCCAGCTCGTCGTCGGTCAGGACACGCTCGCGCGACCGTTCCTTGGACAGCGGTTTCATCCCGGCGATGGGGGAGGCATCGATCATACACGCTCGACGCACCAGCCCATGAGGTGCTTGAGGTGGGCCAGCGCGCGGTTGGCGCTGACGGGCGTGGATTTGTGGATCGTGTCACAGGCTTTCACGACATCGGCGCGCTTGATCTCGTCGATCCGCTTGCCGTGCAGGGTCGTAAACTTGCCAAGCAGTCGCGCCTTGTTTTTCCAGTCGCGGTTGTGAACCTTGGCGTGTTTCTCGACGTAGTCGGGGATCACCTCGCCCAGCGTCGGCTTGGTCTCGACCTCGATGCCGGTGCTGGCTTCAAACCGTCCCGTCTCGATCTCATAGAGAATTTGCCGCGCCCGGTCCCGTGCCTGCGTCAACGTGAAAACGCCGAACCGTCCAATGGTGAGGCGCTTCATTTTCCCATCGATGCGCTTGTGAAAGCTGAATGTCTTGGTGCCCGTTACGCTGACGCGCAGCACGAGACCCGGCACAATCGTGTCGCGAAAGTCGATCCGTTTCGTGGGATCGGGCTTGCGCGTTTCGATGAATTTCGTGGTGAGTTTCTGTTTCATGCCCCGACATTAAGACGGACAAAGATGCCTCGTCAGGGACAACCCTAGATGGTGCGCAGGGTTTTGGATCAGGCTGCACCGAACTGAGAACCCCGTGTGGTCTTCGATGCCCTCGGGTTTCACTCGGGTAGCAAGAGAAGCTTGCTTGAATGAAATGGTGCGAGATGGGCCGAAGCGACTTGCCACGCGAAAAAGGAAATGATTTCAGGGTATAATGCAGCGAGATGAGCGGTCCTAAAATCAAGTGTATGGATTGTAAGGCAAAATCATAATCCGCGTGTCGGGGGTTCGAGTCCCTCCTCCGCTACCAGATCTTCCCTCGAAAATCCGTTGCCGGAAGAGCCGATCGCGACGCGCGAGGGGCGTGCCGTCCATCGCTTCCGTCTGCGCGTGCGACCTGCTCTGCCAAGGGGATTTCGGCGAGCGCCCCGGCGATGTGCGCCGAGCTGCGCGCAGGGCCTTCGCGGCGGCCGCAGGGCAGGGCCTTCGCGGCGGCCGCAGGCCGGGAGGCGCGGGCGCCTTGTCCGGTTCCGGCCCTTGCCTTCTTCGCAGCGAAGCGGCGAGCGCCGAATCCCCCCGCCGACGGGAACGGGACCCCGCCGCGCCGGCGTCGCGTTCACGCGGCCGGGGCGCGGGCGATGCGGCGGTAGCCGGCCTTGCCGTGGTAGAAGCCGTTGCTCAGAGGCGCGTCGCCGCAGATTTCGCGCAGGCGCGCCTCGGCCTCGGCCGCACTCAGCCTTGCGTCAAGAAGCGCGCGGAACAGGTTCGCCGCCGCCGCCATGTCGACCGCCTGCGGCATCAGGCGCAGATGCGTGACTCCGGCGGCGACGAGCTCGGGGATCTCGTCGATCAACGCCAGATAGGATTCCGATTGGGTCTGGATGCCGTTGACGCGAAGGATCGGTCGGTCGTCCGTGGTGCGCAGGGGCATTCCGTCGGGATGCTCCTCGCACACATGGCGACAATTGTCTTTGGTCCGGCCATGGGCGCGCGTGGTAGCAGCGCGCCGACACCGCCAGCGAGGCGCGCCCGAACACCTGCGCCTCGACCCCCATCCCCAGCGCCCGCGCCGCGCCGGCGGCGACGGCGACGGCCGGGCCGGGCAGCTCGACGGGCAGGCAGACATGCGTCGCCCCCTGGGACGCCATCCAGGCGATCGTCGCCTCGTTGTAGGCGTTCATGAACGGGCCGATGCGATGGGGCCGCCGCCCGCGGGCGAACAACCCCGCGGCGTTGTTGATCTCGATCTCGGGCGCCTCCAGCGACGCCAGCTCGGCGGTCGCCTTGCGCTCGCGCACGAGCATCACCTCGGCCAATGTCGAGAGGATCACGGTCTTGCCCGCGCGGCGCAGACGCTCGATCGTCTCGGGAAGGTCGGGCTCGTGGAAGGGCGCGCGCTTGGAGCAGATGACCTCGCCCAGATAGACCTCGTCCACCGCCGCCTCGTCGGCGATGCGCGCGTAGAAGTCGCGCCGCCGCTCGGGCGGCCAATGATAGGCGATCGGTCCCAGCGTCAGCTTCGTCATGCTCTCACCGCCATTTCTTCGTGGCAAAGGCGCCCTGGGTCTGCTTGCGGCCCTCGGTCAGCGCGACAAGGCCGTCAAGGTCGGCGCGCCGCCCCGCGCGGATCTCGTCCACCGCCTTGCGGAAGGCCGAGACGACCGTGCGCACATAGCTTTTCGACCGTTGCCGCCCCTCGATCTTGAAGGCGTGAACGCCCGCCTCG
Organism: Oceanicella actignis; assembly: GCF_900111545.1. NCBI lineage: Bacteria > Pseudomonadati > Pseudomonadota > Alphaproteobacteria > Rhodobacterales > Paracoccaceae > Oceanicella > Oceanicella actignis. Next base: position 270,500 of record NZ_FOHL01000002.1, read on the forward strand.
ATCAGCTGGTGCAGCATGGGCGCGAGGTTGAGGCTGATCGGCTCTTCGAAGGCGTAGTATCCCTCGGGGCGATGGGGCGCGTTGTAGCGGCCCTTGCAGATGGTGGGATAGCCGGCCTTCTCGTCGGGCCCGAAGCGGTCGATGGCGAACCCGGCCAGCTGCGACGTCATCGCGCCGTCTTCGTGACGCACGTATTCGACATGCGACGCCGGCGAGCAGACGCCGTCCATGTTGGTGGACTGGCCGGTCAGGTAGTTGGTGAGGCTGCATCGCCCCTCGACCATCAGGCCGTGATTGCCGAAGATGAAGGTCTCGATCTCGCAGGGGATCTCCTTGCGGATCTGCCGGATCTCGGCGATCGTCAGGATGCGCGGCAGCACCACCCGCTTCACGCCGAAATGCGCGCAATAATAGCGGATCGCCTCGGGCGAGGATGCGGCGGCCTGCACGGACAGGTGCAGCCGGATCCCGGGATGGGCGCGCGCGATGTGGTCGGCCACGCCCATGTCGGCGACGATGAAGGCGTCGACCCCGACCCGCGCGCCGATCCCGGCGGCCTCGCGCCACAGAGCCGTCCGGCCGGCCGGCGGGTATGTGTTCAGCGCCAGCAGCACCTTGGCGCCGCGGCCATGCGCGTAGGCGACGGCCTCTTCCAGCTCTTGCGGCGTGAAGTTCAGCCCCGGAAAGTTCCGCGCGTTGGTGGCGTTCTGAAAGCCGCAATAGACGGCGTCGGCCCCCGCGTCGACGGCCGTGCGCAGGGCCGAGGGCGTTCCGGCCGGGCAGATCAGCTCGGCCACGCTCATCGCCCGTCTCCCCGGGGTTCGACGTGCCGATAGCGCCGGCGAAGCTGCGCAAGGATGGCGCGGCCGGGCGGGCCGAACATGTCGGCCGCCTCCTCGGCGATCGAGCCGTCCACGTCGTCGAGCGCATTGCGCAGGCGAACGACCGCCTCGGTGTCGCCGCCGATCTCCAGATCGCGCGAGAAGAAGGCGGCGTCGCCGTCCTGTTCGGCGTCGATCAGTTCGAGCAGCAGCAGGAAACGCCCCCGAATGCTTGCGCCCGCCGGCGGCAGCCGGTCGCGCGGCGTCGCCCTCAGGATCAGCCGTTCGGGATCGGGGCGCAGGTGCAGCGCGAAGGGCAGCTCGACGGGATCGATCACGTAGTCGGTCCTGCAGTGCGCGCCCAGCCGCGCGAACAGCGCGGGATGGCGCTGCGCGATGCGGCGCACGATCCGCGTCAGGAAGGGCTGCGCCACCAGGCAGGCGACGCGCGAGAGCGCCCCGCCCGGCGTCGGCGGTCCCGCTTCGATTCGGGTCGCGATTTCGGACATCTTCGCGTTCTCCATCGTCAACGCGCCGCGCTGGCGCCGGCAAGCGCCGGGCGGCCTGTTCCGAGCGCGGCCAGACACCAGCCGAGCGCGGCTTCCTCGCGGGGCGCAACCTGCTCGGCCAAGCCGCCGCAAAAGGCGTCGAAGGCGGCGCGGCGAATCTCCGAGACCCCGATCATGACCGGAACGCCCCTGCTGACCGCCGCGCCGATCAGCGCGCGAAAGCCGCGGCCCTCGGCCTCTCTGACGCCGAACCTGTCGAGGAGGACGATGTCCGCCCCGCGCTCGAAGGCGGCCATGGCCAGGCCGGCGGCGTGCTCGATCGCTCCGGCGTCGAGGCGGCACGCGGTCGAGCACGCGCCCAGATCCTGCGTGATCCGCTCTTCGGGCCCGTCGGGCAGCACGCGCAGCACCGCTTCGCAATGCGCGGGCGCGGCGGCGGGGCTGCGCAGCGCGCCGGCCACGCGGAAGCCGCGCGCGATCAGGGCCGCGTGCAGCCGCTCGAGCAAGGCGTCGGTGCGGCCGTCGCCCGATATGGGAAGGGCGGCGATGGCGGGAAGTTCGTCTTCGGCGGCCGTCGTCGGTCTGGACATGTGCGTTCTCCTCGGGCCGCGGCCGGCCTGGGCGCTTGCGGCTTCGGCGGGCTCTTGCGCGATTCCGGGGCTCTGTAGCAGCGCGCGGGCGGCGAAAAACTGACGATGGTCAAGATCCGCCGCACTTCGTCGCGCGCCGGACATCGGCGGTCGCATCGCCTTGGCACGGCGCGGCGAAGGGGCGATCATCGCGCCCATGACAAGCCCGAGCGATGATTCCGACCCACCGCGCCATCCCTGCGGCGCCTGCGCCTGCGCCTTCGGCGAGGCCAGCGTCTGGCGTCCGGTCGCGCCCGAGCTGCGGGCGCGGCTGGCGCAGGGGTTTCGCCGCCGCCAGCTGGCCCGCGACGAGGCGATCTATGCGCAAGGCGCGCCGGCCGACACGGTCTATTGCCTGTCGCGCGGGCTCGTGGCCTTGCGCACGACGCGCGAGGACGGCCATTACAGCTTCGTCCGCCTCGTCCGGCCGGGCGAGATCTTCGGCTTCCGCTCGTTCCTGGCAAGGCAGCCGCACGACACGGAGGCGCGCGCGCTGACGGCGGCGCGGGTGTGCGTCGTGGCCGCGCGCGAGGCGAGGGAGGTGGTCGAGGGCTCGCCGCAGGTGCTCGGGGGGCTGGCGCTGCGCTGCGCAATCGAGCTGCGCCGCAGCCGCGACTTGCGGGCCCATTCGCGCCGCGGCGACGCCGGCGGCCGCCTGCTGCGGCTGATCCGCGATCTGTCGGCCGATCAGGCGCCCGACGCGGACGGGGTCGTGCGCTTTCGCCTGCCCTTGTCGCGGGCGGACATGGCCGCGGCGCTGGGCCTGGCGCCCGAGACCGTGACGCGGCGCCTGCGCCGGCTGTGCGAGGCGGGCGCGCTCAGGATCTCGGGCCGGCAGGTCGAGCTGCCTGCGCCGGCGGCCGAGGGGGGCGGCTGAGCGCGGCCCCGCCGCCGGGCGCGAGGCGGCCCACCCGCCGGCGTGCGACGCGTGGCGGACGGGGGCGGTCGGCGCGGAGCGTTCGGGGCCGCCGCCGCCACGACGGGCGGTTTGGCCCGAGCGAAAGCTCGCATGACGCCTCTGGCGCGGTCATGCGGCGGGGGCGGCAAGGCGCGGCCCGGCGGGGCGGGCGCGTTGTTCGATTCGCCGCCTTCGGGCGCGCCGCCCGCCGGCGCGGGGCATCGGCGCCCGGGCGCCGCGGCCGCGCGCGCCCGGCGCTTGTCGGGCGCCCGTGCCGCGCCCGCCGCGTTCAGTGCGCCATCAGCACGGGCAGGGGCGTGTCGCGGATGATGTCGCGGGTCACGCCGCCGAGGATCAGTTCGCGAAAGCGCGAGCGGCCATAGGCGCCCATGACCATCAGGTCCGCCCCGATCTCGACCGCGCGCCGGCGCAGCGCCCCGCTTGCGCCCAGACCCTCGTCGGGCAGGGGCGCCAGCTCGACCGGCAGGTCGTGGCGCGACAGCATCAGCGCCAGCGCCTCGCCCGAGGCGGCCATGTCCTCGTCCGGGTCGATCATGACGATCTCGATCTTCTCGGCCTCGGACAGGAAGCCCATGGCATGGCGCACGGCGCGCAGCGCCTCGCGGCTGTCGTTCCAGGCGATGAGCGTCGTCGAGCCGACCTTCTCGGGCAGCTCGCGCGGGGCCAGCAGCACCGCGGCGTCGCCGTCGAAGAGCGCGCCCTCGAGCAGCGCCTCGGACAGTTCGGCGCCGTCTCCGCCCTGGCCGTCGCCGCCGGCCAGCACGACCAGCTCGGAAAAGCGGGCGCGGGCCCCGAAGGCCGGGCCGGCGCCGGCATAGGTGGCGACCAGGGGCGCGGCGTCGCCGCGCGCGCCCTCGCGCTCGAGCCGCTCGGCGGCGGCCTCGGCCAGCGTCTCGGCGCGCTTGCGCGATTCCTCATACCACTGCGTCATCGCCAGGGACGGCGCCTCGCCATAGGCGTAGGCGGGCAGGTCGGGCTCGTAGCCCAGCGCGACCACCGACAGATGCGCGTCGAAGCGGCGGCTGAGCGCGATGGCCGCGGACATGCGCCCGCGCCCGTCGGTTTCGCCGTCGGTGCAGGTGAGGATGGTCTTGTAGGTCATGGCGGACTCCGGTTTGCGGCGCCCCCTGCGGCGCCTTTCGCCACACACTATCGCGCGCCGCGCCGTCTGGCGACTTGATCCGCGTCAAGCGTCCGAGCGCCCGCCCCGGCGTCAATCGGCCTGATAGCGCCCCGACTTGCCGCCCTCCTTGAAGACAAGGCGCGTGTCGGTCAGGCGCATGGCCTTGTCCACCGCCTTGACCATGTCATAGACGGTCAGCTGCGCGACGGCGACGGCGGTCAGCGCCTCCATCTCGACGCCGGTCGGGCCGGTCGTGCGCACGGTGGCCTCGATCTCGACGCGGTTGCGGGCGGGATCGGGCGTCAGCTCGACCGCCACCTTGGACAGCGGCAAGGGGTGGCACAGCGGGATAAGCTCGGAGGTGCGCTTGGCGGCCATGATGCCCGCCAGCCGCGCCACGCCCAGAACGTCGCCCTTGCCGGCGCGCCCCTCGACGATCATGGCCAGCGTGGCGGGCGCCATCTCGACCGCGCCGCGGGCGACGGCGGTGCGCACGGTGGCGGGCTTGGCCGAGACGTCGACCATCTGCGCCGCGCCCTTGGCGTCGAAATGGGTCAGGCGGGGTTCGGCGTCGCTCATCGGGCGGCTCCTTGCGGGTCCTGGGCGGGCAGGGGATCGGCGAGGATCGCGCGCGTGGCGGCCTCGACGTCGGGCTGGCGCATGAGGCTTTCGCCGATCAGGAAGCAGCGCGTCCCCGCCCGCGCCAGCCGCGCCAGATCGGCGGGCGAGGACAGGCCCGACTCGGCCACCGCGATGCGCTCGGCCGGGATGCGCGGGGCGAGGCGCTCGGTGGTCTCGAGCGTGGTGACGAAGCTGCGCAGGTCGCGGTTGTTGACCCCGATCAGGGGCGAGCGCAGCGCCAGCGCGCGTTCGAGCTCGGCCTCGTCATGCACCTCGATCAGCGCGTCCATGCCCCAGGCCAGCGCGGCGTCTTCGAGCTCGCGCGCCTGGGCGTCCGAGACGCTGGCCATGATGATGAGGATGCAGTCCGCGCCCAGCGCCCGCGATTCGGCCACCTGCCAGGGATCGTAGAGGAAATCCTTGCGCAGCGCGGGCAGCGAGACGGCCGCGCGCGCGGCGCGAAGATACGCGTCCGCGCCCTGGAACGAGGGTTCGTCGGTCAGCACCGACAGGCACGCGGCGCCGCCGCGCTCATAGGCGCGCGCCAGGGCCGGCGGGTCGAAATCGGCCCGGATCAGGCCCTTCGAGGGGCTGGCCTTCTTGACCTCGGCGATGAGCCCGTAGCGCCCCTCGGCCAGCGCGCGGCGCAGCGCGGCGGCGAAGCCGCGCGGGGCGGGGGCGGCGCGGGCCATGTCCTCGACGGCGGCGAGGGGCGTGCGGGCCTTGCGCGCGGCGATCTCCTCGAGCTTGTAGGCCTTGATGCGGTCCAGAACGGTTTGGGTCACGCGAAACTCTCCGTTTGCCGGGGCGGCGCTCAGCCGGCCGCGGATGTGACGCGGGCCAGCGCCTCGGCCCGCGCCTTGGCCGCGCCCGAGTCGATGCTTTCGCGCGCGCGCTCGGCGCCTTCGCGCAGATCGGCCGCCACGCCCGCCACCACCAGCGCCGCGGCCGCGTTCAGCAGCACCGCGTCGCGATAGGCCGAGCGCGCGCCCTCGAGCAGCGCGCGCAGCGCGGCGGCGTTCTGCGCCGGCGTGCCGCCCAGAATGGCCTCGAAGGGGTGGACCGGGAGCCCCGCGTCCTCGGGCGCCACCTCGAACTCGCGCAGCGCGCCGTCATGGGTCTCGACCACCTTGCTGGGGGCCGAGATCGACAGCTCGTCCGTGCCGTCGCCGCCATGCACCAGCCAGGCGCGCTCGGTTCCCAGCGCGGCCAGCGTCTGGGCCATGGGGCGCAGCAGGTCGGCCGAGAAGGCGCCCGTCAGCTGCCGCCTGACCCCCGCGGGGTTGGTCATCGGGCCGAGGATGTTGAAGATGGTGCGCGTGCCCAGCTCGGCGCGCGCGGGGCCGACATAGCGCATCGCCGGATGGTGCATGGGCGCCATCATGAAGGCGATGCCCGCCTCGGCCAGCGCCGCCTCGACCACGGCGGGGCCGACCATGACGTTGACCCCCAGCTCGCCCAGCGCGTCGGCGGCGCCCGACTTCGAGCTCAGATTGCGGTTGCCGTGCTTGGCCACCGGCACGCCCGCCCCGGCCACGACGAAGGCGGCCGCGGTCGAGATGTTGAGCGTGCCCTTGCCGTCGCCGCCGGTGCCGACGATGTCGATCGCGCCCTCGGGCGCGCGCACGCGGGCCATCTTCGCGCGCATCACCGAGGCGGCGGCGGCGTATTCGTCGACCGTTTCCCCGCGCGTGCGCAGCGCCATCAGGAAGCCGCCGATCTGCGCGGGGGTGGCTTCGCCCGACATGATGGCGTCGAAGGCGCGCGCGGCCTCGTCGCGGGTCAGCGGGCCGTCGGCGGCCTTGCCGATCAGGGGCTTGAGCGCTTCGGACATCAGGCGGCCCTCGTCAGCGGCCGCACGGGGATGCCGGCGATGCGCAGGAAGTTGGCCAGCATGTCGTGCCCGTGCTCGGAGCGGATCGACTCGGGGTGGAACTGCACGCCGTGGATGGGCAGCTCGCGATGCTGAAGCCCCATGATGACGGCCTCGTCGCCCTGGCCGGTCTCGGCCGTGATCTCGAGCGCGTCCGGCAGGCTTTCGCGCGCGACGCACAGCGAGTGGTAGCGCGTGGCGGTGAAGTCCTGCGCGAGGCCGGCGAACACGCCCTTGCCGGTGTGGCGGATGGTCGAGGTCTTGCCGTGCAGCACCTCGTGGCAGCGCACGACCTTGCCGCCGAAGGCCTGGCCGATGGTCTGGTGCCCCAGGCACACCCCCAGAAGCGGCAGGCGCCGCTCGGCGGCGGCGGCGACGAGATCGAGGCAGATCCCGGCCTGGTCCGGGTCGCACGGCCCGGGCGAGAGCACCACCGCCTCGGGGCCCATCTCCAGCGCCTCGGCGACCGAGATCTGGTCGTTGCGGCGCACTTCGACCTGCGCGCCCAGCTCGCCGAAATAGTGGACGAGGTTATAGGTGAAGCTGTCGTAATTGTCGATCAGCAGCAGCATGTCGGCATGTCCTTGTCGGCGGGCCTCCGGGCGGCGGTGGCCGGGGCGCGGGCGTCGGCGGGGCGCGCGGGCTGGTTCCGCGGCGCGATCGGGGCTAATACATGCGAGGAAGGGCGGGGCGGCGTCAAGCGCGCCCTGCGCCGCGTTGCATCACGGAGGATGGCGTATGGCCTATGGCGTTGCAGGTTTCGCAAGGGGCTTCGTCGCCGGCGCGCTGGCGGTGGGAACGGCGGCCGCGCTGGCGGCCCTGATCGCGCCGCCCCCCGAGGCGCCTTCCATGGCGCCGCCCGCCGCTACGCCAGCCGCCCCCGCGGCCCCGGCCTCGGGCGCGGCGCCGGGCGCCGCGGCCGGTCCCGAGGCGGGCCCCGAGGGGCCCATCGCCGTCGACAAGGCGCGCCCCGCGGCCCTTCCCGGCGCCGTCGCCGACGCCCCTTCGGCGGCCGAGGCAGTGGGCGCGGCGCCCATCCTCGACCGCGCTCCGGCGGCGCCCGCCATGGCGCCGGCGGCGAACCCGCCCGCGGCCGAGGCGCCGCCCGCGCCCTCGCGCCCGATCCCCGCGCCCGAGCAGGCCGCCGCCATTCCCCCCGCCGACGGCGCAGCCGGTCCGGGCCGGGCGTCGGCCCCCGAGGACCTGGAGGCGGCCGAAACGCCGCCCGCGCCGAAGGCCGAAGATCCGTCGGCCGCGCGGCCTGTCCCCGGCGGCAAGAAGGCGGCGGGCATCGCGGCCGCGTCCCCCTCGGCGGCCGAACCCGCGGCGGCGTCCGTGGTCGAAGCGCTGGCCTCCCCGACGCCCCCCGAGGCCGCCGCGCCCGCCGGGCTTTCGGCAGCATCCGCGCCGACTCTCGGCGCCGCCGCCTCGCCCCCGGCGCCCGACGCAGCGGCGGCGCCGCCCCTCGCGCCCGCAACGCCCGCGACGCCCGCCGCGCCCGACGCGGCGCCGGTTCTGGATCTGGCCCAAGCCGCCGCCGTTTTGCGGTCGGCCGCCGGAACGGGAGCGGGGGCGGCGGCGCCCAAGGGCGAGGCCGCGTCAGATGCCGCGGCGCGCGCGCCCCAAGGCCCGGCGGCCGCCCCGGCGCAAGCGCCCAAGGCGGCCGATGGCGCGCGGCCTGGCGCGTTGGGCGCCGCCGCCCTTGCGCCGGGGACGGGCGCGGACCCTGCGCCGGCCGCGCCGCCGGCCGATGCCGCGCCGGCGCCCGCGTCCATGCCGGCAGGTTCGCCCGAGGCGGGCGCGGCGGCCCCGGTCGCGCGATCCGCTCCCGCGGCGCCGGCCGGGCGGGCGCTGGACCTGGCCGAAGCGGCGGCGGCGCTGCGCGCGGCGGCCCAGCCGCCCGCGCGCGCGGCGGCAGGCGCGGTCGCCCCCGTCCCCGCGACCGGCGCAGGCGGCGCGGAGGATGCCGCGCCCGGCACGGCGCTTGCGCCCGGCCAGACCCGGGCGCAGGCCGACGCAGCCAGCCCGCTTGCCGCCTTGCGCCAGCGTTCCGCCGGGCAGGAGGGCGGGTTCGCGCCGCGGCGCGTCGCCGCCCCGGGCGCGCTGCCCGAGCTGCTTGTGCACATCGCCCGCGGCGCCGATCGGAGCTGGGTCGATCGCGCCATCGCCGGGCTCGAGGCGCGCGGCTACCGCGTGCGTCTGGTCAAGGTGGTGCCTTTCGACCAGCCGGGCGACGAGATCCGCTACTACCGCGACGAAGACGCGGTCGCCGCCGCCGAGCTGGCGCGCGCGCTGCAGGCCGAGGCCAGCGCCGCGCGCGGCGCGCCGCGTCCCGCGCCGGCCGTGGCCTCGCTGGCCAAACGCTTTCGCAACCTGCCGCGCAACATGATGGAAATCTGGATCGGCGCGGGCGGCTGACCGGGGCGGCCGCGCCTGCGCGCCGGCCCGGCTTGGCCCGTCTGCGCCTGTCCGCGCCCGCCGCCGGGCGGGACCGTGGCCGCCCCTTGCCGCGTGGAGATCGGCCCGCCGCCCGCGCCGAGGGACGCGCTTGCGCCGGCCCGCCCGCCTGCCGCGCCGGCCGCCGCCGGCCTTCCGCGCCAGGGCCTTCCCCCCCGGCCCCTGGCGACCCGGGTCGGGAGCGGCGTCGGGGGCGGGGGCGGGGGCGCGCTCAGTTGCCGCCGCGTCCGGCGAAGCGCGCGGCCTCTTGCGCGGCGCGCATCAGGGCCTTGGCCTTGTTGACGGTTTCCTGATGTTCGGCCTCGGGGTCGCTGTCGTGAACGACGCCGCCCCCGGCCTGGACATGCATCTTGCCGTCCTTGATGACGGCGGTGCGCAGGGCGATGCAGGTGTCCATCTCCTGCGCCGAAGAGATGTAGCCGACCGCGCCGGCATAGACGCCGCGCTTGTGCACCTCTAGCTCGTCGATGATCTCCATGGCGCGCACCTTGGGCGCGCCCGACACCGTCCCCGCCGGCAGACCGGCCAGCAGCGCGCCCAGCGCGTCGACGTCCTCGCGCAGCGCGCCCTCGACGTTCGAGACGATGTGCATCACATGCGAGTAAAGCTCGACCGTGAACTGCTGGTTCGGGTTCACCGTGCCGATGCGCGCCACGCGCCCCACATCGTTGCGCCCCAGATCCAGCAGCATCAGATGCTCGGCCAGCTCCTTGGGATCGGAGAGCAGGTCCTTGCGCAGGGCCTCGTCCTCTTCGGGGGTGGCGCCGCGCGGGCGGGTGCCGGCGATGGGGCGGATGGTGACCTTGCCGTCGCGCACGCGCACCAGGATCTCGGGCGAGGCGCCGACGATCTGGAAGTCGCCGAAATTGAAGAAGAACATGTAGGGGCTGGGATTGGTGCGCCTGAGCGCGCGATAGAGCGCGAAGGGCGGCAGCGGAAAGTCCAGCGTCCAGCGCTGCGAGGGCACGACCTGAAAGATGTCGCCGGCGCGGATGTATTCGCGCGCCTTCTCGACCATCTGCAGGTAGCGCGCGCGCCCGGTGTTCGAGACCGGCTCGCCCGGCGCGGCGCCCGGGGCGGCGGTCTCGTGCGCGACGGCGCGGTCCAGATCCATGACCACGTCCGACAGACGTTCGGCCGCGCGCGCATAGGCGGCGCGCGCGTTCTCGCCCGAGCCGGCCCAGACGGGGGTGACGATGGTCACCTCGTCCTTCACCGCGTCGACGGCGGCGACGATGGTCGGGCGCATCATCACCGCGTCGGGCAGGCCCAGCGGGTCGGGGTTGACGTCGGGCAGCCGCTCGACCAGGCGGACCATGTCGTAGCCCAGATAGCCGAACAGCCCCGACACGCCCGGCGGCAGCGCCCGCGGCAGGTCGATCTGGCTCTCCTCGAGCACCGCGCGCAGGCTGGTCAGGGCGTCGCGCGGGTCGGCCTCGAAGGCGTGCGGGTCGTAGCGCGCGGCGCGGTTGATCTCGGCGCGCCCGTCGCGGCAGCGCCACACGAGGTCGGGCTTGAAGCCGATGAAGGAGTAGCGCCCGCGCGTGTCGCCGCCGGTGACGCTTTCAAGCATGAAGCTGTCGCGCCGCGCCTGCGCCAGCTTGAGCATCAGCGACACCGGCGTATCCAGGTCGGCGGGCAGCGTGGTCCACAGCACCTGGTTCTCGCCGGCCTCGAAACGGCGGGCGAAGGCGTCGAAATCGGGTTCAATCCGCATCGCTCGGCATCCTGCTGTTCGTCCGGGCCGCGGCCCGGGGCGGCCTGCGCGCGCGGCGGCGCGCAGGCCCGGGGGCGCGGCTCAGCGCAGCCCGTTGAGCACGCGCCGCAGCGCCGCCTCGTTGACCGTCACCTCGGCGCGCGAGAACAGCGCCTGCGCGTAAAGCGCCTGCAGATCGCGCCCGGTCGAGCGGTCCAGCGCCTCGCGCCAGCGGGCGAGGATCTGCGCGTAGGTCGGATCGGCCAGATCGGCGGGAATGACGTTCAGCACCACGCCCGCCGCCGCGGCCGAGCCATCCTCGGCCACGGCCGAGCGGGCCTGCCCCTTGGCGGCGCGGAAGAGCGCGGCGATCAGCCCGTCGGGCGCGCCCTCGACCGCGGCGTCGCGGGTCACGGGGCCGGTGCGCACGGCCCTGGCGGCGTAGATGCGCGCCAGCTCGTCCGCGTCGGCGCCCGCGGCCAGCGCATCGGCGATCGCCGCCGCCTTGTCGGCCAGCGCCTTGCGTCGCGCCTCGGCGGTCCAGTCGCGCAGGACGCGCTCGCGCGCCTCTTCGAAGGACAGCGGCCGCTCGGGGCGCTCGCCGTCCACCCGCAGCGCCGCCCAGGCGCCGCCGGGCAGCGAGAACGGGTCGCTTTCGAGCCCCTCTTCGGCGGCGAAGGCGGCGGCGAGGAACTCGGACGAGGCCGCCGGCCCCTCGACCCCCTCGCCGCTCAGCGTCACGCCCTTGGCCTTGCGCAGCTCGAGGCCGAGCTCGGCCGCGGCGTCCTCGAGCCGCGCGCCCGCCGCGATCAGGTCCGCCAGCTGCTCGGCCATGTCCGAGGCCAGCGCCTGGGCGCGCGCGCCCGCCCGCTCGGCGCGCAGCGTCTCGCGCGCCTCTTCGAAGGGGGTGACGCTGGCGGGCAGGATGGCGCGCACATTGATCAGCGCCGGGCCGAGCGGGGTCGACGCCGGGCCCTTGACGCCGGTCCCGTCCGAGAAGGCGAGGTCGGCCAGCTCGGGCGGGGCCGCCTCGCGCGACAGCGCGCCCAGCGTCACGTCCTCGAGCGTCAGCCCGCGCTCGCGCGCCAGGTCCTCGAAGGTCGCCTCGCCCGCCTCGATCCTCGCCAGCGCGGCGCGCGCGGCGTTCTCGTCGGGGAAGGGCAGGCGGTCGATGACGCGGCGCTCGGGGATGTTGAAGCGCTCGGCGTCGGCCTCGTAGTCGGCGCGCAGCTCGTCCTCGGGGATCTCGACCTGCGCGGCCAGCTTCGCCGGGTCGATCAGCGCATAGGTCAGGTCGCGCGCACGGGGAGCGACATAGGCGTCCTTGCGCGCGTCGAACCAGGCGCGCAGGGCGGCCTCGTCGGGCGCCGCGGGGGCGGGAAGCGCGGCCGGGTCGAGGATGACCAGCGCCAGCTCGCGCTTCTCGAGCCGGGGGGCGAGCTGCAGCTCGGCATAGCCCGCCGGGGCCCGCGCGCCGGCCGATGCCGCGCCCAGCAGCACGTCGCGCGCCAGCGAGCGGCGCATGTCCTCTTCGAAGCGGGCGGGCTTGAAGCCCAGCTGGTTGAGGATGAACTCGTATTGCTGCCTGTCGAAGCGCCCGTCCAGCCCCTTGAACGAGGGCGATTCCACGATCGCGTCGCGCACGGCCTCGTCGGGGGCCGACACGCCCAGGCGCCGCGCCTCCTCATCCAGCGCCGCGTCGCGCGCCAGCCGCGCCAGCAGCGCGCGGTGCACGCCGGCGGCCTCGGCCTCCTCGACGGTGATGCGGCGGCCCATCTGGCGCGACAGGGACTGGATCTCGCGCTGCAGGGCCAGGGCGAAATCGTCGGTCTCGATGACCCGGTCGCCCACCTTCGCCACGCGGCTGCCGGCGGTGTTCAGCGTCACGTCGCCGATGCCCCAGATGGCGAAGCTGACGACGAGCAGGGCGAACAGCGCCTTGAAGACCCAGGTGCGAGCGGCGTTGCGGAGAAAATTGAGCATCTGGCTCCCTCGATGCGAGCGTGAAGCGGGCGCGCGCGGCGCGCCGTGTCGGTCCGGCCTTCGCCTATTACGGCGCGCCGGCGCCGGTGACAACCGTCGCGGCGCGCGGGCGGCCTTGGGGGGCGGCGCCGGCGGCGTCCTGCGCGTCGAGCAGCGGCTCGATCAGATGCGCCGCCAGATGGCGCACCACGGGCGGAACCACGCCGTCGCCGGCCAGCTTGTAGGCGTTGGTGTAGGTCGGCGGCAGGCGGTAATCGTCGGGCAGGCCCATCAGCCGCGCCGCCTCGCGCGCGCTCAGAAGGCGCGAGCGCAGCCGCCCGTCGGGTTCGCACGCCAGCACCGTCTGCCGCGACGAGCCGCCCGCCGGCGTGCGCAGGCAGCCGGCCACGTCGAAGCGCACCTCGGCGCGCTGGACCGTGCCGCCCTTGCCGTCCGGGCGCGTGCGCCGATAGACGCCCCCGGCCACGCGCCGCCCCTCGGCGCGGGCGCGCGCGCGCGCCTCTTCGACGCGGGCGCGGTGGCGGGGGGTCATGAGCGCCAGCAGCGCGCGCGTCTGGGCGGCGCTGCGCCAGCGCTGATCGGCGGGGCGATCTTCGAGCAGGTCGCCCAGATCGGCCCTGCGCCCGGGCGGCGGCGCCAGGCGCAGCGGCACGAAGGCGCGGTCGCTGTCGGGGCCGATGCGGATCAGCCCGCGGAACAGCGGCATGGGGCGCACGGGGGCGGGGTCGATCATGTGGGCGGGCGTCGGCCCGAGCCAGGCGAAGATGAACAGCCGCGGGCGCGACTGCGGCACGAAGCCGGCCGCATCGACCACATGCGCGTCATAGCTGTAGCCCGCCTGCGCCAGCGCGCCGGTCAGCGCCGCCAGATCCGCCGCGTCGTTCGACGAGGCCAGCCCCACCACGTTCTCGATCATCAGGGCGCGCGGCGCGCGCCCCTCGCGCAGAAGCTGCTCGATCAGGAACCAGAAGCCCCAGAACGCGCCCGAGCGCGCCGCGCTCATCCCGCGGCGCAGGCCCGCAAGCGACAGGTCCTGGCAGGGAAACGAGGCCCAGGCCAGATCCGCGCGCCCGGGCAGATCGGCCGCGCACAGCTCGGCCACCGGGCGCTCGATCAGATGCGCGCCGCCGAAATTCTCGCGGTAGGCGGCGCATTTGACCGGGTCGTTGTCGTTGGCCATCAGGCAGCGCCAGCCCGCGCCGAGGCCGATGCGCGCCATGCCTCCGCCGGCGAAGAACTCGTAGAAGGCGCGGCGGGCCATGCGCTCAGCCTCCCTCTCGGGGCGGGCCCATGCGCCCCAGCCGCGCCAGCGCCTCGCGCACGCCGTCCTCGTCGGCGTTGGCGAAGGCCATGCGCAGCGTCGCGCGCCCGGCCGGGTCGCCCTCGGGGTGGAACATCGTGCCCGGCAGCATCAGCACCGCCGCCTCTTCGACCATGCGGCGCGCCAGATCGGCCGAGCTTTCGGCGAAGGGATGCCGCAGCCAGGCGAAATAGGCCCCGGCGCTGAGCACCTCCCAGCCCGGCGCAAGGCGCGGCGCGGCCTCTTCGAGCGCGGCGCGCCGGGCCAGCGTCGCCGCGCGCTCGCCCCGCGTCCAGGCGCGCAGGCGCCGCAGCCCCTCGAGCGCGGCGATCTGCCCGATGGCGGGCGGGCAGATGGCCACGGTGTCAAGGAACTTCTCGGCCTCGCGCAGCCGCTCGGGCGCGGCGATCATCGCCCCGACCCGGTGCCCGGTCAGGCGGAAGACCTTCGAGAAGCTGTAGAGATGGATCAGCCCCTCGCGCCAGTCGGGACGGGCGAACAGGCCGTGGGCGGGCCCCTCGGCGGCGCGGAAGTCGCGATAGGTCTCGTCCAGCACCAGCGCCGCGCCGCGCGCGCGGGCGACGTCGAAGAAGCGCGCGACCAGCTCGGGCGGGCATTCGGCCCCGGTGGGGTTGTTGGGCGTGACCAGCACGATGGCGCGCACGCGCGGCTCGGCCTCGAGCAGGCGCGCGGCGGCCTCGGGGTCGGGCAGCATGTCGGAGCCGCAGGGCAGGGGCAGGACGCGCACGCCGCTCATCTCGAGCCACATGCGGTGGTTGAAATACCAGGGCGTGGGCAGAATCGCCGCGTCGCCGGGGCCGGCCAGCGTGGCCATGGCCGCGCAGAAGGCCTGGTTGCAGCCGGCGGCGATGGCGACCTCGTCGGCCGAGATCCTTGCGGCATAGTCTTCGGACCAGCGCTCGGCCACCGCCTCGCGCAGCTCGGGCAGGCCAAGGACGGGGCCGTAGACATGGGCGCGCGGCTGGTCCAGCGCCTCGGCGATGGCCGCGCGCAGCTCGGGCGGGGGCGGATCGGCGGGGGCGGCCTGGCTCAGGTTCAGAAGCGGGCGCTCGGGCGCGAAGACGCGCCCGGCGATCCAGCGCCGCGCCTCGACGACGGGGCTGGGGGCGACCGCCGCGAGAAGCGGGTTGAGAAAGGCGCCGGGGGCCGGGGCGCGGACGGGGGCGGAGGGCGAAGCGGGCTGCGTCATGGCGCGACGATAGCGGCGCGCGCGCGCGCATGAAAGCCCCGCCTTCGCCCGCCGTGCAGCTGCGCGCGGCGCCCGGCTTCGCGCCCCGCACGCCCGTCGCGCCCCGGCGCGTCCCGCCCGCGCGGGGCGCGATGGCGGTTGCGGCGCCCCTTCGTCGATCGTGCAGCGACTTCCCGCGCGCGTAGAGTGGGGCCGAAACACTCCGGCCAGTCGGCGGCGTAGCAGCAGCTCTCCGCGCGCGGGGAGTGGGGCGAGAGGCGTGCCGCCGTCCGCGACCTGATCGGCGCGACGACCCGCGCGCGGGGAGTGGGAGAAGCGCATACGCCGTCCCGCGCGCGGCTGCGCCGCGACTCCCCGTGCGCGGGGAGCGGAGCCGGCGACACCCGCACCACCGCCAGCGCAATCGGCGGCTCTGCGCGCGGGGCGGCGCGGGGGGCATAGGGCGTGATGCGGACGCCTTCGCTCAGGCTCAGGCGCCGGCGCGCACGCGGGCGCCCCGCCCGCCATGCGCCCTATCCTGCCCGACGCCAAGTCGCGCTGGCGCGCCCGCTCGCGCCCCCCCCTGGCGGAAACGGCCTTGGCGTCACGGCCGACCTCGCGTCGGCGCGCGCCCTGCGCCGCGCAACGCGCCAGGCCGGACAGCCGCAGGCGTCCCGGCCCGGCGCGCGCCGGTCTCGCGCGCGCCGGCGCCCCCGCCGCCGTTCGCGCCGGCCGTCGCGCCCCGTCCCGCGGTTCGCCCCGGCCCTGCACGCGCCGCCGGCGCGCCTTGACGCGGCGCGCCGGGCGCTCTACCCGCTCTGCCATGGCCGAACCACCCATTCTCACCCTTTCGGACGTCTCGCTCGGCTTCGGCGGCGAGCCGCTTTTCTCGGACCTCTCGCTCGCCATCCATCCGGGCGAGCGCATCTGCCTCGTCGGCCGCAACGGCGCGGGCAAGTCCACGCTCATGCGGCTTTGCGCGGGGCTTATCGAACCCGATGCGGGAGAGCGCTTCGTGCGTCCGGGCGCGCGCATCGGCCATCTGCCGCAGGACCCCGACCTTTCGGGCCACGCGACGCTGGGCGACTACGCCGCCGCCGGGCTGGACCCGGCCGAGCGCTATCGCGCCGAGATCGCCATGGAGGGGCTGAAGGTGCGCGCCGAGGCCGACCCCGCCACCGCCTCGGGGGGCGAGCGGCGGCGCGCGGCGCTGGCGCGCGCGCTGGCCGGGGCGCCCGATCTGCTGCTGCTGGACGAGCCCACCAACCATCTCGACATCGAGACCATCGCTTGGCTCGAGGACGAGCTGGGGCGCACGCGCGCGGCCTACATGCTGATCTCGCATGACCGCGCCTTCCTGCGCAAGCTCACGCGCCAGACCTTCTGGCTCGACCGCGGACAGGTGCGGCGGGTGTCGCGCGGCTTCGACGGCTTCGAGGACTGGCGCGACAAGCTGCTGGAAGAGGAAGAGGCCCAGCGGCGCAAGCTCGACCGCCTGATCAAGGCCGAGTCGCGCTGGGCGGTCGAGGGCATCTCGGCCCGGCGCAAGCGCAACATGGGCCGCGTGCGCCGCCTGCAGGAGCTGCGCCAGACCCGCGCCGCCCAGCGCGCGCGCATCGGCGCGGCCGCGATGGCGTTCGAGGGCGCGCCGCAGTCCGGGCGCCTGGTGATCGAGGCCGAGCGCGTCTCGAAATCCTATGCGGGGCGCAGCATCCTCAAGGATTTCTCGCTGCGCATCATGCGCGGCGACCGCGTGGCGCTGGTCGGGCCGAACGGCGCGGGCAAGACGACGCTGCTGCGCATCCTCACCGGCCGCGAGGCGCCCGATTCGGGGCATGTGCGCCTGGGCGCGAACCTGGTCGAGGCCTATTTCGACCAGAACCGCGCCCAGCTCGACCCCGAGAAGTCGTTGTGGGAGACCCTGACCGGCGACGCCGATCTGGGGGTGTCGGGCAAGAACGACCAGATCCTGGTGCGCGGCCGCCCCCGTCACGTCGTCGGCTATCTGAAGGACTTCCTGTTCGACGAGCGCCAGGCCCGCGGCCCGGTCAAGGCCCTGTCGGGGGGCGAGCGCGCGCGGCTGCTTCTGGCGCGGCTGATGGCGCGCGAGTCGAACCTGCTGATCCTGGACGAGCCGACCAACGATCTGGACATCGAGACGCTGGACCTGTTGCAGGAGCTGATCGCCGACTACGATGGCACGGTGCTGCTGGTCAGCCACGACCGCGACTTTCTCGACCGCACCGCGACCGTCTGCGTCGAGCTGCCCGGCGACGGCTCGGCCGGCATCTATGCCGGCGGCTGGAGCGACATGCAGGCGCAAAAGGCGCTGGCCCCCGACGCCGCGCCCGCCGCCCCCGCCGCCCCCGCCGCGTCGGCGCCCGCGCGCAAGCCCGCGCCCGAGGACGCCGCGCGGCCCGAGCCGCGCAGGCCCGCCGCGCGCCTGTCCTACAAGCAGGCCCTGCGCCTCGAGCGGCTGCCCGCCGAGATCGAGCGCCTGGGCGACGAGATCGCCCGGCTCGAGGCCCTGCTGGCCGATCCCGAGCTGTTCGCCCGCGACCCCGCGCGCTTCAACAAGGCGGCGGCGGCGCTCGAGGCGCGCCGCGCGGCGCTGTCCGCGGCCGAGGAAGAGTGGCTCGAGCTCGAAGCCCTGCGCGAAAGCCTCGAGGGGGGCTGAGCGGTCCGTAGGCCGGCGCCGCCGCGCGGCCGTTCCCGGGCCGCGTTCAAGGGGCGCGGCGCGCTCAGAGCATCTGCGTCAGAAGCCGCCGCAGGGCGCGCGCGGCGAAATCGCGGTCGGCCCGCTCGCGGGCGACGGCGCGCATGCGCGCGAAGACGATCGGCTCCATGTCGCGGCACACGGCCATGTCGACGGCGAAGCCGCGCGCCCCGGCCGGCGGCCCGCCCAGCGGCCGCGCGGTGCGGCAGATGGCCTGCGGGTCCGCGGGCGGCGCGGCGTTGAAGACCAGCACGAGGCGGTGGCGCGAGTCATGGGCCGGGTTGCGCGGATCGAAGCCGCCCGGCGGCAGCGCGCGAAAACGCATGCCCGTCGGAAATCGCTGCGGGGCGGCCAGAAGGGGCAGCGTCTCTTCAGGACGCATGCCCGCCAGCGGCGCGCCATGCAGCTCGACCCCGATGACGCCCGAGGCCGTGAAGATCGACGGCGCATAGGCCGCGTCGCGCTGCTGGTGCGTGATGACGACCTCGTCGCCATGGGGATCGCACCCGCCCAGCGCCACCGCCGCCGCGGCCAGCGCGGCGCGCCACAGGGCGCGCATCGTGGGGGCGCTCATCGCGGGGGCCTCGTCAGCGCGGGGTTTCGCTCGGGCAGGGCGGCGAGGAAGAGCTGCGTCATGGCGCGCGAGAAGCCCGCGTCGCGCGGCCCGCGCGTGGCGGCGCTGCGCAGCCGCGCCTCGACCGCCGGGCGCCCGCCCACGCACAGCGCGAACAGCGCGCGCAGCGGTCCGGGCCGAGCGGCCGTTGATTGCGGGGCGGTTGACTGCGGCGCCGTTGACGGCTGGGGCGTGGGCGGCGTCCTGGCGCAGGCGGCCTCGGCGCCGACGCCGGGCGCGAAGGACAGCGCCATGAAGACCGCGGGCGCCGGCGCTCCGGGCGCCAGCAGGGCCGGGGCCCGGCCGCCCAGCCGCGCCGGCAGCCTTGCCGCGCGCGCCGTCTCTTCGGGGGCGGCGCCGTCGGGAGGCGTTCCGATCACGCGCAAGGGCGCGCCCGCGCGAAGCATGGCCGGATCATACGCGGCGCCGATGCGCAGATCGTGCACCAGGCTGGCCCCCATCCGGTCGGCGAGCGGCGCGCAGGCCGCCGCGGCCATGACCGGCGCCAGGAGCGCCCATGCCGGCGCGGGCGGGCGCGCGATTCGCGGTGACGTCATGCGGAGTCTCCTGGCTGCGGGCGCGAGGCGGCGGCCATGCTGGGCGAGAAAAGCGGCGGCGGCAAGGCGGCGCGACGGCGGCGGCGCAAGGGGCGGCGCAAGGGGCGGGGCAAGGCTCAGTCCTCGGCCGGGAAGGGCGGCAAAAGGCGCGGCGGGCGCGGCGCCTCGGGGTTGCGCTCGGGCAGCAGGACCGACAGCAGCGCGCTCATGGCGCGCCGCAGGGCGGGATCGTCGGGCGCGGCGGCGCGCGGGCCGATCATCTGCGCCGAAGCGATCGGCCGCGCGCCGATGCACAGCGCGGCCGCGACGCGGACCCGCGCGGGCGAGGCCTTCGCGGCGCCGGCGCCGGTCGGGGGCCTGGCCGCCACGTCGGCCCAGACGGTCTTGCCGGCGCCGTTCCGGGTGTTCCGGGCGGCGTCCGCGCGGCCCTCGGGGTTCGGTCGCGGGGCCTGCGCGCGAGCAACGGCGGCCGGGTCGGGGCCGTCGCCGCGCCCATCCGCGCCGCCGTCCCGGCCCAGCGCGCACAGACGGTCCTCGAAGATCGGGGCCAGCGGGGCGAAGGCCAGCGCAAGACGCGGGCCGGCGATGGCGGCGGGGGCGGGTCGCAGCCCCTTCGCCCCCAGCCGCGCCGGCAGGCGCAGCTGCGCCGCCAGCGCCTCGGCCCCCGCGCCGCCCGGCGCGGCGCCGAAGACCGAGAGCGGAACCGGGCCGGGCAGCGTCCGGATCAGGGCCGGGTCATAGATCAGGTCGTGCCGGACGGTGTGAATCGCAAAGCCGCGTTCGCCCGCCAGCCATTGCGCCGGCCCGTCGCCCACGCCCACGCCGACGCCGCCCCCGACGCAGCCGGCGGCGGCGAGCGAAGCCAGGGCGGCGATGGCGGCGCGGCGGCGGGCGCGCATGAGCTTTCCCTTTCCGGCGGGCTCAGACGTCCAGCGCCTCGGCGAAGCGGGCGTTCTCCTGAATGAAGCGGAAGCGCGTCTCGGCCTTGCGGCCCATCAGCCGCTCGACCAGATCGTCGGTCTCGCCGGGCTCGTCCTCGTCGATCATCACGCGCACGAGGGTGCGCGTGGCCGGGTCCATGGTCGTTTCCTTGAGCTGACGCGGCATCATCTCGCCCAGGCCCTTGAAGCGGCCGATCTCGACCTTGCCGCGGCCCTTGAAGCGCGTGGCCAGCAGCTCGTCCTTGTGGGCGTCGTCGCGCGCATAGACCGACGTCGCCCCCTGCGTGATGCGATAGAGCGGCGGCTGCGCCAGGAACAGCCGCCCCGCGTCGATCAGCGGGCGCATCTGGCGGTAGAAGAAGGTCATCAGCAGCGAGGCGATGTGCGCGCCGTCCACATCCGCGTCGGTCATGATGATGACGCGCTCGTAGCGCAGATCCTCGAGGCGGAAGCGCGCGCCAGGCTGCACGCCGAGCGCTTGGCACAGATCCTGCAGCTCCTGGTTCTGGGTCAGCTTCTCGATCGAGGCGTTGGCCACGTTCAGGATCTTGCCGCGCAGCGGCAGCACCGCCTGGGTGCGCCGGTCGCGCGCCTGCTTGGCCGAGCCGCCGGCCGAGTCGCCCTCGACCAGGAAGATCTCGGACCCCGCGCGCGAGGCGTCGGAGCAGTCGGCCAGCTTGCCCGGCAGGCGCAGCTTGCGCGTCGCGGTCTTGCGCTGGGTCTCCTTCTCGGCGCGGCGGCGCAGGCGCTCTTCGGCGCGCTGGATGACGAAATCGAGCAGCGCGCCCCCCGCCGCCGGATCCGCCGCCAGCCAGTTGTCGAAATGGTCGCGCACCGCGCCCTCGACCAGGCGCTGCGCCTCGGCGGTGGCCAGGCGGTCCTTGGTCTGGCCGACGAATTCCGGCTCGCGGATGAAGACCGAGATCATGGCGCAGCCGCCCGCCATCACGTCCTCGCGCGTGATCTGGGCGGCCTTCTTCTGGCCCGTCAGCTCGCCATAGGCGCGCAGCCCCTTGGTCAGCGCGGCCCAGAATCCGGCCTCGTGCGTGCCGCCCTCGGGAGTGGGGACGGTGTTGCAATACGAGGCCGCGAAGCCGTCGCGCGCCGGCGTCCAGTTGGCGGCCCATTCGACCGAGCCGACGGTGTCGGGGCCGAACTTCTCGGCGAAGACGACCTTGCCGGCGAAGGGATTTTCGCTGAACGTCGCAGCGCCTTGCAGGGTGAAGTTCAAGTAGTCCGCAAGCCCGCCCGGGAAATGGAACACGGCCTCGGCCGGGGTCTCGTCGCCCTCGCGCAGCAGCTCGGGAGCGCATTTCCAGCGGATCTCGACGCCCGAGAACAGATACGCCTTCGAGCGCGCCATCTTGAGCAGGCGCGCGGGCTTGAAGCGGGCGCGCTCGCCGAAGATCTGCGGGTCGGGGCGGAACGAGACGCTGGTGCCGCGGCGGTTGGGCGCCGGTCCGACCGTTTCGAGCGGGCCCAGCGGAACCCCGCGCGCGAAGCGCTGGCGGTAGAGCGTGCGCCCACGCGCCACCTCGACGACCAGCGATTCCGACAGCGCGTTGACCACCGACACGCCCACCCCGTGCAGGCCGCCCGAGGTCTGATACGCCTTGCCGCCGAACTTACCGCCCGCATGCAGCGTGCACAGGATCACCTCGAGGGCGGACTTGTCCGGAAAGCGCGGATGCGGATCGACCGGGATGCCGCGGCCGTTGTCGCGCACGGTTGCGAAGCCATCGGCGTCCAGCTCGATCTCGATGCGGGTGGCGTGGCCGGCCACGGCCTCGTCCATGGCGTTGTCCAGCACCTCGGCGACCAGGTGGTGCCGGGCGCGCTCGTCCGTGCCGCCGATATACATGCCCGGCCGCTTGCGCACGGGTTCGAGCCCCTCGAGCACCTCGATGGCCGAGGCGTCGTAGGCGCCGCTGGCCGCATCCTCGCGCGCCTGGAAAAGATCCTCGTCCTCGTCGGCCCGCGCTGCGGGGTTGGCGTTGGGGGTGGCCATGCGGCTGCGTTCTCCCGATTCCGGTTCTGCTCGGCGAGGGCGCACTATCGCAGGGGTTGGGGGGCGGGATCAACGCCCCGTTGATCTGACCCGTCGCCGAGGGGCCGGGGGCGCTCCGGGGCTCGAGCGCGGGCGCGGCGCTTCGCGGGCCTTGATCGGGTCTTCGGATGCCCGCAGGCGCCGCCGCGACGCGCCGCGGCGGCCGGCCCTTGCGCGCGCGGCGCCGTCAGCCCGCGGCCGGGGCCGGGCGGGACAGGAATGCGCGGACCTCTTCGGCCACCTCGTCGGGCGTCTGGTGCAGGATCCAGTGATCGGCCTTCGCGAACTCGCGCACCGTCAGATCGTCGCACAGCGCGTCCAGCCCCTGGCGCGTTTCGGGCAGCAGCGCCGTGTCCTTCAGCCCCCACAGCAGCAGATGCGGCACGCGCACGCGCAGCGCCTCGGGGGGCAGGGCGGGCAGCTCTTCGGGCGGGATGGGGCTGCCGGGGCGGGCGACGCGCAGGGGCGTCGCCCGATACCAGTTGACCATGCCGCGCAACGCCCCCGGCGCCGCCCATGCGGTCTTGTAGCGCTGCAGCCGCGCGCCCGAGAGCCAGCTCAGGTCCATCTTGGCCGAGAACAGGCGCAGCATGCCGTTGAAGTCGTCCTCGGCCAGGCGCTTCTCCGATCCCTCGGCGCGCAGCCATTCGATGTATTGCGAGGCTTCGGACTGCGCGCCCCCGCGCGCCAGCTCGCGCTGGAAGGGGATCGGGTGCACGCCGTTGGCGATGATCAGCCGCTCCATGCGCTCGGGCGCGCGGAAGGATAGTGCATAGGCCACCGAGGCGCCCCAGTCATGGCCGAACACCGCCGCGGCGCGCCCGCCGGGGCGGAAATGGTCGAGGATCGCCAGCGCGTCGCCGGCCAGCTTGCCGCCGGCATAGGCCTCGACCGCCTCGGGCTTGGACGAGCCGGCATAGCCGCGCTGGTCGGGCGCGACGCAGAAGAAGGAATCGGACAGGCGCGCGATCATCTCTTCCCATGCGCCCGAATACTCGGGAAAGCCGTGCAGCATCAGGATCATGGGCGCGTCGCGCGGACCCGCCGTCAGGCAGCGGAAGATCAGATCGCGGACGCGGACGAATTCGTGGCGCAACTGCGCGTCGGACATGGCGTGCTCCTGCGGATTCCGGCACGGCGCCGGGTCGGGGGCGATCGGGGCACGAGGCGGGCCGCGCCGTCAAGGGGGGCGCGGCGTCAGCCCTCATCCGCGGGCGGCGGCGCCTGCTCGGTCTCGATCGCGATGCGGCCCGTCAGCGTCCGGTGCACGGGGCAGCGGTCGGCGATCTCCATCAGCCGCGCGCGCTGCGCCGCGTCGAGCGGGCCGTGCAGCGCGATGCGCCGGCGGAAGCGGTCGAGCTTGCCGGCGCCCTCGGGGCAGTCGGCGCAGTCGCCGGCATGGATGCGGTCGTGGCGCAGCTCGACCTCGACATGGGTCAGCGGCCAGCCCTTGCGCCGCGCATACATGCGGATGGTCATCGAGGTGCACGCCCCCAGCCCCGCCGCCACCAGCTGATAGGGCGTCGCCCCGCGCCCGCCGCCGCCAAGCGAGGGCGGCTCGTCGGCCATGAAGGCGGCGTCGGGGGCGGCGAAGACGTGCTGGGCGAAGCGGTCGGGCGCGGCTTCGGCGACCAGGACTGGACCCTCGGCGGCGGGCGGCTCGTCGGGGCGGGCCGGGGGCGGGGGCAGGCGCCGCCCCGCCCAGGCGGCGATCATCTCGGCCGCGTCGTCCGCATGGCGCGGATCGGACAGGACATGGTCGGCGTCGTCGAGCGAGAGGAAGCTTTTGGGATGGCGCGCGGCAAGGAACAGCGCGGTGGCGTTGTCGATGGCGGCGGTCGCGTCGCGCGGGGCGTGCAGGATCAGCAGCGGACGGCGCAGCGCGCGCAGCGCCTGGTCCACCGACGGCCCGTCCAGACCGGCCGGGGCCCCCGGCCCCATGACCGCGGCGCCGTCGTGAAAGGCGTTGATCAGCGCCAGCGCGCGCGCCGATCCGATCCGATGCGCCGCGGCGGCCGCGGCCGTTCCGCCCAGCCCATGCCCCGCGATCAGCCCCGGCGCGAGGCCCCGCGCCGCCATCTCCTGCGCCGCGCGCGCCACCAGCGCGGCGGGATCGGCGCCGCCGCCCGTCGGCGGCGCGCTCAGGTCAAGGCGCAGCGTCGCCAGACCGCGCGCGGCCAGCGCGCCCGCGATGCGGCGATCGGCGCCCGAGGCGGCGAATTGATGCGCCAGCAGCGCCGCGCCGCGGGGCGCCTCCATGGGCAGGTCCAGCGCGGCCTCGGCCGCGTCGATGCGGATGGTCTGCGTGCGCATGCGCGCCTCCTTTCGATGCTTGCGGCGGCGCAGGGCTTGCATCGGCCCGCGCGGCGCCCGACAGATGCTCCGTCCGGGCCGATTCCGTGCGCCGGGGGCGCGGGCATGGTATCATCATCGTTGCGTCCCGCCCGCCCGGGGCGAGCGGGCCGCCGCGCCCATATGCGGCGCGCATTCAGGAGGCCGCGTCATGGACCCCGTCCAGGAGCAATACGAGCTCCTTCCCTATCCCGCGCGCGACCCCGCCGACGAGGATCGCCGCCTGATCGTCGGCTCGCCCTCGGAGCTGGTCGAGGTCGACCACTTCCTGTTCCGGGGCGGGCGCGACTGGTCGCAGCCCTTTCGCGCGCTGGTCGCGGGGGGCGGCACGGGCGACGGGCTGATCCTGCTGGCGCAGCGCCTGCGCGACGCCGGCTGCCCGGCGCGGATCGTCTATCTGGACCTGTCGCGCGCCGCGCGCGAGGTCGCCGAGGCGCGCGCCGCGCGGCGGGGGCTGAGCGACATGATCCGCTTCGAGACCGGCGACATCGCGCGCGCCCCCGAGCTGGCGGCCGAAGAGGGCGGGGCCTTCGACTATGTCGATTGCTGCGGGGTTCTGCACCATCTGCCCGATCCCGAGGCGGGGTTGACCGCGCTGGCGCGCGCGCTTGCGCCCGAGGGGGGCATGGGGCTGATGCTCTACGCCCCCTATGGGCGCACGGGCGTCTATCCGCTGCAAGAGGCCTTCGCCCAGCTTCTGGGCCAGGATCCGCCGGCCGAGAAGCTGCGCCTTGCGCGCGCGGCGCTGGGCGCGCTGCCGCCGACCAACTGGTTCTTGCGCAACGAGCATCTGCGCGATCACGAAACGGGGGATACCGGGTTCTACGACCTGCTGCTGCACGGGCGCGACCGCCCCTATGACGTGCCCGCGCTGCTCGCGCTGCTCGAGGCGGCGGGCCTTGCCCCGGTCTCGTTCGTCGAGCCGGCGCGCTACGATCCGCGCCATTACCTGCCCGAGGGCGAGGAATTCGCCGCCCGCGTCGCGCGCCTGTCCGAGCCCGAACGCTGGGCGCTGGCCGAGCGGCTGGCCGGGAACATGCGCGCGCATGTGCTCTACGTCGCGCCGCGCGAGCGCGCCGAGGCGCGCGTGGCCCGGCCCGCGCCCGACATGACGCCCCATCTCAACGCCCTGCGCGCCGACGCCCTGGCGCGCGAGATCCACAAGCGCGGGCGGCTGCGGGTGAACTTCTCGGGCGTGCGGATCGAGCTGCCCATCCCGCGCGAGGCCGCGCCCATCGCCGCGCGGCTCGACGGGCGGCTGACGCTGGGGCGCGTGGCGCAGGCGCTGGGGCTGGACTGGCTGGCCTTCGGCCAGCGCTACGCACCGCTGCACCGGGCGCTGACCTCGGCGAACCTGCTGCGGCTGTCGCGCGGGTTGAAATGAGCGCCGAGGGCTGGTTCGAGACGGCGCCCGAGGCCGCCGCGCGCGCCGCGATCGCGCTGGCGGCGGCGCCGGGGGTGGCGCTGGACCACGCGCCGCTGACGCCTTTCATGGATCCGCGCACGGCCGGCGCGCCGGGCGTGGGGCCCCTCGATCCCGCCGATTGGCTGGTCGCTGCGGCCGATCATGACGCGCAGATGGCCGCGCGCGATGCGCTGATCGCCGCGATGCCCGACCGGGTGCTGGCCCATGACCCGGCGGCCGACGCGGCGGCGCAAGAGCTGCTGGAGCTGGTGATCGCCCATCAGAGCGCGCGCGGGCGGCTGCGGGCTCAGGGCGGCGCGGCGCGGCGCGCGGACGGGGTGCGCGTGCCGCTCGAGCAGGGGCCGCCCATCGCCGTCGCGGCGCGGCTTGCGCAGGAGGATTTCGTCATTCTCGACCGGCCGGCGGGGGCGGCCGAGCATGTGCTGCTGTCGGCGGCGGTGTGCTTTCCCGCGCACTGGACGCTGGCCGAGAAGTTCCGCCGTCCGCTGGTGCGCATCCACCGCCCGGTCCCGGGATACGAGGGCGAGCTGGCGCGGCGCGTGCAGCGTCTGTTCGAAGGCGTGCGGGCGGGGCGGCCGCTGGTGCGCGCCAACTGGAATTTCCAGAGCGAACGCGCCCTGTGGACTCCGGTTTCCGAGGCCGAGAAGATGGCCGCCGCGTCCGGGCCTTGCGCGCCGCGCGCGCCCGAGCGCTGGCTGCGGGTCGAGCGGCAGACGATCCTGCGCCTTGCGCGCAGCGGGGCGGTGGTTTTCGCGATCCGAACCTTTCTTTCCCCCATCGAGGCGCTGACCCCTGCGCAGCGCCGCGGCCTCGGGCGCGCGCTGCCGGCGCTGAGCGAAGAGGAGCGCGCCGCCAAGGCCGGCCCGGCCCTGCGCGCCTGGGCGCAGGCGGCCGAGGGCTCGGCGCCGGGTTGAGGCCGCCGCGCGTCGCCGCCCCCGGCCCGCGCCGTGCGCGGATCGGGGCCGCGGGGCCGGGGGCGCCAGATGCCGGAGCGTCGGCCCCCCGGCGGGGGCCGACGACCGCCGGGCCTGCCGTCCATCGCGCAGCGCGGCGCATGGTCATGGCCGGGGATGTCCGGGCGGCCGCGCGCCAGGCTGCGGCGATGCGCACGCCCGAGCGCCGCGCGCCGCGAGGCCCGGTCATGGGGCAGGGGGGCGGTCGTCGCCGGCCAGCCCCGGCTCAGGCCGAGCAGCTGCCCCCGCCCAGGACGCAGAAGGTCGCGCAATGCGGGTGGTTGAGCGGCACCGGGCGCAGGGCTTCGGCCAGGGTGCGCCCGAGCTCGAATCGCGCATCGTAGGGCAGCAGCGTGCAGGCGACCACGCTCGGGCCGTCGGCGCCCTTGCGCCGCACGACCATGCGCGAGCTGGCGCACATCACCTCTTCGGGGCGCTTGTTCAGGAT
This sequence comes from Oceanicella actignis, assembly GCF_900111545.1. NCBI lineage: Bacteria > Pseudomonadati > Pseudomonadota > Alphaproteobacteria > Rhodobacterales > Paracoccaceae > Oceanicella > Oceanicella actignis. The sequence goes on from NZ_FOHL01000002.1 coordinate 297,673, forward strand.
CGCCCAGCAATCCTCGGTGATCTCGGGCGGGTCGCCGCCTTCGTCCATCTCGGGGAACAGCACCAGGCGGGCGGGGTCCCAGGCGTCGATGTCGAGCCCCTCGCGCGCGAACAGGGCGGCGTAGCCGGCGCGCGCGTCGCGCTCGTCCTCGCCCCACAGGGTGCGGCCGGCGACCGCCGTGCGCACGCCCGCCTCGCGCAGCCAGCGCAGACCGGCCAGCGCGATCTCGAACGCGCCCGCGCCGCGCTCCTCGTCGTGATGGCGCGCCTCGTGGTGATCGAGCGAGACGCGCAGCGTCAGCCGCGCGCCATGCGCGGCGGCCAGGCGCCGGATGCCCGCCTGCACGCGCGGCCGCATCATCGGGCGCATGGCGTTGGTCAGCACCAGCGCCTCGCGCCCGCGCTCGAGCGCGGCGCCGATCATGCCGATGATCTCGGGCGCCATGAAGGGCTCGCCGCCCGTGAAGCCGACCTCGCGCAGCTCGAGCCCCAGCGCCTCGGCCTCGTCCAGATAGGCGCGCACCTCGGCCTCGGTCAGATAGACCAGCGCGTCGTTGGTGGGGCTCGATTCGATGTAGCAGCGCAGGCACTCGATGTTGCACAGCGTGCCCGTGTTGAACCACAGCGTCTCGAGCCCGACCGGCGCGACGCGCGCGCGCGGGCGCCCGGACAGGGCCAGCTCGGGGTCGACGAACTTGCCCGGTGCGGGGCCGGCGGCGTGGTCCTTCATCGGCTTTCCTTCTTCTGCTGGAACCGCGCGCCCGTCTGGGCGCTTGCGGCAGGTTTTCCGCCCGCGCGGGGGCTGTCAATGCGCGCGCGCGCCGGTCACGCGCTTGTGCGCGGGGCGCGGCGCCGCCGGATGGGATCGACGCGGCGTCGATCGCGGCCGCCGGGCGTTGCGCGCGCGTCGGGGGCGTCGGCGCCTTGGCGGCCCGTCATGGCGTGGCATGGCTGGCGTCTTCCGGCGCTCGCACGGGCGTCGGGACGGCACGCATGTCATCGCGCCGCGCCAGCGCGTCCGCCGCGCCGGCGTCATCCGCGCCAAAGTCGCGCCGATCGTGCCGCGTTTTCCGCGCGCAGGGACGTCGGCGCTCCGGCCGAGCTTGCGGCGCCTTCACGCGCGCGGGGGGACGTCGGTCATCAAGCTGAAATGACGCGCGCGGCCCGGGGCGTCTCCACGCGCGCGAGGGGACGTCTGCCGGGCGCCGCGCGCGATCTGGCTTCGCCGTTCCCTCGCCTGCGAGGGGTGGTCGCTCGTCAAACCGCCGTTCCGCCCGGCGCGCCTGGCGTTTCCCCGCGCGGGACGTCGTTCCGCCTCGCGCGCCGCCGGGGCATGACTTGCGCACGGCCGAGGGTCGCGGGGGCTTTTCGCGCGCCGGCGATTTGCTAGCATGCGGGCATGCTCACGCTGGACCCCGCATTGTTCGCGCCCGCCGCCGCCGACGAGGAAACCCTCGCCTTCAACGCCCGTCTCGAGGAGGCGCTGCGCGCCGTCCCGCCCACGCATGCCGTGCCGGTCGAGGAGACCCGCCGCGCGCGCGAGGAGGGGCGCGGCCTGTTCCCGCCCGCCGGCCCGCTCGAGGGGTCGCGCTGGCTGGCGCTGCCCGGCGGCGGGCGGGTGCGCGTCTCGGCGCCCGAGGGCGCGCCGCGGGGGGTCTATCTGCACATCCATGGCGGCGGCTGGACCCTGGGCAGCCCGGCGCATTACGACCTGCACAACCAGCGCATCGCGCGGCGCACGGGCGCGGCGGTGGTTTCGGTGGCCTATCCGCTGGCGCCCGAGCATCCCTGGCCGGCGGCGCCCGAGGCGTGCCTTGCGGCGGCGCTGTGGACGCTGGACGAGGGCGCGCGGGCGCTCGGGGCGGGGGACGACGCGCCCATGATCGTGGGCGGCGAGTCGGCGGGCGCGCATCTGGCGGCGCTGACCCTTCTGGCGCTGCGCGATGCGGGACGGATGGAGCGCGTGCGCGGCGCGATCCTGAACTATGGCATGTATGATCTGCGCATGACGCCCTCGGCGGCGCACTGGGGCGCGCGGCAGCTGGTCCTGTCCACCCCGACCATCGCCTGGTTCGTGGACAACTTCGTTTCTGACCGGGCGCTGCGCGCCGATCCGCGCGTGTCGCCGCTTCTGGCCGCGCTCGAGGGCATGCCCCCCGCGCTGTTCCAGGTCGGAACCTGGGACCCGCTGCTGGACGACACGCTGATGATGGCCGCGCGCTGGGTCGGAGCGGGCGCCGAGGCGGATCTGCGCGTCTATCCGGGCGGGGTGCATGCCTTCAACATGTTCGATCTGAAGATCGCGCGCGACTATCAGGCGGCCGAGGACGCCTTCATTCGCGCGCGGCTGGGCGGCTGATCGCCCGATCCGGCGGCGGGCGCACGCGGCAGGGGCGTGCGCGCGGCCCCGGCGCGGCGCGCGCCGGCCGCGAGGATCGGGCGCCCGCCCCGCGGCGCGGCTGCGCGCAAGGGGCGGGCGGCGCGCTCAGTCGCCCAGCGCGACGCCCTCGCGCCGCGGGTCGGCCGCGCCAAGCAGGCCCTCGGGCGTCAGCGCGATGGCATGCAGGCCCGAATTGAGGTCGCGGATCGTCACCTCGTGCCCCAGCGCCCGCAGCGCGTCCGCAAGCGCCTCGGCCTCGGTTCCGCGCTCGAGCTCGACCGGTCCGCCGCGGCTGATCACATGCCCCGCCGAAACGGCCGCCTGCAGGTCCATGCCCCAGTCGAGGATGCGCACCAGCGCGCCGGCGACGTAGCCGATGATGCGCGAGCCCCCCGGCGAGCCGATCAGCAGCACGGGCCGCCCCTCGCGCAGCACGACGGTCGGCGCCATGGACGAGCGCGGCCGCTTGCCCCCCTCGACGCGATTGGCCACCGGGCGGCCGTCGCGCTCGGGCGCGCGCGAGAAATCGGTCAGCTCGTTGTTGAGCAGGAAGCCGTTGGCGACGACGCGGCTGCCGAAGCCGGTCTCGATGGTCGTCGTCATCGACGCCATGTCGCCATGGCGATCGACGGCGACGAGGTGGCTCGTGCCGGGGCGCTCGATCTGGATCTGGGGGGCGCGCAGGGCGGCGTCGTCCCAGGGCGGCGCGCCCGGCGCGGCGCTTGCCATCGCGCGGGCGGGGTCGATCAGGCGCGCGCGCGCGGCCAGATACCGGGCGTCCAGCAGCCCGCGCACCGGCATCTTCACGAAATCGGCGTCGGCCATGTATAGCGCCCGGTCGGCATAGGCCAGCTTCGACGCCTCGGCGAACAGATGCCAGGCCCGGGCCGAGGGCCCCATGGCGGGCAGGTCGAAATGCGACAGCATCCCCAGGATCTGCCCGACCGTCAGCCCCCCGGACGAGGGCGGACCCATCCCGCACACCTCGTATCCCCGATACGGCGCGCAGACCGGATCGCGCAGCACGGCGCGGTAGCCCGCCAGGTCCTGCGGGCTCAGGATGCCGGGGTTGATGGGCGTGCGCACCGCCGCCACGATGTCGCCGGCCAGCGCGCCCTCATAGAAGGGGTCCGCGCCCTCGGCCGCGATCAGGCGCATGGCGCGCGCAAGGTCGGGGTTGGTCATGCGCGCGCCCGCCCGGAGCGGGGCGCCGTCGGGGCCGAAGAACAGCGCGCGCGCGGCCGCGAAGGGGTCCAGCCCGCGCCCGGCCGCCTGCGCGATCGAGGCGGCCAGGCGGGGCGAGACGGCGAACCCCTCCTCGGCCAGCCTGACGGCGGGGGCGAAGCCCTCGGCCCAGGGCAGGCGGCCATGAGCGCGATGCAGCGTCTCGAGCGCGCGCAGCACGCCCGGCACGCCCACCGAGCGCCCGCCCACCACGGCCTCCCACCATGCGACCGGCTTGCCGTCCGGGCCCAGCCAGTAGTCGGGGCCCGCGGCGGCGGGGGCGGTCTCGCGCCCGTCGATGGTAAGCAGGCGCCGCGCCGAGGCGTCCCAGTAGACGATGAACGCGCCCCCGCCCAGGCCCGAGCTTTGCGGCTCGACCACGTTCAGCGCCATCTGCATGGCCAGCGCCGCGTCGGCGGCCGATCCGCCCCGCGCCAGCGCCGCGCGCCCGGCCTCGGCGGCCAGCGGATGGGCGGCCGCGACCATGAAGCTGCGCGCGCGCGCGGGGGCGGCGATGACGGCGCGGGCGTGGGTGTCCTCGGGCTGGACGGCCTCTTGCGCGCGCAAGGGGGCGGGGCCGAGCGGCCCGAGCGCGGCAAGGGCCGGCGCGGCGGCCAGCGCGGCGGCCAGCGCGGCGGGGCGGGCGGTGCGAAAGGTCATGCGCTTGTCCTTTTCCGTCGCGGCGGGTAAGCCCGCCCTGATCCAGAGCCCGACCCTAGCGCAAACGGATGAGCCTGACATGACCCCCGCCGCCCGCCTCTCCGCCGCCATGGCGCTTCTGGACGCGATCGAGGCGGCGCTGGCGCCGGCGCCGGGGGCGGGGCCCGAAGCGGGGCCGTCCGATCCGCGCCTGGCGCGCGGCGTCGACCGGCTGCTGGCCCGCTGGGGGCGCGAGAACCGCTACGCCGGCGCGCGCGACCGGGCGGCGGTGGCGGATCTGGTCTATGACGCGCTGCGCCGGCGCCGCTCGCTGGCCTGGCGGATGGGGCCCGGCGCGGCGGGCGGGCGGGCGCTGGTTCTGGCGCTGCTGGCCGAGCAGGGGCTGAGCGTCGCGCAGATCGCGGCCCTGTGCGACGGCGGGCGCTTTGCGCCGGCCCCGCTTTCGGACGAAGAGCGCGCGCGCCTGGCGGCGCCGCCGCCGCCCGCGCCGGCGCCGGTGCGGCTGGACTTTCCCGACTGGCTCGAGCCGGAACTGCGCCGCACCTTCGGCCCGCGCCTGGAAGAGACCATGGCGACGATGCGCGCGCGCGCGCCGCTGGACCTGCGCGTGAACGCGCTGCGCGCGACCCCCGAACAGGCGATCGAGGCGCTGCGCACGGACGGAGTCGAGGCCGCCCCCGGCCCGCTCTCGCCCTGGTGCCTGCGCGTGGAAAAGGGCGCGCGGCGTCTGCGGGCCGCGGCCGCCTATCGCGACGGGCTGGTCGAGATCCAGGACGCCGCCAGCCAGGCGGCGGCGTTGATGTCGCGCGCGCGCCCGGGCGAGCAGGTGCTCGACTTCTGCGCCGGCGGCGGCGGCAAGGCGCTGGCCCTGGCGGCCATGACCGGCGGTCCCATCGACGCGCATGACGCCGATCCTCGCCGCATGGCCGACCTGCCCGCCCGGGCGCGCCGCGCCGGCGCGCGGGTGCGGACGCTGCATGAGGCGCCGCGCGGGCGCTACGATCTGGTCTTCGTGGACGCGCCCTGTTCGGGCTCGGGCGCGTGGCGGCGCAACCCTGACGCCAAATGGGCGCTGACGCCGGCCGGGCTGGAGGCCCTGCGCGCCCTGCAGGCGCGCGTGCTGCGAACGGCGGCGCGCAACGTGGCCGGCGGCGGAAGGCTGCTCTACGCCACCTGTTCGCTGCTGCGGGCCGAGAATCGCGACGTCGTCGAAGATTTCCTCGCCGAGGGGGGCTTCGCGCTCGAGGATGAGCGCGCCTTCACCCCGCGCGACGGCGGCGACGGCTTCTACGCCGCGCTGCTGCGCCGCGTCGCGCAGGAGGGGTGAGCGCGGGTTTACGATCTGTTAGCCTTTCTGGGCTCTGATCGGGCGCGATGGCGGCGGCGCGCGAGGCGTGAGGAAGGAACGGGCAGGCATGTTCACCCCCGAAGACGGCGAAGGCGCGCCGCGCCGAGGTCTGCTTGCGACGGTCGCGGCGGCGACGCTGCCCGCGCGCCGCGCCGATCGCGCCCGCGCCGCCTTCGACGCCCTTTTCGCCGACACCCCCCAGCCCGCCGCGCTGACCGACGACGACGGCGCCATCCTGGCCGCGAACGGCGCCTTCGAAGCCGCCTTTGGCCCCGGCGCCGGCATGCTGGACGAGCGTCTGGCCGCCGCCGATCCGGCCGCCCAGACGCTGGCGCGCCGCGTCGTCTACCGCCTGCTGCGCGCCGCGCTGCGCGAACGGCGCGCCGCGACCGAGACCCTTCCCCATGGCGGCGCGGTGTGGGAGGCCGAGGCCGCCCCCGCCGCCGGCGGCGCGCTGTGGCGCCTGCGCCCGGCGTCCGAGGGCGGGGCGGGCGATCTGGCCATCGCCGGGGGCTTCGGCGTGGCGCGCGAATCGAACGGGCGCGTCATCGTCAACCGTTGCCTTGCCGAGATGGTCGAGGGCCCCGTGCAGCGGCTCGAGGACCTGTTCGAAACCGTCCCCGAGCGCCCGGGCCAGACGGTGCGCCTGGCGCGGCCCCGAAAACCCGGCGCGCGGGTGCGGGTCTTTTTCGACGCGGCGCGCCGCGGCGCCGACGCGCCGCGCGTTTGGCTGGTTCAGCCCCTTCCCGAGGACGAACCCGAGGCGGAGGGCGGCGAGGATCTGCTCGAACATCTGCCCGTCGCGCTGGCGCGGCTCAGGCTTGACGGCACGCTGGTCTCGGCCAACGCGCCCGCGCGGCGGCTGCTGGGCCCCGGCGCGACGCCCGGCGCGCGTCTCGACGCGCTGGTCGAAGGGCTGGGTCGGCCGGTCTCGGCGCGCATCCGCGAGGCGGCGGCGGGGCGCTCGTCGGGCCGGGCCGAGATGGCGCGCGGCCGCGATCCGGACCGCGAGGTGTTCCTGCAGCTGTCGCTCACGCGCGTGACGTTCGAGGGCGAGCCGGCCCTGATCGCGGTGCTGTCCGACGCGACCGAGCTCAAGACCCTCGAGGCGCAGTTCGTCCAGAGCCAGAAGATGCAGGCGGTGGGTCAGCTGGCCGGCGGGGTGGCGCACGACTTCAACAACCTGCTCACGGCGATCAACGGCCATTGCGACCTCTTGCTGATGCGCCGCGACACCAACGATCCCGACCATGCCGACCTGATGCAGATCCGCCAGAACGCCAACCGCGCGGCGGCGCTGGTGCGGCAGATGCTGGCCTTCTCGCGCAAGCAGACCCTGCGGCCGAAGGTGATCTCGCTGGTCGACACGCTGACCGAGCTGTCGCACATGCTCAACCGCCTGCTGGGCGAGCGCGTGCGCCTGCATCTCGAGCACGAGGGCGAGATCGGCCGCGTGCGCGTGGACGAGCGCCAGTTCGAGCAGGTCATCATGAACCTGGTCGTCAACGCCCGCGACGCCATGCCCGAGGGCGGCGACGTGCGCATCCGCACGCGCAACGTGACCGTGAGCGAAGAGTTCCGCCGCGACCGCGCCGCCGTGCCCGCCGGCGACTATGTGCTGATCGAGGTCTCGGACACCGGGCAGGGCATTCCGCCCGACAAGATCGGCAAGATCTTCGAGCCCTTCTTCACCACCAAGAAGCCGGGCGAGGGCACGGGGCTGGGCCTGTCGACCGCCTATGGCATCGTCAAGCAGACGGGCGGGTTCATCTTCGCCGACAGCGCGCCGGGCCAGGGGGCGACCTTCTCGATCTACCTGCCGCGGCTCGACGAAGAGGCCGAAGAGCCCGACCAGCCCGCCGCCGCCCGCCCCGCGCCCGATCTCGGGGGCGAGGGGGTGGTGCTGCTGGCCGAGGACGAGGCGCCGGTGCGCTCCTTCGCGGCGCGGGCGCTGCGGCTGCGCGGCTACGAGGTGATCGAGGCCGACAGCGCCGAGGCCGCGCTCGAGATCGTGCGCGAGCCGGGGCGGCGCATCGACCTGGTGGTCTCGGACGTGGTCATGCCGGGCATGGACGGGCCCAGCTGGATCCGCATCGCGCGCAGGACGCGGCCCGATCTGCGGGTGATCTTCGTCTCGGGCTATGCCGAGGACGCCTTCCGCCGCAGCCTCGACGATCTGACCGACTTCAGCTACCTGCCCAAGCCCTTCACGCTCAACGAACTCAGCAAGGCCGTGAAGGACGCGCTGACCGCCGCCCCCGCGGGGGGTTGAGCGCCGCCCTCGCCTGCGCCATCGTCGGCTTCGCGCGCCGCGCGCGGGACAGGGGAGGAGAACATGAGGCTGAAGGACAAGCGCTGCATCGTCACCGGCGGCGCGTCGGGTTTCGGGCTGGGCATCGCCCGCCGCTTCGTCGAGGAGGGCGCGCGGGTGGCGATTCTGGACATCCGCGAGGACGCCGCCCGCGAGGCGGCCGAGCAGATGGGCGAGGCGGCGCTGCCGCTCTGGTGCGACGTGTCGGACCGCACCGCGGTCGAGGCCGCGACGGCATCCGTCGAGGCGGCCTTCGGCGGGATCGACGTTCTGGTCAACAACGCCGGCTGGACCCACCGCAACAAGCCCGTGCTGGAGGTGACCGAGGACGAGTTCGACCGCCTGTTCGCGGTCAACGTCAAGTCGATCTATCACTTCACCCGCGCCGTCGCGCCGATCTGGCGCGCGCAGGGGGGCGGGGTGATGCTCAACATCGGCTCGACCGCCGGCATCCGCCCGCGCCCGGGGCTGACCTGGTACAACGCCACCAAGGCGGCGGCGAACCTGGCCACGCGCTCGCTCGCGCTCGAGCTGGCGCCGGACAAGGTGCGCGTCAACGCCCTGGCGCCGGTGGCGGGCGAGACTCCGCTTCTGGCCAGCTTCATGGGCGAGGACACGCCCGAGCGCCGCGCCGCCTTCCTGGCGACGGTGCCGCTCGGCCGCTTCTCGACCCCGCGCGACGTGGCCAACGCGGCGCTGTGGCTGTGCTCGGACGAAGCCGAGTTCATCACCGGCGTGGTCCTCGAGGTGGATGGCGGGCGCACCATCTGACCCCGGCGCTCAGGGCGCCGGCACCAGCCCCCACAGATCGTGGTGATGCTCGAGCATGGGGTGCATCCATGCGCCGCGCACGCGGGCGGTGAAGTGGCGCTGAAGCGTGCGCCAGTAGGGCTGGATGATGACCCCGCTGTCCTGCAGGATGCGCTCGAGCCGGGCCATGATCAGCCGCCGCCGCTCGGCGTCGGGCATGCCCAGCGCCTCGGCCAGCAGGGCGTCGAATTCGGGGTCCGAGAAGCCGGTCTCGTTCCACGCCTCGCCGCTGCGATAGGCCAGCGCCAGGATCTGCACGCCCAGCGGGCGCATGGTCCAGTCGGTGATCGAGAAGGGATGGCGCGTCCAGTCGCGCCAGAACGCGTCGGCGCGCAGCAGCCGCCGGCGCACCCGGATCCCCGCATCCAGCAGCTGCGCGGCCACCGCGTCGCCGGTGTCGCGGCGCCAGTCGTCGTCCAGCGAGATCAGCTCGTGCTCGAAATCGGCCAGGCCGGTCTGCGCGATCAGGCGCCGCGCCTCGGCCGGGTCGGGGGCGCGCCGCGGCAGGGGGAAATAGTCGGGATGCATCGGGCCGACATGGTGGTTCTCGGCGATCCAGCCGCGATTGGCGTGGCCCAGCTCGAGCACCACCGCGTTGTCCACCGCCAGCTGGAAGGCGCGGCGCAGGCGCGGGTCGGCATAGGGCCGCAGCGCGCCCAGGCGCGCGTCCACCCGCATGCGCGCCACCGCCGTCGCGCCCGAGATCACGTCCGAGCGGTTGAGCCCCATCTCGTCGAAGCGGGCCACGAACGAGGCGCCCGTCTCGTGAGTCATGTCGATCTCGTCGCGGGCGAAGGCCTCGGCCCAGTCCGAGGGATCGGCGCCCAGGTCCAGGTATTCGATCCGGTCGAGCGCGACGCGCCCGCCCCACCAGCCCTCGCGGCGGATCAGCGTCGCGCGCCGCCCCGGCTCGAGCGCGGCCAGCGCGAAGGGGCCGGTTCCGACCGGATGGGCCATCAGATCGCCCCCCGCGCGGTCGAAGTCGCGATGAACCAGCAGGGCCGGATAGTCGGCCATGCCGGCGACGAGGGTGGCGTCGGGAACCAGGGGGCGCAGCTCGACGGTGTGGGCGTCGATCGCGCGCGCGGCGCCGGCCGCCAGGCGCCCCTCGGCCGGATCGATCAGCGAGGCCATGCGCGCGGCCATCGAGTTGCCCGGCGTGGCGCGGTCGCACCAGCGTTCGAGGTTGAACAGCACGTCGCGCGCATCGAACGGGTCGCCGTTCGACCAGCGCACGCCCTTGCGCAGGCGCAGAACCGTGCGCCGCGCATCGCGCGAGACGCTCCAGCTTTCGGCCAGCCATGGCTCGAAGGCGTAGTCGGCCGTGTATCGCACCAGCGTCTCGCAGGTTCCGCGCGCAAGGTTGGCCTGCTCGGGCGTGTCGAACAGGCGCGGATCGCCGGCGGCGCGCACCGGCATCTGGCAGCGCAGCACGCCGCCGGGCGGCGCGGGCGGCTGCTGCGCGGCGGCCGGCAGCCCGGCCAACGCACGCGCCAGCCCCGGCGCCGCGCCGAAGATGGTGGCCAGAGCCATGAAGCTGCGGCGGTCGAGCAGCCCCGCGCGCGCCTCATGCGCTAGGCGCGCGAGGCGGTCGTCGGGGGGCGAGGGCGGCGGCTTGCTCATCGCGCGATCGGCCCGGTCGGCTGCGGGGCGTTCATGCGGTCATCATCCCCGCCGGCGCCGCGCTTGGCAAGGCTTGCGCCCGTCAGTCGCAGGGGTCGATCGAGAATCCCTCGGGCAGGCGGGTCGTTTCGTCGCCGCAGGCCATGCGCAGCCGCTCTTCGGTCAGGCCGCGCGCGCCGCGCAGGTCGGCGCCGCTCAGGCGGGTGCGGCGCAAGAGCGCGCCCTCGAGCTGCGCGCCGCGCAGATCCGCCCCGCGCAGGTCGGCGCTGGACAGGCGCGCGTCGGTCAGGTCGGCGCCGCGCAGGATCGCGCCGGCGGCGTGGATGCGGTCCATGTCGGCCCCGCGCAGGCGGGTTTGCGACAGGTCCGCGCCCGCCGCCTCGGCGCGCTCGAGCATGGCCTCGTCGGCCAGCGCGCCGGCCAGCTGCGCGCCGGTAAGGTCGGCGCGCCTGAACTCGGCGCCCCGCAGGTCGGCGTCGCGCAGATCCGCGCCGGTCAGCACGCAGGACGCCGCGTCCGCCTCGCGCAGATCCGCGCCGCGCAGATCCGCGCCGCTCAGCTCGGCCTTCTCGATGTCGGCCCCGCGCATGCGCGCGCCGCGCAGATCGGCGTCGCGCAGGCTGGCGCGCTCGAGCTCGGCGCGGCGCAGGTCGGCGCCCGCAAGGGTGCAGCCGTCGAGCCGGGCCTCCTTCAGATCGGCCTCGCGCAGGATCGCCCTGGACAGATCGCAGCCGCGCAGCACGATCGCGCGCAGGCCCGCCGCGCGCAGATCGCAGCCCGGACAGCCGCCCGATCGCGTCAGGCGCTGCGCCAGGGCAGCGTCGTCCGCGCGCTGCGCAAGATCGGCGAGGGGCGGTCGGGGCGCCGTCGCCGCAGCGAGGGCGGCGAGGGCCAGGAATGCGCGCAGCGGCTTCATGGCGCGATGATAGGCCGGCGGCGCGGGCGCGTCGACCCCGCTCAGACCGCCGCGCCTTCGCCCGAGGGGCCGCCTTCGGCGGGGGAGGGGGCGTCGGCCTCTTCCTCCTCGGGGTCTTCGTCGCGGGCGCTGGCGGCGATCAGCTCGTCCACGTTGATCGGCTGCAGCAGGAAGGCCGGCACATGATCGCCCAACCCCACCACCTGCCCGCCGCGGCGGCGCTCGGGGCGGGCGCGGGGGGCGGGGGCCTCGTCCTGCTGCGCCGAAGGCTCGGCGCGCTTGCCCTCGCCGCGGCGGGCGCGGGCGGGGCGCGGCGAGGGCGCATCCGGGGCGGGCGCCTCGGGCGCGGCCGCCTTGGGCGCGGCGTCGGGTTCGGGCGCGCGTTCGGCCGCGGGGGGCGGCGCGGGCGCGGCTTCGGCCGCGGCCTCGGCGGCGCTCTTGCGGCGGCCGCGGCGGCGCGGGCGCGCCTCGGCCTCGGGCGCTTCGCCCTCGGGCGCGGGCGCCGGCGCGGCAAGGGGCGAGGGCACGCGCGGAATCGTGGCCTTGACCAGCTCCTCGATCTTGTCGAGGTGCTTTTGCTCGTGCGGCAGGCACAGCGTCACCGCCACGCCCTTGCGCCCGGCGCGGCCGGTGCGGCCGATGCGGTGGACGTAATCCTCGGAGTGGATGGGCACGTCGAAGTTGAAGACGTGGCTGACCGAGGGAATGTCCAGCCCGCGCGCGGCCACGTCCGAGGCGACGAGGATCTGGATTTCGCCGTCGCGGAAGCCGTTGAGCACGCGCATGCGCACCGACTGGTCGAGGTCGCCGTGCAGCGCGCCGGCGTTGAAGCCGTGCTTGAGCAGCGACTTGTGCAGGACCGACACGTCGCGCTTGCGGTTGCAGAAGATGATGGCGTTCTTGAGCGCCTCGCCCTCGGCGCGCATCAGGGCGCGCAGCGCGGCGCGCTTTTCCGAATCGGCGCGGTCCTTGCGCGAGGGGGTCAGCTCGCACACGCGCTGCTCGATGTTCTCGCCGGTCGTGGACTGGCGCGCCACCTCGACGCGCACGGGCGCGTGCAGGAACTGCTCGGTCAGGCGCGTGATCTCGGGCGGCATGGTGGCCGAGAAGAACAGCGTCTGGCGCGTGAACGGGGTCAGCGAGAAGATGCGCTCGATGTCCGGGATGAAGCCCATGTCGAGCATGCGGTCGGCCTCGTCCACGACCATGATCTGCACGCCGGTGAGCATGAGCTTGCCGCGCTCGAAATGGTCCAGAAGCCGGCCGGGCGTGGCGATCAGCACGTCCACGCCGCGGTCGATCAGGCGGTCCTGATCCTTGAAGCTGACGCCGCCGATCAGCAGCGCCATGCTCAGCTTGTGGTATTTGCCGTAGATCTCGAAATTCTCGGCCACCTGGGCGGCCAGCTCGCGCGTGGGGCACAGCACCAGGCTGCGGGGCATGCGCGCGCGCGCGCGGCCCTGCGCCAGGATCGAGATCATCGGCAGGGTGAAGGCGGCCGTCTTGCCGGTGCCGGTCTGGGCGATTCCCAGAACGTCGCGGCCCTTGAGCGCCTCGGGGATGGCCTTTTGCTGGATGGGGGTCGGCGTTTCGTAGCCGGCCTCCTCGATGGCCTGAAGGACCTTGGGATCAAGGTCGAGGTCGGAAAACTTCATGTAGGTCCTTGCGTGAGAGGATCCATGCGGATCTGCGGTCCATGTCGGCCGCTAACTCTCAGGCGGCCGCGTCCTGCGCGCCCGGATCGGCGCGGCGCTGCGGCGCACCATACGCCGATGGCGGCGCAAGTCAAGAATCCTTGCGAATCGCGCCGCCCCGGCAAGCGCCCCGCCCCGTGCGGGGCGGGGCGGCGGGTCACTGCGAGATGGCCTTGCTGGTCTTCTCGGCGGCCTTCTCGATCGCCTTGCCGCCGGCCTGGATGTCCTTGCCGGCGCCTTCGACGGTGTTGCACGCGGCAAGGGCCAGCGCCGCGGTCAGGATCGCTGCTGCTCGGATCATGTCTTGCTCCTTTCGTCGCTCGTGCGCGTCGCCCAGCGGCGGGCGCGCGGGTCAGGCATGGGTTTCCTTGACGGCCGACAGGCGCACCTCGGGATGGTCGCGGGCCGCCCGGTCCAGATCCCACTGCATGCGGGTCATGTAGACCGGGTCGCCGTCGTGATCATACGCCATGTGTCCGCGATTGGCCTTGATGAAGGCCTCGACCGCCTCTCGCGGGCCCGAGATCCAGCGCGCGCCGTTGAACTGGGTCGGCTCGAGGCGCACGGGAAGGCCGTATTCCTGCTCGATCCGGCTGGCCAGCACCTCGAACTGAAGCGCGCCGACCACGCCGACGATGAAGCCCGAGCCGACGGCGGGCTTGAAGAGCTTGGCCGCGCCTTCCTCGGCGAACTGCGTCAGCGCCTTTTCAAGATGCTTGGCCTTCATCGGATCGCCCGCGCGCACGCTTTGCAGCAGCTCGGGCGCGAAGGCGGGAATGCCGGTGAAGCGCAGCTCCTCGCCCTCGGTCAGCGCGTCGCCGATGCGCAGCTGGCCGTGATTGGGCACGCCGATGATGTCGCCGGCCCAGGCGTCGTCGGCCAGCTCGCGCTCGGCGGCCATGAACAGCACCGGGTTGGCGATGGTCATGGTCTTGCCCGAGCGCACGTGCCGCAGCTTCATCCCGCGCCGGAAATGGCCCGAGCACAGGCGCAGGAAGGCCACGCGGTCGCGGTGCTTGGGGTCCATGTTGGCCTGCACCTTGAACACGAAGCCGGTGACGGCGGGCTCTTCGGGGCGCACCTCGCGCGAGGCGGCGGGGCAGGGGCGCGGCGGCGGGGCGTATTGCGCAAGGCCGCGCATCAGCTCCTGCACGCCGAAGGAATTGATGGCCGAGCCGAACCAGATCGGCGTCAGCGTGCCCTCGAGAAACGCCTTGCGGTCGAAGGCGGGCAGCAGGCCGCGGGCCATCTCGACCTCTTCGCGCAGCTCGGCCAGCAGGTCGGCGGGCACATGCTCGGCCGCGCGCGGATCGTCCAGCCCGTCGAGCTGCACCGCCTGGGCGCGCACGTTGCGGTCGGCGCGGTCCATCAGCGCCAGGCGGTCGTAGATGAGGTCGTAGCAGCCGATGAAGTCGCGCCCCTTGCCGATGGGCCAGCTGGCGGGGGCGACGTCGATGGCCAGGCTTTCCTGGATCTCGTCGATGATCTCGAAGGTGTCGCGGCTTTCCCGATCCATCTTGTTGCAGAAGGTCAGGATGGGCATGTCGCGCAGGCGGCAGACCTCGAACAGCTTGCGCGTCTGGCTTTCCACGCCCTTGGCGCCGTCGATGACCATCACCGCCGCGTCCACCGCGGTCAGCGTGCGGTAGGTGTCCTCGGAGAAGTCCTCGTGCCCGGGGGTGTCGACCAGGTTGAACCAGTGGCCCTCATGCTCGAAGGACATGGCCGAGGCCGAGACCGAGATCCCGCGCTCCTGCTCCATCTTCATGAAGTCCGAGCGCGTGCGCCGCGCCTCGCCCTTGGCGCGCACCTGGCCGGCCATCTGGATCGCGCCGCCGTAAAGCAGCAGCTTCTCGGTCAGCGTCGTCTTGCCCGCATCGGGGTGCGAGATGATGGCGAAGGTCCGGCGCCGGGCGATCTCGGGCGGCAGATGGGGCGATATGTGTCCTTGGTCCAGCATGGCGGCTATGTAGCGCCGCGCCGCGCCGCTGGAAAGGGCCAAGCGCGCCGGGCGTTGCGAAGGCGCGCGCCGCGGCCTAGGCTCGGCGCCCGAAGCATCGCCAGGCAGGGAGCGAGTCATGGATCTGGGCATCAGGGGCAGGCGGGCGCTGGTGTGCGCCTCGTCGAAGGGTCTGGGGCGCGGCTGCGCCGAGGCGCTGGCCGAGGCGGGCGTCGATCTGATCATGAACGCGCGCAGCCCGGGGCCGCTGGCGCGCGCGGCCGAAGAGATCCGCGCCGCCCATGGCGTGAAGGTCGAAGAGGTGGCCTGCGACGTCACGACCGAAGAGGGGCGCGCGCAGCTGATCGCGGCGGCCGAGGGCGTGGACATCCTCGTCACCAACGCCGGCGGGCCGCCGCCGGGCCTGTGGTCGGACTGGGAGCGCGAGGACTGGCTGGCCGCCATCGAGGCGAACATGCTGACGCCCATCATGCTGATGAAGGCGCTCATGCCGGGCATGATCGCGCGCGGCTGGGGGCGGGTGGTCAACATCACCTCGCAGTCGGTGCGCGCGCCGATCCCGCAGCTGGGCCTGTCGAACGGGGCGCGGACGGGGCTGACGGGCTTCGTCGCCGGGACGGCGCGCCAAGTCGCGCCGCATGGGGTCATCGTCAACAACCTGCTGCCGGGCATCCACGCCACCGACCGGGCCGACGCGCTGGACGCGGCCGTGGCGGCGGCCGAGAACATCACCATCGAGGAGGCGCGCGCGCGCCGCGCCGCGACCATCCCCGCCCGCCGCTACGGCACGCCGCGCGAGTTCGGCGCCATGTGCGCCTTCCTGTGCTCCGAGCATGCGGGCTTCATCGTCGGCCAGAACATCCTTCTGGACGGCGGCGCGGCCAATCTGACGATGTGAGCGCCCGATGAGCGGCCCCGGCCCCGGCCGAGGCGCGCCGCGCGTCGAGGCGGGCCGGCGCGCCGACGGCGCCGATTGCGCGCGCATCGAACACGCCTGCGCGCGCATGTTCCTCGACAGCCCCCATCCCGAAGCCGCGGCCGAGGGGCCGGCCCCCGCCGCCGCCTTCGCCGACTGCGCCGAGGCCGGGCGGCTCCTGGTGGCGCGCATCGGCGGCCGCGTCGCGGGGTTCCTGGTCTGGGAGGTCGAGCGCGACAGCCTGCATGTGTGCGAGCTGGACGTGGACCCCGCCTTCCAGCGCCGCGGCGTGGCGCGCGCGCTGATCGCGGCGCTGGCCCGGCGCGCGCGCGCCATGGACCGCGCCGCGCTGACGCTGACCACCTATGCCGACGTTCCCTGGAACGCGCCGGTCTATGCGCGCCTGGGCTTCGCGCCGATCCCGCCCGAGGAGTGGACCCCCGAATGCCGCGCCGACCTCGCCGCGCTGCGCCGCGCGGGGCTGGACGCCTCGGCGCGCATCGCGATGCGGCGCGATCTGGAGGCGCGATGACGTCGCTTGCGCGCTCGCGCCTTGCCCCGGGGCCCTCGGATTGCTATCTGCCATGTCAACCTGAGAGAAATCATCGGCAATATCGTCGCCGAGCGACGAGGCGGGAGCGGCCGTGACGCACGACATCGAGAACACCGGCGGCGCCTCGGGCGCGGCGGCCCGCGCGGTCGAGCGCGAGGCGCAGGACGCGCGGGCGGACGAGGCGCCCGCCGCCCGCGCGCGCTCCGAAGCGGGGCCGCAGACGCGCGCGCATCCGCGCCCCGAGCCCCCCGCGCGCAAGCCGGCGCACGAGCTCGCCCCCCGGCGGCCCGCCCGCCCCGCGGCGCCGCCCCTTCTGGCGCCGCCGCGCCTGGCGCTGGCGGGCCTGCGCAAGGATTACGACGGGCGGCGCGTGGTCGACGACGTCTCGCTCGAGGTCGAGCCGGGCGAGCTCGTCTGCCTGCTCGGCCCCTCGGGCTGCGGCAAGTCCACCACGCTGCGCATCGCCGCCGGCGTCGAGCGGCAGGACGCGGGCACGGTCGCGCTGGACGGGCGCGTCGTTTCCGACGGCGTCCGGCACGCGCCGCCCGAGGCGCGATCGATCGGGCTCATGTTCCAGGATTTCGCGCTGTTTCCGCATCTGACGGTGGCGCAGAACGTGGCCTTCGGCCTGCCGCGCGCGCGCGCCGCCGAGGCCGAGACCTATCTGCGCCGCGTGGGCCTGGGCGGGTATGGCGACAAGTTCCCGCACATGCTTTCGGGCGGCGAGCAGCAGCGCGTGGCGCTGGCGCGCGCGCTGGCGCCGCGGCCGCGGGTGATGCTGATGGACGAGCCCTTCTCGGGCCTCGACCAGCGCCTGCGCGACGAGATCCGCGACGACACGCTGTCGGTGCTCAAGGAAGAGGGGACGGGCGTGCTGCTCGTCACCCACGAGCCTGAAGAGGCCATGCGCATGGCCGACCGGATCGCGCTGATGCGCGGGGGGCGCATCGTGCAGGTGGGCGCGCCCTATCACATCTACAACCACCCGGCCGATCTCGAGGCGGCGGCCTTCTTCTCGGACGTCAACGTGATCCGCGCGGTGGTGCGCTCGCGCCAGACGGACACGCCCTTCGGCCTGTTCCTGACGCCCGACCTGCCCGACGGGGCCGAGGTCGAGATCGTCATCCGCCCGCAGCACCTGCGCATCGAGCTCGACCGCGGCCAGCCCGCCCCGCGCGAAAGCGCCGAGCATGGCGTGCCCGCCTATGGCCGCGTCGAGCGCGCGCGCTTCATGGGTTCGGAAAGCCTGATCGAGGCGCGGATGGAGCATGACGGCGCGATCCTGCGCGCCACCACGCCCGGCGCCTTCCTGCCCGAGCGCGGAACGGGGCTGTGGCTGTCGATGCGCCGCGACCGCTGCTTTCTGTTCCCCGCGCGCCCCAGGGCGGGCGCGTGAGGGCGCGCCGGGACGCCCGGTCGCGCCCGCGCGCCGTTTTGGCCCTTTCGCCCGGGCGCGGCATTCAATATGTGTGAAGCGGAGCCGGGCGCGAGGCGCCCGCGGAATTGGGAGTATCCGGCATGAGCCCGAGCATCTGGCAGATTCTCATCGTCGTCCTTCTGGTCGTGGTCCTTTTCGGTCGGGGCAAGATCTCCGGCCTGATGGGCGACGTGGCCAAGGGCATCAAGAGCTTCAAGAAAGGCCTGGCCGAGGATGACGAGCCGCAGAAGGTGGCCGACGAGCGCCGCGCCGAGGACGGCAAGGTGATCGACGTCACCCCCAGCGCCGAGGCGCAGAAGAAGGAAGGCTGATCGGGCCGCCGCCCCAGCCGCCGCCACGGAGGTCCGCGCATGTTCGACATCGGCTGGTCCGAGCTGCTGGTCATCGGCGCGCTGGCGCTGATCGTGGTCGGTCCCAAGGACCTGCCGGTCATGCTGCGCACGCTGGGCCGCTACGTGGGCAAGGCGCGGGGCATGGCGCGCGAGTTCCAGCGCACGCTCGAGGACGCCGCGCGCGAGGCCGACCTGCCCGAGCTGCGCGACGTGCAGCGGCAGGTCTCGGGCCTGTCGCGCGACATCGGCTCGAGCGCGCGCGCCTATGCCGACCGGCTGGGCGAGGACAGAAAGCCCGCCAAGCCGGCCCCCGGCTCGCTCGACGCCGCCGACGAGGCCGAGAACGCCGCCTGGCAGGCCGAGCAGGCCGCGCGCAAGGCCCGCGCCGAGAAGCTGGCGCAGATCGAGGCGGACGCCGCCGCGCTCGAGGCCGAGGCCAGGGGCGAAACGCCCCCCGCGCCCGCGCGCGACGCCGCCCCGCGGGCCCCGGCCGACAACCCGTCCGGCGCGCGCCCCGCCGTTCCGCCCGCTGCGCCCGACGCCTGACCGCCCGCCAGGCCCGCGCCGTCGCCCCGGCGGCCGGCCGGGCGCGGCCCTTCGCCCGCCGCTCGCCCTGAAGGCCACGCAAGACATGACCGACGACGACATCGACGCCTCGACCGCGCCCCTGATCGAGCACCTGGCCGAGCTGCGCCAGCGGCTGATCTACTCGCTGATCGCGCTGGCGGTGGCGGCCGTGATCTGCGGCATCTTCGCGCGCGAGATCTACGATTTCCTCACCGCGCCGCTGCGCCACGAGCTGATCGCGCGCGGGCAGGACGCCAAGCTGATCTACACCCAGCTTTACGAAAAGTTCTTCGTCCATCTGAAGATCGCCGTGTGGGGCGGGTTCTTCCTGGCCTTCCCGGTCATCGCCATGCAGGTCTGGCGCTTCGTCGCCCCGGGCCTTTACGCCAACGAGAAGCGCGCCTTCCTGCCTTTCCTGATCGCCACGCCGGTGCTGTTCCTGATGGGCGCCTCGCTGGTGTATTTCCTGGTCATGCCCATGGCCATCGACTTCTTCCTGGACTTCCAGGCGCCGGGGTCGGACGCCGATACGGGCATCGAGTTCCTGGGCAAGGTCAACGAGTATCTGAGCCTCGTCATGACCTTCATCCTGGCCTTCGGCATCTGCTTCCAGCTGCCGGTGCTGCTGACGCTGCTGGGCCGGGCGGGGCTGGTGACGGCCGACGGGCTGGCCAACATGCGCCGCTACGCCATCGTCGGCATCGCGGCCGCGGCGGCGGTGCTGACGCCGCCCGATCCGATCAGCCAGCTGGGCCTGGGCATCCCGATCTACCTGCTTTACGAGATCTCGATCTTCCTGGTCCGCGCCGCCGAGCGCAAACGCCGCGAGCAGGACATCGCCGACGGCCTCATCGACCCCGAGGACGAGGACGACGCATGAGCGAAGCCGCCTTCGCGAACGCCGACGCGCTGACGCGCATCGCCGAGGCGCTCGAGCGCATCAGCCCGCCGCCCGCCGCCATGCCCGACTGGAGCGCCGAGGCCTATGTCTGGCACGTCTCGCCCGACCGGCTCGAACCCGTGCGCCGGGTGGCGCGGGTGGATCTGGCGCTGCTGCGCGGGATCGACCGCGCGCGCGACACGCTGCTCGAGAACACGCGCCGCTTCGCGCAGGGTCTGCCGGCGAACAACGCGCTCCTGTGGGGCGCTCGGGGCATGGGCAAGTCCTCGCTGGTCAAGGCGGCGCATGCCGCGGTCAACGCCGGCGCGACGCCGCCGCGGCTGATCCTGGTCGAGATCCAGCGCGAGGACATCCCCTCGATCGGCCGCCTGATGCAGCTGCTGCGCCGCGCCGGGGACCGCCGCTTCATCCTGTTCTGCGACGATCTGAGCTTCGACCACGACGACGCCCATTACAAGTCGCTCAAGGCCGTTCTGGACGGCGGCGTCGAGGGGCGGCCCGAGAACGTGATCTTCTACGCCACCTCGAACCGCCGCCACCTGATGCCCCGCGACATGATCGAGAACGAGCGCTCCTCGGCCATCAACCCCTCCGAGGCGACCGAGGAGAAGGTCTCGCTCTCGGACCGCTTCGGGCTGTGGCTGGGCTTCCATCCCTGCTCGCAGGACGAGTTCCTCGAGATGGTGCGCGGCTATCGCGACGCGCTGGGCATCGAGATCGACGACGAGGCGCTGCGCGCCGAGGCCATCGAGTGGCGCCAGACGCGCGGCGCGGTCTCGGGGCGCGTGGCCTGGCAGTTCATCACCGACCTGGCCGGGCGCAAGGGCGTGCGCCTGCCGGGCTGAGCCGCGCGGCGGCGGGCGACGCGAATCGGCGCATTTTCCGGCCGGCGCGAGAATTGGGACAGGATTGCGCCGATGGCCCCGCAGCGGGGCGCGCATCCTACGCCCGGCCCGCCGGGGCGGCGGATGCGCAAAACCGGCCTCGGACGCCGGCGTTACCCTTTACGCTAGGTAAAGGCGAAAGAGGGAGGAACGCCATGACGCCCTTCGACCATCCCGAATTCGACGATCACGAGCAGGTGATCTTCGTGCGCGACGCCGAGGTCGGCCTGTTCGGCATCATCGCGCTGCACGACACGACGCTGGGCCCGGCGGCGGGCGGCTGCCGGATGCAGCCCTACGCCTCGCATGAAGAGGCGCTGCGCGACGTGCTGCGCCTGAGCCGCGGCATGACGCTGAAGAACGCCGCCGCCGGCCTGCCTCTGGGCGGGGGCAAATGCGTCATCGTCGCCGACCCCGCCCGCGCGGACAAGGCGCGCCTGCTCGAGGCCATGGGCCGGCATGTGCAGGCGCTTGGCGGGCGCTACTGGACCGCGATCGACGTGGGCGTGAGCCCGCGCGACGCCGACGCCATCGCGCGCAGCTGCGACTACGTCTTCTGCAAGGCGTCGGAATATCCCGACGGCTTCGATCCCTCGAACTTCACGGCCTGGGGCGGCTTCGTCGCCGTCAAGGCCGTCCTGCGGCGCCTGTTCGGCGACGAAAGCCCCGCCGGGCGGCGCATCGCCGTTCAGGGTCTTGGCGGCGTGGGGCGCGAGCTGTGCCGCCTGCTGCGCGAGGCGGGCGCCGATCTGGTCGTGGCGGACATCGACCAGGCCGCCCTGCGCCGCGTGGTCGAGGAGCTGGGCGCCGAGCCCGTCGATCCCGCGCGCATTCACGCCGCGCCCGCCGACGTCTTCGCGCCCTGCGCGCTTGGCGGGGTGCTGAACGACCGCACCATCCCCGAGCTGGGCGCGCGCGCCGTCTGCGGCCTTGCCAACAACCAGCTCGAGGCGCCGCGCCACGCGCAGGCCCTGCAGGCGCGCGGCGTGCTCTACGCGCCGGACTTCATCGCCAATGCCGGGGGCGTGATCGGCGCCTCGGCCCCGATCTGGGGCGGCCCCGATCGCGCGGCGGCCATGCGGCGGATCGAGGGGATCGGCCCGACGCTGGACGCGATCTTCGCCCGCGCCGAAGCCGAGGGGCTGACGACCGACGAGGTGGCCCAGCGCATGGCGGCCGAGCGGCTTGCCGCGGCGCGGGCCGCGCGCCCGGCCGCCTGACGCGGGCGCGCGGGTTGCGGCGCGGCGTCAGAAGAACTTCTCGGGATCTTCCGAGAAGGCGCCGCGCCGCACCTCGAAATGCAGCGTCGTCGGATCGCCCTCGGCCACCGTGCCGATGGTCTGCCCCCGCGTCACCCGCTGTCCTTTCGAGACGCGCGCATCGGCCAGGCGGCCATAGACGGTCATCAGCCGGTCGGGATGGCGCACCAGCACGATGGTGCCCCAATCGCCCAGCGACTTGGACACCAGCGCCACCTCGCCATCGGCGGCGGCGCGCACCGGATCGCCCGGCCTGGCGGCGATCTCGATCCCGTCATTGCGCCCGGCCGGGCCGCCTTGCCCAAAGCGCAGCACGATCGGACCGTCGATGGGGCGCATCAGCTTGCCCTCGGCGGCCTTGGCGGTCTGCGAGGCGCCCGGCGCGGCGGTTTCGCTCGCCGTCTTGGGCGGCGTCGCGCCCGGCGCTTCGGGGGGCGCCTCGGCCGCCGGCCGCGGCGCCGGCGCCGGCTCGGGCCGGGCGTCCGCCTCGGCGGCGCGCTCGGCCGGGGTCTGGTAGCGGCTGAGCTGCGGCGACTTCAGCCTGGGCGGCGGAACCGTGTCGGCCGGCAGCGGCGCGCCCGCTACGGCGGGCGGCGGCGCGCCCGCGCCGGCGCCGGGCGCCGCAACGCGCGCCGGCGCCTCGTCGCGGGGCTTTTGCGGCGCGTCGGCGGGCAGGGCCAGCACCTGCCCGGGCATGACCGCGTAGCTGGGCGCGCGCAGCCCGTTCCAGGAGATGATCGCATCGGCGGGCACGCCGGTCTCGCGCGCGATGGAATAGACGGTCTCGCCCGGCTTGACCGTGCGGTAGACGATGCGCGTGCCGCCATCCGAGACGTCGGCGGCGGGCGCCGCGCCGGGCGCATTCGCGGCCGGGGCGCTCTGGCCCGAGGCGTCGGGGCCCGGCGCGCGTTCGATGGCCGCGCCGATGGCGGCGGGGTTCCAGCCCTGGGCGGGTTCGGGCGCGGGCGCCGCCGCGGCGGGCGCCGGCGCCGGTTCGGGCGCGGGCGCGGCGGCGGCATAGCCCTCGGCGCGGGGCGGCAAGACCAGCTCGTCGCCCGGGCGGGGGCGATAGCCCGTCGGCAGGCCGTTATAGGCGGCAAGCTCGGACGGGCGCAGGCCCACGCGGGCGGCCATCGCCTCGAGCGTGTCGCCGGGCCGGGCCTGCACCACGGCGTAGTCGCCATAGTCGATCACCCCGCGCGAATCGCTGGCGGGCGCCTCGGACAAGGGCTGGGGGCGAGGCGCCTCGGGGCGCGCGACGGGCCTTGGCGCGACGGCGGTCGGCGCGCCGGGAACGGGCGCGCGCGGCTCGTCCCAGCCGCAGGCGGTCAGCGCCAGCAGGCTCAGCGCCACGGGGCCGGCGCGCAGCGAAAAGGCGTTGGGCTTGGTCATGGCGTCCTCGTTCGGTTGGGTGCGGGCCGCGGCCGCGGTCTAGCCCTCGTCCGGGTCTTCGGCCATGCCCTCGAGCAAGGGCACGAAACGCACGGGCGCAAGGTCCTGATAGTCCAGCCCCTCGGGCGTGCGGCGGATGCGGATCAGCTGCTGGATCTCGTCGCTCTGCCCGACGGGCAGCACCATGACGCCGCCCACCCTGAGCTGCGCCAGCAGCTCGGAGGGCGTGTCTTCGGCCGCGCAGGTCAGGATGATGCGGTCGAAGGGCGCCTGCGCGGGCAGGCCCGAGGCGCCGTCGCCGGCGATGACGGTGACGTTGTGCAGGTCGAGCTCGCGCTCGAGCAGGGCGCGCGCGCGCCGCGCCAGCGGGCGGTGGCGCTCGATCGTGTAGACGCGCCGCGCCAGGCGCGCCAGAACCGCGGCCTGATAGCCCGAGCCGCAGCCGACCTCGAGCACCTTGCAGCGCGGCGTGACCTCGAGCGCCTGCGTCATCAGCCCCACGATCGAGGGCTGCGAGATGGTCTGCCCGCAGGCGATCGGCAGCGCCACGTCCTCGAGCGCGCGATCGCGAAAGGCCCGGTCCAGGAACAGCTCGCGCGGGGTGCGTTCGATGGCGTCGAGCACGCGCGCATCCGTCACCCCGCGCGAGCGCAGGGCGAAGACCAGCTTCATGCGCCCCTCGCGCAGGGCGTCGGGGGCGTTGGCGTCGTCATGCTCGGGCGCCGCGCTCATGGACCCCTCTCCTCAGCCGAGCGCGGCGGCGATCTCGTCCAGCCGGTCGGCGGCGGTGAGATCGGCGCGCATGGGCGTGACGGTGATCCAGCCCTCCGAAGCCTCGCGCGCGTCGACGCCGGCGGCGGCCTCGCGGTTGCCGCGGCCATGGGCCAGCCAGTAATAGGTGCGCCCGTTGGGGGCGATGTGCTCGCGCACCTCGAAGGCGCCGCCGGGGCGCCGGCCCTGGCGGGCGGCGCGCACGCCGCGCACCTTGTCGGCGGGCAGGGGCGGGAAATTCACGTTGTAGAACAGGCCGTAATCGGCCTTCTCGTCCCAGGGCAGCTCGAGGATCCGGCGCACCACGCGCGGGCCAAGGCGCCGGGCGGCCTCGAACGGATCGGCGGCGTCGATGTTCTCGGGTCCGTAATACTGGCTGAGCGCGATGGCGCGCACGCGCTGCAGCGCCGCCTCGATCGCGCCGCCGACCGTGCCCGAATAGACCACGTCCTCGGCCACGTTGTGGCCGCGGTTGACGCCGGAAATGACCAGATCGGGCGGCGCCTCGGCCATCAGGCGGCGCAGCGCCACGATCACGCAATCGGCGGGCGAGCCGTCGACCGCCCAGCGGCGCGCGCCCAGCGGCACGAGGCGCATGGGCTTGGTGTAGGAGATGCAGTGCGCGACGCCGGACTGCTCCATTTCCGGCGCGACGACCCAGACTTCGCCGTTCGGTCCGGCGACCTCGCGCGCGATGTCCTCGGCCGCGGCAAGCCCCTCGGCCGTGATTCCGTCGTCATTGGTGATGAGAATACGCATGCGCCCTCTTTTCGCTTGTCGGCGAAGACTTAGCGGCTTGATCGGGGCGCGTCCAGCGCCCGCGCGCGGATGTCGGGTCCGCGCGCGGGCGGCGAGGATGATCCGCGGCGATCTCGGCTCCGATCCGCGCGCGGGCGGCCGGATCAGGCCAGCGCGCCGTCGGGGCGGATGACGGCGGCGCCGCCCATGTAGGGGCGCAGGGCCTCGGGCAGGCGGATCGAGCCGTCGGCCTGCTGGCCGTTCTCGGCCACCGCGATGAGCGTGCGCCCGACCGCCAGGCCCGAGCCGTTGAGGGTGTGGACGAACTCGGGCTTGGCGCCGTCCTCGCGGCGGAAACGGGCGTTCATGCGCCGCGCCTGGAAGTCGCCGCAGTCCGAGCAGGAGCTGATTTCGCGATACTTGCCCTGACCGGGCAGCCAGGCCTCGACGTCATGCGTGCGGCGGGCGCCGAAGCCCATGTCGCCGGCGCACAGAACGACGGTGCGGTAGGGGATCTCGAGCGCCTCGAGCACGGCCTCGGCGCAGCGCGTCATGCGCTCGAGCTCGTCGCGGCTGTCCTCGGGGCGGACGATCGAGACCATCTCGACCTTCTCGAACTGATGCTGGCGCAGCATTCCGGCGGTGTCGCGGCCGGCGCTTCCGGCTTCCGAGCGGAAGCACTGGGTGTGCGCGCACAGCCGCCGGGGCAGGGCGCCGGGTTCCAGAATCTGCCCGGCGACCGTGTTGGTCAGCGTCACCTCGGCGGTGGGGATGAGCCACCAGCCGTTCTCGGTGCGGTAGCTGTCCTCGGCGAATTTCGGAAGCTGACCCGTGCCCAGCATGGCCTCGTCCTTGACCAGAACCGGGGTCCAGGTTTCCTCGAGCCCATGCGCGCGCGTGTGAAGATCAAGCATGAACTGCGCCAGCGCCCGGTGCAGGCGCGCCATGGCGCCGCGCAGCATCACGAAGCGGCTGCCCGACAGCCGCGCGGCGGTCTCGAAATCGAGGCCGGCTGCGGCCGCCGGGATCTGGTAGTGCTCGAGCGGCGCGAAGTCGAAGGCGCGCGGCGTTCCCCAGCGGCGGATCTCGACATTGTCGTTCTCGTCCGTCCCGTCCGGAACGTCGTCGTAGGGAAGGTTGGGGATCTCCATCAGCATGGCGCGCAGGCGCTCGTCGAAGGCGCGCGCCTCGTCCTCCAGGCGCGCGATCTCGTCCTTCTTCTGCGCCACCAGTTCGCGCAGCCGGGCGAACTCGGCCTCGTCGCCGGCGGCCTTGGCGGCGCCGACGCGTCTGGATGCGGCGTTTCGTTCGGCCTGGGCGGCTTCGGCGGCGGCGATCTTCTCGCGCCGCGCGGCGTCCAGCTCGAGGATGCGCGCCGCGACCGGCGCGAGCCCCCGGCGCGCCAGGGCGGCGTCGAAGGCGGACGGGTTTTCGCGGATCTGGCGGATGTCGTGCATGGCTCGCGTTTCCGGTGGTTTCCTGAGAGCCGCGGTTATGCCCGAACGGACGCGAATGTAAAAGAGCCCCGCCGCGCCGGCGCGCGGCGGGGGCGGGCCGGTCAGGCGGCCGCCGCGCGGCCGCCGGCCCCCAGATCGAAGGCCGAGACCAGCTCGGACAGCGACGTCGCCTCGGTGCGCACATGGCGCGCGGCGCGGGCGGCCTTTTCCGCTTCGGCGGCGTCGGCCTGCGTGGCCTGATCGAGACGCGAGACCGAGGCCGAGGTGGCGGCGACGCTGGCGGTCTGCTCGCGGCCGGCTTCGGCGATGGCGCTGACGGTGGAGGCGAGGCCTCGCACGCGCTCGGCGATCAGCTTGAGGGTGTCGCCGGTTTCGCCAACCAGACGCACGCCGTCGGCGACGCTGGCCGAGCTTTCCGAGATCAGCGCCGAGATGTCGCGCGCGGCGTCGGACGACTGGCGGGCCAGGGCGCGCACCTCGGTGGCGACGACGGCGAAGCCCTTGCCCGCCTCGCCGGCGCGCGCGGCCTCGACCGCCGCGTTCAGGGCCAGCAGGTTGGTCTGGAAGGCGATCGCCTCGATGACGTCGATGATCGAGGCGATGCGCGCCGAGCCGTCCTCGATGCGGCGCACGGCGCCGATGGCGTCGGCGATGCGCCGCTCGCCGGTTTCGGCGGCCGAGGCGGCGTCGCGCACCATGCCCTCGGCCTCGTCGAGGCGCGCGCCGTTCGAGGCGACCGAGGCGGCCATCTCTTCCATCGCGGCGGCGATCTCCTCGAGCGAGGCGGCGTTCTCCTCGGCGCGGCGGGCGGTGCCCGTGGCCGACTGCTCGATCTCCTGCGAGGCGTCGCGGACGGCGGCGACGGTTTGGACGATCTCGGCGATCATGGCCCGCTGCCGCTCGGCGGTGCGGTTCAGGGTGTTGCGCAGGGTTTCGAAACGGCCGCGGCGCGGGCGCTCCATGCGCGCGTTCAGGTTGCCGGCGGCCATCGCCTCGGCCTGGGTCTCGATGTCCTCGAACACGCCGTCGATCTCGGCGTAGAGCTGGTTGAGGCCCTCGGCCAGCTTGTTCAGCGTCTCTTCGTCGAAGCGCGCCTTGATCCTTGCCCCAAGGTCGCCCTCGAGGCCGCGCGCGACCGCGGCCGAGAATTCCTTCTCGAGCGTTTCGAGCATCTGGGCGCGGCGGGCGGCGTCGCGGGCTTCGGCGGCGCGAGCCTCTTCATGCGCGGTCTGGGCGGCGCGCGCCTGCTCGGCCGCTTCGGCCTGCGCCCGCTGCGCGCTTTCATGCAGCGCCTTGCGGTCGATCGCGGCAAGGACGAGGACGATCGTCTCGATGACCAGAATCGCCGCGTGCACGCCCACGCGGGCAAGAGTGGACGCAAGATCGGCCGATCCCGGGAAGACGAGCTGAGGCGCGGCAAGCGCGAAGACCGCGTGATGGACCGCGGCCAGACCGGCGCCCGCCAGCAGGGCGCGCGCGTCGGCCATGGCCGAGAGCGCGGCGAGGAGCGCAAAGAAATACATGTGCGCGTCGATCTGCCACGGATGGCCCGTGAAGGCCGCGACCAGCGCGCAGGCCTGGCCCATGATCGCCAGCGCCAGCGCCGCGCGGCCGGCCGGCCCGCCCACGCGCGCCGCGCCCTCGGCCATGAGGCAGAGCGCGACGGCCGCCGCGCCGACCCACAGCGCGGGGCCGCCGGCCATCCAGGCGATCGCGGGCAGCAGCGCCGCATGCGCCCAGTTGGCGGTGGCCAGCTTGCGCGCCGCCCGCTCCTGACCGGCGGCGAAGGAGGAATCGGATGGGTGCGTCATTTGGAAACTCCACAGATCATGGCGAGCGTCGCGCCGTCGAGGACCGTCCAGGCGCCCGCCGCCACGAGGCGGCGAGGCAGGTCCGGGCCGCCCTCGACCAAGGCCCCGAAGGGCGCCCGGAAGGGGAGAAGCGGCGCCCCGCCGGCCCTGGCGATGACCGCGTCCGCGTCGCGCCAGGGCGGCACGACGGCGACGTAGGGGCCGGAGCCGGGCGTCGGCGCCGCCACCAGCGCGCCCAGCGGCGCGGCGAGGGCGATGGCGACGGACGCGGCGGCGATCAGGCTTGCGCGCATGGCGGGCTCCGGCACAGGGGCGTGGGCGGGTTGCGCGCTCAGCTAAGCGCGCTTTCCTTAAGGGCGCGCTAACGCGGCGCGCCTTGCATCGGCCGCGCCCGGGGCTATAGTCCGGCCGAGTTCAAGCAAGCGGGGCCCGAGCGCCCCCGGCATATGGAGAGACCATGTTCGTGACCCCGGCCTACGCCCAGGCGGCGGGCGGCGCGCCGATGGGGGGCTTCGGCTCCTTCATCCCGCTGATCCTGATCTTCGTGATCTTCTACTTCTTCCTGATCCGTCCGCAGCAGAAGCGCGCCAAGGAGCACCGCGAGATGCTGGCCGCGCTGCGCCGCGGCGACCAGATCATCACCCAGGGCGGCATCATCGCCAAGGTGGTCAAGGTCAAGGACGACGAGGTCGAGGCCGAGATCGCCGACGGCGTGCGCGTGCGCGTGGTCAAGAACACCATCGCCACGGTGGTTTCGCGCACCGAGCCGGCGAAGGAAGCCTGAGGCCGCGCCTCGATCTGGCGGCCCGGCGCCCGCGCGTTGGGCCGCGCGTCGTTCAGGAAAGGCGCCCATGCTTTATTTCCCTGCCTGGAAGAAGGCGGTCGTGATCCTGGCATGCCTTGCGGGCGTGCTGTTCTCGCTGCCGAACCTGTTCTACGACCGGGTCGAGCGCGCCAATGATGCGCGCAAGGCGCTCGAGGCGGGCCGGACCGATCCGGGGCTGGCCGAACAGGCGGCGCTGTGGCCCGCCTGGCTGCCCTCGGGGCTGGTCAATCTGGGGCTGGACCTGCGCGGCGGCGCCCATCTGCTGGTCGAGGTCGAGCTGGCCGACGTCTATGCCGAGCGCATGGACGCGCTCTGGCCCGAGGCGCGCAAGGCGCTGCGCGAGATCCGCGACCTGATCGGCGGCTTTCGCCGCGTCGATCAGGGCGGCCCCGAGCTGCGCATCCGCCTGAACGATCCGGCGGGCATGCCGCACGCGGTCAAGGCGCTCGAGGCGCTGGCGACGCCGGTGGGCGGCGGGCTTCTGGGCGCCGGCGGGCCCGACATCGAGGTCGAGGCCCAGGGCGACGAGGTGGCGGTGCGCCTGACCGAGGCCGCGCGCCGCCAGATCGACGAGTCGACCATGGCGCAGTCGCTCGAGATCATCCGCCGCCGCATCGACGCCGCCGGCACGCGCGAGCCCACCATCCAGCGTCAGGGCCGCGACCGCATCCTGGTGCAGGTGCCCGGCGTCGGCTCGGCCGAAGAGGTGCTGGCGCTGATCGGCACCACGGCCAAGCTGACCTTCCACCTGGTCGACAGCGCCTCGGCCGACGCCAACACGCGCCCGGGCCCGGGAAAGATCAAGGTTCCCGACGCGGACGATCCCCAGCGCTTCTACATTCTCGAGCGCGAGGCGCTCATCACCGGCGACCGGCTGACCGACGCGCAGCCCGGCTTCGACCAGCAGACCGGCCAGCCGGTGGTCAATTTCCGCTTCGACACCGCCGGCGCGCGCCGCTTCGGCCAGGTGACGGCGGCCAATGTCGGGCGGCCCTTCGCCATCGTGCTGGACGGCAAGGTCATCACCGCCCCCGTGATCCGCGAGCCGATCACCGGCGGCGCCGGGCAGATCTCGGGCTCGTTCACCGTCGAAAGCGCCACGCGCCTCGCGATCCTGCTGCGCGCCGGCGCGCTGCCCGCGCGCATCAAGGTGCTCGAGCAACGCACCGTCGGGCCCGATCTGGGCGCGGACTCGATCGCCGCCGGCGAGCGGGCGGTGGTCGTCGCCTTCGTCGCCGTGCTGGTCTTCATGGTGCTGGCCTACGGCCTGTTCGGCGTCTTCGCCGACATCGCGCTGATGTTCAACCTGGCCATGCTGATCGGCGCGCTCAGCGCGCTGGGGGCCACGCTGACGCTGCCCGGCATCGCCGGCATCGTGCTGACGGTGGGCATGGCGGTGGACGCCAACGTGCTGATCTTCGAGCGCATCCGCGAGGAGCTGCGCGCCGGCAAGGGCCCCGCCCGCGCCATCGAGCTGGGCTACGAGCGCGCCTTCTCGGCCATCGTGGACGCCAACGTCACCACGCTGATCGCGGCGGTGATCCTGTTCGCCATGGGCTCGGGCCCGGTCAAGGGCTTCGCCGTCACGCTGGGCATCGGCATCCTGACCTCGGTCTTCACCGCGGTGCTGGTGACGCGGCTCATCATCTCGATCTGGTTCGCCGCCCGGCGTCCCCGAACGCTGACCGTCTGAGGAGCGCGCAATGAGACTCAAGCTGGTTCCCGACGAGGTCCGCTTTCCCTTCATGCGCTGGACGCGCCTTGCGGTGACGCTGTCGGCGGCGGCGGTGCTGGCCTCGATCGTGCTGCTCTTCACGGCGGGGCTGAATTTCGGCATCGACTTTCGCGGCGGCACGATGATCGAGGCCCGCACCCCGCAGCCGGCCGAGATCGCGCGCGTGCGCGCGGCGGTCGGCGCGCTGGGGCTGGGCGACGTGCAGGTGCAGGAGTTCGGCGACCCGCGCGACATCCTCGTGCGCGTCGAGGCCCAGCCCTCGGACGCCGAGGGCGACCAGATGCAGACCGTCAAGCGCGTGCGCGAGGCGCTCGAGGCCGAGATCCCCGGCGTCGAGATCCGCCGCGTCGAGGTGGTCGGCCCCAAGGTCTCGGGCGAGCTGATCGTGCAGGGGGCGCTGGCGGTGGCGCTGTCGGTGCTGTCGGTGCTGGTCTATATCTGGCTGCGCTTCGAGTGGCAGTTCTCGCTGGGCGCGGTGATCGCGCTGGTGCATGACGTGGTGTTGACCATGGGCGTGTTCTCGGCGCTGCAGCTGCAGTTCAACCTGTCGACCATCGCGGCGCTGCTGACCATCGTCGGCTATTCGCTCAACGACACGGTGATCGTGTTCGACCGCGTGCGCGAGAACCTGCGCAAATACAAGGAGATGCCCCTCGACAAGCTGCTGGACCTGTCCATCGGCGAGACGCTGAGCCGCACGCTGATGACCTCGGGCACCACGCTCCTGGCGCTGCTGGCGCTGTATTTCCTTGGCGGCGAGACCATGCGCGGCTTCACCTTCGCCATGATCTGGGGCATCGTGGTGGGCACCTACTCGTCGATCTTCATCGCCGCGGCGGCGGTGCTGCGCCTTGACGTCAAGCGCGACTGGTCGGGCGGCGCCGGCGGCGCGGCCAAGGGGCCGACGGGGGTGAACTTCAACGGCGCGCAGGTCTGAGCGCAGCGGAGGGCGCGATGCGCATCACCGAGATCGACTTCGAGGACCGCCAGCCCATCGACGCCTATGGCGCCGGCGGCTTTCGCGTCGGCGGCGCGCGCTACGAGGGGGCGCTGGCGCTGCTGCCCTCGGGCCCGCGCCCCTGGCCCGAGGCGCCCGCCGCCGCCGCGCAGCTGAGCTGCGAGGTCTTCGCGCCCGTCCTGGCCGAGGCGGCCGAGATCGACGTTCTTCTGGTCGGCATGGGCGCCGACGTCGCGCCCCTGCCGGACGAGGCGCGCGCCGCGCTCGAGCAGGCCGGCATCGGCGTCGAGATCATGGGCACCGGCGCCGCCTGCCGCACCTACAACGTGCTGCTGGCCGAGGGGCGCCGGGTGGCCGCGGCGCTCCTGCCCGTTTGATCCGCCGGATGGGAAAGGGTTGAAACCTTTTGCTTCCATCCGCTTTTTGTCGGACTAGATGAGCGACGGGGGCGCGGCCCGATTCCGCAGCGCCCGCTCAAGACGACAACGCTCCGAGGAGGACCAAGATGGCTTTCGAACTTCCCGATCTTCCGTATTCGCATGACGCGCTGGCCGATCTTGGCATGTCGCGCGAGACGCTCGAATACCACCACGACATCCACCACAAGGCCTATGTCGACAACGGCAACAAGCTGGTCGCCGGCACCGAGTGGGAAGGCAAGCCGATCGAGGAGATCATCCGCGGCAACTACCAGCCCGGCGCGGTCGCCCAGAACGGCATCTTCAACAACGTCGCCCAGCACTGGAACCACACCCAGTTCTGGCAGATGATGGGGCCGAAGGGCCGCGCGATGCCGTCCGAGCTCGAAGCCCGGCTCAAGGATGCCTTCGGCTCGGTCGAGAAGTTCAAGGAAGAGTTCGCCGCCGCCGGCGCCGCGCAGTTCGGCTCGGGCTGGTGCTGGCTGGTCAAGGAGGGCGACGCGCTCAAGGTCACCAAGACCGAGAACGGCGTGAACCCGCTCTGCTTCGGCCAGACCGCGCTCTTGGGCTGCGACGTGTGGGAGCACTCGTATTACATCGACTACCGCAACCGGCGTCCGGCCTATCTGCAGAACTTCCTCGAGAACCTGGTGAACTGGGAGAACGTCGCCGAGCGTCTGGCCGCCGCCGGCGGCTGACGCGGACGGCGCAAAGACGCAAGGCCCCCGCCCATCGCGGGGGCCTTTCTTGCGAGGACGGCCATGAGCGCGGGCACGAGTCGGCGACGCGACGCCCAGCCTCCGCGCCCCGGCGCGGCGGCGGCGGCGATCGTGGCGGCGGCCACGGTTTGGGGGCTGTCGCCGATCTACTACAAGGCGCTCTCGCATGTGCCGCCGATCGAGATCCTGGCGCATCGCACGCTCTGGAGCCTGTTCTTCATCGGCGGCTTCGCGGCGCTGAGCGGGCGCGGCCCCGAGGCGCTGCGCGCGCTGGCCGAGTGCGCCTCGGCGCGGGCGCTGGCCTTCGCGGCGGCGATGATCTCGGTCAACTGGCTGCTGTTCATCTGGTCGGTGCAGTCGGGGCGCGCGGTCGAGGCCAGCCTCGGCTATTACATCTTTCCGCTCGTGGCGGCGGGGCTTGGCGCGGCGTGGTTGGGCGAGCGCTTCAACCGCGCCCAGGCGGCGGCGCTGGCGCTGGCGCTGGCGGCGACGGGGTTGCTGACCTGGGGGATCGGGCGCCCGCCCTGGATCGCCCTCGCGCTGGCTTTCAGCTTTGGCCTCTACGGCATTGCAAAAAAGGGACTTTCCGTCGGGCCGATCGCGGGCGTGGCGGCCGAGGTCGCGCTGCTGGCGCCGATCGCGGCGCTGTGGCTGGCGGGGGCGCATCTGTGGGGGTGGAGCGACTTCACGGGCAAGCCGGGCGGCCTGTTCGCAGAGGGTTGGCGCGACAGCGCCATGCTGGCCTTTTCGGGCGTGCTGACGGGCGCGCCGCTGATCCTGTTCTCGCTGGCGGCGCGGCGGCTGCGCTATGCGACGGTGGGATTGATCAGCTACCTCAATCCGACG
Source organism: Oceanicella actignis (assembly GCF_900111545.1). Classification (NCBI taxonomy): domain Bacteria; kingdom Pseudomonadati; phylum Pseudomonadota; class Alphaproteobacteria; order Rhodobacterales; family Paracoccaceae; genus Oceanicella; species Oceanicella actignis. The sequence continues at coordinate 331,120 of NZ_FOHL01000002.1, forward strand.
CTGCAATTCCTTTGCGCAACGCTGCTTTTCGCCGAGCCGCTAAGCCCCTGGCATGGTCCGGCGCTGGCGTTGATCTGGCTTGGCCTGGCGATCTACACCCGTGACGGGCTGGCGCAGGAGCGGCGCGCGCGCCGCGCGGTGGCCGAGCTTCAGCGCGCCTGCGCCTCGACCAGGTCGAGCGCGGCCTCGGCGTCGGGCGCGGCGGCCAGCGAGGCCGGCACGTCCGCGCCGCAGAACCCGCGCGCGTGAAGATGCGCGATCAGCGCCAGCAGCGGATCCCAGAACCCCGCCACGTTCAGCGCCACGATCGGCTTGCGGTGCAGGCCCAGCTGGCGCCAGGTCAGCGCCTCGAACAGCTCGTCCAGCGTTCCGGCGCCGCCGGGCAGGGCGACGACCGCGTCGGCGTTCATGAACATCACCTTCTTGCGCTCGTGCATGGTCTCGGTGACGATGAGCGCCGAAAGATCGGCCTTGCCCACCTCGCGCGCGCGCAGATGCTCGGGGATGACGCCAAGCGTCCAGCCGCCCGCCTGCTGCGCGGCGCGGGCGACCTCGCCCATCAGGCCCACATCTCCCGCGCCATAGACCAGACGGTGCCCGCGCCGCGCCAGGGCGGCGCCGAAGGCGCGCGCGGCCTCGGCATAGGCGGGGTCGTCGCCCATGCGCGAGCCGCAATAGACGCAGATGGAAAGGGCAGGGCTGTCGGTCATGGGGAGGCTCCGCGAAGGGCGCCGATTGCCGGCGCGCGGCGGCGACTATATATCGGTGTCATGAAGGTTTTCCAGACGATGAGGGCGCGATGAGACGGGGCGCGCTGCGGGCGACGGTCGTCCTGGCGGCGCTGGCGGCGGTTGGCGCGGCGGGGCTGCGCGGCTGCGCGCCGCCCGAACTGCGCCTGGCCGCGCCGGACAGGCCGGCCGGGGGCGCGCCTTCGGCCGTCGAGACCGCGTCCGCGCCCGAGCGCGCGGCGGCGCCCGAAAAGGCCGCCGCGCCCGCCGCCGAACCGGGTCCCGGACCAGGCCCCGAACCGGGCGCGGCATCGCCCGCCGCGCCGGCGCCGGCTCCGGCCAGCGCTCCCGCCCCCGATCAGTCCGCCGCTGAATCGGCCCCGGCTTCGACCTTGGCCACGGGGTCCGAGGCCGTGCCGGCCGAAGGGCGCGTAGCCGCCGCCGCGCCCAGCTTCGACATCGCGCGCGTCGAGCCCGACGGCGCCGCGCTGATCGCCGGCCGCGCCGCGCCGGGCGCCGAGGTCGAGCTGACGGCCGACGGCGCGCCCGTGGCCCGCGCGCGCGCCGGCGCCGACGGCGCCTTCGTGCTGATGGCCGATCTGCCCGTCCGCGCGCCCGGCGGGGCGCTGCGGCTGGGCCTGCGCGCCTTCGGCCCGGACGGGACGGCCGCGACCGGCGCGCAGGAGGTGATCGTTCTGGCCCCCTCGGCCCCCGCCGCCCCCGGCCGCGAGGACGCGCCACGCGCGGGCGCGCCCGGCGCCGAGCCGGCGGCGGTCGCGGGCGGCGCCCCGACGCCGCCCCCCGCGAAGGCCGAGGCTGCGCCCGCGGTGGTCGCGCTCGGCCCCGAGGGCGCGCGACTTGTGCAGCCGCAGGCGCCGGCCGACGGCGCGGTGACGCTCGACCTCGTCAGCTATGACGAGAAGGGCGCGGTCACCGTCTCGGGCAGGGGCAGCCCGGGCGCGGTCGCGCGCGTCTACGCCGACGGCGCGCATCTGGGCGACGCGGCGGTGGACGGCGCCGGCGCGTGGAGCGCGCAGCTCGACGCGCTGGACGCGCCGGGCGACTACACCTTGCGCGTCGATGAGGTGGACCGCGCGGGCAAGGTGCGCAGCCGCCTCGAGACCCCCTTCCGCCGCGAGCCCGCCCAGGCGCTGACCCCCGGCCAGGTGGTCGTGCAGCCGGGCGCCAGCCTCTGGCGCATCGCCCGCGCGCATTACGGCGCGGGCGCAAGCTATGTGGTCATCTACGAGGCCAACCGCGCGCGCATCCGCGACCCCGACCTGATCTATCCGGGGCAGGTGTTCGACCTGCCCGGCGCGCCGCGCTGAGCGCGCCGCCCTTCCTTTGCGCCATCGGCCCCGGGCCGCCCGCAACCCCGCATTCTGGCAGGAGCCGCCCTCATGTCCGCATTCCGCCGCTCTGCGCGCGCCCGGCCCCCGGCCGAAGATCCCGCCTCGGGCAAGGCGCGTCGGCGCGCCAGCCTGCGCATCATCGCGCGCGTCGCGCCCTATCTGTGGCCGGCGGATGCGCCATGGGTGCGGCGGCGCGTGGTCGCGGCGCTGATCCTGCTGGCGCTGGCCAAGGTGGCGACGGTGGCGACGCCGTTCTTCTACAAGGCGGCGGTCGATGCGCTGGCGCCGGCGCCCGACGCGCCCCAGGCCGTGGGCTTTGCGCTGGCGGTCGGTCCGATCGGGCTGGTGGCGGCCTATGCGATGGCGCGGCTGATGGGGGTGGGCTTCGCCCAGCTGCGCGACGCGCTGTTCGCGCGGGTGGCGCAACGGGCGCTGCGGCGCATGGCGCTCGAGACCTTCTCGCACATTCACGCGCTCAGCCTGCGCTACCACGTCTCGCGGCGCACGGGCGGGCTCAGCCGCATCATCGAGCGCGGGGTGAAGGGCGTCGAGTTCCTGCTGCGCTTTCTCGTCTTCTCGATCGGCCCGCTGGCGCTCGAGCTGGCCATGGTCGCGGCGGTGTTCGCGGTCGAGCTGGACCTGCGCTATTTCCTGGTGGTGGCCGCGACCATCGCGCTTTACGTCTGGTTCACCTTCGCCGTGACCGAATGGCGCGTGAAGATCCGCGCCGAGATGAACCGCCAGGACGCCAGCGCCAGCCAGAAGGCGCTGGACAGCCTGCTCAACTACGAGACGGTCAAGTATTTCAACGCCGAGCGGCGCGAGGCCGCGCGCTACGACCGATCGATGGCGGCGTATGAGGGCGCGGCCGTGCGCACGGGCGTCTCGCTGGCCTTCCTGAACCTGGGGCAAAGCCTGATCATCACCGCCGGGCTTGGCGTCGTGATGGCGATGGCCGCGCATGGGGTGATGCAGGGGCGGCTGACGGTGGGCGACTTCGTGATGGTCAACGCCTTCATCATCCAGATCACCATGCCGCTGAACTTTCTGGGCACGGTGTATCGCGAGATCCGCCAGGCGCTGACCAACATGTCCGAGATGTTCGAACTGCTCGACCAGCCGCCCGAGATCGTCGACCGCCCCGGCGCGCCCGATCTGAAGGTGACCCGCGGCGAGGTCGCCTTCGAGGACGTGCGCTTCGGCTACGAGCCCGACCGGCCGATCCTCAAGGGCGTGAGCCTGCGCGCCGAGGGCGGGCGCACGCTGGCGGTGGTCGGGCCGACGGGCTCGGGCAAGTCGACGCTGGGGCGGCTTCTGTATCGCTTCTACGACGTGCAGGGCGGGCGCGTGACCATCGACGGGCAGGATGTGCGCGAGGTCGCGCAGGACAGCCTGCGCCGCGCCATCGGCGTGGTGCCGCAGGACACGGTGCTGTTCAACGACACGATCGGCTACAACATCGGCTACGGCAAGGAGGGCGCGACCCAGGCCGAGATCGAAGAGGCCGCGCGCGCCGCGCAGATCCACGATTTCATCGCCTCGCTGCCCCAGGGCTACGAGACCATGGTGGGCGAGCGGGGGCTCAAGCTGTCGGGCGGCGAGAAGCAGCGCGTGGCGATCGCGCGCGCCATCCTCAAGAATCCGCCGATCCTGATCCTGGACGAGGCGACCTCGGCGCTCGACACCGAGACCGAACGCCAGATCCAGGACAGCCTGCGGCGGCTGAGCCGGGGGCGCACGGTGCTGGTGGTGGCGCACCGGCTTTCGACCGTGGTCGATGCGGACCGGATCGTGGTGCTCGAGAACGGCGAGGTGGTCGAAAGCGGAACCCATGCCGAGCTGCTGGCCCGCGGCGGCCGCTACGCGCAGCTGTGGAAGCGTCAGGAAAGCGGCGAGGGCGAGGGCGAGGGCGAGGGCGACGCCGAAGCCGCCCCGGCGGACGAGGCGCGCTGAGCGCGGCGCGTCGGCGACGACGCGCCGCCCAAGCCATGCAGAACCCGCCCGGCGCACTTGCGCGCCGGCTCAACCCCTCGCGCCGCCTTTGGACGGCGCACTCGGCGCCCTGAGGCGCCCGCCGGAATGCCAGCCTGGCTGGGCACTCGGCGCCATTAGGCGCCCGGCGCGATGTCAGCCTGGTTGGCGATCCGTCCGATGCCTCGGGCGACATGCCGGAGCCGCCTGCCGGGGTCCCCTCGGGTTCCTTCGCGCGCCCCGGGTCAAGCCGTCGCGTCGCGGATGGGCGGCCCATCGGGCCGCTTGCGACGCCGAGGCCGCCCGGCGAGGCGGCGATCTCCCCGCCGCCCCCGCGCCAAGGGGCGGCGCGGCGCCCCGGCCGCGTCCTGGCGGGCCTACTCGGCGGCCTCGGCCGGAGGGCCGCCGTCCTTGTCGCGCCCCGGTTCGGGGGTCGTTTCCGGGGTCGCTTCGGATGTCGGGCGGCGCGGCGCCCTGGCGGGGGCGGGGGGCGCGTCGGGCCGGATGGCGGCCGCGCCCAGGGGGGCCGCGGCGCTCCAGATCAGATCGCCGGCGCCGGCGCGCCGGGCCGCGCGCGCCAGGCGCAGATCGTCCCGCGCGCGCGCCGAGAACAGGGCCCGCAGCCGCAGCGCCGCCGCCTCGCGCCCGCGCCCGACCCACACCCGCGCGGCCAGGGCGGCGGGGGTGAAGATCAACGTTAGCGCCGTCGCCAGCCCCAGGCCGAACACCACCGCCGTGGCCAGCTGCTTCCACCACAGCGCCGTCGGCGCGTCGATGGTGTAGCCGCCGTTGAGGAAATCGACCGACACGCCGAACATCATCGGCGTCAGGCCCGCCATGGTGGTGATGGTGGTCAGCAGAACCGGGCGGATGCGCTGCTCGGCCGTGCGCACGATGGCCTCGATCGGCGGCATGATGCGCGAGAATTCCTGGTAGGTGTCGATGAGCACGATGTTGTTGTTCACCACGATCCCGGCCAGCGCGACGATGCCCGTTCCCGTCATGATGATCGAGAAGGGCTGCTCCATCACGATCATGCCCACAAGCACGCCGGCCACCGACATGACCACCGCCGTCAGCACCAGCGTCGAGTTGTAGAACGAGTTGAACTGCGCCAGCAGGATCACGAACATCAGCCCCAGCGCGCCGACGAAGGCCTTCATGAGGAACTGCTGGCTTTCGGCCTGCTCTTCCTGATCGCCGGCGAAGGCGGCCGAGACGCCCGCGGGCAGCGGGTTGGTCTTCAGCCACTCGTTCAGCTCGGCGATCTTCTGGTTGGCGTTCACGCCCGGCGCCACGTCGGCCTTGACGAAGAAGAAGCGCTCGCCGTTGTAGCGCTGGATCTGGCCCAGCTTGGGCTCGGGCGCGCGCGAGACGAAGTTGCTCAGCGGCACCAGCCCCTGGGGCGTGCGCACGCGCATGCCGTCGAGCGTGGACAGGGTGCGCTGATCCTCTGGGTAGCGCACGCGGATCTCGATCTCGTCGTCCGAGTCGTCGGGGCGCATGGTGTCGAGCAGCACGCCGCGCGTCACCAGGCTGACCATGGCGCCGATGGTGCTGACGTCGGCGCCGAAGCGGCCGGCGGTGGCCACGTCCACGTCCAGCTTCCAGTCGATGCCGGGCAGGGGGCGCGTGTCCTCGATCTCGACAAGGCCGGGGGTGGCCTCGAAGCGGGCGCGGGCGATGCGCGCGGCCTCGAGCAGCGCGTCCCAGTCCTGCCCGGTCAGGCGCAGCTGCACGGGCTTGCCCTGCTGCGGGCCCTGGCGCTGCTGCTCGATCTCGGCGAAGACGCCGGGATAGATCGAGATGCGCTCGTTGATCTCGGCCAGGATCTCGTCGCCCGGGCGCCGCGTTCCCCAGGGGGCCAGCTCGATCTGGATCTGCCCGACCGCGTCCAGCGGCTTGTTGCCGCCGCGCTGGTTCAGCCCGCCCTCGCCGGCGAAGGAGAAGACCGACGCCACGCCGTCGACCCCGATGATCAGGTCCTCGACCGCCTTGACCAGGCGGTCGCGCTCGGCCAGCGACAGGTTCCCGCGCGCGCGCACATAGGCGTTGGCGCGCTCGGGCTCGGTCTTGACGAAGAACTCGACGCCCTTGTTGTTCGCGCCATACCAGGTGAAGGCCGAGAACACCGCCGCGCAGGTCAGCGCGATGGCGACGAAGGGCATGACCGGGTTGCCGACGATGAAGGCGGTGAAGCGCCCGAAGGGCGTGCGGCGCACGCCCGCCTGCGGAACGGGCCGCGGCGCGCGGCGCGGCGCGCGCCCCAGCATCGCCCAAAGGCCCGCGCCCGCGCGCTCGACCGCGCGGCTCATGCGTCCGGCGACGCCGCCAAGGACGGGCAGGTAGATCAGCGCCACCACCAGCGAGGCCGACAGGACGAAGATCAGCGTCACCGGCAGGTTGCCCATGAACTGCCCCGGAATGCCCGGCCAGAACAGCATGGGCAGAAAGGCGCACAGCGTCGTCGCGGTGGACGAGACGATGGGCCAGAACATGCGCCGCGCCGCCTCGGCGTAGGCGCGCATGGGGCCGGTCCCCTCCTTGATGCGCTGGTCGGCGTATTCGACCACCACGATGGCGCCGTCCACCAGCATGCCCACCGCCAGGATCAGGCCGAACATCACGATGTTGGTGATGGACATGCCGAAGATGGCCATGAAGGCGAAGGTCAGGAGGAACGAGGTCGGGATGGCGAAGCCCACCAGCAGCGCCGAGCGCAGCCCCAGCGCCCCCAGAACCACCACCATCACCAGCGCGATCGCCGTCAGCACCGAGCCTTCGAGCTGGCTGACCATGCCGGCCACCTTGGTCGATTCGTTCATCGCGTAGCTGACCTTGACCGCCTGGCGCAACGGCTCGGGCCAGGCGGCGACGGCCTGCCCGACGCGCGCGCGCACGGCCGCGACGGTGTCGATCACCGGCTGGCCCTTGCGCTTGACGATCTGCAGCGCGACGGTGGGCTTGCCGTTGTAGCGGGCGGTGCCCTTGGCGTCCTCGAAGGTCAGGCGGATGGCGGCCACGTCGCCCAGCGTCACCACGCGGTCGCCGTTGGTCTTGACCGGCAGGGCGTAGACGTCGCGCGGGGTCTCGAAGCTGCCGGGCAGCTTGATCGAGAACTGCCCCGAGCCCGACTCGAGCGCGCCGGCGGCCACCAGGCGGTTGTTGGCGGTGACCACGCGCGTCAGCTCCTGGGCGGTGATGTCGTAGGCCTCGAGCTTGAGCGGGTCGATCACCACCTCGAGCATCTCGTCGCGCTGGCCCGCAAGGCCCGCCTCGAGCACCTGCGGCAGGCTTTCGATGTCGCGCTGCAGGTCCTTGGCCAGGCGCAGCATGGTGCGTTCGGGCGCGTCGCCCGAGAGCGCCACCACGAGGATCGGGAATTCCGAGAAGTTGAACTCGTCGACGCTGGGCTCTTCGGCGCCGGCGGGGAACTCGGTCCGGGCCTTGTCCACCGCCTCGCGCACGGCGGCGATGGTGGCGCTCTTGTCCCAGCCGAATTCGAATTGCAGCAGCACGCCGGCGTAGTTCTCGGCCGCGAAGGAGGTCATCTTGTCGAGACCTGTGACCCCGCGCAGCTCCTGCTCGAGCGGCTTGACCAGAAGCCGCTCGCTGTCTTCGGCCGAGATGCCGGGGAAGGGCGCCGAGACGAAGATCATCGGGATGTCGATGTCCGGCTCGCCCTCCTTGGGCAGCGAGACATAGGCGATCCAGCCCGCGCCGAGCGACAGGGCGATGAAGGCCAGGATCATGCGGGCCCGCGCGACGGCCCAGTCGACCATGCCCGTCATCGCGCGTCGCCCGCCTCGGCGCCCGCGGCGTCGCGCGCGGCGTCGCCGGCCAGCGCGTGCGCGGGCGGCGAGACCACGCCCCCGTCCTCGGGCGTCCAGCTCACCTCGGTGACCAGGACGGGCCGGCCCTCGCCGACATATTCCTGGCCGACGACGATGACCATGGCCTCGTCGGGCAGCCCGCGCACCCACACGCCCACCGGTTCGTCGCGCAGGATCTCGACGGGGACGAAGCGCGCGCGCCCGCCTTCGGCCACGCGCACGCCCAGCCGGCCCGAATCGTCCAGCGTCAGCGCCGCCTGCGGTAGCATGTGCGCGCGCTCGCCCGTCAGCGGCACGGCGATCTCGGCGGTCATGCCGTCGCGGATGTCGGCGTCGGGATTGGGGGCCTGGACCTCGACGCGGAAGGTGCGCGTGGCCGGATCGGCCGAGCGCGAGACGAAGCTGATCCGCCCCGCCAGCGGCCGCCCCGAGGCCAGGCGCCCGCGCGCCTCCATGCCGGGGGCCAGGCGGTCGACGTCCACCTCGGGCACGAAGCCGACCAGCTTGATGGGATCGAGGGCGATGACCGTCGCGCACACGTCGCCGTTGCGCAGGAGCGCGCCGGTCTCGGCCGCGTCCGTTTCCAGAAAGCCGTCGAAGGGCGCGGTCATCACCAGCTTCTCGATGTCGCGCCGAATCGCGGCCAGGCGCGCGCGCGCGGCTTCGAGCTGGGCGCGGCGCGCGGCGGCCACGATGTCCGAGGCGTAGCCCTTGCGCGACAGGGTCTGCGCGGCGCGGTCGTCGGCCTCGGCGCTGGCCAGCGCGGCTTCGGCCTCGGCCAGCTGGGCGGCGCGCGCGCCCATCTCGATGCGGCACAGCACGTCGCCCTTGCGCACCTCGGCGCCGGCGCGCAGCGGGTCCGAGATCACCAGCCCCGAGGTCTCGGCCCGCACCTCGACGCGGCGCTGCGCCTCGGTGCGTCCGCGCAGCGCGATCTCGCTTTCCACCGGGCGCGCGCGCGACAGGAAGCCGGCCACGCGCATCGGCTTCTCCTCGGCGCGGGGGGCGGCCTGGGCGGCGCCGGCGGGGGTCGGCGGCTCCTGCCCGCGGGGGGGCGTGGCGACGACCCACCAGTAAAGCCCGGCCGCGACCAGCGCGGCGGTCAGAAGATGTGCAAGGCGCATGACCAGCTCCGTTCGACGCATGCGGCCGCGGCGGCGCATGCGGGGGCACAATATGGCCTGCACGCGCGGGGCGGCAAGGTTGCGCGCGGGCGGCCTTGACAATATACGCCCGATCAGCGCCTTTCGGTCGCAGGACAGACGGAATTTTTTCGCGCAGCCGCCCGCGCGCGGCGCGAGACGGGAGTGCAGGCAGTTGAGCGACACCGACAGCTTCATCCAGGAGGTCACCGAAGAGCTGCGCCGCGACCGGCTCTTGCGGCTGTGGCGGCGCTTCGGCCCGGCGGTGATCGCGGGGCTGACGCTGATCGTCCTGGCCGCGGCCGTGTTCAGCTGGCGCGAGCACCGGCGCGAGGAGGCCGCGCGCGAGACCGGCGGCCGGCTGATCGCCGCCGCGCGCATCGACGACCCCGCCCGGCGCGCCGAAGCCTTCGCCGCCGTCGCCGAAGCGGCCGCCCCGGGCGCCGCGCTGCTGGCGCGCATGAGCGAGGCGGGCGCGCTGGCCGATGCGGGCAAGCCCGAAGAGGCGGCGCGGCTGCTCGACGCGATCGCCGCCGATGCGGGCGCCGATCCCCTCTGGCGCGATCTCGCGGGCTGGAAGGCGCTGATGCTGCGCGCCCCCGACATGAAGCCCGAGGCGCTGGCCGAAGCGATCGCGCCCTTCGCCGCCGAGGGGGCGACGCTGCGGCCGCTGGCGCTCGAGGCGCGCGCCGTCGCGCGGCTGCGCGCGGGCGACGCCAAGGGCGCGCGCGAGGACATGGCCGCCGCGATGTCCGACCCGCGCGCCACCGCCGAGCTGCGCGAGCGGCTGGGCGCTCTGGCCGAGGCGCTGCCCGCCTCTGGCGAGGACGGCGCCTGAGCGCGCCGCGCGCCGCGCCTTGCAGTCAGGAGGATACGCATGACCCGTCGCCTTGATCTCGCTCGCCGCGCGCTGCGCATCGGGGGGGCGGCCTGCGCGCTTGCGGCGCTGGGCGCGTGCGCGTCCGACGACGAGGCGCGCCTTGCCGGCGAGCGGCTGCCCGTCTTGCCCGCCGGCGCCGCCGAGCAGGCGCCCGCAAGCCCCGAGACGCGCCCGATCCCGCCCGCCATCTCGGTCGCCGACTGGACGCATGTGAACGGCGACGCGGCCCATTCGGCCTTCGACGGGGCCGGTCACGTCGCCGCGCCCGCCGCGCCGCGCGCGGTCTGGAGCGTCGACGCCGGCGCCGCCTTCGAGGACATGCCCGCCCCCGGCCAGCCGGCCGCGGCGGGCGGGCGCGTCTTCGTGCGCGACGGCGAGGCGGCCCTCTTGGCCTTCGACGCCGCCTCTGGCGCGCAGCTCTGGCGCGTGGACCTGACCCCCGAGGGCGAGGACCCCGAGGCCGGCTTCGGCGGCGGCGTCGTCGCGGCCGACGGGCGCGTCTACGCCACGACCGGCTTTGGCGAGGCGCTGGCGCTCGACCCCCGGGACGGGCGCATCGTCTGGCGCCGGCGGGTGGACGGGCCGGTGCGGGTGGCGCCCGCGGCGGCGAACGGGCGCGTCTTCGTCGTCACGCGCGCCAACACGGCCCACGCGCTGAACGGCGAGGACGGCGCCGAGCTGTGGCGCATGGACGCGGCCAGCGCCCGCGCCGGCGCGCTGGCGGGCGCGCCGCCGGCGACGCTGCGCTCGGTGGTGGTTCTTCCCTTCGGCTCGGGCGAGCTGACGCTGGCGCGCGCCTCGGGCGGGCTGCAGCTGTGGACGGCGAACCTGGCGGCGGGGGGGCTCGGCGCCTCGGGGCTGGCGGCCTTTCCCGACGTGACCTCGGCGCCGGTGATCGTGGGCACCGACATCTATGCCGGCGGGGCGGGCGCGCAGCTGACCGCCATCGACGGACGCACGGGCCGGCGCAAGTGGACACGCGCCTTCGGCGCGCTCTCGCCGGTCTGGCCGGCGGGCGACAGCGTCTTCGTCGCCTCGACCGAACCCGCGCTCATGCGCCTCGACGCGCAGACGGGCCGCACGCTGTGGCGCGTCGAGCTGCCGGGCTACGCCGACCCCGACGACCGCGAGGGGCCCATCGCCTGGCGCGGCCCCATCCTGGCCGGCGGGCGGCTGCTGACCGTCTCGTCCGACGGGCGCATGCTGGCGCATGATCCGGTCACTGGCGCCCAGCTGGCCGAGACGCGGCTGAGCGGCGGCGCGTATTCCGAGCCGCTGGCGGCGGGCGGCGCGATCTATGTGCACACCGCCGACGGTCGCCTGACCGCGCTGCGCTGAAGCGCGCGCAAGACACGCCGCGGGCCGCCCCGCCGCGCAAGGCGCGGGCGGCGCGGCCCGCCGCCGCATTGGGCCCCGCCCGCCGGGCGCGGGCCGCGAACTGGTTCCGCGCGCAGCGCGGATGGAGCATGACATGTCATTCAAGCTGGCGATCGTCGGAAGACCGAACGTTGGAAAATCGACCCTCTTCAACCGCCTCGTGGGCAAGCGCCTGGCGCTGGTGGACGACCAGCCGGGCGTCACCCGCGACCTGCGCGAGGGCGAGGCGCGGCTGGGCGATCTGACCTTCACGGTCATCGACACCGCCGGCCTCGAGGAGGCCGACCCCGAAAGCCTGCCCGGGCGCATGCGCGCGCTGACCGAGCGCGCCGTGGACATGGCCGACGCCTGCCTGTTCCTTCTGGACGCGCGCGCCGGCGTGACCCCGCAGGACGAGGTCTTCGCCGACATCCTGCGGCGCAGGAACGGGCGCGTGATCCTGGGCGTCAACAAGGCCGAGGGCGCGCAGGGCGAGGCGGGCGTGCTCGAGGCCTGGCGCCTGGGGCTGGGCGAGCCCATCGGCCTGTCGGCCGAGCATGGCGAGGGCATGGGCGACCTCTACGCCGCTCTCGAGCCGCTGGTGGCCGAGCACGCCGCGCGCGAGCTGGACGCGCCGCGCCCCGACCGCCCGATCCAGCTGGCCGTGGTCGGGCGCCCAAATGCCGGCAAGTCGACGCTGGTCAACGCCATACTGGGCGAGGACCGGCTGCTGACCGGCCCCGAGGCCGGCATCACCCGCGACGCCATTTCGGTGAACGTGTCGTGGGGAGGGACCGATTTTCGCATCTTCGACACCGCGGGCATGCGCAAGAAGGCGCGCGTGGTCTCGAAGCTCGAGAAGCTCAGCGTCTCGGACGGCCTGCGCGCAGTGCGCTTCGCCGAGGTGGTGGTGCTGCTGGTCGACGCCCAGAACCCCTTCGAGACGCAGGATCTGCGCATCGCGGACCTGGCCGAGCGCGAGGGGCGCGCGGTGGTGGTGGCGGTGAACAAGTGGGACCTGGTCGAGGACAAGAACCGGCGCCTGCGCGAGCTGCGCGAGCAGTTCGCCCGCCTTCTGCCCCAGCTCAAGGGCGCGCCGCTGGTGGCGGTCTCGGCCATCCAGGGCAAGGGGCTGGACAAGCTGCGCCAGGCGGTGCTGGACGCGCACGAGGTCTGGAACGCGCGCATCTCGACCTCGCAGCTGAACCAGTGGCTGCGCGAGCAGACCGAGGCCCACCCCCCGCCCGCGCCCGGCGGACGGCGGATCAAGCTGCGCTACATGACGCAGATCAAGAGCCGCCCGCCCAGCTTCCTGGCCTTCTGCCAGCGCGCCGACGAGATGCCCGAAAGCTACACGCGCTTTCTCATCAACGGCTTGCGGCGCGATTTCGGGCTTGAGGGCACGCCCATCCGCCTGACCTACCGCAAGGGCGAGAACCCCTTCGAGGGCAAGGCGCGCGCGCGCGGCAAACCGCGCGGCTGACCGCCGGCCCGCCGGCCGGCCAGAAGGAGGACGCCATGAAGATCGAGACCCTGCGCGAACGCGCCGCCCGCCGGGCGCCGGAGGACTATTTCGTCGGCGAGGTCTGGATGCAGACCGTCGCCGCGCCCGAGGCGCCCTCGCGCCTGTCGGCGCTGACGGTGTCCTTCGCGCCGGGCGCGCGCACGGCCTGGCACACGCACCCGGCGGGGCAGACGCTGCTGATCCTGTCGGGGCGGTGCCGGGTGCAAAGCCGCGGCGGTCCGGTGCGCGAGCTGGGGCCGGGCGACGTGGTGCGCTTCGCCCCGGGCGAAGAGCACTGGCACGGCGCCGCGCCCGATCAGCCGATGACGCATCTGGCGATGCAGGAGGCCGTCGACGGCGTGACCGCGCACTGGCTCGAGCAGGTCTCGCAGGACGACTACCTGAGGCCGCCGCAGGATTGAACCTCGGGGGGCCGGGCCGCAGGGCCGGGATGCCGGCCCCGCGCCGCCTTCGCCCGCGCGCCCGCCTTCAGCCCAGCGCGTCGAGGATCTCGGGCAACAGCCGGGCCGCCGCCGCCGCCGGCGTCGCCAGCGCGGCGCGGTCCTCGCCGGGGCGAAAGCGCGCGCGCACCGCCGTCGCCATGAGCGGCGGCGTCAGAAGCAGCACCTTCGGCCCGAGGCGGCGGCACTCTTCGGCCCAGCACAGCGCCGCCGCGCGCGCCGCCGCCTTCGAGGCGGCGTAGGCGCCGTGGAAGGCCCCGTCATTGCGCGGATCGTCCATCAGCGCGGCCACGCCCGACGGCGCGGCGCGCAAGAGCGGCTCGAGCATGCGCACCAGCTGCGCCTGCGCGCGCGCATTGACCGCCATGGCGCGGTCCCAGTCCTTGACGTTCAGATGAGAGGCGGGGGTGAGCGGCGGCGCATGGACGGCGCAGTTCACCCACAGGTCGAGCTTGCCCCAACGCTGATGGATCGCGGCGCCGAGGCGGGGCAGGGCGTCGTCGTCAGACACGTCGGCCGGAACCAGCGTCGCCTCGCCGCCGCGGGCGCGGATGGCGTCGTCCAGCTCCTCGAGCCCGCCGACGGTGCGCGCCAGCGCGATCACATGCGCGCCGCGCGCGCCCAGCTCCTCGGCCAGGGCGCGTCCAAGCCCGCGGCTTGCGCCCGTGACCAGGGCGATCTTGCCGGCCAGCGGCGCGCTCATCGCGCGTCCTCCAGCGTCAGCGCGCCCTCGGCCAGCGCGTCCGACGGCGGCACCGGGTATTCGCCCGAGAAGCAGGCGTCGCAATAGCGCGGCGCCGAGGGGTCGCGGCCCTTCTCCTCGCCCACGGCGCGGTAAAGCCCGTCGAGCGAGATGAAGCGCAGGCTGTCCACGCCCAGATAGGCGCGCATCTCTTCCTCGGTCATGCGCGCGGCCAGAAGCTTGTCGCGCTCGGGCGTGTCCACGCCGTAGAAGCAGGGCCAGGCGGTGGGCGGCGAGGCGATGCGGAAATGCACCTCGGCCGCGCCGGCGTCCACGATCATCTCGCGGATCTTGCGCGAGGTGGTGCCGCGCACCACCGAATCGTCCACCAGCACCACGCGCTTGCCGCGGATCAGCGCGCGGTTGACGTTGAGCTTGAGCCGCACGCCCATGTTGCGGATCTGCTCGGAGGGCTCGATGAAGGTGCGGCCCATGTACTGGTTGCGGATGATCCCCATGGCGTAGGGAATGCCGCTTTCCTGGCTGTAGCCGATGGCGGCGGGGGTGCCGCTGTCGGGGATGGGGCAGACCAGATCGGCCTCGACCGGCGCCTCGCGCGCCAGCTCGACGCCGATGGCGCGTCGGCTCTCATAGACCGAGCGGCCGCCGATCACGCTGTCGGGGCGCGAGAAATACACATGCTCGAAGATGCAGAAGCGCGGGCGCGCCGGCTCGAAGGGGCGGAAGCTTTCGACGCCCTTCTCCGAGATGATGACCATCTCGCCCGGCTCGATCTCGCGCACGAACTCGGCGCCGCAGATGTCGAAGGCGCAGGTCTCGGAAGCCAGCGCCCAGCCCTCGCCCAGACGCGCCAGCGACAGCGGGCGCACGCCCAGCGGGTCGCGCACGCCGATCATCTTCGAGCGCGTCAGGGCGATGATCGAGAAGGCGCCCTCGACGCGGCGCAGCGCCTCTTTCATGCGCTCGGGGATGTTCTTCTGGAAGCTGCGGGCCATGAGGTGGATGATGACCTCGGTGTCCGACGAGGACTGGAAGATCGAGCCGCGCTCGATCAGCTCCTTCTTGATGGCGCGGGCGTTGGTCAGGTTGCCGTTGTGCGCGACGGCGCAGCCGCCCATGGCCAGGTCCGCGTAAAGCGGCTGCACGTCGCGGATGGCGGTCTGCCCCTTGGCGCCCGAGGTCGAGTAGCGCACATGGCCGATGCCGCTGCGGCCGGGCAGGGCCTCGATCGTCTCGCGCTGGGTGAAGTTGTCGCGCACATAGCCCAGGCGGCGCACCGAGCTGAAGCCGATCTCGGGGTCGTAGGTGACGATGCCCGCCGCCTCCTGTCCGCGATGCTGCAGCGCGTGCAGGCCCAGCGCCACGAAGCTGGCGGCGTCGGCGACGTTGAACGCCCCGAACAGGCCGCATTCCTCGCGCAGCTTGTCCGGGTCGTCGCCGTCGAAGGGGTGACGCGGGAAGCGGGAGGCGATGTCGGCGTCGGTCATGGTCGATGCGCCCTCGGTCGGCGTTGGCGGGCGGCCCGCGGCGCGGGCGCGGGGAAGGTTCGGTGGCCTTATATCGGCCGCCCGCGGCGCTGTCACCCGCCGCGGGCGCAGGCTCAGCGCTCGGCGGGCGCGGCGCGGCCGTTCGGGGTCAGCGCGCCGCCGCCGGCGCCGGGGGCGTCCAGCTCGAAGAAGCCGCCGCACTCGGCCGTCAGCTGGTTGACGGGCCGGCGGATCCAGTCGGGCACGGTGCGCGGGGCGTTGCTTTCGATGATGGCGGCGGCCTCCTTGATGAGGGCGACCGAGCGCGCCTTCTCGATGGCGGGCAGGCGTTCGGAGGGCGGCATGATCTGCGCGTAGATCAGCCAGGCCACGGCCACCAGCGCCACGCCGCGCGCCAGGCCGAACAGGAAGCCCAGCGCCTTGTCCACCGCGCCGAGCGGCGACTCGCGCACCGCCGAGGAAAAGAGCGGCGTGAAGATCGACAGGAAGATCAGCGCGATGGCGAAGACGACCGCGAAGGCCACCAGCTTGGACAGGTTGCAGTTGCGCTGCAGGATGTCGCCGACGGTTGGGGTCTCCTTGAGGATGGGCTCGACCAGCGGCGCGCCGTAAAGGGCCAGGATCGCGGCCAGGATCCAGCCGCCGATGGCCAGCGCCTCGCGCGTGAAGCCGCGGGTGAAGGCCAGCAGCCCCGAGACCAGCGTCACCACAAGAACCGCCCCGTCCGCGATCGTATACTCCATCAGGTCGCCCCCATGCCTTTCAACGCCACGCGCGCGCCGCGCCTCAGCCCTCGGCGAAGACCTGGCCGACGAATTGGGCCAGGTCGTCGAATCGCCGGACCGTCATGCCAGATTTCGCCGCCAGCTTCACCTGCGAAGGCGTCAGCGCGGTGCGAAATCCCAGCTTCTCGGCCTCGCGCAGCCTCAGGTCGGGCTGCGGCGCCGGACGCAGCGCGCCCGACAGGCTGATCTCGCCGAACACCACCGCATCGGCCGGCGCCGCCGCGCCGCGCACCGCGCCCAGCAGCGCCGCCGCCACGGCCAGGTCGGCCGCCGGCTCGCTGACGCGCAGGCCGCCGGCCACGTTCAGATAGACGTCGTGCTGCGCCAGCGAGACCCCGCAGCGCGCCTCGAGCACCGCCAGCAGCATCGCGAGGCGGCTCGAATCCCAGCCCACCACCGCGCGCCGCGCCGAACCGGGCTGCGCCGGCGCGACCAGGGCCTGGAACTCGACCAGCACCGGGCGCGTGCCCTCGAGCCCGGCGAACACCGCCGAGCCGGGCGCGGTCGTCTCGCGGTCCGACAGGAACAGCGCCGAGGGGTTGAGCACCTGCTTGAGCCCCTTTCCGGTCATCTCGAAGACGCCGATCTCGGAGGCAGGGCCGAAGCGGTTCTTGACCGCGCGCAGGATGCGGAACTGATGGCCGCGCTCGCCCTCGAAATAGAGCACCGTGTCGACCATGTGCTCGACCACGCGCGGGCCGGCGATCTGGCCGTCCTTGGTCACATGCCCGACCATGATCACCGACACGCCGCGGCGCTTGGCGAAGCTGGTCAGCTCGTGCGCGGCCGCGCGCACCTGGCTGACCGAGCCGGGGGCGCTGTCGACGTTGTCGGCCCACATGGTCTGGATCGAGTCGACGATGGCCACCGCCGGCCGCTCGGCCTCGAGCGTGGTCAGCACGTCGCGCAGATTGGTCTCGGCCGCCAGCAGCACCGGCGCCTCGGCCAGGCCCAGACGCGCGGCGCGCATGCGCACCTGCGCCGAGGCCTCTTCGCCCGTGACGTAGATCGTCTTGGCCCCGCGCCGCGCGAAGGCGGCGGCGGCCTGCAGCAGAAGGGTGGACTTGCCGATGCCCGGATCGCCCCCGACCAGGATCGCCGAGGCCGGCACCAGCCCGCCGCCCAGCACGCGGTCCAGCTCCTCGACGCCGACGGCGAGGCGCGGCGGGTCGGGCTCGGTCCCGCTCAGCGCCGACAGCTCGAGCACCCGCCCGCGCGCCCCGCCCAGCGAGCGCGAGGCCGGCCCGGCGGCGGAAAGGGCGGTCTCCTCCTCGATCGCGTTCCACGCGCCGCAGGCGTCGCAGCGCCCGGCCCATTTGCGGTGCGCCGCGCCGCATTCGCGGCAGACGAAGGCGGCGGGGGTCCGGGCCTTGGCCATCGCCCTCAGCCCCGCGGGCGCGCGCGCGGCGCGGCGGCGCGCGGGCTCATCTGACCGCCTCGATCGGACCCTCGGCGCGGCCGTGGATGAACTGGTCCACATAGGGATCGCCGCTGTCGTCCAGCCGCGAGACCGGGCCGCGCCAGCGGATCCGCCCCTCGTGCAGCATGGCCACCGTGTCGGCGATGGCGCGCACCGAGGTCATGTCGTGGGTGATGGTGATGGCCGTGGCCCCCATCTCGGTCACGAGCTCGCGGATCAGGTCGTTGATGACGCCGGCCATGATGGGATCGAGGCCGGTGGTGGGCTCGTCGAAGAAGATGATCTGCGGATCGGCGGCGATGGCGCGCGCCAGGCCGACGCGCTTTTGCATGCCGCCCGACAGCTCGGCCGGGTAAAGGTCGGCCACGTCCGGCCCCAGCCCCACGCGGCGCAGCTTGTCGACCGCCAGCGCGCGCGCCTCGGCGCGCGGGCGCCGCGCGGGGCCGCGCAGCAGCCGGAAGGCCACGTTCTCCCACACGCTCAGGCTGTCGAACAGCGCGCCGCCCTGGAACAGCATGCCGAAGCGTTCGAGCATGCGCGCGCGCCGCTCGGGCGTCAGGGGCTGGCCTTCGAGCAGGATCTGCCCCGAATCGTGCGGGATCAGGCCGAGGATGCATTTGAGCGTGACCGACTTGCCCGTGCCCGATCCGCCGATGACGACCAGGCTTTCGCCCCGCGCCACCGCCAGGTCCACGCCGCGCAGCACATGCTTGGCGCCGAAGCTTTTCGAGACGCCGCGCAGCTCGATCATGGGGGTGCCTGCGTCGCTCATGAGGAGAACAGCGCCTCGGTCAGAATGTAGTTCGCCGCGAAGATCAGGATGCAGGCCGAAACAACCGCGTTGGTCGTCGCGCGCCCGACGCCCTGCGCGCCGCGGCCCGAATTGTAGCCGTGATAGCAGCCCATCAGCGCGACGATGAAGCCGAAGGCCGCGGCCTTGATCAGGCCCGAGGTCACGTCCTGAAGCAGCAGGTAGTCGGCGGTGTTGCGCAGATAGGCGCCGGGGTTGAAGCCCAGCCGCTCGACCCCGACCAGATAGCCGCCCATCACCCCGATCACGTCCGAGACCGCCGCCAGCATGGGCATGGCGATGACGGCCGCCAGGATGCGCGGCGCGACCAGGTATTTCATCGGGTCGGTGGACAGGGTGGTGAGCGCGTCGATCTGCTCGGTCACGCGCATGGTGCCCAGCTCGGCCGCGATCGAGGCCGAGACGCGCCCGGCCACCATCAGCGCCCCCAGCACCGGGCCCAGCTCGCGCACCATGCCGATGGCGACGATCGAGGGCACGACCGACTCGGCGTTGAAGCGCGAGCCGCCCAGATAGATCTGCAGCGCCAGCGCGCCGCCGGTGAACAGCGCCGTCAGCCCCACGACAGGCAGGCTGAAATAGCCGATGCGCAGGATCTGGCGGCCCAGCTCGGCCGGATACCAGGGCGGGCGCGCGGCATGGGCGACGGCCGAGACGGCGAAGAGCGCCAGCGCGCCGATGGCGCGGCACAGCTCGAGCGTCGCCGCGCCGATGGCGGCCAGAAAGCCCTGGATCGAGGTCATCACGGTCATGCGCGCGCCGCGTCCTTTCTTGCCTGGGGCGGGGCTCAGCCCGCCGCCTCGTGCGGATCGGCCTCTGTGTAGCGGCGTTCGTAGCGCGCGCCAAGAGAGGTGAGGATCTCGTAGCCGATCGTGCCCGCGGCGGCGGCCAGCTGGTCGACGCTCTGATTGGGGCCGAGGATCTCGACCATGCGGCCGGGGGCGGCGCGCGGATGGTCGGTCAGATCGACGGTGAGCATGTCCATGCTCACCCGGCCGACCAGCGGGGCGGGGCGCCCGTCGAGCCACACCTTCGCCCCGCGCAGCGCGCGCGGCAGGCCGTCGGCGTAGCCCGCCGGCAGCACCCCGATCATGCTGTCGCGCGGCGCGGTCCAGCTAGCGCCGTAGCCCACGGATTCGCCGCGCAGGATGCGCCGGACCTGAAGGATGGGCGCCTCGAGCCGCACCACCGGCTCGGCCTGGCCGAAGGGCAGGCCGCCGTAAAGCCCGATCCCCGGGCGCGTGAGGTCGAAGTGGAACTTTTCGCCCAGCAGGATGCCGCCCGTGGCCGCAAGCGACATGCGCGCCCCCGGCGCCGCCGCCGCCAGCAGCGCCGAGCGCCCCGCGAAGGCGCCGCGCTGGCGCAGGTTCATGCCGTGCTCGGGCTCGTCCGCGCAGGCCAGGTGCGAGAGCAGCAGCGTCGCGCGCGCCTCGCCCATCCCCTCGGCGCGCAGCGCGTCCAGCTCGTGCATGCCGAAGCCCTGGCGGTTGATGCCGGTCTCGATGTGCAGCCCGACCTCGAGCCCCTCGGGCAGATCGGGCAGGGCGGCGCGGAACTCGCGCAGCTGGCGCAGCGAGCACAGCACCGGGAAGAGGCGCGCCTTGGCGAAGAGTTCGCGCTCGGCCGGGGTGAAGCCGTTGAAGATCCAGATGTCGGGCCCCGGCCCCAGGATGCGCCGCAGCGCCGCGCCCTCGCGCGCATTGGCGACGAAAAAGCTGCGCGCCCCCGCCCGCGCCAGCGCCGGCGCCACCCGCGCCATGCCCAGCCCGTAGGCGTCGGCCTTGACCACCGCGCCCGTTTCGGCGCCGGGCGCGCGCGCGGCCAGGGCGCGCCAGTTGCGCGCGATGGCGTCGAGGTCGATCGTCAGCCGCGCCGTCTGCGACCAGGGGGCCTCGGGATCAGAATCCGCCATCGGGCGCCTGCTCGGGTCGGGCCAGGTTGCCGAAGCGGGTGAAGCGGCCCTCGAAGGCCAGCTCGACCGTGCCGATGGGGCCGTGGCGCTGCTTGCCGATGATGACCTCGGCCTTGCCCGCGACGCGCTCCATCACCTCCTGCCACTTCATCATCGCCTCCACGTCGTGCTCCGAGGGCTTCTCGCGCTCCTTGTAGTATTCCTCGCGGAAGACGAACATCACCACGTCCGCGTCCTGCTCGATCGAGCCCGACTCGCGCAGGTCCGACAGCTGCGGGCGCTTGTCCTCGCGCGCCTCGACCTGGCGCGAAAGCTGCGAGAGGGCGATGACCGGGATGTTCAGCTCCTTGGCGATGGCCTTCAGGCCCTGGGTGATCTCGGACACCTCGTTCACGCGGCTGTCCTTGGCGCTGGCCGGACGCACCAGCTGCAGATAGTCGATCACCAGAAGGTCCAGCCCGTGCTGGCGCTTGAGCCGGCGCGCGCGCGCCGCCAGGGTCGAGATGGGCAGCGCCGGCGTGTCGTCGATGTAGAGCGGCATGCGCTCGAGCTCGCGGCTGGCGTCCACGAGGCGCTGGAACTCCTCCTCCTCCATGTCGCCGCGGCGGATCTTCTCGGAGGGCACGCGCGCGGCCTCGGAAAGGATGCGCGTGGCCAGCTGCTCGGCCGACATCTCGAGCGAGAAGAACCCCACCTTGCCGCCGTCGATCGTGCCGAAGGTGCCGTCGGGGCGCTCGCCCTCGCGGAAGGCGCGGGCGACGTTGAAGGCGATGTTGGTGGCCAGCGTCGTCTTGCCCATCGAGGGGCGCCCGGCCAGGATCAGCAGGTCCGACGGGTGCAGACCGCCCAGCTTGCGGTCCAGGTCGATCAGCCCGGTGGGAATGCCCGCCAGCCCCCCGTCGCGCTGATAGGCCTGGTTGGCGACGTGGATCGCCTCGATCGAGGCGGACAGGAAGCTCTTGAACCCGCCCTCGTATTTGCCCTTCTCGGCCAGGGCGTAGAGGGCCTGCTCGGCCTCGACGATCTGCTCGCGCGGCTCGGTCTCGAGGTCCATGCGCGCCGCCTTCCAGCGGATCTCCTCGCCGATGCGGATCAGGTCGCGCCGCACCGCCAGGTCATGGATCGTGCGCGCATAGTCGGGCGCGGCCGAGACCGACACCGCCGCCCCCGCCAGGCGCAGCAGGTATTCGGCGCCGCCGATCTCGCGGATGCCCTCGTCCTGCTCGATGAAGGCCTTGAGCGTGACCGGCGTGGCCAGCATGCCCTTGTTCACGCGGCTGGCGATCAGCTCGTAGATGCGCTGGTGCACCGGGTCGTAGAAATGGTGCGGCTCGATGATCGAGGCGATGCGGTCGAACACCTCGTTGTTGACCAGCAGGGCGCCCAGAACGGCCTGCTCGGCCTCGATGTTGCACGGGGCGGGCAGGCCCTGCGCGGCCGCGGCGGCCGGGGGCGCCGGAACCGCCGCCGGATCGGGGGCCGAATCGTCGTGGGGCCGCGCGCCCGCGTCGCCGGCGCCGGCGGGATCGGGATAGGCGCCGGCCATGGGGTCGGCGGCGGGGGGCGGAATGTCGTCGTGCATGGCGTGCTCCGAGTCGGGCCGCGATCCTACCCTCGCGCGCCGCCAAGGGCGAGGGGGCGCGTCCGCCCTTCAGGCGCATGGCGGCGGCGCGCCGGCGGCGCGGCGGTCGTGCGGCGACGTGGCGCGCGCGGGCGGTTGCAACCGGGCGCGCCGCGGCCCATCTTCTGCCGGACGACGCAGGCGAGGCCTGCGAAGCCGGGCCGCAGACAAGCGCCGCAGACAAGGAGAGAGTCATGAGCCTTCGCATCAACGACATCGCCCCCGATTTCGAGGCGGACACCACCCAGGGCCGCATCCGCTTTCACGAGTGGATCGGCGACAGCTGGGCCATCATGTTCTCGCACCCCAAGGATTTCACCCCGGTCTGCACCACCGAGTTCGGCGCCGTCGCGCGCCTGTCGCAGCAGTGGGCGACGCGCGGCGTGAAGGTGATCGGCCTGTCGGTGGACCCGGTCGAGGAGCACCGCAAATGGGCGGCCGACATCGAATCCTTCTCGGGCGCGAAGGTGGACTTTCCCATCATCGCCGACCCCGACCTGAAGATCGCCAAGGCTTATGACATGCTGCCCGCCGAGGCCTACAAGACCGAGACCCCCGCCGACACCGCCACGGTGCGCGCGGTCTACGTCATCGGGCCGGACAAGAAGATCAAGCTGATGATGATCTATCCCATGTCCGTGGGCCGCAACTTCGACGAGATCCTGCGCGCCGTCGATGCGCTGCAGCTGTCCGAGGGCGTTCCCGTCGCCACCCCCGCCAACTGGCGCCCGGGCGAGGAGGTGATTGCCGCCCTGTCGCTGTCGGACGACGAGGCGCGCCAGAAGTTCGGCGGCTTCGACGCCAAGCTGCCCTATCTGCGGCTGGTCAAGCTGCAGGGCTCGTAAGCCGCCCCATCGTCGCAAGGCGCATGCGAAAAGGCCCCGCCGGAGCGCTCCGGCGGGGCCTTGCCGTTGCAGCGGTCGCGCGGGGCGCCGGGCCGGGCGCCCCGCGGGGCGTCACTTGCGCGCGGCCTCGACCGAGGCCTGCAGGATCGCCTCGGCCTCGGCCCGGTCGCCCCAGCCGATGACCTTCACCCACTTGCCCTCTTCGAGATCCTTGTAGTGCTCGAAGAAGTGCTTGATGCGGTCGCGGGTCTTGAGCGGAATGTCCTCGAGGTCGCGGATGCCCGCCTGGAAGGGATCGACCTTCTCGACCGGGACGGCGATCAGCTTGTCGTCCATGCCGCCGTCGTCCTCCATCTTGAGCACGCCCACCGGGCGGCAGCGGATGACCACGCCGGGCGCCAGGTCGAAGTCGCACAGCACAAGCACGTCGGTCGGGTCGCCGTCGGCGTGCAGCGTGTTGGGCACGAAGCCGTAGTTGCAGGGGTAGAACATGGGCGTGTTGACGATGCGGTCGACGAAGACCGCGCCCGAGTCCTTGTCGATCTCGTATTTCACCGGCGCGCCGCCGCCCGCGCCGCCGGTGATCTCGATCACCACGTTGATGTCCGAGGGGGGGTTCTTGCCGGCGGGGATCTTGTCGATGTTCATGCTCGCTCCTGCTTGTCCGGGCCCGCTGCGGGGCTTGTCGAGGCGGTGATGAGGGCGGGCGCCCCGAGCCGGTCGCGGCGCCGTCCGGGCGGGCCATAGCACGGCTTGCCGCAGCGCAAAAGAGGGCCGCGCCTCAGGGCGCGCGAAAGCGCGGCGGGCGCAGCCCGGCATGGAACCAGGTCAGGAAATCATGCGCCGAATGGGTCGGCAGGCCCGTCGCCTCGGCCACGTCGGCGGCATAGGGGCACATGTTCGCGCATTCCAGGACCAGCGCCCCGACGCGCGGATGCGCCGCGACCAGGGCGCGCGCGGCGCGGATCATCTCGGCCCGCGCGGCCTCGCGGTCCAGCTCGGGCAGGTCCTCGAGCAGCGTGCGCGCGAAGGCCGAGCGCGGATCGAGCCCGCCCACCGGCGCGCCGGGCGGCACGTCGGCGGCGCGCAGATGCGCCGCCGTCAGGCTTCGCGCGCTGACGGTCAATATGCCCGGAACGCGCCCCGGCGGCAGCGTCGCCGCCACGAGCCGCGCCTGCATGAGCGACGAGCTGGCCACCGGAACCTCCAGCGCCGCCGCCAGCGCGTCCTGGAACACCGACAGAAAGCCGCAGGTGGTCGCCACCCCCGCGCAGCCCGCCGCCGTCAGCGCGCGCCCGGCCTCGATCACGGCCTCGAGCAGGGCCGGCGGCGCGCCCCGCGCCCCGCGCAGCACCGCCGCCTCGGGCGTCGCGCCGCGCGCCACGGCCAAGCGCACCGGAAAGGGCCAGCTTGCGCGCGCGCCGACATCGCCGGGAATGCGCGGAAAACGGGTGTCGAGAACGATGATCCCCAGCGCCGGCGCGCCTTCGGCCGCGTCGGGAAGGGGGCCGGCGGCCGGGCCGGGCGGCCGGACGGCCTCGGGAGGCGGGATCGACGGCATGGACGGCCCGATCGTGCAGGGGCGCCCGGGCGGGCGCGTTGACAAGCCGCGCGGGCGGCGAAAACCTGCCCGCAGTCTGCCGGCGGCGCGCGGCGCGCGCAAGGCCGCGCGAAGGAGGGCGAAGACATGCGCGAAGAGGCGAAGGGGGGCGGCGAAGCGCCCTCGGCGCTGGTGATCGGGGCGGGCATCACCGGCGTGGCGGCGGCCGAGCGGCTGCGCCGCGAGGGCTGGCGGGCGACGCTGGTCGATCCGGTCGAGCCCGGCGATCCCGAGCAGGCCTCGTTCGGCAATGGCGGCATCCTGGCGCGCTGCGCGGTCGTGCCCGTCTCGACGCCGGGGCTGGCGCTGCGCGCGCCGCGCATGCTGCTCGACCCGGGCAGCCCGCTCTTCCTGCGCTGGCGCGACCTGCCGCGGCTCATGCCCTGGCTGGTTCCCTTCCTGCGCGCCGGGCGCGAGGCCGAGGCCCGCCGCATCGCCGCCGCGCTGGCCATGCTGACCGAGGACAGCGTGCGCCAGCACCAGGAGCTGGCCGCGGGCACGCCCGCCGCGCCCTTCATCCGCACGGGGGAATACGCCTATCTCTACGCCTCGCGCGCCGCCTTCGAGAAGGACGCCTGGGGCTTCGCCCTGCGCCGCGAGCTGGGCTTCGCCTGGCGCGAGGCCGACGGCGCGGCGCTGCGCGCGGCCGATCCGGCGCTGAACCCGCGCTACGATTTCGCGGCGATCTTCGAGGATCACGGCTGGATCGCGTCGCCCGGCGGCTACGTCGCCGCGCTGGCGCGCCATTTCCTGCGCCAGGGCGGCGCGCATGTGAAGGCGCGCGCGCGCGCCATCGCCCGCGACGGCACGGTGACGCTGGAAGACGGGCGCACGCTGCGCGCCGACCGGGTGATCCTGGCGGCGGGCGTGCGCTCGCGCGAGCTGGCGCGCGGGCTGGGGCTCGAGATCAACATGATCGCCGAGCGCGGCTACCATCTGGAGCTGCGCGGCGCGCGCCCGGCGCCGCCGATCCCCTACATGATCGCCGACGGCAAGTTCGTCGCCACGCCCATGGAGGGCGGCCTGCGCTGCGCGGGCGTGGTCGAGCTGGCCGACGCCGACGCGCCCCCCTCGGCCGCGCCCGTGCGGCTGCTGCGGCGCGGGGCGGCGCGGCTGTATCCGCAGCTGCGCTGGGACGAGGCGCGCAGCTGGATGGGCCGCCGCCCCTCGACCGCCGACAGCCTGCCCGCGCTCGGCCCCGTTCCGGGCGCGCCCCGCGTCATCTGCGCCTTCGGCGGCCAGCATGTGGGGCTGACCATCGGCCCGCGGCTGGGGCGCATGGCGGCCGACCTTGCCGCCGGGCGGGCGCCGAACGCCGATCTGCGCGCGCTGGCGCCCGAGCGCTTCGGCCCCGCGTCTTGACAAGCGCGCCTGCGCCCATGAGCGTTGAGGCGCCCGCCGCGCCGCCAGCGGGCGCGCGGTTCGCGACAAGGGCCGAAAAGGCCGGAACAACGACAGGGAGACGACGATGAAGCGCATTCTTCTCGCCGCCGGAGGCGCGATGCTTCTGGCCTCGGCGGCCGCGGCCGAGACCTGGGACATGCCCATGGCCTATGCCGACGGCAACTATCACACCCAGAACGGCAAGCTCTTCGCCCAGGCGGTGGGGCTGTGCACGGGGGGCGATCTGAAGATCACCGTCCATGGCGGCGGCTCGCTGTTCAAGGGCAACGAGATCAAGCGCGCCGTGCAGACCGGACAGGCGCAGATCGGCGAGCGGCTGCTCTCGGCCCATCAGAACGAGAACCCCCTCTTCGGCGTCGACAGCGTGCCCTTCCTGGCCACCAGCTTCGAGGCGTCGGACAAGCTGTGGAACGTGGCGCTGCCCAGGATCGAGGCCGCGCTCGAGGCGCAGAACCTGGTCTATCTCTACTCGGTCCCGTGGCCGCCGCAGGGGCTTTACGTCAACAAGCCCGTCGAGTCGCTGGCCGACCTCAAGGGCCTGAAGTTCCGCGCCTACAACGCCGCGACGGCGCGGCTGGCCGAGCTGGCCGGCATGGTGCCGGTGCAGATCGAGGCGGCCGAGCTGAGCCAGGCGCTGGCCACGGGCGTGGCCGAGGCGTTCATCTCGTCGGGATCGACGGGCTATGACCGCAAGGTGTGGGAGCATCTGAGCCACTTCTACGACGCCCAGGCCTGGCTGCCGCGCAACACGGTCTTCGTGAACAAGGACGCCTGGGACGGGCTGTCCGAGCACAACCGCAACTGCCTGCGCTCGGCGGCGATGATGGCGCGCGTCGCCGGCACCACCCGCGCGCGCGAGCTGTCGGGCTGGTATCTGCAGCAGCTGGCCGCGAACGGCATGAAGGTGCAGGCGCCCGGCCCGCAGCTGGCCGCGGATCTCGAGAAGATCGGCAAGACCATGGCCGCCGAGTGGGCCGAGGCCGCCGGCGCCGACGGCAAGGCGATCCTCGAGGCCTTCGCCGCGGCCAGGTGACGGCCGCCGCGCCCGCCCTCGGCGGCGGGCGCGCCACCTTGCGGGGCGCGGCGGCGCCGCCCCCGAACGATCCGCCGGGCAATGATCGGGAGCGATGCGATGAAGGCGCTGCGCAAGGCGCTGGACGGCCTCTATCTGGCCGCGGGCGCGCTGGGGGCGATGTTCCTGCTGGCCATTCTGTGTCTGATCGTGCTGCAGATGCTGGCGCGCTGGACGGGCCAGACCTTTCCGGGCGCGACCGACTATGCGGGCTATTGCATGGCGGCCTCGTCCTTTCTGACGCTGGCCTATGCGCTGCGGCGCGGGGCGCATGTGCGCGTCTCGATCCTGCTGGGGGCGCTGGGGCCGCGCCGGCGCTGGGGCGAGCTGGCCTGCACGCTGATCGGCGCGATCGTGGCGACCTTCTTCGCGCGCTACGCGGTCAAGGCCACGATCTGGAGCGCGAAGCTGGGCGACGTCAGCCAGGGGCAGGACGCGACGCCGCTGTGGATCCCGCAGCTGGCCATGTCGGCGGGAACGATCCTGCTGGCGCTGGCGCTGTGGGACCGGCTGATCTGGATCGCGGCCGGGGGCGACCCCGCCGCCGACGCGCCCGAGGGGCTTGAGCCATGAGCGGCGATCTGGCGCTGACGGCGGTGTTCCTCTTCGCGCTCTTCGGGCTGCTGGGCGCGGGGGTGTGGGTGGGGCTGGCGCTGATGGGCGCGGCCTGGGCGGGCATGGCGCTGTTCACCACGCGCCCGGCGGGCGACGCGATGATCACCACCGTGTGGACCGGCGCATCGAGCTGGACGCTGACGGCGCTGCCGCTGTTCATCTGGATGGGCGAGATCCTTTACCGCACGCGCCTGTCCGAGGACATGTTCCGCGGGCTCAGCCCCTGGATGGCGCGGCTGCCGGGGGGGCTTCTGCACACCAACGTGGTCGGCTGCACGATCTTCGCCGCGGTGTCGGGCTCGTCGGCGGCCACGCTCAGCACCGTCGGGCGCATGTCGATCCCCGAGCTTCTGCGCCGCGGCTATCCCGAGCGCATGACGCTGGGCACGCTCGCCGGAGCGGCGACGCTGGGGCTGATGATCCCGCCCTCGCTGACGCTGATCGTCTACGGCGTGACGGTGAACGAGAGCATCACCCAGCTGTTCATGGCCGGCGTGCTGCCCGGCCTGACGCTGGCGGCGCTGTTCATGGGCTATGTCGCGGCGTGGGACCTTCTGCATCCCGACCAGCGCCCGGCGCCCGAGCCGCCCATGCCGCTGGCCGAGAAGCTGCGCAACTCGCGCCATCTGGCGCCGGTGATCGGCCTGGTGCTGCTGGTGATCGGGTCGATGTATCTGGGCTACGCCACCGCCACCGAGGCCGCGGCCTTCGGCGTGCTGGGCGCGCTGGCGCTGGCGGCGGGGCAGGGGTCGCTGAGCCGCGAGTCCTTCGCGCAAAGCCTGATGGGGGCGGCGCGCACCTCGGCCATGATCGCGCTGATCCTGATGGGCGCGGCGTTTCTGAGCCTGTCGATGGGCTTCACCGGGCTGCCGCGGCGGCTGGCCGAGTGGATCGCCTCGCTGGGGCTGACGCCGGTCGAGCTGATCGTGGCGCTGACGCTGTTCTACATCGTCATCGGCATGTTCCTGGACGGGATCTCGTCGGTGGTGCTGACCATGGCCGTGGTCGAGCCCATGATCCGCCAGGCGGGAATCGACCTGATCTGGTTCGGCATCTTCATCGTCGTGGTGGTCGAGATGGCGCAGATCACGCCGCCCATCGGCTTCAACCTGTTCGTGCTGCAAGGCATGACCGGCAAGCCCATCGGCTACATCGCCCGCGCCGCGGCGCCGATGTTCGCGATCATGGTGGCGATGGTGGCGATCCTGACCGCCTTTCCCGAGCTGGCGCTGTGGCTGCCCGAGGCGTTGCGCGCGCGCGGCGGCTGAGCGGCGGGCGCGTCACGTTTCGATCACGGCGAATCGGATAGGTCCGGAAGCAAGAACCGGCGGGGTTTGGGGACCCCCGCCGGCCGCTAGCTTGGTCACGCTGCCCAATAACGCCGGGCCTGTCTTCAGGAAGCCGTTCACTACGCAGAACGCTTGCCACTCGCCATGCTGTGCATCGACGATGCGCTTGCTGCAACGCTTCACGCTACGCTACGGGGAGTAAAGTTGCACATTTTCGCGCCGCTCGTCCACCCCCCGAAAATTGCGGGGAAGGCGCGCGCAAGTCATTGAAAGAAAAGGTTCATTATCCATTCAAGAGGCTTTACGGAACGTCACCTGATTCGTTGAGGGGCGAATCCGTGCGCTTCCATACAACCGGAGCGGGAACAACGGCTGGTGGCCGCTGGGGGACTCGAACCCCCACGCCCGAAGGCGCCCGATTTTAAGTCGGGTCTGTCTACCGGTTCCAGCAAGCGGCCCCGAGGCGGGTATAGGCCGCGCCCGCCGCACCGGCAAGCCGCGCCGCGCGGCCGGGCGGGGGAAGGCGGGCGGGGGCAGGCGGGCGGGAACGCGTTCGGGCGCGCGGGTCAGGCCCCTTCGGGCGGCGGCGTCTCTTCGATGCGCGCCGCGCCCAGACGCGCGCACATCTCGCGCAGGTCGCGCACCGCCGCCTCGAGCGCCGCGCGATCGCGCGCCCGCGCGACAAGCGTCGTGCCCAGGCCGCCGCGATAGAAGGGATACGAGCCGATCGACACCTGCGGATGGGCGCGCGCCGCCTCGGCCAGGGCGTCGGCGATGTCGCCCTCGGCCAGGGGCGCGCGCAGCGCATGGGACAGGACGGGCGGGCCGCCGACGATGCGCGGCTTCACCTCTTCGAGCATCGCGGCGAAGATGTCCGGCACGCCCGCCATGACATAGACGTTGCCGATCTGAAAGCCCGGCGCCTGGCTGATGGGGTTCGGGATCAGGACCGCGCCCTCGGGAATGCGCGCCATGCGCAACCGCGCGGCGTTCAGCGCGCCCGAGTCGCCGTAATAGGCCTCGAGGATCGCGCGCGCGTCCTCGCGCACGTCGATCGGCACGCCGAAGGCCTCGGCCACGGCGTCGGCGGTGACGTCGTCATGGGTCGGGCCGATGCCGCCCGAGGTGAACACATGGTCATGCGCCGCGCGCAGCGCGTTGACCGCCGCGACGATCGCCGCGCGCTCGTCCGGCACCACGCGCGCCTCGCGCAGCGCCACGCCCATGGCCGTCAGCTCGCGCGCAAGGTGGTGCATGTTGCTGTCGCGCGTGCGCCCGGACAGGATCTCGTCGCCGATGACGATCATGGCGGCCGTGGGAACGCGCGCGGGCGAAGGGGCGCCGTCCCCGGCGGCCGGGTCGGGGACATGCTCTGGGGCGTGGTCTGCGGTCATGCGGCTTCTCCTGACGCGGGGCCGGGCCTGTCCGCCACGGGCGCCCGACGGGTTGCACTTAGGCCGCGGGCCGCGCGCGCGCAAGTTGCCTTCGCCGGCCCGCCGCGCTAGGTCGCGCGCATGGACTTCGATCGCCCCCTGCAGCCCGCGCGCCTCTTGCGCCGCTACAAGCGCTTTCTGGCCGACATGCGCCTCGAGGACGGGCGCGAGGTCACCGTCCACTGCGCCAATCCGGGCGCGATGACGGGGCTGGCCGAACCCGGCCTGCGCTGCTGGATCGAGCCGAACGACGATCCGCGCCGCAAGCTGCGCTGGAGCTGGAAGCTGGTCGAGACGCCCGGCGGGGGCCTTGCGGGCGTCGACACCTCGATCGCCAACCGCGTGGTCGCCGAGGCCCTGGCCGCCGGCGCCATCCCCGAGCTGGCCGGCCGCGAGGTTCGCCCCGAGGCCCGGCTGGGCGCGCGCTCGCGCGTGGATTTCGCGCTGACCGCGCCCGGGCGCCCGACGCTCTGGCTCGAGGTCAAGACCGTCAGCCTGCGCCGCCGGGGCGATCTGGCCGAGTTTCCCGACGCGCGCACCGCCCGCGGCGCCCGCCACCTGGACGAGCTGGCCGCCGCCGCCCGCGCGGGCGACGAGGCGGCGCTGCTGTTCTTCGTGCAGCGCGACGACGCCGCGCGCGCCGCCGTTGCGCGCGACATCGATCCGGCCTATGCCGAGGCCTTCGACCGCGCCCGCGCGGCCGGGGTGCGCGTCCTGGTCCGGCGCGCGGCCCTCTCGCGCGCGGGCGTCGCGCTCGGCCCCGCCCTGCCTTTGGCCGAGGCCCCGCCCGAACGGGCGGATCGCGCCGCCGCGGGCGATGCGTTATGATCCCGACCGACCGACTTGACGAGGACGCCGCCATGGACACCCCCAGCCCCGCGATCACCCCCGACGGGATCAAGCTCTACCGCCCCGAGGATTTCGAGGGCATGCGCCGCGCCGGCCGCGTGGCGGCCGAGATCCTCGACCGCATCGCCGAGCATGTCGCCCCCGGCGTCGCGACCGAAGAGCTGGACGCGCGCATCGAGGCCATGGTCGCCGAGGCCGGCGCCGTTTCGGCCACCATCGGCTATCGCGGCTACCGGCACGCCTCGTGCATCTCGGTCAATCACGTGGTCTGCCATGGCATCCCCGGCCCCAAGAAGCTGCGCGAGGGCGACATCCTGAACATCGACGTCACGGTGGTCGTGGACGGCTGGTATGGCGACACCTCGCGCATGTATGTGGCCGGCGCGCCCAGCCGCAAGGCCGAGCGCCTGATCGACGTCACCCACGAGGCCCTCATGCGCGGCATCGCCGCCGTGCGGCCGGGCGCGACCTTCGGCGACATCGGCCACGCCATCCAGACCTATGTCGAGGCCCAGCGCTGCTCGGTGGTGCGCGACTTCTGCGGCCACGGTCTGGGCCGCGCCTTTCACGAGCCGCCCAACGTTCTGCATTTCGGCCGCCCCGGCGCGGGTCCGCGGCTTGAGCCGGGCATGTTCTTCACCATCGAGCCGATGGTCAATCTGGGCCGCCCCGACACCAAGATCCTGGCCGACGGGTGGACCGCCGTCACGCGCGACAAGTCGCTTTCGGCGCAGTTCGAGCACTCGATCGGCGTGACCGAGGATGGGTGCGAGATCTTCACCCTCTCGCCCGCCGGCCGCTTCCACCCGACCTGGGCGCGGCAGGCCTGAGGCCGCGACGGGCTTAACGCTTCGGCAACCATCCGGCGGCCAAGATCGGCGCGACCCGCAAGGAGCACGCCGCCCATGCCGACGCAGCACCGCCGCTTCCCGACCGCTGACGCCTTCGCCGAGGCGCCGCAGCCAGGCCTGTTCGACGCCGCCGGGGCGGCGCAGCCGGGCGAGGCGCGGCGCGCCCGGACGGCGGGGGCGGACGGTCCGCGGGCGCCGAGCGCCGCGCCGGCGCCGGCCGCGATCCCCGATCCGGCCGCGGCCAAGGCCCCGGACGAGCCCTGGTATGCCGACCATCGCGAGCGCCTGCGCGAGCGCTTCATGCGCCGCGGCGCCGATGCGCTGGACGATTACGAGCTGCTCGAGCTGATCCTGTTCCGCGCCATCCCGCGCCAGGACGTCAAGCCCCTGGCCAAGCGGCTGATCCGCGCCTTCGGCGACTTCAACCACGCCATCTCGGCCCCGCCCGAACGCCTGGCCGAGGTGCGCGGCGCCGGCAAGGCCGTGATTCGCGAGCTCAAGATCGTCGAGGCCGCCGCCCACCGCCTGGCCCAGGCGCGGGTGCTGGGGCGCGAGGCGATCTCGTCATGGGACGCGCTGGTGGCCTATCTGCGCCAGCGCCTGGCGCATGAGCGCACCGAGCAGTTCCGCGTGCTCTATCTGGATCGCAAGAACGTGCTCATCGCCGACGAGGCCCAGCAGCGCGGCACGGTCGATCATGTTCCCGTCTACCCGCGCGAGGTGGTCAAGCGCGCGCTTGCGCTCGAGGCGTCGGCGCTGATCCTGGTGCACAACCACCCCTCGGGCGACCCCACGCCCAGCCAGTCGGACATCGACATGACCCACCGCATCGTGCTGGCCTGCGAGTCCATGGGGCTGCGCGTGCACGACCACGTCATCGTGGGCAAGGACCGGGTGGCCAGCTTTCACGAGATGGGGCTTCTCGACTGACCGCCCGGTCCCCGCGCTCAGGAGACGATGTCGTAGGCGCGCTCGCCATGCGAGGCGTAGTCGAGGCCCTCGGTCTCGTCCTCGGCGCTCACGCGCATGGGAACGATCAGCGCGCACAGCCGCGCCAGCGCCCAGGTGACCGCGACCACGAAGGCGCCCACCGCGGCCAGCGCCGTCAGCTGCGCCGCCGGGTCGGCATGGCCGAGCGCCGCCAGCATGATCGTGCCGAAGACGCCGCCCACCCCGTGCACGGCGAAGACGTCGAGCGAGTCGTCGATGCGCAGCCCCGTGCGCACCCACACCACGCAAAGCTGGCACAGAACGCCCGCGACGGCGCCCAGCAGCACGGCCTCGAGCGGCCCGGCCTCGCCCGCCGCCGGCGTGATCGTGGCCAGCCCCGCAATGGCGCCCGTGGCAAGCCCGATGAGCGAGGCCTTGCCGTAGCGCACCCGCTCATACGCCGCCCAGCTCAGCGCCCCGGCCGAGGCCGACAGATGCGTGACCGTCATCGCCATGGCCGCGCCGCCGTCGGCCGCCAGCTGCGAGCCGCCGTTGAAGCCGAACCAGCCCACCCACAGCATCGCGCCGCCGATCATGGTCATCGCCGGCGCATGGGGCGGGCGCGCGCCGTCGCGCCGCGGACCCAGCATCGCCGCCAGGACCAGCGCCGCAAGGCCCGCCGTCTCGTGCACCACGATGCCGCCGGCGAAATCGACCGTTCCCATCCGCGCCAGCCAGCCGCCGCCCCAGATCCAGTGCGCCACCGGCGCGTAGCACAGCAGCATCCATGCGCTCGAGAACAGCAGCACGAAGCCGAAGCGCGCCCGCTCGACCCAGGCGCCGACGATCAGCGCCGGGGTGATGATGGCGAAGGTCATCTGGAACAGGAAGAACAGGATCTCGGGGATCGTGCCGCGCAGCGCATCGGGCCCGACGCCCAGCATGAAGGCCTTGCCCAGCCCGCCCCACAGCGCCCCGCCTTCGTCGCCGAAGGCGATGGAATAGCCCGCCGCCAGCCAGAGCAGCGACATGAGGCATGCGATGGCCAGGCACTGCGCCAGTACGGACAGGAAGTTGCGCGCCCGCACGAGCCCGCCATAGAACAGCGCCAGCCCCGGCAGCGTCATGAAAAGCACAAGCGCCGAGGCGACGGCGACCCAGGCGGCATCCGCTCCATTCATCGTGGCATTCCCTCCTTTGCGCGCGCGACTGCGCGTCGGCGGCCGTTCTGAAGGGCGCCCAGGGGGAAATGCAACGAACAACGCGCGTGCCGCGGGCGGCTTGACGCGCGATTGCCCATGATTTGGGCATGCGCCCGCCGTGGCGCCCAATATCCGGGCGCCTGATGTATGCGCGAACTAGCTCCGCGCGCCGGCCTCCAGCAGCTCGAGCGCGCGCGCCGCGGCCGCGGCGCGAACGCGCGCGCGCCCGAGCGGGCCGAACTCTTCGGTCAGGGTGCGCGTGGGGGCCCCACGCCGCGCCAGGGCGAAGCAGACCCGGCCCTCGGGCTTGAACTCGGACCCGCCCGGCCCGGCGATGCCCGTGATCGCGACCGCCAGATCGGCGCGCGAATGCGTCAGCGCCCCTTCGGCCATCGCCGCGGCGACCTGCTCGGAGACCGCGCCATGGGCGGCGATCAGCGCCGCGGGAACGCCCAGCATCTCGGTCTTGGCGGCGTTGGAGTAGGTGACGAAGCCGCGGTCGAGCGTGCGCGAGGCGCCGGGGATCTCGGTCAGCGCGGCGCAGACCATGCCGCCGGTGCAGCTCTCGGCCGCGGCCACGCTCAGCTCCGCCGCCTGCGCGGCCGCGAGCGCCCGCGCGGCCAGGGCGGCGAGATCGGGCGCGCTCATGCCAGCCACCCATGCGCCAGCGCCGCGGCCAGCGTCACGCAAAGCGCGGCCAGAACCCCCGCGACCAGATCGTCGGCCATCACGCCCGCCGCGCCGGGCAGGCGCTCGGCCCAGCTGACGGGCGGGGGCTTGAGGATGTCGAAGAAGCGGAAGGTCACGAAGGCGCCGACCCAGCCGGGCCAGGGAAAGACATGCGGCGCCGCGCCCGCCAGCCACAGCCCCAGCGACAGCGGCGCCAGCGCGACCAGCTGGCCGGCGACCTCGTCGACGATGACCTCGGACGGGTCCTTGCGGCCGGTGCGCGCCAGATGCCGCGCCGTCGCGCGCCAGCCCAGCGCCGTCACCGCCGCCAGCGTCGCGGCGAACAGGCCGAAGCCCCCCGCCCAATGCGCCAGCCAGCCCAGCGGCAAGGCGGCCGCCGCTCCCCAGCTGCCGGGCGCCGGCACGCGCGCGCCCAGCCCCCACAGCGTCGCCAGCCCGCCGCTCGGCGCCGGGGCGCTCATGCTTCGCCCTCCAGCACGATCAGCGCGCTGGCCTGGGCGGCGATGCCTTCCTCGCGGCCGGCGAAGCCCAGCCTTTCGGTCGTGGTCGCCTTGACCGAGACGCGCTCGGCCGGGATGTCCAGGATGCGGGCGATCTCGGCGCGCATCGCCTCGGCGTGCGGGCCGATGCGCGGGCGCTCGCAGATCAGGGTGCAGTCGACGTTGCCGATGCGCCCGCCGCGCGCGCGCACCCGCTCGGCCGCCTTGGCCAGGAAGATCTCGGAGCGCGCGCCGCGCCATTGCGGGTCCGACGGCGGGAACCAGCGGCCGATGTCCCCCTCGGCCAGCGCGCCGAAGATGGCGTCGGCGATGGCGTGCAGGCCCACATCGGCGTCGGAATGGCCCGTCAGCCCGCGCTCGTGCGGTATGCGCACGCCGCACAGCGTGACATGGTCGCCGGGGCCGAAGGCGTGCACGTCGAAGCCCGAGCCGATGCGGATGTCCATGCGTCCTCCTTGTGCGGCGCGGCGCGCGGCGGCCAGGGCGCGGGCGCGGCGCAGATCCTGCGCGGTGGTGATCTTGGCGTTGTCTTCGTCGCCGGGCGTGAGCGCCACGTCAAGGCCCGCCGCCTGCGCCAGGGCGACGTCGTCGGTCGCCGCGTCATGCCGGCCGGCGTCGCGCGCGGCGCGGTGCGCGCGCAGGATCGGCCCCAGGCGAAAGCCCTGCGGCGTCTGCGCGCGCACAAGGCCCGCGCGGTCCAGCGTCGCGCCGGCCAGCCCGCCCTCGGCCGCGCGGCGCACGGTGTCGGTCATGGGCAGGGCGGGGCAGGCGGCCGGATGACGCGCCAGCGCCGCGATGACCTGCGCGATCAGCCGCGGCGACGGGAAGGGGCGGGCCGCGTCGTGCAGCAGCACCAGGTCGTCGGGCGCGGCGCCCTCGGCGGCCAGGGTCTCGAGCGCGGCCAGCGCCGAGGCCGCGCGCGTCGCCCCGCCCAGGATGGGCGGCGGCAGGTCAAGCCCCGCGACGGCCGCCTCGTAGGCGGCGCGGTCCTCGGGGTGGATGACGACGCGCACGCCGTTCACCCCCGGCGCGGCGCGCAGCGCCTCGACGGCGCGGCGCAGCACCGTGGCGCCGCCCAGGTCGCGGTATTGCTTCGGAGCGCCGGGCCCGGCGCGCGTGCCGCGCCCGGCGGCCAGGATGACGGCGTGAACGGTCATGGCGGATCCTCTGGGCTGCAGTTGCGCGGACCCCGGCAGTTAGCCCGAGCCCTTGCCGCGCACAAGCGGCAAGGGTAATCAGAAGCGTCTGCACAAGGAACAAGCACATGAGCCTGCGCATAGGCGCCCATGAATTGAGCGATCCGGTCCTGCTGGCCCCGATGGCCGGCATCACCGACCTGCCGTTCCGCCGCGCGGCGGCGCGCTTCGGCGTCGGGCTGACCGTGTCCGAGATGGTCGCCAGCGGCGAGGCGCTGACCGGCCGCGCCGCGGCGTTGGCGCGCGCCGAGCTGGACGGCGCGATCGGCCCGGCGGCCGTGCAGATCGCCGGGCGCGAGGCCGGGGCGATGGCCGAATGCGCCCGCATGCTCGAGGACCTGGGCGCGCCGATCATCGACATCAATCTGGGCTGCCCGGCCAAGAAAGTGACGAAGGGGCTGTCGGGCTCGGCGCTGATGCGCGACCCGGACCACGCGCTGCGGCTGATCGAGGCGACGGCGCGCGCGGTCTCGGTTCCCGTGACGGTGAAGATGCGCCTGGGCTGGGACCAAAGCGCGATCACCGCGCCGCGCATCGCCCGCGGCGCGCAGGAGGCCGGCGCCGCGATGGTCACGGTGCATGGGCGCACGCGCCAGCAGTTCTACGAGGGGCGCGCCGACTGGGCCGCCGTGGCCGAGGTGCGGCGCGTCATCTCGATCCCGCTGATCGTCAACGGCGACATCCGCGACGCCGCGACGGCGCGCGCGGCGCTCGCGGCCTCGGGCGCGGACGGGGTGATGATCGGACGCGCGGCGCGCGGCCGCCCCTGGCTGCCGGCGCAGATCGCCGCGGCGCTGGCCGGGCGCCCGGTTCCGCCCGAGCCCGACGGCGCCGCGCGCGCCGAGCTTCTGGCGCGCCAGCATGAAGAGATGCTGTCCTTCTACGGGCGCGAGCTGGGCGTGCGCTGCGCGCGCAAGCACATCTCGTGGCATCTCGAGCACGTCCCCGGCGCCGAGGCGCTGCGCGCGCGGCTGATGCGCATGACCGATCCCGCGGCCATCCGCCGCGCCATCGAAACCGAGCTGCCGGCGCTGTGCGCCGCCGCTCCGACCGTCGAAGGAGCCGCGGCATGAACGCCCCTTCCCGCCGACCCGATCACGCGGCGCTGTGGAACGCGCTGCCCGCGCCGGCCCTTGCGCTGGATGCGCAGGACAGGGTGCTCGAGGTCAACGGCGCCGCCGAGGCCTTTCTGGGGCTGAGCGCGCGTTCGCTGCGCGGGCGCGCGCTGGCCGACCTGTTCGGCCCCGCCAGCCGCGTGCTGGATCTGCTGGCGCAGCTCAGGCGCGGCGCGGCCACGGTGGCGGAATACGACATGGAGCTGCTCATGCCCGAGCGCCCGCCCTGCCGCGCCGACATTCACGCCGCCCCGGTGGCCGAGGGCGCGGGCGACGCGCTGCTTCTGATCCAGCCGCAGTCGCTTGCGCGCAAGATGGACCGCAGCATGTCGCACCGCTCGGCGGCGCGCACGATCTCGGGCATGGCGGCGATGCTGGCGCACGAGATCAAGAACCCCCTCGCGGGCATCTCGGGCGCGGCGCAGCTGCTGGAAATGAACCTTGGCGACGAAGAGCGCGAGCTCAC
Source organism: Oceanicella actignis (assembly GCF_900111545.1). Classification (NCBI taxonomy): domain Bacteria; kingdom Pseudomonadati; phylum Pseudomonadota; class Alphaproteobacteria; order Rhodobacterales; family Paracoccaceae; genus Oceanicella; species Oceanicella actignis. Next base: position 369,143 of record NZ_FOHL01000002.1, read on the forward strand.
GCGCCTGATCCGCGACGAGGCCGAGCGCATCGTCAAGCTGATCGGCCGCGTGGATCGCTTCGGCGACAGCCGCCCGGTCGAGCGCCGGCCCGTCAACATCCACGACGTGCTCGACCGCGCGCGCCTGTCGGCGCAAGCGGGCTTCGCGTCGCATCTGCGCTTGAGCGCCGAATACGACCCCTCGCTGCCCCCGGCGGCGGCCGATCCCGACCAGCTGATGCAGGTCTTCCTGAACCTGCTCAAGAACGCGGCCGAGGCCGCGCCCAGGGTCGGCGGCGCCGTGGCGGTGCGCACCAGCTACCGGCCCGGCCTGCGCCTGTCGCTGCCCTCGGGCCGGCGCGAGAGCCTGCCCCTCGAGGTGGCGGTGATCGACAACGGCCCCGGCGTGCCCGAAAGCATCCGCGCCGACATCTTCGAGCCCTTCGTCACCACCAAGAGCGCGGGGGCGGGGCTGGGGCTGGCGCTGGTGGCCAAGATCGTGGCCGACCTTGGCGGCGCGGTCGAGTGCGAATCCGAGCCCGGCCGCACGGTCTTTCGCGTGCTGCTGCCCATCTGGCGCGACTCGGGGCGGGACGAGGCCCCGCAGGAGGACGACGCATGAGCGCGGTGGTGCTCGTCGCCGACGACGACCGCTCGATCCGCACGGTGGTCGGCCAGGCGCTGACGCGGGCCGGGTTCCGGGTGCGCGCGACGGCCTCGGCGGGCACGCTCTGGCGCTGGATCGAAGAGGGCGAGGGCGACGTCGTCATCTCGGACGTCTCGATGCCCGACGGCGACGCGCTGGACATGCTGCCCGCGATCCGCAAGCGCCGCGACGATCTGCCCGTGATCGTGATGAGCGCGCACAACACCATCATGACCGCCATCCGCGCCGCCGAGGCGGGGGCGTATGACTACCTGCCCAAGCCCTTCGATCTGCGCGAGATGATCGCGCTGGTGCGGCGCGCGCTCGAGGGCGCGGCGCGCCCCGCCCGCCCCGAGGCCGCCGCCCCCGCCGCCGAGGACGAGCGCCTGCCCATCATCGGCCGCTCGCCCGCGATGCAGGAGGTGTATCGCGTGCTTGCGCGGCTGATGAACACCGACCTGACGGTGATGATCGAGGGCGAATCGGGCGTGGGCAAGGAGCTGGTCGCGCGCGTGCTGCACGATTTCGGCCGCCGCCGGCGCGGGCCCTTCGTGGCGGTGAACATGGCCGCCATCCCCCGCGAGCTGATCGAGAGCGAGCTGTTCGGCCACGAGCGCGGCGCCTTCACCGGCGCGCATGAGCGCCGCGAGGGCCGCTTCGAGCAGGCGGCGGGCGGCACGCTGTTCCTCGACGAGATCGGCGACATGCCCCCCGAGGCCCAGACCCGCCTTCTGCGCGTGCTGCAGGAGGGCGAGTTCATGCGCGTCGGCGGGCGCGCGCCGATCCGCGCCGATGCGCGCATCATCGCCGCCACGCATCAGGACCTGCGGGCGCTCATCGCCCAGGGCGCCTTCCGCGAGGACCTGTTCTACCGGCTCAACGTCGTGCCCGTGCGCCTGCCGCCGCTGCGCGAGCGCCTCGACGACGTGCCCGATCTGGCTCGCGCCTTCCTGCGCCGGGCCGAGGAGGAGGGGCTGCCGCGCAAGAGCATCTCGGCCGAGGCGCTGGATCTGCTCAAGCGCCAGCCCTGGCCGGGCAATGTGCGCGAGCTCGAGAACCTGATGAAGCGCCTCGCCGCGCTCAGCGCCGACGACGTCATCGACGCCGAGACCGTGCGCCGCGAGCTGGCCGCGCGCCCGCCGGCGGCGGCGGGCGGCGCGACGGGCGGCGCGACGGGCGGCGCGGGGGGCGCCCTGGCCGGGGCGGGGGCGTCGCTGGGCGCGGCCGTCGAGCAGCATCTGCGCGCCTATTTCCGCCGCCATGGCGACGCGCTGCCGCCGCAGGGGCTTTACGACATGGTCATGCGCGAGGTCGAGCTGCCGCTGATCGCGCTGACCCTTGCGGCGACGCGCGGCAACCAGATCAAGGCCGCGCAGGTGCTGGGAATCAACCGCAACACGCTGCGCAAGAAGATCCGCGAGCTTGACATCGAGGTCGCGCGCGGCAAGAAACTGATGTAACGACGCAACAGTCGGCGCCGAATTCATGGCGTGGACGCATCGGGCGCCGCCGGCCGGCGCGCCCCAGGCGGAGGTCGAACGCATCGAGCGCAGCGGTCACAACATCGCGCAGGCCGACGGGCCCGCCGCCCCGCCGGCGCCGGCGGGCGCGGCCGAGGCGCGGGCGCCGAAGCCGAACCCGTTCGCGCGCGCGGGCGCGGCGCGGCCCCTCGGCGCCAGGCTGCGCGGCCTGCGCGGCTGGGCGGCGGCGGCGCTGGTCGCGCTGGGGCCGCTCTTGGCGGTGCTGACCGTGGCCACCGCCACGCGCGAGGGGCAGGAGCTGGCCTCGCCCGAGCTGGTGCGCGGGGTCTACCTGCTGGACCTGGTCTATGTGATCGTGGTGGCGGCGCTGGTGGTGTGGCGCATCGCCACGCTGATCTCGGCGCGGCGCGCGCGCTCGGCCGGCTCGCGGCTGCATCTGCGCCTGACGGCGGTGTTCACGCTGGTCGCGCTGGCGCCGACGGTGCTGGTGGCGGTGTTCGCCACGCTCACGGTCAGCTACGGGCTCGAGGGCTGGTTCTCGGACCAGATCCGCTCGGTGGTGCGCAACTCGCTGGCGACGGCGCAGGCCTATGAGCGCGAGCATCGCGGGCGCATCCGCGGCGACGCGGTGGCCATCGCGGCCGAGCTGGGGCGCGCGGGCGCGCTGGGCGCGGGCGACGCGCAGCTGGGCGAGGTGCTGCGCGCCCAGGCGCGGCTGCGCGAGGTGCCGCAGGCCTATGTCTTCGACAGCGCGATGGACCTGCGCGCGCGCGGCGAGTTCTCGTATCTGTTCTGGTTCCGCCCGCCCACGCCCGAGCAGATGGCGCGCGCGCGCGCCGGCGAGGTGGTGATCCTCGAGGACAAGGAGGCGGGCGAGATCGGCGCGCTGGTCTGGCTGCGCGACCTGTTCGACTACTACCTGCTCGTCGCCCGGCCGGTGAACGGCAACATCCTGTCGCTGCTGGACGAGACGCGCGAGACCGTGCGCCTTTACGAAACGCTCGAGGCCAGCCGCGACGGGGTGCTGCTGGAATTCGCCGCGCTTTACCTCGGCTTTGCGCTCCTGGTCATCCTGGCGGCGGTCTGGCTGGGCCTGTGGTTCGCCGAGAAGCTGGCGCGCCCGATCGGGCGCCTGGCGGGCGCGGCGCAGCGGGTGGGCGCGGGCGATCTGGGCGTGCGCGTGCCCGTCGATAAGGGCGACGACGAGGTCGCCGTGCTCTCGCGCGTGTTCAACCGCATGATCGAGCAGGTCGCCGCCCAGCGCGACGCGCTCATGGCCGCCAACCGCGAGGCCGAGCGCCGCCGCCGCTTCATCGAGGCGGTGCTGGCGGGGGTGACGGCGGGGGTGGTGCGCCTTGACGCCGAGGGTCGGATCGAGCTGATGAACGACGCCGCCGCGCGCCTTCTGGGCGTGGACGCGGCGCAGGCGGCGGGCCGCCCGCTGGCCGAGGTTGCGCCGCTTTTCGCCGAGCTGGTCGAAACCGCCCGCGCCCGCCGCGCGGGCGAGGCCGAGGCGCGGGTGCATGGCCATGTCGGCGGGCGCGAGCGCGATTTCCTGGCCCGCGTCGCGCGCACGGGCGCGGCCGAGGGCGCCGGGGGCGAGCCGACCGGCGACGCCGCCGACGCCGCCGGGCAGGAGGGCGCGGGGCAGGGCGGCCTGGTGCTGACCTTCGACGACCTGACCGAGCTGGTCTCGGCCCAGCGCATGGCCGCCTGGGGCGACGTCGCGCGGCGCATCGCGCACGAGATCAAGAACCCCCTCACCCCCATCCAGCTCTCGGCCGAGCGGCTCAAGCGCAAGTTCGGCGCCGGGCTGTCGGGCGAGGCGCGCGCGCGCTTCGACCAGTATGCCGACATGATCGTGCGCCAGGCCGGCGACATCCGCCGCATGGTCGACGAGTTCAACCGCTTTGCGCGCATGCCCGCGCCCGAGCCGGCGCCGAACGATCTGCGCCAGATCCTCGACGAAGCGGCGCTGTTGCGCGGCGAGGCGGCCGCCGGCGTCGCCTTCGAGGTCGAGACCGAGGGCGCCCCGCGCCCGGTGCCCTGCGACCGTGGGCTGATGGGGCAGGCGCTGGCCAATCTGCTCAAGAACGCGGCCGAGGCGGTCGAGGCCCGGCTGGCCCGCGCGCCCGAGCCGCCGGGCGTTGTGCGCGCGCGCATCCTCTACGCCCCCGACCGGGTGGAAATCCGCATCATCGACAACGGCGCCGGCCTGCCGGCGGAAAACCGCGCGCGGCTGATGGAGCCCTATGTGACGACGCGCGAAAAGGGCGCGGGCCTTGGCCTCGCCATCGTCAAGAAGATCGTCGAGGAGCACGGCGGAACCTTCGCGCTGACCGATTCCCCCGACGGGCCGGGGGCCATGGCGCTGATCGTGCTGCCCGCGGCGCAGGCGGGCCCGCCGCCGGGCGCAACGCAAGAGGAAACCGAAAATGGCTGACATTCTTGTCGTGGACGACGAGGCCGACATCCGCGCCCTGATCGCCGACATCCTCGAGGACGAGGGGCACGAGGCGCGCATGGCCGCCGACGCGGACCAGGCCATGGCCGCGATCGAGGCGTCGCCGCCGGACCTGATCATCCTCGACATCTGGCTTCAGGGCAGCCGCATGGACGGGATCGAGGTGCTCACGACCGTCAAGCGCAACATGCCCGACATTCCGGTGGTCATCATCTCGGGCCACGGCAACATCGAGATCGCCGTGGCGGCGGTCAAGAAGGGCGCCTACGACTTCATCGAGAAGCCCTTCACCATCGACCAGCTGATGGTGGTGGTGGGCCGCGCGCTCGAGGCCTCGCGGCTGCGGCGCGAGAATGCGCGCCTGCGCCGCCAGGACCAGCAGGCGGCCGAGCTGATCGGCGCCTCGGCGGCCATGAGCGCGCTGCGCGCCAAGCTCGACAAGGTGGCGCGCACCGGCAGCCGGGTGCTGCTGTCGGGGCCGCCGGGCGCGGGCAAGGAGGTGGCCGCGCGCTACATCCACGCCCGCTCGGCGCGCGCCGACGGCCCGTTCGTGGTGGTCAACGCCGCCACCATCGACCCCGACCGGATGGAGGAAACCCTGTTCGGCCGCATGCGCGAGGATGGCGGCCACGAGCCGGGCCTGTTCGAGAAGGCCCATGGCGGCACGCTCTTCATCGACGAGGTGGCCGACATGCCCATGGGCGCGCAATCCAAGATCCTGCGCGCGCTGGTCGACCAGACCTTCCAGCGCCGCGGCGGGTCCGAGACGGTGCGGGTGGACGTGCGGGTGATCTCGGCCACCAACCGCGACCTCGAGGCGCTGATCGCGCAGGGCGCCTTCCGCGAGGACCTCTATCACCGCCTTTCGGTGGTGCCGATCGAGGTGCCGCCCCTGGCCGCCCGGCGCGAGGACATCCCGCTTCTGGCCGATCACTTTCTCGAGCGGCTGAGCCGCGCCGAGGGGCTGCCGCGCCGCACGCTGAGCCCCGAGGCGGCGGCGCTGCTTCAGACGCAGGACTGGCCGGGCAATGTGCGCCAGCTGCGCAACATGATGGAGCAGGTGCTGATCCTGGGCGCCGGCGCGGCCGAGATCGCGCCCGAAGAGCTGCCCCTGGGCGCGCCCTCGGCGGATTCGGGGGCGGGGCTGTCGGCGCTCATCATCTCGCTGCCGCTGCGCGAGGCGCGCGACCTGTTCGAGCGCGACTACCTGATCGCGCAGATCAACCGCTTCGGCGGCAACATCTCGCGCACGGCCGAGTTCGTGGGCATGGAGCGCTCGGCGCTGCACCGCAAGCTCAAGTCGCTGGGCGTGGTGACCACCGTGCGCGCGGGCGCGCGCGTGGCCATGGCCCAGAACGACGCGCCGTCGCGCGCGCGCGAGGATGGCGACGAGGGCGAGGCGGGCGAAGCGGGCGCGGGTTTGACCTGAGGCGCGGGCGGGCGCATAGTCGCGCGCGCTGGGCTCCGCAGACCGCAAAGGGAGCCGCATTCGTGAGCGAGACGGCATGAAGATCATCATCTGCGGCGCGGGCCAGGTGGGCTCGCAGATCGCGCGGCATCTGGCGGGCGAGCGCAACGACGTCACCATCGTCGATCAGGACCCGGGCCTGGTGCGGCGTGTGACCGAGGCCTATGACGTGAGCGGCGTGACGGGCTTCGCCTCGCATCCCGACGTGCTCGAGCGCGCGGGCGCGGCAGACGCCGAGATGCTGATCGCGGCCACCTTCTCGGACGAGGTGAACATGGTCGCGTGCCAGATCGCGCATTCGGTGTTCTCGGTCTCGCAGAAGATCGCGCGCATCCGCGCCCAGTCCTATCTGGCGCCCGAATGGTCGGACCTGTTCCGGCGCGACCACATGCCCATCGACGTGGTGATCTCGCCCGAGCTCGAGGTGGCGCGCGTGGCCATGCGCCGCCTGCTCGAGCCCGAAGCCTTCGACAGCGCCGATTTCCTCGACGGCCACGCGCGCCTGGTGGGCTTGCGGCTGGACGAGAACTGCCCGCTGCTCAACACGCCGCTGCGCCAGCTGACCGAGCTGTTCTCGACGCTGCGCGCCATCGTGGCGGCCTATCGGCGCGACGGACGGCTGCATGTGGCCGAGCCCGAGGACCAGCTTTACGCGGGCGACGAGATCTATTTCGTCGCCGCGGCCGAGGATGTGCGCCGCGCCATCGGCCTGTTCGGCCGCGAGGCGCCGCGCGCGGGGCGCGTGACGGTGATCGGCGCCGGCAGCGTGGGGCTTTCGGTGGCGCGCATGATCGAGAACGACCCGAGCCATCTGCGCGTGAAGATGATCGAGCGCGACCGCGCCCGGGCCGAGCGCGCGGCCGAGACGCTCGAGCGCACGATCGTGCTGATGGGCGACGGTCTGGACCCCGAGCTTCAGGCCGAGGCCGGGGTGGGCGAGGGCGCGGCGGTTCTGGCGCTGACGGACGACGACAAGACCAACCTTCTGGCCGCCGCGCGCGGCAAGCGGGCGGGCTGCGCCACGGCCATCGCGCTGTCGAACGACGCCAGCTATTCCGAGCTGGCCGAGCCGCTGGGCATCGACGCCATGATCGTGCCGCGCGCGACGACGGTCTCTTCGATCCTGCGCCATGTGCGCCGGGGCAGGGTGCGGCAGGTGTATTCGGTCGGCGATCAGGAGGCCGAGGCCATCGAGGCGGTGGTGCTGAGCACCTCGCCCATCGCGGGCAAGCCGCTGCGCGCGGCTGGCATCCCCTCGGGGGCGATCGTGTGCGCGGTGATGGGGCGCGACGGGCTGCGGATGCCGCGCGGCGACCTGGTGATCGAGGAAGGCGACCGGGTGCTGGTCTTCGCCCTCAGCGAGCGGCTGCGCGAGGTCGAGCAGCTGTTCCGCGTCTCGGCCGAGTATTTCTGAACCATGCGCGTGCGCGGGGTTCCGCTGCTGGCGATGGCCCTGGCGGCGCTGGGCGGGCTGATGCTGGTTCCGGCGCTGTTCGCCGCGGTCGAGCAGGACTGGCGCGCGGCGCGCTTCTTTCTGTATTCGGCCATCTTCGTCGGCTTCTTCGCGGCCATCTGGGGCGCGGCGGCGCATGATCCGCGCCCCGAGCGCGCCGGCGCGCAGACCGAGCTCATGGCCATTCTGGGCTTCTTCGCCTGGCTGCCGGTCTTCGCCGCCATTCCCATCTGGCTGCTGCATCCGGCGCTGGGCGCCGAGGGGGCGTATTTCGAGGCGGTCTCGGCCATGACCACCACGGGCGCGACGCTGTTCGACCGCCCGCAGGAAAGCCATCGCGCGGTGCAGCTGTGGCGCGCCATGCTGGGCTGGGCGGGCGGGCTGGCGACGCTGACGGCGGCGGCGGCGGTGCTGCTGCCGCGGGGGCTGACGCAGGCGCCGGGCGCCTCGCAGGTCATGCCGGAATCGGCGCGCGCGGGCAGGGTGGTGGCGCTGGTCGATTCGGGCGGGCGGACCTTGCGCGCGCTGAGGCGCATCGCGCCGATCTACGGGGCGCTGACGGCGGCGCTGGCGCTGGCCTTCCTGGCCTCGGGCGCGGGCGACGGGCTGGCGGCGGCGGCGCATGCGATGGGGGTGGTCTCGACCAGCGGGATCTCGCCGCTCGACGGCGGGTTCGCGGCGCTCGACAACCGCTGGGCCGAGGCGGCGGCGCTGGCGGGCATGATCCTGGCGGCCAGCAGGCTGATCTATCGCCGCCAGATCGCGCGCGAGGGTTGGCGCGCCTGGACCGCCGACCCCGAAATGCGGCTTCTGGCGCTGACGGCGGCGATCTGCGCGGGATGGCTGTTCGTGCGGCACTGGATCGGGGCGCTGACGCTGACCGAAGCCGCGCCCGAGCTGCGCGACACCATCGCGGGCGGCTTCGTGGCGCTGTGGGGCGCGGCGATGACCTGCATCAGCTTCCTGACCACGACGGGCTACGTCTCGGCCGATTGGGCGGCGGCGCGCTACTGGTCGGGGCTGGATACGCCGACGCTGATGCTGCTGGGCCTTGCGGCCATGGGCGGGGGCGTGGCCTCGACGGCGGGCGGGCTGAAGCTGTTCCGCGCCTACGCGCTGTTCCGGCACGGATCGGCCGAGCTTGCGCGCATGGTCCATCCGCACATGATCGAGACCGCCCGCACCCCCGCCGGGCGCCTGACGCGCGCCGACGTGATGAACGCCTGGGTCTACATGGCGCTGTTCCTGGCGGCGATGGCCACGGGCACGGCGCTGCTGACGCTGACCGAGGCGCCCTTCGCGCTGTCGCTCGAGGCGACGATCGCCGCGCTTTCCAACACCGGGCCGGCGCTGGTCATGGTCACGGGCGATCCGGCCGCCTACAAGGCGCTGGCCCCCGAGGCGCGCCTAGCGCTGTGCGGCGCGATGATCCTGGGCCGGATCGAGATCCTGGCCTTCGTCGCGCTGCTCAATCCCGGCGCGCTGGGCGGCCGCGGCGGCTGAAAGCGCCCGTCTTGCGCATTTCGCGGTTGCAAGACGGGGCGACAGGCTGTTTCTCTCGGAACATGACGCCGCGGACGCGCCCCGCGGCGCGCGCATCAGCGCCAACAACAACGCACCAGCTAAGGGGTTGCATCAACCATGGCCGCCGACAAGCAAAGCCTTCAGGACGCTTTTCTCAATCACATTCGCAAGAACAAGGTTCCCGTGACGATCTTTCTGGTGAACGGGGTCAAGCTGCAGGGAATCATCACCTGGTTCGACAATTTCTGCGTGCTGCTGCGCCGCGACGGGCAGGGGCAGCTGGTCTACAAGCACGCGATCTCGACGGTGATGCCGTCGCAGCCGATCAATCTGCATGACGGCGACGACCAGAGCTGAGCGGCGCGCATGACGCGCGTCTACGTCCTGCACCCCGACATCCGCGCCCGCGCCCGGGCCGACGAGGGACGCGCGCGCCGCGATCCCGCGCGCTCGCTCGAAGAGGCCGTCGGGCTGACCGCGGCGCTGGATCTGGAGCTGGCCGGCGCCGAGGTCGTGCCCCTGGCCGCGCCCCAGGCGGGCACGCTGTTCGGCTCGGGCAAGGTCGCCGAGCTGGCCGGGCGCCTGGCCGAGGCGCGCGCCGATCTGGTGGTGGTGGACGGGCCGGTCACGCCGATCCAGCAGCGCAACCTTGAAAAGGCCTGGAACGTCAAGCTTCTGGACCGCACGGGCCTGATCCTCGAGATCTTCGGCGAGCGCGCCCGCACGCGCGAGGGCGTGCTGCAGGTCGAGCTGGCGCATCTGAACTACGCCAAGTCGCGCCTCGTGCGCTCCTGGACCCATCTCGAGCGTCAGCGCGGCGGGCTGGGCTTCGTCGGCGGCCCGGGCGAGACGCAGATCGAGGCCGACCGGCGCGCCATCGCCGAGAAGATCGCGCGCATCAACCGCAAGCTCGAGCGCGTGGTGCGCACGCGCCATCTGCATCGCGCCTCGCGGCGCAAGGTTCCGTTCCCCGTCGTGGCGCTGGTGGGCTACACCAACGCGGGAAAATCAACGCTCTTCAACAGGTTGACGGAATCGGGCGTGCTTGCGCGCGACATGCTGTTCGCCACCCTCGACCCGACGATGCGCGGCGTCACGCTGCCGGGCGGGCGCAAGGCGATCATCTCGGACACGGTGGGATTCATATCGGACCTGCCCACGCAGCTGGTGGCCGCGTTCCGCGCCACGCTCGAAGAGGTGCTCGAAGCCGATCTGATCGTGCATGTGCGCGACGTCAGCCACCCGGACGCCGAGGCGCAGAAGGCCGACGTGCTGGACGTGCTCGAAGAGCTGGGCGTGGACGAGGCGCGCCGCGACGCCATGATCGAGGTGCGCAACAAGATCGACCTTCTGGCGCCCGAGGCGCGGGCCGCGGCGCTCAACGAGGCCGCGCGTCTGCCCGGCGCGGCCGCGGTCTCGGCGGTCACGGGCGAGGGGATCGAGCGCCTGCGCGAGATGATCGCCGCGCGGCTCGGCGCGGCCGAGCAGACGCGAGTCTACCGCATTCCCGCCGCCGAGGGCGCGGCGCGCGCCTGGCTGCACGAACATGCGCGCGTGATCGCCGAGGACCACGCCGAGGACGAGGCGCGCATGACCGTGGCCGCCGATCCCGAGGTGCTGGCGCGATTCGAGAAACGCTTCGCGACCCTGGCGACGCCCGAGAGCGGCTAGGCCGACTTCGCCGCCCCGAGACGGCCGCGGACCCGCGCCGCGGAGGTGCGAGCGGTCCGGCGGCGAGGCCGGATCTTTCGCTGGCGCCGATTCCTGTTCACGGCGGTGGAGGGGGGCAGCCCGAACGCCGTTCCGCAGGTCGGGAAGCTGGGGCGAAGCCGCCGCAGGGCAGGGCGGCGCGCCGGGCTGATCGGGCGCCCGCGCTCAGCGCGCGTCGGCCAGCAGGGCGGAGAGCCCCGCGGTCGAGACCGGCGCCGCCAGCTGCCGTCCGCCGGCGGCCTCGAAATAGCGCACTTCCAGCGTCTGGGCTCGCGCCAGCGCCGCCAGCTCGTCCTCGCTCAGCGCCCGCGCCGCCCGGCAGCCATCGGGCAGGCACACCGTCACCGGCGCGTCGATGGCGCGTTCCCCGTCCACCACCAGCCGAACCCCGGGCGGCACGGCGATGCCCAGCGGGGCGACCAGCGTCAGCGTCGGCGCGCCCCCTCGCTCGTCGAAGCCGATGACGATGGTGGCGAAAATGCGGTCCGCGCCGTCGGCCACCAGCCGCGCCGCAACCGTGCAGCGGCCGTTCTCGCAGCTTTTCAGCCAGTTCTGAGCCCGCGCCTGCGCCGCGGCCGGCGGGGCGGCGGCCCACGCCAGCGCCAGCGCGACCAGCGTCGCCCGAAGTTCTGTCCTGCCCGCGCCGCGCATCCCGGCCATGCCTTCCCCTCGGTCCGAGGTCAAGAAGAACCCCGCCGCGCCGCATTGGGCGCGGCGGGGCCTGTCGTCATGCGATCACGCCTTGCGGCGGCGCATCGCCCCGCCGGCGCCCAGAGCGCCGATGCCGGTCAACAGCAGCCACGCCGCGGCCGGCAGCGGCACCACGCCGCCCGGCGTCGGGTCGGGGATGATGATCGAGCCGCCCACGCCGGCGAAGCCGAAGATGAACGTCGCTGTAGCCAGGTCGTCGCCGTAGGCGCAGCCGGTTCCGGTTCCGGTGCCCGTCGGATCGCAACCCGGCTGCCCGAGCGAGTAGAGCTCGGCCCCGACCTCGCCCAGCGCCGCCAGCGCCGCCGTCTCGGTGCGGGTCGCGCCGTAGAAGATGTCGAAGGCGAAGCTGTCGCCCGCCGCCAGCATGCCGAAGCCGAAGTCGAAGTTCGAGCCGTGATCGGACGGACCGAGATCGACGAAGTCGCCCGTGCCGCCCGCCACCTGCTCGGTGCGGCCGCCGGCGAACGGATCGGAATTGACGAAGCCGTTGTCCACCGCCACCAGCACCGACGGCGTGGTGGCGACGCCGGCATGGGTGACGACCTCGGAGAAGGTGTCGGGCTCGATGTCCCAGTCGAAGGTGCGGGTGTAGCGCAGGTCGGCGATCGCCGCCCCCGAGATGTTCTCGATGGTCACGTTCACCCGGTAGAGGTCCGACGTCTCGGCCGCCGGCCCGAAGGCGTGGGTGATGCGCAGGAGCGAGGTGGTGTCGGAGTCATCCCTCAGCTCGACGACCGACGTCGCCGTCGAGGCCGTGGACATGAAGCTCACCGCGGAGAGGTTGGACACCCCGTAGTTGTTGTTCGCGCGTCCCGAGGCGATCCGGATCCCGCCGCCATCGGCGATGCCCACGCCCCAGCCCTCGCACAGGCAGCCATGCGAGGTCGCCTCCAGCCCCGTCGCCGCATGGCGCAGGCCGACGGAGGCCGTCCCGTCATGCCGCGACGGCGGCCCGGGGATGTTCAGCTGGCCGAAGTCGTCCACGCCCAGCGTGACCGAGCCATTGGTGATGATCGCGGATGCCGAAGCGGCGCCGGCGAACATGACGCTTGCGATCGCGCCCAGCGCGAATGATCTTGAATGCCTTGGCAGGTGCGACATTGCGCATACCCCTCGCTCATCAATGTTAACCAAATCTAAACATGCTGAAGGCGGGGGTTCATGTCAATTGGAATGAGGCCTTCGGGTCCGAGACCGGCAGCCGGACCATGCAGCACGCAGGCCTTGATCGACGTCATGGCCGAGAACCTGCGGCGTCGGCATCGGCTGCATCCTCATGAGCAGCCATTATTTGACATAATATTGATTATGCGCACTGCGGATATGACCAGATCCGCGCGCGCCGCGAACCCGCGCTCCGCCCTCAATCGGCGGAAACGTCCTCGGGACGCGGCGCCGGGCCCTGCATCAGCGGCATGAGGCGCGACATGTCCGGGCCCGAGCCTTTGCCCGTAAGCGCCTTGCGCAGCGGCATGAAAAGCGCGCGCCCCTTGCGCCCCGACGCCGCCTTGACCGCGTCGGTCCAACGCTTCCACGCGGTCTCGTCCCAAGGCCGCGGCGGCAGAAGCGCCAGCGCCTCGGCCACGAAGGCGCGGTCCTCGGGCGCAACGTCGGGTCGCGCGCCCTCGCGCAGAATGCGCGCCCAGGCGGCGGCCTCGTCCCATGAGGCGACGTTCTCGCGCACCGTCTCCCAAAAGCGCGGCCCGAGATCGGCGTTGCGCGCCGCCAGCGCCGGGGCCGCCGCCTCGTAAGGCGTCAGGCGCAGAATGCGCGCCGTCATGGCGCGCGCATCGGCCGGATCGAAGGCGGCCGGCGCGGCGCCGAAAGCGGCGGGGTCGAATTCGGCGATCAGCTCGCGCAGGCTCAGCCGCGGCTCGGGGGCCGCGGCGCCGCCCAGCCGGGCCAGGATCGACGCCAGGGCCATCGGCTCGACCCCCTGCGCGCGCAGATCGGCCAGCGACAGGCCGCCAAGGCGCTTGGACAAGGGCGCGCCGCCCGGCCCCGTCAGCAGCGCGTGATGGCCGAAGACCGGCGCCTCGGCCCCCAGCGCGCGGAAGATCTGCATCTGCACCGCCGTGTTCGACACGTGATCGGCGCCGCGCAGCACATGCGTCACGCCCAGATCCGCGTCATCGGCCACCGAGCACAGCGTATACAGGAACTGCCCATCCTCGCGGATCAGCACCGGATCGGACATCGAGGCGGCGTCCACCTCGCGTGGGCCGAGGAAGAGATCGTCCCATCCCTCGCGGCGATGTTCGAGCAGAAAGCGCCAGTGCGGCGGACGCTGGGCGCCAAGGCGCGCGCGCTCGTCCTCGTCCAGCGCCAGCGCCGCGCGGTCGTAGATCGGGGGGCGGCCCTGCATGCGCCGAAGCCTGCGTTTGCGCTCGAGCTCGTCGGGGGTCTCCCAGCACGGGTAAAGGCGCCCCTGCCCCCGCAGCGCCTCGGCCCTGGCGCGGTAAAGATCCATGCGCTCGGACTGGCGCAGCTCCTGGTCCCAGTCGAGCCCCATCCATTCCAGATCGCGGCGGATGGCGTCGGCGAATTCGGGGCGCGAGCGTTCGGCGTCGGTGTCGTCGAGCCGCAGCACGAAGCGCCCGCCGGCCTTGCGCGCGAACAGCCAGTTGAACAGCGCCGTGCGCAGATTGCCCACATGCAAGAGCCCCGTCGGCGACGGCGCGAAACGGGTGACGACGGTCATTTTCGCTCCAGATCCGGGCGCATGGCCCGGCAAGCTTCAAGCATCGGTTCAAGTCCGCCGACGATCATCGCCTTGCGGAAGTTGCGGCGCGGCAGCCCGCCCATCCAGGCCAACGTGCCGGTCACGCGGTAGAACAGCGCCCCGCGCTCGGGCCGGACGCCGCGGCGCAGATCGTAGCCGAAGCAAGGCGTGAACATGCCGCCCCGCAGGCGGTAATTGTCCACATCCGACCAGGGGACGAAGCCGAGGCGCCGGTCGCGCAGCCCCTCGGGCGTGACCTCGAGCGCCGGCGCCGGGTCCCTGGCCTCGCGGCGGAAGACCAGCGCCAGCGCGAACAGAACCACCGCCAGCGCGCCCAGCGCCAGCGTGCCGGGCGCCTCGGGCGTGTCGGGCCGCCAGCCCGCGCGCACGGCGTGCCAGGCGAAGAAGAAGGCCCCGCCCAGCAGCAGCGCCACCAGCGACCACAACTTGAAGGGGTTGAGGTAAAACCTTGTCTCGACGTGGCTTTCGTCGTCGCCCATGCGCAGCGCGCGCTCAAGCTCGCTCATTCCCTGTCCCGCCATGCGTTCGCGATCGGATAGCGCCGGTCCAGCCAGAACGCCTTCGGCCCCAGCTTGGGCCCCGGCGCGGACTGGAAGCGCTTGTATTCGGCCCGCAGCAGCAGCCCCTCGACGCGCTCGGCCTCGGCGCGGTCATGGCCCGCGGCGACAAGGTCCTCGATGGCGGCGTCCTGCTCGATCAGCATCTCGAGCATGGCGTCGAGCCGCTCGTAGGGCGGCAGGCTGTCCTCGTCGCGCTGGCCCTCGCGCAGCTCGGCGCTGGGGGGCTTGTCGATGATCCGCGGCGCGATGACCTCGCCCGCCGGCCCCAGCATCCAGGGCCGGTGATGGGCGTTGCGCCAGCGGCACAGCGCGAAGACGCGCGACTTGTAGACGTCCTTGAGCGGGTTCCAGCCCCCGTTCATGTCGCCGTAAAGGGTCGCGTAGCCCACGGCAAGCTCGGACTTGTTTCCCGTGCTCAGAAGCAGTTCGCCGAACTTGTTCGACAAGGCCATGAGGTAGAGCCCGCGCAGGCGCGACTGGATGTTCTCCTCGGTCACGTCGGGGGCGAGGCCGGCGAAAAAGGGCGCCAGCCCCCGCCCCACCGCCTCGACCGCCCCCTCGATGGGCAGCTCGTGCAGCGCGCAGCCAAGGGCGCGCGCCACCGTCGCCGCGTCTTCGAGCGACTGCGCCGAGGTGTAGCGCGAAGGCAGCATGACGCAGCGCACGTTCCCGGGCCCCAGCGCGTCGGCCGCCACCGCCGCGACCAGCGCGCTGTCCACCCCGCCCGAAAGGCCCAGCAGCGCGCGCGAAAAGCCGGTCTTGGCGGCGTAGTCGCGCGTGCCCTCGACCATGGCGCGGTAGTCGGTCTCGAGCGGGCCGGGCACGGGCGCCAGCGCCGCGCGCCCCGCCGGGGCGACGAAACGCCAGCCCTCGTCGCCCTCCTCCAGCTCGACGATCTCGATCGCCTCGTCGAAGAGCGGCATCTGCAGCGCCAGCCGCCCGCCGCGCGCCAGCGCGAACGAGCCGCCGTCGAAGACCTGGTCGTCCTGCCCGCCCGTCATGTTGAGGTAGATCAGCGGCAGCCCCGTCTCGATCACCCGCGCGACCATCAGCGCGTGGCGCTGTTCGAGCTTGCCGCGCTCGTAGGGCGAGCCGTTGGGCGCCAGCAGGATCTCGGCCCCGGTCTCGGCAAGCGTCTCGCACACTTCGGGCGTCCAGGCGTCCTCGCAGATCGGCACGCCCACGCGCACGTCGCGGATCGAGACGGGCCCCTGCGGCTCGGCCGGGGCGTAGAGGCGCTTTTCGTCGAAGACGCCGTAATTGGGCAGCTCGTGCTTGCGGATCACCGCCTTGACGGCGCCGGCCTCGAGCACGAACCAGGCGTTCCACACGCGCCCCTCGGCGAAATCGGGCGCGCCGATCCCCAGCGCGGGACCGTCGGCGCAGGCGGCGGCCAGGCGCTCGATGCGCCGGCGCACGGCGCGCAGGAAGGCGGGCTTGAGCACCAGGTCCTGCGGCTGATAGCCGGCCAGGAACATCTCGGGCAGCGCCACAAGGTCGGCGCCGGCCTCGCGCGCGCGGGCATGGGCGGCGATCGCCTTGTCGGCGTTCGCGTCCAGGTCTCCGACCCGCGGGCCCAGCTGGCCAAGGGCGATGCGCAGCCGGCGCGGGCCGGATCGAGCAGTGGCGGTGTCCATGGCGGCGTCTGATCCCGTCTTGTTGGGTCCGGCGGCTTGCGTCTGGCGGCGCGGGATGGCGCGGCCTTCGCGCAAGGCAGATAGCCTCAGCGCGCGCGCCGACACAAGGGCGGGTTGGCGGCGGGTTGGCGGCGGGTTGGCGGCGCGACGGCCCCATGGCGGCGCGGGCGGGGTGCGCATTGGCGGGCGCGAATTCGGGAGTGCGGGCCGATTCGATTGAAATGAACGAAATTTGAATGCACCATGCGCAGGATCGTTGCGCGGCCGCGCCGCCGCCCGTATCGTGTCGCCGCCCGCCGCGCGGAACACGGGCCGTGCGCCGCGCGACGCAAGGAACAACAAGGCGCCATGCGCCGGCAGGGGATGGAAAATCGATGCGCAGCAAGCCCGGATTCGCTTTCGCGGCGCTGGCCGCGGCCCTGGCAGCGGCGCCGCTTGCGGCCCGCGCCGAGGTGGTGAAGAAGACCTACGACACCGGCGACGTCTACGAAGGCGAATTCAAGGACGGCAAGCAGCACGGCAAGGGCGCCTTCACGCGCCCCGACGGCTTCCGCTATGTCGGCGAGTGGGTCGAGGGCCGCATCGAGGGCCAGGGCCGCGCCGAGTATCCCAACGGCTCGGTCTACGAGGGCCAGTTCAAGGACGGCCGCCCCCACGGCAAGGGCAAGATCGTCTACGCCGACGGCGGCTCATATGAAGGCGACTGGGTCGAGGGCCGCATCGAGGGCCAGGGCGTGGCGCGTTATGCCAACGGCATCGTCTACGAGGGCGCGTTCCGCGACTCGCGCCAGAACGGCAAGGGCGTGATGACCCGCCCCAACGGCTACCGCTACGAGGGCGAATTCAAGGACGGCCTGCCCGACGGCGAGGGCGTGGTCACCTATCCCGACGGCTCGGTCTATGCCGGCCGCCTGGTGGCCGGCAAGCGCGAGGGCCAGGGCGAGATCCGCCTGCCCGACGGCTTCGTCTACAAGGGCTCGTGGAAGGCCGGCGAGATCGACGGCGTCGGCGTCGCCGTGCAGGCCAATGGCGACGTCTACGAGGGCGAGTTCGTCCAGGGCAACCGCCATGGCCGGGGCGTCGCGCGCTACGCCAACGGCGACGTCTACGAGGGCGAGTTCGACGCCGACGAGCGCCATGGCCAGGGAACCTTCGTCGCCGCCGACGGCTTCCGCTACGAAGGAAGCTGGTCGCGCGGCAAGATCGACGGCCAGGGCCGCGCGGTCTATCCCGACGGCGCCGTCTACGAGGGCCAGTTCAAGGACGGCAAGCAGCACGGCAAGGGCAAGATCGTCTATGCCGACGGCGGCTCGTATGAAGGCGACTGGGTCGAGGGCCGCATCGAGGGCGAGGGCGTGGCGCGCTACGCCAACGGCGCCGTCTACGAGGGCCAGTTCAAGGACGGCAAGCAGGACGGCGTGGGCAAGATCACCTACCCCGACGGCTACGTCTACGAGGGCGAATGGAAGGCCGGCCTTCAGCACGGCAAGGGCCGCACCACCTTCCCCGACGGCTCGGTCTACGAGGGCGACTTCGCCGAGGGGCTGCGCGAGGGCCAGGGCCGCATCACCATGCCCGACGGCTTCGAATACGCCGGCTCGTGGAAGGGCGGCGAGATCCACGGCCAGGGCGTGGCGGTCTATCGCAACGGCGACGTCTACACCGGCGCCTTCCGCAACGGCCAGCGCCATGGCGAGGGCAAGATGGAATACGCCTCGGGCGCCGTCTACGAAGGCGAGTGGATCGACGGCCGCCGCGCCTCGGCGCCCGCCCCCAGCCAGGCGCAGTGACGCGCGCGGCGCGCAAGATGCGCTTTTCTTTCGCGCCGCGGCGCGTATATTCGGCCGCATGACGCACCGCGCGCCCATACGCCCCCTGCCCCAGCCCCGCGCCCTGCGCGGGACCGGCGGCGTGCGCGCCGCGCTTCTTCTCCTTAGCCGCCCCTGAGCGTGCCGGGGTCGTCGGCGCGCGCGCTCAGGGGACGCCGCTTCGCGCCGCAAGAGGCAACCCGGCGATGCCGGACCCGGACAGGGAATCAATGACATGACCGAACAGACCGCAAACGGCGCCCCCGAGCAGGAGCGCGTGCTGATCTTCGACACCACGCTGCGCGACGGCGAGCAGTCGCCCGGCGCGACCATGACGCTGACCGAGAAGCTCGAGGTCGCGACGCTGCTGGACGAGATGGGCGTCGACATCATCGAGGCCGGCTTTCCCATCGCCTCCGAGGGCGATTTCGAAGCGGTGCGCGAGATTTCCAAGGTGGTGAAGAACGCGGTGGTGTGCGGGCTCGCCCGCGCCGGCGCGAAGGACATCGACCGCGCCTGGGAGGCGCTGCAGGGCGCGCGGCGCGCGCGCATCCATACCTTCATCTCCACCTCGCCGCTGCACATGAAATACAAGCTGCAGATGGAGCCCGAAGAGGTGCTCGAGGCCATCGCGCGCTCGGTCTCGCATGCGCGCTCGCTGACCGACGACGTGCAGTGGAGCCCCGAGGACGGCACCCGCACCGAGCACGATTTCCTGTGCCGCGCCGTCGAGACCGCGATCAAGGCCGGTGCGACCACGATCAACATCCCCGACACGGTCGGCTACACCGCGCCGGGCGAAAGCGCGGCGCTGATCCGCATGCTCAAGGAGCGCGTGCCCGACATCGACAAGGTCGTCATCTCGACCCATTGCCACAACGATCTGGGCATGGCCGTGGCCAACGCGCTGGCGGCGGTCGAGGCGGGCGCGCGGCAGGTGGAATGCACCATCAACGGCCTGGGCGAGCGCGCGGGCAACGCCGCGCTCGAAGAGGTGGTGATGGCCATGCGCGTGCGCAACGACATCATGCCCTGGCGCACGGGCGTGGACACGACCAAGATCATGCAGGCCTCGCGCCTGGTCAGCCGCATCACCGGCTTTCCGGTGCAATACAACAAGGCCATCGTCGGCAAGAACGCCTTCGCGCATGAATCGGGCATCCACCAGGACGGGATGCTCAAGCACGCCGGCACCTACGAGATCATGCGCCCCGAGGATGTGGGCCTGACCGCCTCGAACCTGGTGATGGGCAAGCATTCGGGCCGCAACGCCCTGCGCGCCAAGCTGCGCGAGCTGGGCTTCGAGCTGGGCGACAACCAGCTCAACGACGTGTTCGTGCGCTTCAAGGCCCTGGCCGACCAGAAGAAGGAGGTCTATGACGAGGACCTGCTGGCGCTGATGACCGAGATGCACTCGGACGCCGGCTCGGACCGCGTGAAGGTCAAGTCGCTGACCGTCACCTGCGGCACGCTGCGTCCCTCGGCGGTGCTGACGCTCGAGATCGACGGCGAAGAGAAGACCACCACCGCGACCGGCGACGGCCCCGTGGACAGCTGCTTCAAGGCGGTCAACCAGCTGGTGCCGAACCAGGCGCGGCTGCAGCTCTACCAGGTTCACGCCGTGACCGAGGGGACCGACGCGCAGGCCACCGTCTCGGTCCGCATCGAGGAGGACGGGCGCATCGCCTCGGGCCAGTCGGCCGACACCGACACCATCCTGGCCTCGACGCGGGCCTATGTGCACGCGCTCAACCGCCTGATGGTGCGGCGGGAAAAGCGCGCCCCGGACGCCGTGGCCAAGGGGGCCTGAGCCCCCGCCCGCGGCAGGGACGCCGCGCGAAACGAAAGGGGCCGCGCCGGATCTGCCGGCGCGGCCCGTTTTCTTCGCCTTGCGATTCGGCCGGGCGAGGCCCGCGCCTCGTCAGTCGTCGCGATAGACCTTCTCGCGGCGCTCGTGCATCTCCTGCGCGGCCAGGCTCAGCGTGGCGATCGGGCGCGCGTCCAGCCGCTTGAGGCTGATCGGGTCGCCCGTGACCTCGCAATAGCCATAGGTGCCGTCCTCGATCCGGCGCAGCGCCGCGTCGATCTTGGCGATCAGCTTGCGCTGGCGGTCGCGCGTGCGCAGCTCGATGGCGCGGTCGGTCTCGGCCGCGGCGCGGTCGGCGATGTCCGGGGCGTAGATCGGCCCTTCCTGAAGGCCCTCGAGCGTGCTCCGGCTCTCGTTCAGGATGCTTTCCTTCCAGGCAAGCAGCTTGCGGCGGAAATATTCCTTCTGCCGCGGGTTCATGAACGGCTCGTCCTCAGCCGGAACATAGCCGGGCTCAAGCACGATTTCGGACTTCATCTCCCAACACCTCGCATTGGCTTCCCCTAAGGCGGCGCGTCGCCTTTTCGGCGCCTGTCGCGCCCGGCCCTCCCCTTGCCGCGGCCGCCCGCCTTGGGTCGAACTGATAGCGCCAGACCCGGCGCATGTCACGCGAAAGCTTGCGCTTTTCCGTTCAACCTTGCGGGCGCGAGGCGATGCGGCACGCCGTTCCGCAAATCGAGGCAAAGCTTGCCTCCGCGCCCCTATCAGGGCAATTTGCGCCGTCAAGCGACCATCGTCACGCGAAATTCAGGCAGGATTCGATGCAATTCACAGGCACCTCCGACTACGTCGCCACCGAGGATCTGACCATCGCGGTGAACGCGGCCATCGCCCTCGAGCGGCCGCTTCTGGTGAAGGGCGAGCCGGGCACCGGCAAGACCGAGCTGGCGCGCCAGGTGGCCTCGGCGCTGGGGCTGCGCATGATCGAGTGGAACGTGAAATCGACCACCAAGGCGCAGCAGGGCCTTTACGAATACGACGCCGTCAGCCGCCTGCGCGACAGCCAGCTGGGCGACGAGCGCGTGCGCGACGTGCGCAACTACATCAAGAAGGGCAAGCTGTGGGAGGCCTTCGAGGCCGACGAGAAGGTCGTGCTCCTGATCGACGAGATCGACAAGGCCGACATCGAGTTCCCCAACGACCTGCTGCAGGAGCTCGACCGGATGGAGTTCTTCGTCTACGAGACCGGCGAGACCATCCGCGCCAGGCATCGGCCCATCGTCATCATCACCTCGAACAACGAGAAGGAGCTGCCCGACGCCTTCCTGCGCCGCTGCTTCTTCCACTACATCTCCTTCCCCGACGCGCAGACCATGGAGCGGATCGTGCGCGTCCACTTCCCCGACATCAAGCCGACCCTGCTGCGCGCCGCGCTCACGCGCTTTTACGAGCTGCGCGAGACGCCGGGGCTGAAGAAGAAGCCCTCGACCTCCGAGGCGCTCGACTGGCTCAAGCTGCTGATGGCCGACGATCTGGACGCCGAGGACCTGCGCGCCGAACCGGGCGCCGCGCTGCCGCGCCTGCATGGGGCGCTGCTCAAGAACGAGCAGGACGTGCACCTGTTCGAGCGCCTGGCCTTCATGGCCCGGCGGCCGCGCGCGTGAGCGTCATCCGCCCCCTCGCGCCCGGGGACGCGCCGCGCTGGCGCGCGCTCTGGCGCGGCTATCTCGACTTCTACGGCGCCGCGCTGCCCGAAGAGACCTATGCGCAAACCTTCGCGCGCCTCCTGCCGGGCGGCTCGGCGAACATGCGCGCGCTGATCGCCGAGCGCGACGGCGCGCCGGCGGGGCTGGTCCACTTCATCTTCCACGATCACTGCTGGCGCCCCGAGGGCGTCACCTATCTGCAGGATCTCTATGT
This sequence comes from Oceanicella actignis, assembly GCF_900111545.1. Classification (NCBI taxonomy): domain Bacteria; kingdom Pseudomonadati; phylum Pseudomonadota; class Alphaproteobacteria; order Rhodobacterales; family Paracoccaceae; genus Oceanicella; species Oceanicella actignis. The sequence goes on from NZ_FOHL01000002.1 coordinate 391,054, forward strand.
GGACCCGTCCGCGCGCGGCGCCGGCCTTGGCCGCGCGCTGATCGAGGCCGTCTACGCCGCCGCCGACCAGGCCGGACGGCCGACGGTCTACTGGCTGACGCAAGAGTTCAACCACGCGGCGCGCGCCCTGTATGACCGCGTCGCCGAACGCACGCCCTTCATCAAGTATGCCCGAGCGGAGCGCCCATGATCCTGCTTGCCGTCTTCATCGCCTTCTTCGCCCTGGGCTGGCTGCGCGCGCGCCGCGCCGGCGGCGGCCTTGCCGACCGCGTGCGCTACGGCATCGTGCACGGCCTGGCGGCGGCGCTGGCGCTGTATGCCTTCGTCACGCTCGGCGACTGGCAGGGACTGACCAACTGACCCGCCAATTCCTTCGGAGGCCGGCGCCATGTTCGTGAACTTCTTTCTTGCGCTGCGCGAGGCCAAGGTGCCCGTGTCGCTGCGCGAATACCTGACGCTGCTCGAGGCGATGGAGAAGCAGGTCGTCATGTATGACGTCGAGGGCTTCTACTACCTGGCCCGCGCGGCGCTGGTGAAGGACGAGCGCAACATCGACAAGTTCGACCGCGTCTTCGCCCAGGTGTTCAAGGGGCTCGAGGCCGTCTCTGGCGCCCCCGAGGGCGGATCGCCCGTCGCCCTGCCCGAGGAATGGCTGCGCAAGCTGGCCGAAAAGCACCTCACCCCCGAAGAGATGGCCCAGATCGAGGCGCTGGGCGGCTTCGACAAGCTGATGGAGACGCTGCGCAAGCGGCTCGAAGAGCAGAAGGGCCGCCACCAGGGCGGCAACAAGTGGATCGGCACGGCCGGGACATCGCCCTTCGGCGCCTATGGCTACAACCCCGAGGGCGTGCGCATCGGTCAGGACCGCTCGCGCCATCGGCGGGCGGTCAAGGTCTGGGACCGGCGCGAGTTCCGCAACTTCGACGATTCGGTCGAGCTGGGCACGCGCAACATCAAGGTCGCGCTCAAGCGCCTGCGCCGCTGGGCGCGCGAGGGCGCGGCCGAGGAGCTGGACCTGGACGGCACCATCCGTTCGACCGCCGAGCATGGCTATCTTGACGTCAAGACCCGCCCCGAGCGGCGCAACGCGGTCAAGGTGCTGCTGTTCATGGATGTGGGCGGCTCGATGGACGACCACGTCAAGGTGATGGAAGAGATGTTCTCGGCCGCGCGGTCCGAATTCAAGCACCTGGAATACTTCTATTTCCACAACTGCCTTTACGAAGGCGTGTGGAAGGACAACCGCCGCCGCTGGACCGAGCAGATCCCCACCTGGGAGGTGCTGCGCACCTATGGGCGCGACTACAAATGCGTGTTCATCGGCGACGCGTCCATGAGCCCCTACGAGATCGCCTATCCCGGCGGCGCCAACGAGCACTGGAACGAGGAGGCCGGCGAGGTCTGGCTGCGCCGCGCCATCGACCAGTGGCCCTCGAACGTCTGGATCAACCCCGTGCCCGAGGACCGGTGGGGCTACACCCATTCGATCCAGATGATCCGCGAGATCTTCGCCGACCGCATGTATCCGATGACCCTTCAGGGCCTCGAAGGCGCGATGAAGGAGCTCAGCCGCTGACGCGCCCCGCCCGCGCGGACGGGGCGCGCGCCGCTCAGGCGGCCTTGCGCCGGGCGCCCGCCGCCGCCAGCGCGCCAAGCCCCAGCAGCAGCATCCCGCCGGCCGCCGGAACCGGCACCGGCAGCGCCGCCTCGATGCGCGCCGCCAGGATGTTGTGGGCGGTCGAGGACGGATGCACGCCGTCGAAGAAGGCGTAGGCGGTCGGATCGGCGCAGACCGTGACCCCGTCGAAGCACGCATCCGTCGCGTTCGTGATGCCGTAGGCGGCGGGATCGTCGGCGATGCGCTTGCCCAGCGCGTAGCTGTCGAACAGCGTCACCTCCAGCCCCGACAGGCGCAGAAGGTCGGCGTTCGCCGCAAGCCGCGCGTTGTAGGCCAGGGTCGCCGCGGTCATGTCCGCTTCGAGCGACGTGCGCGCATAGGCGGGCGTCGCGCCCACATCGCCCAGATTGACCAGCAGGATGTCCGCGATGCCGTAGAACCGGAACAGGCTCTGCGCCGCATCCGCCACGGCATCGGCCGCCGCCTCGGCCGCCGCGATCAGCGCCGCGCCGCCGTCGTCCTGGGCCTTGAACAGATCGTTGCCCCCGAACCACAGCGCCGCCAGGGGCTCGGGACCAAGCGCGGCGGGCATGGGCGACAGGGCGAAAAGGCCCAGCTCGTCCGCCAGATCGGGAATGTCGAACGGAAAATCGTCCGCCTTCACCGCCTTTGCGCCGCCGAAGGCGTAATTCGCCACCGGCTTGCCCTCGGCCGCGAATTTCGCGCCCAGCGTCTCGGCCCAGACCGGACCGTCCGAGAAGCGGCCGGCGTAATAAGGCGGGCTTTGCGGAACCGCGCCGCCGGTGGCGGCATAGAGATTGCCCGGATCGGACAGGCTGTCGCCGAAGACGATGAAGCTCGAATAGCGCTCGGCGACGGTGACGGCCCCCGCCGGCCCGGCCAGCAGTGCCGCCAGCGCCGCCGCGGCGAATGGATGTTTCATGAATCCCTCCCTGGATCGCAATTTTGGTTAACCAAAGCTTGCCGCACGCCCCCCCGGCGCGCAAGCGCCGCTTGCGGCGACGCCGCGTCAATGCGGGTGACGCGCGCGCCTTTGCGCCCTATATCCAAGGCATGTTGAAGCTGACGCCGATCCTTCTGATGGTCGCCTGGGCGCTGGCGATGTGGCGCTTCTCGGCCTGGCGGCTGCGGCGCGAGCTCGACGCGCGCTCGGCGCCGCTGGATGATCCGCCGCTCGAAGCCGTGGTGCGCCGGCTGGGCCGCGCCGCCGGGGCCGAGAACCTGCGCGCGCATGTCTATCGCATTCCGGTCTTCAACGGGCTTGCCGCGCCCGACGGGCGCATCTTCGTCACCCAGGGCGTGATCGACCAGTATCGGATGGGGCGGCTCTCGGCCGAGGAGATCGGCTCGATCATCGCGCATGAGCTGGGCCATGTGGCGCTGGGCCACGCGCGCCGGCGCATGATCGACTGGACCGGGCAGAACGCGGCGCGCGCGGCGCTGGCCATGGTGCTGGGGCGGCTCCTGCCCGGGATCGGCGCATGGATCGCGACGCTGCTGACCGGCCTTCTGGCCGCGCGGCTTTCGCGCCGGGACGAGTTCGAGGCCGACGCCTACGCCGCCGCGCTGATGCGCGCGGCCGGCCTGCCCGCCGCGGCGCAGATCTCCATGTTCCGCAAGCTGGCCGACATCGCCGGCCCCGCCGGCGGCCCCGCCTGGCTGGCCAGCCACCCGAAGATCGAAGAGCGCATCGCCCGCATCCGCGCCCTGCACGCGCGCTGGGACGAGGGCGCGCGCAAGACCGGCTGCGCCGAGCCCGGCAGCTGAGGCCCGCGCGCCTCAGCCCATCTCGCGACGCATCAGCCGCGCCAGACGCGGCAGGCCCGCGCGCTTGACAAGGCGCGGCCCCTCTTCGGCCGAGGGCGACGGCGCGCCGGGGGGAACATGGGCGGCCAGCGCCTCGGCCGTCGCGGCGCGCATCAGCTCGGGCGCGGCGCCCCACAGCTCCCACAAGGCGGCGTCGGGATGCAGCGGCGCCAGCCCCAGCCGCCGCAGCTTGGGGGCGGGAAAGTCGCGCAGGTTGAAGGTGACGAGGATCTCGGCCCGCCCGGCCAGCGCCGCCGCGAGCACATGCGCATCGTCCGGGTCGGGCAGCGTCGGCGCGGGCCCCTCGGCGGGCGGGACCGAGGCCTCGGGCCACAGCGCGTCAAGCAGCGCGCCCTCGGCGCGCACGGCGCGGCCCTCGTCCAGCCCATGGCGGCGTTCGGCCGCGCGCGCCCATTCCTCGAGCACCCTCGCCGACCACAGCGGCCGCAGCAGCCCGCGCCCCGCCGCCGCCAGCAGCAGCCGGCGCACCAGCGGCGGGTAGAGGACGCAGGCGTCCAGAAAGGCGCGGCGCGGGGCCGTCGCTCAGCCCTCGGCGGCGGGGGCGTCGGCGGCCACGCGGACCTTGAGCATGCGGTCCGGGTTGCGCGGCGGCTCGCCGCGGGCGATGGCGTCGACATGCTCCATGCCCGAGATCACCTTGCCCCAGACGGTGTATTGCCCGTTCAGATGCGGCGCGGGCGCGAACATGATGAAGAACTGCGAATTGGCCGAGTTCGGATCGGGCGTGCGCGCCATGCCCACCGTGCCGCGCTCGAACGGCTCGTCCGAGAACTCGGCCGGCAGGTTCGGCTTGGACGAGCCGCCCGTGCCGCGCCCGTGCGGGCAGCCGGTCTGGGCCATGAAGCCCTCGATCACGCGGTGAAAGGGGATGCCGTCGTAAAAACCCTCGCGCGCCAGCTCCTTGATGCGCGCCACATGCTGCGGGGCCAGGTCGGGGCGCATCTCGATCGCCACCTCGCCATGTTCGAGCGTGATGACAAGAGTGTTCTCGGGGTCTTTGATTTCCATGTGTCTTTCCTGTCTGGCCCCTTGCGGGCTCGGCCTCAGCGATCGGCCTGGACGTAAACGCGCAGCATGCGGTCCGGGTTGCGCGGCGGCTCGCCGCGGGCGATGCGGTCGACATGCTCCATGCCCGAGATCACCCGCCCCCAGAGCGTGTATTGCCCGTTCAGATGCGGCGCGGCGCGGAACATGATGAAGAATTGCGAGTTGGCGCTGTCGGGATCGCGGCCGCGGGCCATGCCCACGGCGCCGCGCTCGAAGGCGGCGATGTTCGAGAACTCGGCCGGCAGGTTGGGCAGATCCGATCCGCCCATCCCCGCGCGGCGCAGGTCCAGCCGGTCGGCGCGGCCGTAGCGCACGTCGCCGGTCTGGGCCATGAAGCCCTCGATCACGCGGTGGAAGATCACGCCGTCATAGGCGCCGGCGCGCGCCAGGGTCTTGATGCGCTCGACATGGCGCGGCGCGAGGTCGGGCAGCATCTCGATCAGCACCGGCCCCGATTCCAGCTCGATGACCAGCGTGTTCTCGGGATCGGCGGCGGCGGCCGGGCCGGGGGCGGCGGTCAGCGCCAGCGCGGCGGCGCACAGGCCGGCGGCGAGGCGGCGGAGGATGTTCATGGGCATCGGCTTCCTTTCCCTGCGCTCAGCTCTTGAGGCGCGAGAACAGCGCGCGCTCGACCTCGTGCGGGACGAAGCGCGACACGTCCCCGCCAAGGCGCGCGATCTCCTTGACCAGCTTCGAGGCGATGGCCTGGTGATGCGCGTCGGCCATGAGGAACAGCGTCTCGATGCGGTCGTTCATGGCGCGGTTCATGCCGACCATCTGGAACTCGTATTCGAAGTCGGACACCGCCCGCAGCCCGCGCACGATGACCTGCGCGCCCACCTGCTCGGCGAAGTGGATGAGCAGGTTCTCGAAGGGCTCGGCGACGATCTCGATGCCCGCCTCGCGCGCGATGGGGGCGACCTCGGCCTCGAGCATGCGGGTGCGCTCCTCGAGCGAGAAGAGCGGCCCCTTGTCGCGGTTGATCGCCACGCCGATCACAAGCCGGTCGACCAGCTTGGCGGCGCGGCGGATGATGTCGAGATGCCCGTAGGTGACGGGATCGAAGGTGCCCGGGTAAAGTCCAGTGCGCATTCGGGCGTGCTCCCCTCGCTTGCTTCGTCGCTCGCGCTGCGACGCAACAATATTGCGCCGCCCGGGTCAAGCCCAAAGCGCCCCGGGCTCAGGCGCCGCTGATCATGTCGGCCATGGCGGCGTTTTCGCGCTCGACCTCCTCGATGCGCGCCTTGACCACGTCGCCGATCGAAATCACCCCGGCCAGCTTGCCGTCCTCGAGCACGGGCATGTGGCGAAAGCGCCCCTCGGTCATGCGCGCCAGCACCGAGACGGCCTTGTCCGACGGCGCGCAGCTGCTGACCTTGCGCGTCATGACCGCCTCGACCGGGCGGTCGAGGCAGGCGGCGCCCTCGGTTCCCAGCACGCGGACGATGTCGCGCTCGGAGATCACGCCCTCGACCGCCTGGCCGTCGCGCGACACGATCAGCGCGCCGATGCGCCGCGCCGACAGCCGCGCCGCGGCCTCGGACAACGGCGCGTCGGGGCGGATGGTCTCGACCTTGGACGAGCCCTTGCTCTTGAGAATCTGCAGGACGATCATGCGCGTCTTCCTCCCGGCTGCATCGCTTTGCTCAAGCGTGACCGGGGCGCGCGCGCCCGTCAAGGCGCGCGTTGGCCCGCGCCCTCAGGCCGCCCCCGCCCTGCGCCCCGCCGCGGCCAGGATCGGGCGCAGGTAGCGGCCGGTGTGGCTGGCCTCGACGCGCGCGACGTCCTCGGGCGTGCCGGCGGCCACGACGCGCCCGCCGCCGTCGCCGCCCTCGGGGCCGATGTCGACGATCCAGTCGGCGGTCTTGATGACGTCGAGGTTGTGCTCGATCACGATCACCGTGTTGCCCTGCTCGACCAGCTCGTGCAGCACTTCGAGCAGCTTGCGCACATCCTCGAAATGCAGGCCGGTGGTGGGCTCGTCGAGGATGTAGAGCGTGCGGCCCGTGGCCCGGCGCGCCAGCTCCTTGGACAGCTTGACGCGCTGGGCCTCGCCGCCCGACAGGGTGGTGGCGGGCTGGCCGACCTTGACGTAGCCAAGCCCCACGCGCTTGAGCGTCTCCATCTTGTCGCGGATCGCGGGCACGGCCGAGAAGAAGTCGGCGGCCTCTTCGACCGTCATGTCAAGAACGTCGGCTATGCTTTTGTCCTTGAACTTGATTTCGAGCGTCTCGCGGTTGTAGCGCTTGCCCTTGCAGGTCTCGCATTCGACATAGACGTCGGGCAGGAAGTGCATCTCGATCTTGATGACGCCGTCGCCCTGGCAGGCCTCGCAGCGCCCGCCCTTGACGTTGAAGCTGAAGCGGCCGGGCTTGTAGCCGCGGGTGCGGGCCTCGGGCAGGCCGGCGAACCAGTCGCGGATGGGGCCGAAGGCGCCGGTGTAGGTCGCCGGGTTCGAGCGCGGCGTGCGCCCGATGGGCGACTGGTCGATGTCGATGACCTTGTCCAGATGCTCGAGCCCCTCGATGGCGCGGCACGGCGCCGGGGTCTGGCGCGCGCCGTTCAGGCGCATCGAGGCGGTCTTGAACAGCGTCTCGATCACCAGCGTCGACTTGCCGCCCCCCGACACGCCGGTGACGCAGGTCAGCGTGCCCAGGGGGAACTCGACGTCCACGTCGCGCAGGTTGTTGCCGCTGGCGCCCAGCACGCGCAGCGCGCGGCCCGAGCCGGGGCGGCGGCGCTCGGGCACGGGGATGGCGCGCTTGCCCGACAGGTATTGCCCGGTCAGCGAGGCCGGATCGGCGGCGATGGCCGCGGGCGGCCCCTGCGCGATCACGCGCCCGCCATGCACCCCCGCGCCGGGGCCGATGTCGATGACGTGGTCGGCCTCGCGGATGGCCTCCTCGTCATGCTCGACCACGATCACCGTGTTGCCCTGGTCGCGCAGGTTGCGCAGCGTCTGAAGAAGGCGCCCGTTGTCGCGCTGATGCAGGCCGATCGAGGGCTCGTCCAGCACGTAGAGCACGCCGGTCAGCCCCGAGCCGATCTGGCTGGCCAGGCGGATGCGCTGGCTTTCGCCGCCCGAGAGCGTGCCCGAGCCGCGCGCAAGGGTCAGGTAGTCGAGCCCGACATTGACAAGAAAACCAAGGCGTTCGCGGATTTCCTTGAGAATGGGCCGGGCGATCTCGGCCTTTTGCGCGCTCAGCTGCGCCTCGACGCCGCGCGACCACTCCAGCGCCTCGCGGATCGACATCTCGGACACCTGCCCCACATGCAGCCCGCCGATCCTGACCGCCAGCGCCTCGGGCTTGAGCCGGTAGCCGCCGCAGGCGCCGCAGCGGCGGTTGTTCTGGTAGCGCTCGAACTCTTCGCGCATGAAGGCGCTGTCGGTCTCGCGCCAGCGCCGCTCGAGGTTGGGGATCACCCCCTCGAAGGGGCGCGAGATCTGGTAGACGCGCCCGCCCTCGTCATAGCGGAAGCGGATCTCTTCGCCCCCCGAGCCGCGCAGCAGGACCTGGCGCGCCTTCTCGGGCAGGTCGCGCCAGGGGGCGTGAATGTCGAAACCGTAATGTTTTCCAAGCGCTTCTATGGTCTGCTTGAAGTAAGGCGTGCGCGTCTTGGCCCAGGGCGCGATCGCGCCTTGCCAAAGGCTCAGGCTTTCGTCGGGCACGACGAGCCGCTCGTCGAAGAACAGCTCGACCCCCAGCCCGTCGCAGGCCGGGCAGGCGCCGTAGGGCGCGTTGAACGAGAACAGCCGCGGCTCGATCTCGGGAATCGTGAAGCCCGACACCGGGCAGGCGAATTTCTGCGAGAACACGATGCGCTCGGGCTCGCCCTCGGCCGGGGCGGTCTCGATCACGGCGATGCCGTCGGCCAGGGCCAGCGCGGTCTGGAAGCTGTCGGCCAGACGCTGCTCGAGCCCCGGGCGCACGACGATGCGGTCCACCACCACGTCGATGTCGTGGCGCAGCTTCTTGTCCAGCGTCGGCGGCTCGTCGAGCTCGTGAAAGGCGCCGTCCACCTTGACGCGCTGGAAGCCCTGCTTGCGCAGCTCGGCGAATTCCTTGCGATACTCGCCCTTGCGGTCGCGCACGATGGGGGCCAGCAGATAGGCGCGCGTCCCCTCGGGCAGCGTCATGACGCGGTCGACCATGTCCGAGACCTGCTGCGCCTCGATCGGCAGCCCGGTGGCCGGGCTGTGCGGGGTGCCGGCGCGCGCGAACAGAAGGCGCAGGTAGTCGTGGATCTCGGTCACCGTGCCCACGGTCGAGCGCGGATTGCGCGAGGTCGTCTTCTGCTCGATCGAGATGGCGGGGCTGAGCCCCGAGATGCGGTCCACGTCGGGCTTGCGCATCATGTCGAGGAACTGGCGCGCATAGGCCGACAGGCTTTCGACGTAGCGCCGCTGGCCCTCGGCGTAGATGGTGTCGAAGGCCAGCGAGGACTTGCCCGACCCGCTCAGCCCCGTGATCACCACCAGCCGGTCGCGGGGGATGTCGACGTCGATGGATTTGAGGTTGTGCTCGCGCGCGCCGCGGATCGCGATGGTCTTGGGCTCGGTCGTCATGCTCGGCTCCGCTCAGGTCACCGCCGCTACATAAACCATCCGCGCGCGGATGCGAGTCCCCGCGGCCCGCAATCACCGTTGGAAACCCGCCGCGGCCTTCGATAGGCTGCGCGCAACCACGGAATCGCGGCACTGGAGAAGCGCATGGCGGGCAGCGTCAACAAGGTCATCCTCATCGGCAATCTCGGGCGCGACCCCGAGGTTCGCACCTTCCAGAACGGCGGAAAGGTCTGCAACCTTCGCATTGCGACGTCGGAGACGTGGAAGGACCGCAACACCGGCGAGCGGCGCGAGCGCACCGAGTGGCACTCGGTGGCGATCTTCTCAGAGCCCCTCGCCAACATCGCCGAGCGCTACCTGCGCAAGGGGTCGAAGGTGTATATCGAAGGCCAGCTCGAGACCCGCAAATGGCAGGATCAGAGCGGGCAGGACCGTTACACCACCGAAATCGTCCTGCGCCCCTATCGCGGCGAGCTGACCCTGCTCGACAGCCGCGGCGAGGGCGGCGGCGACTTCGGCGGCGGCTATGGCGGGCCTTCGGGCGGCGGCTCGGGCGGGAGCTCGGGCGGGGGCGGGCGCGCCGACGATTTCGGCGCCGGCCCCTCGGGCGGGTCGGGCATCGACGACGACGAGATCCCCTTCTGATCGCCGCGCGGGGCGCCTTGCATGGCCGAGCGGATCGTCGTCATCGGAGCCGGGCAGGCCGGCGCGGCGCTGTGCGAGGCGCTGCGCGCCGAGGGGCATGCGGGCCCCATCGCCCTTGTGGGCGAAGAGCCCGCCCCGCCCTATCAGCGCCCGCCCCTGTCCAAGAAATACCTTCTGGGCGAGCTCCCGCGCGAACGCCTGTTCCTGCGTCCCGAAAGCCATTACGCCGAGCATGGCGTCGAGCTGATCCGCGGCGCGCGGGCCGCGCGCATCGACCGCGCCGCGCGGCTTGTGCATCTGGAGGACGGGCGCGCCCTGCCCTATGACCGCCTGGCGCTGACCACCGGCGCGCGCGCGCGCCGCCTGCCCGCGGCCATCGGCGGCGATCTGGCGGGGGCGTTCGTCCTGCGCAGCATGGCCGATTCCGACGCGCTGGCGCCGCAGCTGCGCGCCGGGCGCCGGGCGCTGATCGTCGGCGGCGGCTATGTGGGGCTCGAGGTCGCGGCGGTGTGCGCCGCGCGCGGCCTTCGCGTGACGCTGGTCGAGGCGGCCGAACGCATCCTCGGCCGCGTCGCCGCGACGCGCACGGCGGCGTTCTTTCGCGACCTGCACCGCGCCCATGGCGTCGATCTGCGCGAGGGCGTGGGCGTGGCGCGGCTGATCGGGCGCGACGGCGCGCTCGCCGGCGCCGAGCTGACCGACGGCGCGCGCCTCGAGGCCGATTTCGCCGTCATCGGCATCGGCGCCGCGCCCGACGTCGCGCTGGCCGAGGCGGCGGGCCTGGCCTGCGAGAACGGCGTGGCGGTCGACGAATTCTGCCGCAGCTCGGACCCCGACATCTTCGCGGCGGGCGACTGCGCCTCGTTTCCCTTCGAGGGCGCGCGGGTGCGGCTCGAAAGCGTGCAGAACGCCATCGACCAGGCGCAGGCGGCGGCGGCCAACATGCTGGGTCGCGCGCGCCCCTACGCGCCGACGCCCTGGTTCTGGTCGGATCAATACGACATCAAGCTGCAGATCGCCGGGCTGGGCGCGGGCCATGACCGCGCCGTCGCGCGCCCCGGCCCGCGCGAAGGGGCGCTGTCGGTCTGGCTGTTCCGCGGCGCGCGCCTCGTCGCCGTCGAGGCGATGAACGATCCGCGCGCCTACATGACCGGCAAGCGCTGGCTCGAGGCGGGCCACTCCCCCGACCCCGAGGCGCTGGCCGACCCCGCGCGCGATCTGCGCGCGCTCTGACCCCGCGCGCGCTCCGACCCCGCCCGCGCCGCCCGCGGGGCCGCCGCGCCCGCCCGCCCGGGCCACGCCCCAAGGCCCCGCGAAATCCCCCGAAAGCCCCGCGGCGATTGCCCCCGCCGGCCCCGCGTCCTATAAGGAAGCGCCCGCGCGCGGGCCGCGCGACAAGCCCGCGATTCAACGACGATCCCGAACAGGACGAGCCCTTGACCGACGCCTCCGACACGCCCGAAGCCGCGCCCGAGAAACCCGTCTACGACGGCCCCACCATCTCGGTCGAGGAGGAGATGAAGCGCAGCTATCTCGATTACGCCATGAGCGTGATCGTCAGCCGCGCCATCCCGGATCTGCGCGACGGCCTCAAGCCCGTGCACCGGCGCATCCTCTACGCGATGCACGAGACCGGCAACACGCACGACAAGCCCTATCGCAAGTCGGCCCGCCCCGTGGGCGACGTGATGGGCAAATATCACCCCCATGGCGACAGCGCGATCTACGACGCGCTGGTGCGCATGGCGCAGGACTTCTCGATGCGCCTGCCGCTCCTGGACGGCCAGGGCAATTTCGGCTCGATGGACGGCGACGCCCCCGCGGCCATGCGCTACACCGAGGTGCGCATGGCCAAGGCGGCGCAGGCGCTTCTGGCCGACATCGAGAAGGACACGGTCGATTTCCAGGACAACTACGACGGCAAGGACCGCGAGCCCGTCGTCCTGCCCGCGCGCTTTCCCAACCTTCTGGTCAACGGCGGCGGCGGCATCGCCGTGGGCATGGCCACCAACATCCCGCCCCACAATCTGGGCGAGGTGGTGGACGCGACGCTGGCGCTGATCGAGAACCCCGACCTGACGGTTTCGGAGCTGATGGAGCACATCCCCGGCCCCGACTTCCCCACCGGCGGGCTGATCCTGGGCCGCGCCGGCGCGCGCAAGGCCTATCACGAGGGGCGCGGCAGCGTCATCATGCGCGCCAGGACCCGCGTCGAAGAGATCCGCAAGGATCGCTACGCCATCATCGTCGAGGAAATTCCCTACCAGGTGAACAAGGCGACGATGATCGAGAAGATCGCCGAGCTGGCGCGCGAGAAGAAGATCGAGGGCATCGCCCACGTCCAGGACGAATCCGACCGTTTCGGCGTGCGCGTGGTCATCGAGCTGCGCCGCGACGCGACCCCCGAGGTCGTGCTCAACCAGCTGTTCCGCTACACGCCGATGCAGACGCATTTCGGCTGCAACATGCTGGCGCTGAACGGCGGCCGGCCCGAGCAGCTGGACCTGCGCGGCATTCTGACCGCCTTCCTCGCCTTCCGCGAAGAGGTCGTCGCCCGCCGCACCGCCTTCGACCTGCGCAAGGCGCGCGAGCGCGCCCATGTGCTGTGCGGCCTCGCCGTCGCGGTCGAGAACGTGGACGAGGTGGTGGCGCTGATCCGCTCCTCGCCCGATCCGCAGACCGCGCGCGAGCGGCTGATGGCCCGCGACTGGCCCGCCGCCGGCATCGCGCCCTACATCCGCCTGATCGACGATCCGAGCCACATGGTCGCCGAGGACGGGACCTACCGCCTGTCCGAGACGCAGGCGCGCGCCATCCTCGACCTGCGGCTGCAGCGCCTGACGGCGCTCGGCGTGCAGGAGGTGACCGACGAGCTGCGCGATCTGGCCGCGCGCATCACCGACTATCTCGACATCTTGCGCTCGCGCGAGCGGATCCTGGGCATCATCGCCGACGAGCTGCGCGCCGTGAAGGAAGAGTTCGGCACGCCCCGCCGCACCCAGATCGTGGACTATGCGGGCGATCTCGACGACGAGGACCTGATCGAGCGCGAGGACATGGTCGTCACCGTCACGAACCAGGGCTACATCAAGCGCACGCCGCTGGTCGACTACCGCGCGCAGGCGCGCGGCGGCAAGGGCCTGGCGGGCATGGCGACCAAGGACGAGGACTTCGTCACACGCCTGTTCGTGGCCGACACGCACACGCAGCTGCTGTTCTTCACCACCGACGGCATGGTCTACAAGCTCAAGACCTGGCGCTTGCCGCCGGGCGGGCGCAACGCGCGCGGCAAGGCCATCGTCAACATCCTGCCCATCGCGCAGGGGGTCTCGGTGGCCGCGATCATGCCCGTGGACGCGCCCGAACAGGACTGGGACAAGCTGCACATCTTCTTCGCCACCTCGGACGGTCAGGTGCGGCGCAACGCGCTGTCCGACTTCACCAACGTCAAGTCCAACGGCAAGATCGCCATGAAGCTGCCGGAGGGCGTCAGCCTGGTGAACGCGCGCATCTGCGCGCCGGACGACGACGTGATGCTGGTCACCGCCCAGGGCAAGGCGATCCGCTTCCCGGTCGGCGAGGTGCGGGTGTTCAAGGGCCGCGACTCGACGGGCGTGCGCGGCATCCGCCTGGCCGAGGGCGACCGCGTGGTGGCCATGTCGATCCTGCGCCATTTCGAGGCGACGCCCGAAGAGCGCGCAGCCTATCTGAAGATGCGCCGCATGATGGCCGGCGCCGCCGAGGAGGAGGAGCTCGACGCCGACGAGGAGGAGGCCGCCGCCGACGCGCCCCTCTCGCCCGAGCGCTACGCGCAGATGTCGGCCGCCGAAGAGCTGATCCTGACCGTCACCGAGCGCGGCCAGGGCAAGCTCAGCTCCAGCCACGACTACCCCGTGCGCGGGCGCGGCGGCCAGGGCGTGGCGGCCATCGACCGGGCCATGCGCGGCGGGCTTCTGGTCGCCGCCTTCCCCGTCGAGCCGGACGACCAGATCATGCTGGCCACCGATGCGGGCAAGTCGATCCGCTGCCCGGTGGCGGGCATCTCGTTCCGCTCGCGCGCGGCGGGCGGGGTCAAGATCCTCGACATCGCCGAGGGCGAGCGCGTGGTCTCGGCCGCCCGCATCGCCGAGCATGGCGAGGACGAGCGCGCGGCGCCCGCGGCCGATTCCGAGGATGCCCCTGCGGCCGCCCCCGCATCGTCCGAGGCGGCGGCGTCGAAGCCGGGCGACGAGCCGGGCGCGGACCCGGCCGAGGGCTGAGGCGCCCGGCGTCAAAGGCGCGGCCCCGCGCCGCGCCCTGCGCCATGTGCCCGCGCCCCAGCGCCCCCGCCCCGTTCCCCAGACGCGCCCGCGCCGCGTCCGACGCGCCCGTGGCGCGCTCTTGCCGCCGCCGCGCGGCGCGGCCTATGCTGCGCGCATGGCGATGAGCGAGGTCATCTTCCGCGCGCTGGCGCCCTCGGGGCCTGGCGCTCCTGCGCCGCGGGCGGCCGAGCCGCGCGATTTCCTGCGCCACGTCGCGGCGTTGACGCTGACGCGGCTGGCCGACGCGCTCATCGACCCCAAGCTGGTCCTGCCCTGGCTGCTGAGCGCCGCCGGGGCGCCCTCCGCCTTCATCGGCGCGCTGGCGCCCGTGCGCGAGGCCGGCGCGCTGCTGCCCCAGATCGCCCTGGCCGAGCGGGTGCGCCGCGCGCCGCTGCGCAAGCGCGTCTGGGCCCTGGGCGCGGCGGGCCAGGGCGCGGCGGCGCTGGGGATCGCGGCGGCGGGCGCGACGCTGTCGGGCTGGGCGGCGGGCATTGCGGCGACGCTGTGCCTGGCGGCGCTGGCCGTGGCGCGGGCCGCCTGTTCGGTCAGCCACAAGGACGCGCTGGCCCGCACCGTCGGAAAGACGCGGCGCGGCGCGGTCACGGGGGTGGCGGCGACGGCGGGCTCGGCCGGAGCGCTGGCCTTCGGCGCGCTGCTCTGGCTTGGGATCGTGCCGCAGACGCAATCGGCGCTGGCGGGCGCCGCGGCGTTGGCGGGCCTGGCATGGCTGGCGGCGGCCGCGGTCTTTCTGCGTCTCGAGGAAGAGCCTGGCGCGCCCGCGGGGCCGGAGGACGCCGGGCGCGGCGACGCCTGGCCGCCCTTGGCGCCGCTGCTTCGCCCGGGCGATTTTCGCCGCTTCGTCGCCGCGCGGGGCCTGTTGGCGGCGACGGCGCTGGGTCCGCCCTTTCTGGTCATGGGCGCCGCCGCGCTGAAGGGCGGCGGCGCGGCGGGGGCTCTCGGCCCGCTGGTGCTGGCCTCGGCGCTGGCGGCGGCGCTGTCCTCTTATGTGTGGGGCCGCGCGGCCGACCGCTCGAGCCGGCGGGCGATGATGGCCGCGGGCGCGCTGGGCGCGGCGGCGCTGGGCGCGGGCGCGCTCATCACCGCCCTTCAGGGCGCGGGGGCGGGGCCATGGGCCGCGGCGGGGGCGCTGTTCGCCCTTCAGCTGGCGCATGCGGGCGGGCGCGTCTCGCGCAAGGTGCATCTGACCGACATGACCGACGAGAAACAGCGCGCGCGCCTTGTGGCCCTGGCGAACACGGCGATCGGCGCGCTCTTGCTGCTGGGGGGCGGCTTCGGGCTCTTGGCGCAGCTGGCCGGACCCGCCGCGGCGCTGGCCGCGCTTGCGCTGATGAGCGCGGCCTCGGTTCCGGTCGCCGCGGGCCTGGCCGAAGCGCAGCGCGGATGACTTTGCAAATCCCCGCGAAAAGCCCTACATGGGCGCCATGATCGAACCCGTTCACATCATCGGCGGCGGCATGGCCGGCTCCGAAGCCGCATGGCAGGCGGCGCGCATGGGCGTGCCCGTCATCCTGCACGAGATGCGCCCCGTGCGCGCCACCGACGCCCATCGCACCGACGGGCTGGCCGAGCTGGTCTGCTCGAACTCGTTCCGCTCGGACGACGACGAGACGAACGCCGTGGGCCTGCTGCACTGGGAGATGCGCGAGGCCGACGGCCTGATCATGCGCATGGCCGACCGGCATAGCGTGCCCGCCGGCGGCGCGCTGGCCGTCGATCGCGAGCCCTTCTCGGCCGCCGTGACCGCCGCGCTCGAGTCGCACCCGCTGATCGAGATCCGCCGCGAGGAAATCGACTGGCCCCCCGAAAGCTGGCGCAGCGTCATCATCGCCACGGGTCCGCTGACCTCGGCCGCGCTGGCCGAGCGCCTGCGCGCCCTGACCGGCGAGGACGGGCTGGCCTTCTTCGACGCCATCGCGCCCATCGTGCATGCCGACAGCATCGACATGTCCAAGGCCTGGTTCCAGTCGCGCTACGACAAGGGCGAGACCGAGGCCGAGCGCACCGCCTATCTCAACTGCCCCATGGACCGCGCGCAATACGAGGCCTTCGTCGACGCGCTGCTGGCGGCCGAGAAGACGGAGTTCAAGGACTGGGAGCGCGACACCCCCTATTTCGAGGGCTGCCTGCCCATCGAGGTCATGGCCGAGCGCGGCCGCGAGACCTTGCGCTACGGTCCGCTCAAGCCCGTGGGGCTGACCAATCCGCACCAGCCCGACGTCAAGCCCTACGCCGTGGTGCAGCTGCGCCGCGACAACGCGCTGGGCACGCTCTACAACATGGTCGGCTTCCAGACCAAGATGAAGCACGGCGCGCAAGTGTCTGTCTTCCGGATGATTCCGGGGCTCGAGAACGCCCGCTTCGCGCGCCTTGGCGGCATTCACCGCAACACCTTCATCAACGCCCCCCGGCTTTTGGACGCCGAGCTGCGCCTGCGCGCCGATCCGCGGCTGCGCCTGGCGGGCCAGATCACCGGCGTCGAGGGCTATGTGGAAAGCGCCGCCATGGGGCTGCTGGCCGGACGTCTGGCCGCGGCCGAGCGGCTGGGCCGCCCCCTGCCCCCGCCCCCGCGCGAAACCGCCATCGGCGCGCTGCACGCGCATATCACCGGCGGGGCCGAGGCCGAGACCTTCCAGCCCATGAACGTGAATTTCGGCCTGTTCCCGCCGCTGGACGGGGCGCGCGGCGGGCGGCGCGGCAAGCGCGAGCGCGCGCGCGCCTACACCGAACGCGCCAAGCCGCTGTGGCGCGAATGGGCGCGGCTCGCCCCCGCGGCGGCGCCGGTTTGACTTGCGCCCCCCAAGGTCGGAAAATGACTTTGTGGGAGGATGCCATGAACATGAACGCTGCACCATCGACCGACGCCGCGCGCGCGGACGCGCATCTGCGCGCCGCCGCGGCGCTGGCCGAGCTGATCCCCGATCGCGGCGCGCCGATCCTCGACCTATTCTGCGGCGCCGGCCTGACCGGCGCGGCGCTGAGCGATCTGGGCTTTCGCGCCATCGACGGGCTGGACCCGCGCAAGCCGCTTCTGGCGCAGGCGCAGGCCGTGGGCGCCTATCGCCGGCTGATCGAGGCGGACCCGGCCGACGCGGCCGCGGCCGCGGCGCCGGGGGGCTATGCCGGGGTCGTGCTGCTGACCCCGCCCGAAGACGCCCCGCCCGAGCTGCTGGACGGCGCGCTGGCGCTGGCCGCGCCGCAAGGGCTGGTCGCGACCGCCATCGACGAAGAGGCCGAGCGCGAGCGCCTGGCGCGGCTGACCGAGCTGCTTGACTCGGGCGCGGCGCTGCTCGAGGTCAAGGAGCGCGGTCTGCATCGGGCCCCGGATGGGCGCGAGGCGACGCTCTACGTCATGCGCAAGCTCTGAGCCGCGCTCACCAAAGCCCCGTCAGCGCGCGCAGCGCCAGGCTGCCGCGGCGTCTGAACTCGGACGCCTGATGCCCTGAAAACATGTCGTAATCGGGCCGCGCGGCGGCGCGAAGAATGCGCTCGGCCTCCCAGCCGGCCAGAAAGGCGGGGGCCGCGGCGCGCGGCACGCGCCGGCGCAGCGCCCGCGCCCGGGCCAGCCGCCCCAGCCCCGCGCGCGCCAGCGCCGCCAGCGCCGGGCGCAGGGCCGGCGGGGTGCGCCCCTCGGCCATGGCCGCGCGATCGGCGGGCGCGTCCAGCGGCAAGGGCTCGGCCCCGCGCGCGTAAAGGGCGGGCAGCGCGCGCGTCAGATTGGCCGCGGCCGAGGCCCAGCCCATATGCGCGGCGGCCTCGTCCGCGACGGCCAGGGCGTCGGCGTCGGCCCCGTCCAGCAGCGCCCGCGTCGCCAGCCGCATCAGCGCGCCGCCCGTATCGGCCAGATAGGCGTGCAGCGCCCCCTCCTCGGCGAAGCTGGGCCCCTCGGGATCAAGCGCGCGCGCGTCCAGATAGCGGTCGAACAAGGCGCGATCGAGCCGCGCCGCGGCCATCGCCTCGGCCAGCGGCGCGAGCGCCGGATGGCCGGCCGCCGCGCCGCCGGCGTGCAGCCGCTCGAGCGCGTCGCGCCACCATTGCAGCCGCATCTGCGCCAGGATGGGCTCGCGCGCGGCCGAGGCGATGCGCGCCACCTCGAGGTTGAAGGCGTAAAGCCCCAGCAGCCGCGGCGCCTTGTCCCCCGCCGCCAGCGCCGTGCGCAGCCGGTCGGGATCGCCGCGGCGCAGCAGCTCGGCGCAGGCCTCGGCGTCGGCGTCGGCGTCGAGGGCGGGGGCGCGGGCGCGGGCGCTCATGCGGCGGCGGGCGCGCCATCGCGCACCAGCTTCCACACCAGCGCGTCATGCAGCGCCTGGAAGCTGGCGTCGACGATGTTGGCCGAAACCCCGACCGTGGACCAGCGTCGCCCCTGCCCGTCGGCGCTGTCGATGAGCACCCGGGTCACCGCGTCGGTTCCCGCGCCGGTGATGCGCACCTTGAAATCCACCAGGTGCATGTCGTCGATATAGCTCTGATACCGCCCCAGATCCTTGGCCAGCGCGCGGCTGAGCGCGTTCACCGGCCCCTGATCGGCGTCCGAGACGGGATCGTGGGATTCGGACACGCTCATCACCCGCTCGCCGTCGATGCGCACGACCACCACGGCCTCGGACACGGTGATCTCGCGCTGAAGGGCGTTGCGCCGCCGCTCGACCGTGACGCGGTAGCGCTCGACCTCGAAGAAGCGCGGCAGAAGGCCCAGCTCGCGCCGCGCCAGCAGCTCGAAGCTGGCCTGCGCGCCGTCATAGGCGTAGCCCTCGTCCTCGCGCCGCTTGACCAGATCGAGGATGCGCGCCAGGCGCGGGTCGCCCTTCTCGACCTTGATCCCCATCTCGGACAGGCGGCGGATCAGGTTCGACTGCCCGGCCTGGTTCGACATGGGCACCACGCGCTCGTTGCCCACCAGCTCGGGGGGGATGTGCTCGTAGGTCGAGGGGTCCTTGAGGATGGCCGAGGCGTGCAGCCCCGCCTTGTGGGTGAAGGCGGCCGCGCCGACATAGGGCGCGTGGCGATCGGGCACGCGGTTGAGGATGTCGTCCACCATGCGGCTGACCGAGGTCAGGGTGGTCAGCGCCTCGGGGGTGACGCCGGTCTCGAAGCGGTCGCGATAGGGCGCCTTGAGCAGCAGCGTCGGGATCAGCGTGACCAGGTTGGCGTTGCCGCAGCGCTCGCCCAGACCGTTGAGCGTGCCCTGGATCTGCCGCGCCCCCGCATCGACCGCCGCCAGCGAGTTCGCCGCCGCAAGCCCCGCGTCGTCATGGCAATGGATGCCGATGCGCTCGCCGGGAAAGCGGCGCGTGACCTCCTGCGTGATCTCGAACACCTCGTGCGGCAGCGCGCCGCCATTCGTGTCGCACAGCACCACCCAACGCGCGCCGGCCTCGATGGCGGCCTCGACGCAGGACAGCGCGTAATCGGGATTGGCCTTGTAGCCGTCGAAGAAATGCTCGGCGTCGAACAGCGCCTCGCGCCCCAGCGCGACCAGGTGGCGCAGGCTGTCGGCGATGGCCTGGCGGTTCTCGTCCAGCGAGACGCCGAGCGCGGCGGTGACGTGGTAGTCATGGGTCTTGCCCACCAGGCAGACCGCCGGGGCGCCGGCGTTGATCACCGCGCCCAGCACGTCGTCATTGGCCGCCGAGCGCCCGACCCGCCGCGTCATGCCGAAGGCCGTCAGGCGCGCGCGCGACAGGCTGGGCGGGGCGTCGAAGAAGTCGCTGTCGGTGGGGTTGGCGCCGGGCCAGCCGCCCTCGACGTAATCCACCCCCAGCGCGTCCAGCGCGCGGGCGATGCGGGCCTTCTCCTCGGCCGAGAAATCCACGCCGGCGGTCTGCTGGCCGTCGCGCAGCGTGGTGTCGTAAAGGAAAAGACGCTCGCGGGCGGTCATTGCGCGTTCTCCAGCTTGGCGGGGTCGAAATCGGGGCCCAGCTCCCACTCGGCGCCCTGCGGGGTGTCCTTGACCAGCACGCCGGCCGCCTTGAACAGGTCGCGGATGGCGTCGGCGCGGGCGAAGTCGCGCGCCGCGCGGGCGGCGCGGCGCTCTTCGAGCAGCCTTTCGACGAGGGGCGCGGCGCGCTCGCGCCGGCGGGCGGCGGCGCCCTCGCGCGCCGTCAGCCACGAGCGGTCGAAGCCCAGAAAGGCCAGCGCGCTGGCCACCTGGCGCGAGGCCTCGGCGTCGTCGCGCCCGCCCGGCCCGGCGGCGGTGCGCAGCAGGCCGATCTCGACGAAGGCGCCGTGGGTGTCGAGATCGTTGCACAGCCGGCGCATCACCTGCTCGGGCACGGGGCCCAGCTCTTCGCCGTTCCAGTCGGGTGGCGTGGCGGCGATGGCCGAGGCCAGCCACTCGGCCATCTCGGCGACGCGCTGCGCGGTCCAGTCCAGCGTCTTGCGGTAATGGACCGAGAGCAGCGTCAGGCGGATCACCTGCGGATGAATTTCATCTCGCAAATCCTTGACGGTGATGAAGTTTCCAAGCGACTTCGACATCTTGCGCCCATCGACGCGGATCATGCCGTTATGCATCCAGACATGGGCGAAGCCGCTGCCCGGCGCGGCGCAGCACGACTGCGCGATCTCGTTTTCGTGATGCGGAAAGATCAGGTCCGCGCCGCCGCCATGGATGTCGAAATCGGCGCCCAGCAGCTCTTGCGCCATGGCCGAGCACTCGATGTGCCAGCCCGGACGCCCCCGCCCCCAGGGGCTGTCCCAGCCGGGCTGCTCGGGCGTCGAGGGCTTCCACAGCACGAAATCCATGGGGTTCTTCTTGTAGGGAGCGACCTCGACGCGGGCGCCGGCGATCATGTCCTCGACCGAGCGGCGCGAGAGCGCCCCGTATTGCGGCCAGCTGTCGACCGAGAACAGCACATGCCCCTCGGCCTCGTAGGCGTGCCCCCTGGCGATCAGCGTTTCGATCATGGCGATCATGCGCCCGACCCATTCGGTCGCCCGCGGCTGAAGCGTGGGCGCAAGCGCGCCGAGCGCGGCCATGTCCTCGGCGAACCAGGCGGCGGTCTCGCGGGTGATGTCCTCGATGGGGCGGCCGGCAAGACGCGCGCGGTCGATGATCTTGTCGTCGATGTCGGTGATGTTGCGCGCGTAGATCACGCGCTCGGGGCCGTAGAGGCGGCGCAGCAGGCGGAACAGCACGTCGAAGACGACCACCGGGCGCGCATTGCCGATATGGGCGCGGTCATAGACGGTGGGGCCACAGACATACATGCGCACGCGGCGCGACTCGTCGGGCATGTCGCGCGTCCAGTCGATGGGGACGAACGCCTCCTTGCGGCCGGTCAGCGAGTTGCGAAGGCGGATGGGATGCTCGGTCATGGCAAGGCCCCGGATGCGCGGCGCCTTCCGCGGCGCCGGCCGCCTTCCCGATGCTCGAAAGGACGCGCCGCCGCGGAGGGCAAGTCAGCGGATGATGCGGATTGCGGCGATGTGAACGGCGGTTCTGGCGGCGGCGGTCATGGCCCCTCTGATGCCTCATTCCGCGCGCGCTGTCCAGCGCGCCGCGCGCTCTTGCCGCGCGGGGGGCGATGGGCGCATATGGGCGCTGCGCGCCAACAAGGGAAGCAAGCCATGCCCGACGACGCCCTGGCCCTGATGGCCTTCGACGACCCCGCCGTGCTGTGGAACGGCGCGGCGATCGTGCTGCTGCTGCTGATGTCCGCCTTCTTCTCGGGCTCGGAAACGGCGCTGACGGCCGCCAACCGGGCCAAGCTGCACGCCATGGCCGAGAAGGGATCGCGCGGGGCGGCGCTGGCGCTGCGCCTGCGCGGCGAGCCCGAGCGGCTGATCGGCGCGATCCTGCTGGGCAACAACCTGGTCAACATCCTGTCGGCGGCGCTGGCGACGTCGCTGTTCACGGCGCTGTTCGGCGAGGGGGGCGTGGCGCTGGCGACGCTGGTCATGACCCTGCTGGTGCTCATCTTCGCCGAGGTCGCGCCCAAGACCTACGCCATCACCGAACCCGAGGCGGCGGCCGAGCGCGTCTCGCGTCCCATCGCGCTGCTGGTGTGGGCGCTGGCGCCGGCGGTGGCGGCGGTGTCGCGCTTCGTGCGCGCGTTTCTGGGGCTGCTGGGCGTGCGCACCGACCCCGAGGCCAAGGTGCTGGCCCATCAGGAGATCGCCGAGGCCATCGTGATGCACCACCACGAGGGCGCCGTGGCCAAGGACGACCGCGACCGCCTTCTGGCGGCGCTGGATCTGCGCCATCGCGAGGTGTCCGAGGTGATGACCCATCGGCGCAACATCGAGATGATCGACGCCTCGCTGCCGCCCGAAGAGCTGATCGACGCGTGCCTGGCCTCGACCCACACGCGGCTGCCCATCTGGAAGGACAACCCCGAGAACATCGTCGGCGTCATCCACGCCAAGGACCTGCTGCGCGAGGTCAACCGCCTGGTGCGCGAGAACGGCGGCGACTGGAGCGCGGCGGTGCGCAAGCTCGACCCGCTGGCGATCGCCATGCAGCCCTGGTTCGTGCCCGACACCACCTCGCTGGACGAGCAGATGCGCGCCTTTCTCAAGCGCCGCAGCCATTTCGCGCTGGTGGTGGACGAATACGGCGACCTGCAAGGGCTCATCACCCTCGAGGACATCCTCGAAGAGATCGTGGGCGACATCTCGGACGAGCACGACCCCACGCGCGAGGGGCTCGAGCGCCGGCCCGACGGCTCGGTCATCGTGGACGGCGCCATGACCATCCGCGACCTCAACCGCGCCTGCGACTGGTCGCTGCCCGACGACGAGGCCAACACCGTCGCCGGGCTGGTGATCCACGAGGCGCAGGCCATTCCGACGCCGGGGCAGATCTTCAGCTTCCACGGCTTCCGCTTCGAGGTGCTCGAGCGCAAGCGCAACCGCATCACGCGCCTGCGGGTCAAGAAGCTGGACTGACGCCCCGCCCGCGCGCCGCGGCCCGATTCGCCCGGTCTTCCCCCGGTCCCACGGCTCCCCGGCGGTCCTCGTCGCCGCCAGCCCGGCGGCCGGCCGGCCCGCCCCTTGGACCGCGCCCCTCAGCCCGCGCGCGGATCGGCCAGCGGCGGGTGGGGCGGCACGAAACGCGGCAGCGGAACCAGCGCCTCGGCCAGGAAGTCGCGCAGGCGCGCCTCGGCCTCGGCCATGGCGTTCTCGCCCCGGCCGATGGGGGTGATCACGCGCACCAGCGCGCCGTCGGTCCGCCCCAGCCGCAGCGAATCCCACACCACCAGCGCCTTGGCCAGGAAGTCGTTGGTGATGCGCCGCCCGCGCTGCTCGAACCAGTAATAGACCAGCTGGCGGTTCTCGCCCTTCTGGATGACGGCGCGCTTGGCGACGAAGGGCGCGATGCCGGTCTCGGGCGGGAAGGTCAGCTCCTGCAGCGCGATGCGCGACATCTCCCATCCGCCGACGGGAATGCACACTTCGGGCGAGTGAATGCCCCCGCCCTCGGTCAGCTTGTCGTAATAGGCGACGAAGAAATCCACCCCGTCCGCATCGCCCGGACGCGCGTAAAGCGCGGTGTAGTAGTCGTCCGCGCCCAGCACGCGCTCGATGTCGCGGTCGAGCAGGCCGCTTGCCCCGCGCCATTCGCCCAGCTGGCGCGGGAACAGCGCGAAAGGCTCGCGCGGGACCGCGGCGCGGTCGGCGCCCGGGGCCAGCGCCCAGGCCGCCGAGGTTCCCGCCGTCAGCGCAAGCGCCGCCAGCGCCGCGCGCCCCGGGGCGATGTCGAAGGCGCGGCGCAGCTGCGGCAGCACGTTGTCGAAATCCAGGTCCAGCGCCTCGGCCAGCGGCATGGGCCGCGGCTGCAGCCGCTGCAGCGTCCAGGCCAGCAGGAACAGAAGGGCGATGCAGGCGGCGAAGATCACCCACCCCTCGAACAGGTGCAGAAAGCCCTCGGCCATGCCGATGCCGTAGCGGTCCACCAGCACGCCGATGACGCCGATGCGGATCGAGTTCATCAGCACCGCCAGCGGCATGGCCGACAGCAGCAGCGCCGCCTTGTGCCACCAGGGCCCGCGGTAGAGCACGCAGAACACGTAGGAGAAGGACATGATCGGGAACAGGTAGCGCAGCCCCGAGCACGCCTCGGCGACCTGAAGCTTGTAGACGCCCAGGTCGATCACGTTCCCGTCCAGGAACACCGGCACCCCCGCCAGGCGGATCAGCTCGACCCCGATCTGCGACGAGATCAGCTGCAGCCCCACCGTCACCTGCCAGTAGAGGAATTGCGGCAAGGGCAGCATGAACACCAGGTGCAGCACCGAGGGCCAGAAGGTCAGCCCGCGACGGAATCCGTAGGCCGTCAGGATCATGCCGAAGATCCAGACGATCATGCCGTAGGTGACGATGTCGGGAATGCGCACCAGATTGCCCGCCACCGCCAGGAACAGCCCCAGCGCCAGCACCGCCAGCCCCTTGCCGCGGTCGCGGATGGGGCCCTGCGCGGGCGGCACGTCGCGCATCTCGCGCAGATACATGTAGCCCGAGAGCAGCGGAATCACCGGCCCGTGGCTGTATTCGGGCGTGCTCCAGGCCTTGAGCAGCGACTCGATCCCCGGCCAGAAGATCGGCGCCGAGGCGAGCAGGCAAAGGCCAAGCCAGACGGGCCCGGCGGGCGAGGGGCGCGCGCCCTGCGCGGCGGCGTCGGCGGAACTGGTCATGGGCACGGAATTCCTTCGTCACGCAATCCGGGGCGCCGGGCGCCCGCCTGCCAACATAACCCATCGGCCCCGGCGATCAAACCGTCGGCGCGCCTGCGTTGAACGCAGGCCGAACGGCGGTTAGGCTGAAGGCGCGCGCCCCACGCCCTCCGGCGGGCGGCGCCGCAGGAGCCGCAGGAAAGGCGCCCGATGACCGACCCCCTCTTCCGCCGTCCCGCCCTTGGGGCGCTCGCCGCTCTGGCCCTGACCGCCGCGCCCCTGTGCGCCGCGGCGGCGGTGATCGACCCGCTCGGCGGCGCGCAACAGCGCGAGCAGACCCGCACGCTCGAACGCGCCGCCCGGCTGCTGGCCGAGGGCCGCGCCGCCGAGGCCGCGGGCCTGCTGCGCGCGCATCTCGAACAAAGCCCCGACGACGCCCGGGCCATGTCGCTTCTGGGCGAGGCGCTGCTGCGCGACGGCCGCGCCGAAGAGGCGCTGCAGGTCTTCGACCGGGCGCTCGAGCGCGACCCCGCCTCGGCCGACCTGCACCACCGCCGCGCGCTTGCGCTGCTGGCGCTCGGGCGCGAGGACGAGGGGCAGCAGGCGCTGGAAGAGGCCCTGCGCCGCGACCGCTCGCTGACCGCGGCGCGCCTGCGCCTGGCGGCGCTGCTGCAGGCGCGCGGCCAGATCGACGCCGCCATCCGCGAATACGAAGCCGCCCTGCCCCCCAGCGCCGGCGCCGAGCCGGGCGCGCGCGTGAACCTGGCCGCGCTCTACAACCTCAAGCGCGCCCATTCGCGCGCCATCGGCCTGCTGGCGCCGTGGGAGAACGACCGCAGCCGCTTTCCCGAGGCGCACAAGGCCCTTGGCGACGCCTATCTGGGCTCGGGCCGCCCGGCGCTGGCCCTCAAGCAATTCGAGCTGGCCGCCGCCCTGGCGCCCGAGGACGCGCGCGCGCAGATGGGCCGCGGCCTGGCGCTGATCGCCGAAGGGCGCGCGGCCGAGGGCATGGAGGCGCTGCGCGAAGCCGCGCGGCTGGACCCCGCCGACCCCGCGCCGCTGATCCACATCGCCGACCAGCTGGCGCGCGAGGGTCGCGCCGACGAGGCCGTCGAGACCCTGCGCAAGGCGCGGCCGCTGGCGGCCGATCCGCTGGCGGTCGCGCTGCGCATGGCGACGGTTCTGCGCCGCGCCGGGCGCCCGGCCGAAGGCGCGGCGATCCTGGCCGAGGCGACGCAGGGCGAGGCGGCGACGCCCGAGGCGCTGCGCCTTCTGGCCGAGATCCGCGCCGAGGCCGGCGACGCGGCCGGGGCGCGCGCCACGCTCGAGCGGCTGACGCGCGAATGGCCCGCCCTGCCCCTTGGCCCCGCGGCGCGCGCGCGGCTCGAACGCGATCTGGGCGATCTGGCCGCCGCGCGCGCCGCCGCCGACGAGGCCCTGCGCCGCGGGCCCTCGGACCCGGTCGCGCTGCACGAAGCGGCGCGGACCGCCGCCGCCGCGGGCGATCGGGACGACGCCATCGCGCTCGCCCGCCGCGCGGTCGAGGTCGATCCCGAGAACGCCGCCGCGCGCTTCTACCTTGCGACCTTGCTGGACGCCGCGCGCCGCGACGACGAAGCCGCCGCCCAATACCGCGCCCTGATCGCGCAGGTGCGCGGGCACTGGCCGGCGCTCAACAATCTGGCGCTGGTGCTGCTGCGCATGGGCCGCGCGCAAGAGGCGCTCGAGACCGCCGAGGAGGCCGCGCGCATCAACCCCGCCCATCCCGCGGTCGCGCACACGCTGGGGGTGGCGCTGATGCGCGCCGGGCGCCTCGACGAGGCGCGCGCGCGGCTCGAGGCCGCGGCCCGCTCGGCGCCCGACCAGCCCGAGATCCTGGCCGATCTGGGCGCGGTGCTGGCGCGGCTGGGCGCGCGCGACGAGGCGCGCAGCCGCCTGCGCCGCGCCGTCGAGCTGGACCCCGACGGCCCCCATGGCGCGCGCGCGCGGGCCCTGTTGCAGACGCTCTGAGGCCGTCGCGCCCGCCCGAAGCGCCCTCTGGCGCGCCCTGCGCGCGCGACGCGGCGCTAAGCCGACTGCGCCGCGCCCGACGCCGAACCCCGCCGCCTCGCATGGCGCGTGCTGCGGGCCCTGTTTCAGGCGCTCTGACGCCATCGCGCCCGACGGTGGGGCCGCCGCCCACGCGCCGTCAAGCGCGTCCGGCGCGCAGCCGCCAAGCCGGACCCCGCCGCCCCCGAGGGCGCGCGACGCGGCGCAGGCCCGCGGCCCCGACGCCCCCTCGGGCGCGTCCGGCTTCGGGCCGCCCCGCCGCAGGGCCTGCGGGCGATCGCGCCGTCAGACCAGGCGCGACTGTTCGACCGCCGCCTTGACGAAGCTGCGGAACAGCGGGTGCGGATCGAAGGGCTTGGATTTGAGCTCGGGGTGGAACTGCACGCCGATGAACCACGGATGGTCCGGGATCTCCATGATCTCGGGCAGCTTGCCGTCGGGCGACAGCCCCGAGAAGCGGACCCCGTGCTTCTCGAGCTTCTCGCGGAAGGCGATGTCCACCTCGTAGCGGTGGCGGTGCCGTTCGCTGATGCGGGTGGTTCCGTAGATCTGCGCGGCGCGGCTGTCCTCGGCCAGGACGGCCTCGTAGGCGCCAAGGCGCATGGTGCCGCCCTTGTCGTCGGTCTCCGAGCGCGTGACCTTGCGGTCGCCCTCGAGCCACTCCTTCATGTGGTAGATGACCGGGGTGAAGCGGCGCGCGCCCGCCTCGTGGTCGAACTCCTCGGACCCCGCGTCGCGCACGCCGGCCAGATTGCGCGCCGCCTCGATCACCGCCATCTGCATGCCCAGGCAGATGCCCAGATAGGGGATCTTGCGCTCGCGCGCGAAACGGGCGGCGTTGATCTTGCCCTCGGTGCCGCGCTCGCCGAAGCCGCCGGGCACGAGAATGCCGTGGAACCCCTCGAGATGCGGCGAGGGATCGCCTCTCTCGAAGATCTCGGCGTCGATCCACTCGACGCGCACGCGCACGCGGTTGGCGATGCCGCCATGGGTCAGCGCCTCGTTGATCGACTTGTAGGCGTCCTCGAGCTGGGTGTATTTGCCGACGATGGCGATGCGCACCTCGCCGTCGGGGTTGTTGACGCGCTCGGCCACCTCCTGCCACTTGCGCAGATCGGGCCGCGGCGCGGGCGAGATGCGGAAGGCGTCCAGCACCGCCTGGTCCAGCCCCTCGGCGTGATAGGCCAGCGGCGCCTCGTAGATCGACTTCAGGTCCAGCGCCGCGATGACCCGTTCGGGGCGAACGTTGCAGAACAGCGCCAGCTTGGCGCGCTCCTTGGCCGGGATCGGGTGCTCGGCGCGGCACACAAGGATGTCGGGGGCGATGCCGATGGCGCGCAGCTCCTTGACCGAGTGCTGCGTGGGCTTGGTCTTGAGCTCGCCCGCCGCCGCGATCCAGGGCAGCAGCGTCAGATGGATGAAGATGCACTCGCCCGCCGGGCGGTCCTGGGCGAACTGGCGGATGGCCTCGAAGAAGGGCAGCCCCTCGATGTCGCCCACCGTGCCGCCGATCTCGCACAGCTGGAAATCGACCTCGTCATCGCCGATGGCCAGGAAGTCCTTGATTTCGTTGGTGACGTGGGGAATGACCTGGATGGTCTTGCCCAGATAGTCGCCGCGCCGCTCCTTCTCGAGCACGTTCGAGTAGATGCGCCCGGACGAGACGCTGTCGGTGCGGCGCG
The DNA here is from genome assembly GCF_900111545.1 of Oceanicella actignis. Taxonomy (NCBI): domain Bacteria; kingdom Pseudomonadati; phylum Pseudomonadota; class Alphaproteobacteria; order Rhodobacterales; family Paracoccaceae; genus Oceanicella; species Oceanicella actignis. The sequence continues at coordinate 419,442 of NZ_FOHL01000002.1, forward strand.
CCGCCACGCCGGTGAAGCGCTCGTAATGGCCAAGGTCCAGATCCGTCTCGGCGCCGTCGTCGGTGACGAAGACCTCGCCATGTTCGAAGGGGCTCATCGTGCCCGGATCGACGTTCAGATAGGGGTCCAGCTTGCGCAGCCGCACCGAGTATCCGCGCGCCTGAAGCAGCGCGCCCAGGGCGGCCGAGGTCAGGCCCTTCCCCAGGCTCGATACGACCCCGCCGGTGATGAAGATGTAGCGCGCCATGCGTGTCGTCCCGTTGCTTGCCGTCCCGCGCGCGGGGCGGAACGAGCGCCGCCCTGCGCCCCGCGGGGGGCCATGAATCGCCGCGACGCGCTCGGGGCCGCGGGGCCGTCCGGCGCGTCGTCACGGGAGTCAGCAGATACGGGATTTCGTCGGCCGCCACAAGGCGCGCGACGAGATATGGTGGGCGGTGAGAGGTTCGAACTCCCGACATCCTCGGTGTAAACGAGGCGCTCTGCCAGCTGAGCTAACCGCCCGGCCATCCGTGCTTAGGCCAGGCGGCGCGCAGGGTCAATCCGGCCGCCCTCCCGCCGCGGCGAGGCCCCCGGGTCGACGCGCCGCGCGCGCCCGCCCGCGCCCCAATCCCGCCAGCGCGCCGATGCCCGCCGTCAGCAACAGCCCCGCGGCGGGCAGCGGCACGCCCGCCGGCGGCGAGGCCGCGCGCGGGGCGCCCACGATCAGATCGTCGAGGCCGAAGGGATCGGTCGTATCGCCCGTCGTGCCCAGGCCCGCCAAGGGCCGCACCTCGAAGACGACGCGCGAGAACCTCTCGGCCGCGCTCTGCGCCGCGATGCCGAAGAACAGAAGGTCGCCCTCGGGCGCGGGGTCGGTCGGGCTCACCGCGAATTCGTCGCCGTTCGAGAGGATGAGGTTGACCTGCGCGCCCCAGAAATGGTCGCTCATCCCCATGCCGTAAAAGCCGAAGGCCGAAACCGGCGCGCCGAAATCGACGATCAGCGCCGGCGGATCTTCGGGCCGCTCTTCGCCGATGGGAACGACCTCGAGGTTCCTGGCCTGGCTGACGAACAGGTAACGATCGCCCGAGGCGGGGAAGGCGCCGTCGTCGGCGATGTTCGTGACAAGCGCGGTCGATCGCGCCAGCGTTCCCGCATCGCCCGGCGTCAGAGTCGCGGTCGTCGGGCCGGGCGGTCCGGCGAAGACGGCGGGGCGGAGCTCGGCCGGCAGCACGTCGTCCTCGGTCCAGGATTCGAAATCCTCGATCCCCGCATCGTCGAGGCGCGCCAGGAAGGCCGCGCGCGCGGCGCTCGCCCCGCCCGCGACCATGGCGCCGCCCGCCCCGGGGTCGGCGCCGAAAAAGACCTCATAGGCTTGCGCCGGCGCGGCCCCGAGGGCGGCGCCAAGCGCGGCGGCGGCGCAGATGGCGAAACTTCTGGTCATGAAATCGCTCTCCCTCGGATCGGTCCGGCCTCGGATCGGGCCTCGGATCGGGGCGGCCCGGGCCGGTTCCATGATTCACGCCCGCGGATGAACTGCGCCTGACGGCGAGATGCGCGTTTGCGGCAATCGAGGGCGCGGATGCGAAAAAGCCCCGCCGGACAAGCCGGCGGGGCCAGGGCGCGTCGCGCCGTTTCGGGACGGGGCGCTCAGTGCGCCCGGATCTCTCTTTCCTCGGCGCGCTCGGCCTTGGCCGGCGCGGCGGGCTCGTCCTCTTCGGACCACTCGATCGGCTCGGGCTTGCGCGTCAGCGCGATGGCCAGCACCTCGCTGACGTTCTCGACCGGGATGATCTCGAGCCCCTCCTTCACGTTGTCGGGGATCTCGCGCAGGTCCTTCACGTTGTCCTTCGGGATCAGCACCGTGCGGATGCCGCCGCGCAGCGCCGCAAGAAGCTTCTCCTTCAGCCCGCCGATGGGCAGGACATGCCCGCGCAACGAGACCTCGCCCGTCATGGCCACGTCCTTGCGCACCGGGATGTCGGTCAGAACCGAGACGATCGACGTCACCATGGCGATGCCGGCCGAGGGGCCGTCCTTGGGCGTGGCGCCGTCGGGAACGTGGACGTGGATGTCCACCTTCTCGAACACGGTGGGCTTGACGCCCAGCTCGACCGCCTTCGAGCGCACATAGGACGAGGCCGCGTCGATCGATTCCTTCATCACGTCGCCCAGCTTGCCGGTGGTCTTCATCCGGCCCTTGCCGGGCAGCTTGAGCGCCTCGATCGACAGAAGGTCGCCGCCGACCTCGGTCCAGGCCAGGCCGGTGGTCACGCCGACCTGGTCCGTCTCCTCGGCCAGGCCGTATTTGAAGCGCGGCGCGCCCAGATACTCCTCGACCTTCTCGGGGGTGACGACGATCTTCTCGGCCTGCCCCTTGACGATCTCGGTCACCGCCTTGCGGCACAGCTTGGCCAGCTCGCGCTCGAGGTTGCGCACGCCCGCCTCGCGGGTGTAGCGGCGCACGATGAAGGTCAGCGCCTCGTCCGTGAGCGCGAACTCGCCCTTCTTCAGGCCATGTGCCTTCTCCTGCTTGGGCAGGAGGTGACGGCGCGCGATCTGCATCTTCTCATCCTCGGTGTAGCCCGAGATGGGAATGATCTCCATGCGATCCAGCAGCGGCCGGGGCATGTTGTAGGTGTTGGCCGTGGTGAAGAACAGCACGTTCGACAGGTCGTATTCGACCTCGAGATAATGATCCATGAAGGTGGCGTTCTGCTCGGGGTCGAGCACCTCGAGCATCGCGCTGGCCGGATCGCCGCGGAAGTCCTGCCCCATCTTGTCGATCTCGTCGAGCAGGATGAGAGGGTTGATCGTCTTGGCCTTCTTCATGGCCTGGATGATCTTGCCCGGCATGGCGCCGATATAGGTGCGCCGGTGGCCGCGGATCTCGGCCTCGTCGCGCACGCCGCCCAGGCTGATGCGGATGAACTCGCGCCCGGTGGCGCGCGCCACCGACTTGCCGAGGCTGGTCTTGCCCACGCCCGGCGGCCCCACGAGGCAGATGATCGGCGCCTTGAGCTTGCGGCTGCGCGCCTGCACGGCCAGATACTCGATCATGCGCTCCTTGACCTTCTCGAGGCCGTAGTGATCCTCGTCCAGGATCCGGCGGGCGTTCTCGAGATCGGTCTTGATGCGGCTGCGCTTGCCCCACGGAATGGACAGGAGCCAGTCGAGATAGTTGCGCACCACCGTGGCCTCGGCCGACATCGGCGCCATCTGGCGCAGCTTCTTGACCTCGGCCAGCGCCTTTTCGCGCGCCTCCTTCGACAGGCGGGTCTTCTTGATGCGCTCTTCGTATTCGGCGGCCTCGTCGCGGCCGTCCTCGCCCTCGCCCAGCTCGCGCTGGATCGCCTTCATCTGCTCGTTGAGGTAATACTCGCGCTGGGTCTTCTCCATCTGGGTCTTGACGCGCGACTTGATCCGGCGCTCGACCTTGAGCACCGAGATCTCGGCCTGCATCAGCCCGTAGATGGCCTCGAGCCGCTTCTCGACGGTGGGCTCCTCGAGCAGCTTCTGCTTCTCGGCGATCTTGATGCCCAGATGGCTGGCGATCACGTCGGCCAGGCGCGCGGGGTCCTCGGTCTCTTCGATGGCGGCGACGGCCTCGTCCGAGATGTTCTTGTTGAGCTTGGCGTATTTCTCGAACTCCTCGCCGATCGAGCGCACCAGCGCCTCGACCGTGGCGGGGTCGCCCAGCTCGTCGGGGACGAGCTCGGCCTCGGCCTCGAAATGCCCGTCAACCTCGAGGAACTTCTCGATGCGCGCGCGGCTCTGGCCCTCGACCAGCACCTTGACGGTGCCGTCGGGCAGCTTGAGCAGCTGCAGCACATTGGCCACGACGCCGGTCTTGTAGATGCCGTCGGGGCCGGGATCGTCCTCGGCCGCGTCGATCTGGCTGGCCAGGATGATCTGCTTGTCGTCCCGCATGACCGCCTCGAGCGCCCGCACGGATTTCTCGCGGCCGACGAACAGGGGCACGACCATGTGCGGAAAGACCACGATGTCGCGCAGCGGCAGGACCGGCAGCGTGACATGGGTTTGGGTGGAATGTTCGGTCATGGCGTTTCCTTCTTGCAGAGCGCGCGGCCCCGTTCGACGGCGACCGGCGCGCTCCCATGGATGCGTTGCCGTGATATGTGGTGGCCGCGGCGCGGCGTTTCAAGGCGCGGACGCGCGGCGCGGCTGCGCGCCGCCGCCAGATCCGGCGTTCGGGCCGCGCGACGCCCCAAGATGTTGCGCGGCGCCGCCGGCGCTCGGGCTTTCCCGAACCCGCCGGACCCCGCGCCCCGGCTTCCTCGCCCGGCTCGGGGCCTCGGCGCCGGCATTCCCGGATCCGCCCGAGCTCAGGCGCCGGCGCCGGCCTTCTCGGTCGCCTTGTCGGCGTAGATCAGCAGCGGCTTGGCGCGCCCCTCGACCACGTCGGCGTTGACCACCACCTCTTCGATGCCCTCCGAGCCCGGCAGCTCGAACATGGTGTCGAGCAGCACGTTCTCGAGGATCGAGCGCAGGCCGCGCGCGCCGGTCTTGCGCTCGATCGCCTTGCGGGCGACGGCGCGCAGCGCGTCCTCGGTGAAGCTGAGCTTCACGTTCTCCATCTCGAACAGGCGCTGATACTGCTTGACCAGCGCGTTCTTGGGCCGGGTGAGGATGGTGACCAGCGCGTCCTCGTCAAGGTCGCGCAGCGTGGCGATCACGGGCAGGCGGCCGACGAATTCGGGGATGAGGCCGAACTTGAGCAGATCCTCGGGCTCGAGATCCTGCAGGATGTCGCCCACGCCGCGGTCGTCTTCCGCGCGCACCTCGGCGCCGAAGCCGATGGCCGAACCCTTGCCGCGCTGGGCGATGATCTTGTCCAGCCCGGCGAAGGCGCCGCCGCAGATGAAGAGGATGTTGGTCGTGTCCACCTGCAGGAACTCCTGCTGGGGATGCTTGCGCCCGCCCTGGGGCGGCACCGAGGCGACCGTTCCCTCCATGATCTTGAGCAGCGCCTGCTGCACGCCCTCGCCCGACACGTCGCGGGTGATCGAGGGGTTGTCCGACTTGCGGCTGATCTTGTCGACCTCGTCGATGTAGACGATGCCGCGCTGGGCGCGCTCGACGTTGTAGTCGGCGGCCTGGAGCAGCTTGAGGATGATGTTCTCGACATCCTCGCCGACATAGCCCGCCTCGGTCAGCGTCGTGGCGTCGGCCATGGTGAAGGGCACGTCGAGGATGCGCGCCAGCGTCTGCGCCAGCAGCGTCTTGCCGCAGCCCGTCGGGCCGATCAGCAGGATGTTCGATTTCGACAGCTCGACGTCGCCCTTGGTCTGGGCGTGGTGCAGCCGCTTGTAGTGGTTGTGGACGGCCACCGAGAGCACCTTCTTGGCGGTCTCCTGGCCGATCACGTAGTCGTCGAGGACCTTGCAGATCTCCTGCGGGGTGGGCACGCCGTCCGAGGACTTCACCAGCGAGGATTTCGCCTCCTCGCGGATGATGTCCATGCACAGCTCGACGCACTCGTCGCAGATGAAGACCGTGGGCCCCGCGATGAGCTTGCGAACCTCGTGCTGGCTCTTCCCGCAGAAGGAGCAGTAGAGGGTGTTCTTGGAGTCCTGGCCGGTTGTCTTCGTCATCAACTTCTCCCGCCCCGCGGGGCGCTGGGTGTCTTCGACGTCTCTCTATCCACGAACAAGGTGAACAGTTGGTGAGCGCGTCGTCCGGTTCGAATCCGTCCTGCCCTCCATTGGTGCATGATGCGCCGCCGGGTGCAAGGCGAATGCGCCGCGCCGCGGACGGCGCGGCGGCTGCGGTCAGGCGTCCTTGGGCGCCTCGCGGCTGGTCACGATCTCGTCGATCAGGCCCCAGTCGCGCGCCTGCTCGGGGGTCATGAAGTTGTCGCGCTCGAGCGCGTCCTCGACCGCCTTGTATTCCTGCCCGCAGTGCTTGACGTAGATCTTGTTCAGCCGCTCCTTCAGATCAAGGGTGTAGCGGGCGTGAATCGCGATGTCGGTCGCCTGCCCCTGGAAGCCGCCCGAGGGCTGATGCACCATGATCGAGCTGTTGGGCAGCGCGAAGCGCATCCCCTTGTCGCCCGCCGCCAGCAGCAGCGAGCCCATCGACGCCGCCTGCCCCACGCACAGCGTCGAGATCTTGGGGCGGATGTACTGCATGGTGTCGTAGATCGACAGCCCGGCCGTGACGACGCCGCCGGGGCTGTTGATGTACATGGCGATTTCCTTCTTCGGGTTCTCGGCCTCGAGGAACAGCAGCTGCGCGACGATCAGCGTCGCCATGCCGTCATGGACCGGGCCCGAGACGAAGATGATGCGCTCCTTGAGCAGGCGCGAGAAGATGTCGTAGGCGCGTTCGCCGCGCGCGGTCTGTTCGACCACCATCGGGACGAGGGTGTTCATGTAGTGCTCGACGGGGTCATTCATGTGCTCTTTGGCCTCTTTCAGCGGGCCGGACGGCGGATCCGGCCGGCGTTTCGTCATCGCTCCGCCTCCGGTGTAGTCCGTGGCGCGAAGGGCTTCAAGGGGCGCGACGCGAACGGCCCGCGGCGGAGGCCGCGGGCCGTGGTCGTCGCCGTCGTCGTCGGGGCCGGGCGCGCGCCGGGGCGCGCGGGGCCGCGTCAGTCCTGCTCGAGCGCCTCGAGGGCCTTCTGCAGCTCGTCCTTGGTGACGGTCTTGTCCTCGATCTGCGTCAGCTCGAGCACGTAATCCACCACCTTGTCCTCGAAGAGGGGGGCGCGGATCTGCTGCAGCGCCTGCGGGTTCTGGCGCACGAAGTCGAAGAAGGCCTTCTCCTGCCCCGGATACTGGCGCGCCTGGTTGAAGATCGCCTGGTTGAGCTCCTGCTCGGTCACCTCGATCTCGTTGCGCCGGCCCAGCTCGGCCAGAAGCAGCCCCAGCCGCACGCGGCGCTCGGCCAGCTTGCGGTGCTCGTCGGTCACCTCGATCTCGGGGTGGTCGTGGCCCTGCACCTCGGGGTGCTCCTCGTGCCACAGCTGGTGGGCGATCTGCTGCGCCTCCTGCTCGACCAGGGTCGGGGGCAGGTCGAACTTCACCATCTCGTCCAGCGCGTCGAGCAGCTTGCGCTTGAGCAGCGCGCGCGCGGCGCCCTTGAACTCTTCGCCCAGGCGCTCGCGCAGCTGGGACTTGAGGGTCTCGAGATCCTCGACGCCGAACTTCTTGGCCAGCTCGTCGTCGATCGCGGCGGCCTGGGGCGCGCGCACCTCCTTGACCTTGACCTCGAACACCGCGTCCTTGCCGGCCAGGTTCTCGGCGCCGTAATTCTCGGGGAAGGCGACCTTCACCTCGATCTCGTCGCCCGCCTTGGCGCCGACGATCTGCTCCTCGAAGCCGGGGATGAACGCGCCAGAGCCCAGCACCAGCGGGTAGTCCTCGGCCGCGCCGCCCTCGAAGGGCTCGCCGTCCAGCTTGCCGACGAAGTCGATCACCACCTGGTCGCCGTTCTGCGCCGCCTCGCCCTCTTCGCGCGGGGCGAAGTCCTTGACGTTCTCGGCCAGGTTGGCCAGCGCCTCGTCCACCGCCGAATCCTCGACCTCGACCACGAGGCGCTCGAGCTTGATGACCGAGAAGTCGGTCTCGGGGATCTCGGGCAGAACCTCATAGGTCAGCGACAGGTTCAGATCGTCGCCCTCGTCGAAGTTCTCGTTGGTGATGCGGATGTCGGGCTGGATGGCCGGGCGGTCGCCGGTCTTCTCGAAATGCGCGCGCACGGCGGCGTCCACCGCCTCCTGGACGACCTCGCCCATCAGGGACTTGCCGAACATCTTCTTGAGCAGCGGCAGCGGCGTCTTGCCCTTGCGGAAGCCCTTGAGCTGGACGGTCTCGCGCGCCGCCTCGAGCTTCTCGTTCATCTTCGCCGCCAGGTCCGCGGCGGGCACGGTCATCGCGTGCTCGCGCTTGAGACCATTCGACTGCGTTTCGGTGTCCTGCATTCTCGTCCTCATTCCTCGTCGTTTCGCGGCCTGCGGCGCGCATGGTGCGGGCGGAGGGACTCGAACCCCCACGCCTTGCGGCGCTTGGACCTAAACCAAGTGCGTCTGCCAGTTCCGCCACGCCCGCAGCCCTTCCGTCCGCCGGACCGAACCGCCGCCGGTCCCGTCGCGGCCGGAGTCCGGCGCTTCCTAACAGGCTTGCCCGTCGCGCGCGAGTCGAAAATCAGCCGCCCCAGGGCCAGGGCGCGCGGGCCGCGCCGGCGGGCGGCAGCGCGCGCAGGACGGCGGGCAGCGCCTCGGGCAGGTCCTCGGCGATCAGGCCCGGGCCGACGCGCAGCGCCGCCTCGACATGCAGCCAGGCCGCCGCGGCGGCCGCCTCGAGCGGCGCGAAGCCGCGCGCCGCCAGACCGGCGATCAGCCCCGCCAACACGTCCCCCGCCCCCGCCGTCGCCAGCCAGGGCGCCGCGCGCGGGCCGGCGGCCAGATGGACCAGCGCCGCGCCGTCGGGCGATGCGATCACCGTGTCGGGCCCCTTGAGGAGAACCGTCGCGCCCGCGCGCCGCGCCGCCTCGCGCGCCGCGTCGAGGCGCGAGAAGGCGGGGCCGGCAAGCGCCGGCGCGCGCAGCCGCTCGGCCAGGTCCGGGAACAGGCGCGCGAACTCGCCCTCATGCGGGGTCAGGACGCAATCGGGCCGCAGCGCGGCGAAGAGCGGCGCGGGATCGGCGGCGAAGGCGCCAAGCGCGTCGGCGTCCAGCGTCGCCGCGCGCCCGCTTTCGAGCGCGGCCAGCGTCAGCGCCCGCGCGCGCGCATCCGCGCCCAGCCCCATCCCCAGCGCCAGCGCGTTGATGCGCCGATCGGCCAGCGCCCGGCGCAAGGCTTCGGCGTCGGCCACGGGACGCAGCATCACCGCGTCGAGCCGGGCCGCGTTCTCGGCCAGCGCCTCGGGCGGCGGCGCGACGGTGACCAGCCCCGCCCCCACCCGCAGCGCCGCGCGCGCCGCCAGCCGCGCCGCGCCGCCCTTGCCGCAGCCGCCGGCCAGCACCAGCGCATGGCCATGGACGTATTTGTGCGCGCGCGGGCCCGCGGCGGCCTTGTCCAGCCCCCGCGGCGGTCCGAGGAACAGAAGCGGCGCGTCCGCGATCGGGTCCTGCGGCAGCCCGATGTCGGCCACGACCAGCCGCCCGACCGCGCGCGGCCCGTCCCCGAGCGCATGCCCCAGGCGCGGGCGGTGGAAGGTGACCGTCAGATCCGCCCCGCGCGCAGGCGCCGGCCCCTCGCCCAGATGGCGGCCGCTGTCGGCGCACCAGCCCGAGGGCATGTCCGCCGCCACGACGAACGCCCCGCGCGAGGCCGCGTCCAGCGCCGCGCGCAGCGTCCGCGGGATCGGCCGCGACAGCCCCGTGCCGAAGCCCGCGTCGATCACCGCGTCGAACGCCCCCGGCGCCGCATCGGCCGCCCGCGCGATGTCGCGCACGGGGCCCAGCCCCTCCCACCGGCGCCGGTTGGCCGCGGCGTCGGGCGGCTGGCGCGCGGGGTCGCCCAGCATGAAGACCTCGACGGCCCAGCCGCGCCCGGCCAGGCGCCGCGCCGCCACGAATCCGTCGCCGCCATTGGCGCCCGGCCCGCACAGAACCGCCGCGCGCCCGCCGCGCCGCGCCAGCTCGGGCCGCGCCGACGACAGCGCCGCGACGATGGCCGCGCCCGCCGCCTCCATCAGCTCGAGCCCCGAGATGCGGCCCGCCGCCATCTGCGCCTGCTCGAGCGCGCGCATGCGCGCGCCGTCCAGCAGCTCGACCGTGGGGCCGTCGAAGGCGCCCCATGCGCCGCCGCCCATGGCCGATTCCGCGCCCGCCTCGTTCGTCATCCCGCTTCGCCTCCGGCCGCGCGTTCACGCGGCGCCCAAATATTGTGCACTTTGCCCGATCCATGGGCGCCCGTCGCGATTTCCGCCCGCTTCTCGCGGCGCGCCGCGGCCCGAGCGTTGAATCGGGCCGCGCGAAATGCTTCGCATGTGCTGCGCATTGAACGCGGACGCGCGCGCGGCCGCAAGCCGCCCGCGGCGCCGCCGCAGCGAAAGGGAACCGACGCCGATGAAGAAGATCGAAGCCATCATCAAGCCCTTCAAGCTGGACGAGGTGAAGGAAGCGCTCCAGGAGGTCGGCGTGCAGGGCCTTTCGGTCATCGAGGCCAAGGGCTTCGGACGCCAGAAGGGCCATACCGAGCTTTACCGCGGCGCCGAATACGTCGTGGACTTCCTGCCCAAGATGAAGATCGAGGTCGTGCTGGACGACGACATGGTCGAGAAGGCGATCGACGCCATCATCTCGGCCGCGCGCACGGGCAAGATCGGCGACGGCAAGATCTTCGTCACCCCGGTCGAGCAGGCCATCCGCATCCGCACCGGCGAAGAGGGCGTCGAGGCGCTCTGACGCCCGCCCCCGCCGCAACCCACGCCGCGCCGCGCGCCCCCGGGCCGCGGCCGCGCCCCAGGCGGCCGGAGCCCCTTCGCCCCGGCCCGAGCAGAAACCGAAAGGAACACCCATGAGCGACGCGAACGCCGTTCTCAAGACGATCCGCGACGAGGACGTCGATTACGTTGACATCCGCTTCACCGACCCGCGCGGCAAGCTGCAGCACGTCACCGTGGTCGCCGACCTGGTGGACGAGGACTTCATGGAAGAGGGCTTCATGTTCGACGGCTCGTCCATCGCGGGCTGGAAGTCGATCGACCAGTCGGACATGAAGCTGCTGCCCGATCCCTCCTCGGCCTACATGGACCCGTTCTACGCCGAGAAGACGCTGTGCCTGCACTGCGACGTGGTCGAGCCCGACACCGGCGAGCGTTACCAGCGCGACCCGCGCGGCACCGCGCGCAAGGCCGAGGCCTATCTGAAGTCGTCGGGCATCGGCGACGCCTCGTATTGGGGCCCCGAGGCCGAGTTCTTCCTGTTCGACAACGTCCGCTTCTCGAACACGATGAACAAGGTGGCCTTCGAGGTCGACGCCGCCGACGCCGCCTGGAACTCGGACGCCGAGTTCGAGATGGGCAACATGGGCCATCGCCCCGGCGTCAAGGGCGGCTATTTCCCGGTCAACCCCGTGGACGCGGCGCAGGACCTGCGCGGCGAGATGCTCTCGACCATGAAGCGCATGGGCATGAAGGTCGACAAGCACCACCACGAGGTCGCCTCGTGCCAGCATGAGCTGGGCCTGGTGTTCGGCGGCCTGGTCGAGCAGGCCGACAACATGCAGAAATACAAGTACGTCATCCACAACGTGGCGCATGCCTACGGCAAGACGGCCACCTTCATGCCCAAGCCCATCGCCGGCGACAACGGCTCGGGCATGCATGTGAACCAGTCGATCTGGAAGGATGGCAAGCCGCTCTTCGCCGGCGACAAATACGCCGACCTGTCGGACGAGGCGCTGTGGTATATCGGCGGCATCCTCAAGCACGCCAAGGCGCTCAACGCCTTCACCAACCCCTCGACCAATTCCTACAAGCGCCTGATCCCGGGCTTCGAGGCGCCGGTGTTGCTGGCCTACTCGGCGCGCAACCGCTCGGCCTCGATCCGCATCCCGTGGACCGAGTCGCCCAAGGCCAAGCGCGTCGAGACCCGCTTCCCCGATCCGACCTGCAACCCGTATCTGGCCTTCTCGGCGCTGCTGATGGCCGGCCTCGACGGCATCCGCAACAAGATCGACCCCGGCGAGGCGGCGGACAAGGATCTCTACGACCTGCCCCCCGAGGAGCTGGCCGAGATCCCGACCGTCTGCGGCTCGCTGCGCGAGGCGCTGCAGTCGCTCGAGGCCGATCACGAGTTCCTGCTGGCCGGCGACGTGTTCACCCGCGACCAGATCGAGGGCTACATGGCGCTCAAGTGGCAGGAGGTCTATGCCTTCGAGCACACCCCGCACCCGGTCGAGTATCAGCTCTACTACTCCTGCTGATCCGCCTCGCCGCGGCGCCCGGGCGCGCCGCGGCGGCCCGACGGGCCGACCCGACCCGCGCGCGGCGATCCCCGCGCGCGGGTTTTTCGCGCGCCCGGCCGCGGCCGGCCCCGTCGCGCCCGCTCGCCGGCCGGGGGCGCGATCGGCCGCGGCGCGTCCTGCGCGCAAGGCGGCGGCCGGCGGCGGCGCGGCTTGCGGGCGTCAGATCTCGTCCTCGACCTCGGAAGCGGAAATCCCCAGCGCCTCGAGCCCCTCTTCCAGCAGGTCGGCCATCATCGGCTCGCCCAGCAGGTAGTCGGCCGTCGAGCGCGTGGCCGAGGCCAGCGCCTGGCGCTTGAGCTGGGGAAAGTCCTCGGGGCCGCCGTCGCCGCGGCCAAGCCAGAACAGCGCCACCAGCTCGGCGCGGCCCTCGTCGTCCAGATCCTCGATCCAGCTGCGCAGCTCCTGCGCCGAGGCGTCGTCGCCCCGGTCCTCGAGCACGCCGAGCGGGTCGTCGCCGTCGCTCTCGCCGTCGGATGTGTCCACGTCCTTGACCTCGACCTCGCGCGCCTTGGCGATGATCCAGGCCAGCGTGTCGCGCGGTATGTTCAGCATTTCGGCCCCCTTGCGCCCCGTCTCGGCCCTTTGCGTCCGGGCCCTTTGTCGCGTCGATTCTTGCGCCTCGCCTTGATCGAGCGCAAGGGGCGGGCTTTACGCGCGGCGCCGGACTGGATATTGCACCGCCATGACCCAAGCCAAGCATGGCGCGCCCGCCGCCGAACCGCGCATCACCCTGGCCACGCCGCCGCGCATGGAGCCCGAGCGGGCGGCGCGGCTGCTCGAACCCGCGCTCGACTCGGGGCTGGTCGCCTGCGTGCGCATCGACATGCCCGGCGCCGAAGAGCCCGCGCTGCGCGCCGCCGCGGGCCTGTTGCGCGAGCTGTGCCATGCGCGCGACGTGGCGCTGATCCTGTCGGATCACTTCCGCCTGGCGCGCGCCCTCGGGCTGGACGGCGCGCAGGTGGACGCGGCGCGGGTGCGTCTGCGCGACGCGCGCGAGGCGCTGGGCCCCGACCTGATCCTGGGCGCGCGCTGCGCCCCCACGCGCCATGCGGGCATGGTCGCCGCCGAGGCGGGCGCGGACTACGTCCTGTTCGCGCCCGTCGCGCCCGATCCGGCGCTTGGCGACGGCGCCGCCGCCACGCCCGAGCTGTTCGAATGGTGGGCCGAGATGATCGAGACGCCCGTCGTCGCCGAGGGCGGCGTCGACGTCGCGCTGGCGCGGCGCCTGGGTCCGAGCGTGGATTTCGTCGTTCCCGATCCGGCCTTCTGGACCGAGGACCTGCCCGCCCGCCTGGCCGAGCTGCACGCCGCGCTGGGCGCCGGACGCGCGGCGGCCTCGGACTGACGCCCCGCCCCGGACTGACGCCCCCGGCGCGGCGCGGCCGGCCCCGCATCCTCGCGCGCGGCGGCGCGCTGGCGGGGGCTCAGGCGCCCTGGCGGGGGCTCAGCGGTCGGCGATGGGCTCGGGGGCGTCGGGCAGCGCCTGGCGCAGGCCCGCCAGCACCTCTTCATGGCAGATGCGCGCCAGACGCTTGCGGTCGTCGAAATCGGCCGCGCGCACGGGCTGATGGAACATCACTGTCACCTGTCCGCCATGGCGCAACATGCACAGCGCCTTGAGATGGGACAGCATGTCCATGTCGCCCCACCAGCCGAAGAAATGCGCCGGCAGCCCGCTGGCCGGATCGGGCCGGTAGGCCAGGGTGACGGGCTGGACGCGCACATGCGCGCGCAGCTCGTCCGACAGGAAGGCGGCGAACAGGGTGCTCTTGAACGGCAGCACCCGCAGCCCGTCGGTCGAGGTCCCCTCGGGAAAGAAGACCAGCCTTTCGCCGCGGCGCATGCGCGCGCGCAGCTCGGCCTCCTGACGGCGGGCGGCGGCGCGGCGGCGCTCGACGAAGACGGTGTCGGTGATGCGCGCGATCAGACCCACCCCGGGCCACGAGGCGACCTCGGCCTTGGCCACGAAGGTCACGCGCGCGGCGGCGCGCAGAACGATGATGTCGGTCCACGAGACGTGATTCGACACCAGCGCCCCGCCCTCGCGCATGGGCCGCCCGACGCGCCGCACCCGCAGCCCCAGCATCCGCGCCGCCAGCCGCGCCCAGCCCGTCTGCACCCGCCAGCGCCCGTCGAATCGCGGAAAGACCCGCTCGACGGCCTTGCACGACGCGTAAAGCCCCAGCGCCGCCGCCGTCGCCAGCGCCAGCGCCGCGATCCGCGCCCACCCCCAGGCCTGGCGCCAGAGCGGCGCGCGCGGCGCCGGCTCGGGCGCGCGGCCGTTCCAGGCGGGCGATGCGGGCGCGTCGCTCATCGCGCCGAGGAACTCTCGCGCCCGTAGAAGTCGCGATAGCGCGCCACCATGCGCGCCGTGTCCATCAGCACGCATACGTCCACGGTGTTGAACTCGCGATCCACATAGGCGCCCTCGCCCACGAAGCCGCCGAGGCGCAGATAGGCCTTGATCAGCGCCGGGATCTGGCGCGCCGCCAGCTTGCGGTCCACCTGCTCGGGCGGCAGGGCGTCCATGGGCACGAAATGCTCGGGGCGCGCGCGCACGCGCAGATCCTCGGGCGCCAGGTGGTTGTGGTGCAGATGGCTCAGCGCATGCGCCAGCGGCGCCGGATCGGCGCCGTGGAAGCTGGCCGTGCCGAACATGATCTCGATCCCGCGCGAGGTTACAAACTCGCCCAGCCCCGTCCACAGAAGATGCATCGCCGCCCCGCCCCGATAGGGCGCCCCGACGCAGGAGCGCCCCAGCTCGACCACCTTGCGGTCCAGCTGCTCGAGCTTGGTCAGGTCGTATTCCGTCGCGCCGTAAAAGCCGATGCCCTCGCGCGCGCGCTCGCCGGTCATGAGGCGATAGACCCCCGCCACCCGCTCGAGCGGATCGTCCGTCGGCGCCTCGTTGTCGATCAGGATCAGATGCTCGAAATACGGGTCGAAGCGATCGCGCTCGCGCCGCAGCGCGGCGTCCTCGGGGGTCGGCTTGGCGCCCATCTCCTCGACGAAGACCTTGTAGCGCAGCCGCTGAGCGGCGGCGATGTCCTCTTCGCTCTGCGCCAGGCGCACCGTGAAACGCCCCGCGTCGATCTGCATCTGCGCGCACCTTTCGCTGCCCTGCGCGGCCGCGCCGCGCGTCGCGCGGACCATATGTTCACCGCGCGGCCGAGGCAATGGCCTGCGGCGATGCTTCGGAGCGGCCGCAATTGTGGCGCAAATGCGACGCCCCGGGCGCGCTGCCGCCCCAAGATTGTGAAATGGTTGACGACTCGCCTTCTGGGTGTATCGTCGTTAAGCCTTGGTTCAGAATCGTTCGCCCCGATCGAGCTGAACAACCTCGAGGCGCACATGTTCAACGTCGATGAGCCGTTTGCCCGCATGTTCGAAATTCACCGTCACCCGATGGCCGATCACCGACTGGATCTGCCCCAGCCCCCAATCGGGCGCGCCTGGGTGCCGCACGAACATGCCCGGCTCGAGAAAGTCGTTCATAGCGTTTCCTTTCGCGGCCCTGGCCGCACCCGCAGGAGGACCAGCCGATGAGCCTTGACGCCGCAGCCTGCGCCCCCGCCATCGCGTCCCTGGGCGATGAAGCGGCCGAACCGGCGCCCGCCCCGATGAGCGAGGCCGAACTGAGCGCGCTCATGTGCTCGCGCATCTGCCATGATCTGATATCGCCCGTGGGGGCGGTGGGCAACGGCGTCGAGCTGATGCAGGAGATCGCGCCCGAGATGACCGAGGAGCTGGGCCTGATCGGCGACAGCGCCCGCGCAGCCGCCGCCGCGCTCGAGTTCCACCGCATCGCCTTCGGCGCCGCCGCGCCGGGCGAGCGCATCGCCGTGCAGCGCCTGCGCCGGATCGTCGAGGAGCGTTTCGCCCGCGACCGCGCCCGCATCGAGTGGCGCGCCGGCCAATCCGAGACCGAGGCCGGCCGCGCCGCCGCGCGCCTGCTGTTCGACATGCTGCTGGTGGCCGTGGGCGCCCTGCCCCGCGGCGGACGCATCACGGTGACGGCCGAGTTCGCGCCGGGCGGCGCCGCCAGCCTTGCGGTCACGGCCGAGGGCGGCCCGACGCGCCTGCCCGAGAACGCCCGCGCATGGCTCGACGGCGCGCCCGCGCCGCGCCCGGCCCCGGCCGAGGTGCACTACCCCCTGACGCGGATCAACGCGCTGGCCTGCGGCGCGCGCCTGTCGCACGAGGCGAGCGCCGAGTCGCTGGCGCTGCGCGCCGAGGTTCCGGCCGAGTCTTCGCCCGCGGGCTGAGCGCCTCAGCCCAGCAGCCGCATCCCGGCCTTGAAGCGGCGCATGTTGGCCCGATACTTCTCGGCGCTGGCCATGAGGGCGGCGCGCTGGCCCTCGTCCAGCTGGCGCACCACCTTGCCCGGCGCGCCCATCACCAGCGCGCCGTCGGGGATCTCCTTGTCCTCGGTCACCAGCGCGCCGGCGCCGATCAGGCAACCCTTGCCGATGCGCGCGCCGTTCAGGATCACCGCGTTGATGCCGATCAGCGACCCCTCGCCGATCTCGCAGCCATGCAGCATGGCCTTGTGACCGACCGTCACGTTCGGCCCCACCGTCAGCGGCCGCCCGGGATCGGTGTGCAGCACGGCGCCTTCCTGGATGTTGCTGCCCGCGCCGATGCGGATGGGCTCGTTGTCGCCGCGCAGCACGGCGTTGAACCAGACCGAGACGCCGGGCTCGAGAATCACCTTGCCGATCACCGCCGCGCCGGGCGCGATCCAGAAGTCGCCATCCTCGGGCACGACGGGCGCGATCCCGTCCAGCTCGTAGAGTCCGTTCATGCGATTCTCTCCTCGAATTCGCGGTTGAGCGCCTGCACGAAGCCGACCAGCCCGGGGCGGCGCTCGCGGCGCAGGCGCTCGGCGGCCAGGATGGCGCGGATCTCGGCCTCGCAACGGTCGAGATCGTCGTTGACCAGAACGTAATCGTATTCGGCCCAGTGGCTGATCTCGTCGCGCGCCTTGGCCATGCGCCCGGCGATGACCTCGGGGCTGTCCTGGCCGCGGGCGCGCAGGCGCCGCTCGAGCTCGGCGATCGAGGGCGGCAGGATGAAGACCGATACCACCGCGTCCTTGAGCGGCGAGTTGCGCAGCTGCTGCCCGCCCTGCCAGTCCACGTCGAACAGCACGTCGCGCCCGGCCTCGAGCGCGGCCTCGACCGGCGCGCGCGGCGTGCCGTAGAGGTTGCCGAAGACCTCGGCGTGCTCGAGCATCTGCCCCGCCTCGACCATGCGCAGGAATTCCTCGCGCGAAAGGAAATGGTAATCGCGCCCGTTCACCTCGCCCGGACGCGGCGCGCGCGTGGTCGCCGAGACCGAGAACACGAACGCGTCGTCGCTGGCCA
Organism: Oceanicella actignis; assembly: GCF_900111545.1. NCBI lineage: Bacteria > Pseudomonadati > Pseudomonadota > Alphaproteobacteria > Rhodobacterales > Paracoccaceae > Oceanicella > Oceanicella actignis. The sequence continues at coordinate 436,725 of NZ_FOHL01000002.1, forward strand.
GCAGGCGGCGCGACAGGGTCGATTTCCCCGCCCCCGAGGGCGAGGAGAGGATGAACAGCAGCCCGCGCCGGCGCTCGAGCGCGGCGCGCGCCTCGCCGCTGCGGGCCTCGGCCCGGGCTTTGGCCGCGCCGCGGGCGCTCTCCTGATCGGGGTCGCTCATGGTCACTCCACGTTCTGGACCTGCTCGCGCAGCTGGTCGATGACGGTCTTGAGCTCGAGCCCCGCGGCGGTGAGCTCGTGAAAATCGGCTTTCGCGCACAGGGTGTTGGCCTCGCGGTTGAACTCCTGCGCGAGGAAGTCGAAGCGCCGCCCCGCCGGGCCGTCGGCGCCCAGAAGCGCGCGCGCGGCGGCGACATGGGCGCGCAGGCGGTCCAGCTCTTCGCGCACGTCGCCCTTGACCGCCAGCATGGCCAGCTCGGCCGCCAGGCGCTGCGGGTCGGGCGCGGCGCCCGGGTCGAGCGAGTCGAGCACCGCCGACAGCTTGCGCCGCAGCATGGGGCCGGCGGCCTCGGCGCGCAGGGCGGCGGCCGCCTCGGCCCGGTCCGAAAGCGCCGCGATGCGGTCGATCATGTCGCCGATGAGGGCGGACAGGCGCGCGCCCTCCTCGGCGCGGGCCGCGGCCAGGGCCTCGACGGCGGCGCGCCCGTCGCGGATCATCGCCGCGTCCAGCGCCTCGGCCTCGTCGGCCTCGGGCGCGCCGTTCTGAACCAGCACGCCGGGCATGGACAGCAGCGCCTCGGGCGGCGTCGGCGCGACCTCGAGCCCCGCCGCGGCCAGCGCGTCGGCCGCCGCGCGCAGCCTTTCGGCCGCCGCCGCCAGCGCCGCGGGATCGAGGCGCGCCGCGCTCGCCGCCGCGCCCTGGGCGCGCGCGACGCGCAAGGTGGCGGTGACGGCGCCGCGGGCGAAGCGGCTCTTGAGCGCCTCGCGCATGGCCGCTTCGACGCGCTCGCGCCCCTCGGGCGCGCGGATGCGCAGATCCAGCCCGCGCGCGTTGACCGAACGCAGCTCCCAGCGCCAGGCGGTCGCGCCCAGCGCCCCCTCGACGGCGGCGAAACCGGTCATGCTGGCAAGGGTCATGCGCCCTCCCGATCTTCAACCCTCTTGCGCCGCGGCCGGCGCGGCGCGATCCTATCCGCGCGCCGCCCGCGCCGCAATCTCGCGCGCCCCCGAGGGGCGCTCGCGCAGGCCGACGCCGGGCGGTTCAGGCGTTAACGTTGAATTAGCTTCTTTGTTGCGCGGATTTTGGGTCAATTGAAAGAAGACGACGCGGCGGAGGCGCCGCAGCTTTCGGCGTCCGGGAAGGATGGGGCGCTGCGCAATTTCGCGCTGGACTAATGAGGCTTGAATCAAAATGATACGCAAATTCACATTGATGGGCCGTCTCATGGATCACCAAAGCACGCGCGCGATCTACGAGCACTGGGAATCGCTCAGGGCGGAGCGCGACGCGCCTTTCCGCTCCGAGATCGACCCGCGGCGCATCAGCGCGGCGCTCGAGAGCATGTTCATCCTCGAACAGCTCGACCCGGACGACGTGCGCTTTCGCCTTGCGGGCACGGGGCTTGTGGCGCTGCTGGGGATCGAGCCGCGCGGCATGATCGCGGACGCGGTGATGGACGAGGCCAGCGCCGGGCAGATCCTGCAGCTGGCCCGCCAGGTGACCGCCGAGCCCGCCATCGCCGTCATGCGCGTCAAGGGCGTTTCGGCCTTCGGCGCCGCGCGCCCCGCGCCCTTCGAGCCGCGCGGCGAGATGATCCTGCTGCCCATGCGCAGCGAGCTGGGCGGGCGCGACCGCATCCTCGGCGCGATCAACATGCTCGAGCCGCCCGCCCCCGACAGCCCGCCCCTGCGCATGCGCCTGATGGGCGCAAAGATGCTGCCGATCGAGTTTGACCCGGCCCGCTGCGGCCGGCGCGCGCCGGCGCCGCCGCAGGACCGGCGCGACAAGGATGCGGGCCGCTTCCTGGCCGAGGCGCCGGCCCCCTTCGCCCGTCGTCGGCCCACTGCGGTGCTGACCCCCATCGAGGGCAACCCCGAGGCGCCGCGCGGCGAAGGGCGCCCGCGCCCGGCCCTGCGCGTGGTCAAGGATTGAGCGGCGCCGCGTCCAGCCCGCGCAGGAAGACGTCCAGATCGCCATAGCCGGTGAAGCGGCGCTCATGCGCCAGGCCCAGCCGGCGGGCGCATTCTCGCGCCTGGGCGTCCAGCTCGGGATCCTCGGTCTGGGCCAGATGCACCAGCTTTTCATAGCCGCCGAAGATCATGTCGCGCAGCTCGGGATGGCGGTCCAGCCCCATGGGCCGCCAGACGAAGGCGTCGAACTGGCGCACCAGGAAATCGGTCAGGTAAAAGGCCCGCATCTCGGCCTCGGCCCGGGCGGCGAAGGCCTCGTTGCCGTCGAAGAAGCTGTAGCAATGCGGGCCGGGGATGCGCTCGACCCCGAGGCGGGCGCATTCGGCGTCGAGCAGCCCGCCGGTCCCGCAATCGGCGAAGACGACGGCGATGCGATCGAAGCGCGCGCGGTTTTCCTCGACCGCGCGGGCGACGGCGGCGGGAATGCGCTCGGGCGTCAGATGCAGCTTGGCCGGCAGGCACAGCAGCTCCATGTGCCGCCAGCCGTTGAGGCGGATCAGCGCCAGGATCTCGCGCGCCAGCGCCCCGCACGCGATCAGCAGCGTGCGGGGCGGGCCGGCCGGCGAATGCTCGGGCGTCGGGGTCATGGCCGCCTCGGCGCGGGGGCCGGCGATCAGCCGGCCACCTGGTTGTGCTTGCGCTGGGCGATGAGCGCCTTGGCCGTCTCGACCGCCACCGCCGCGTCGCGGCAATAGGCGTCGGCGCCGATGGCCTTGCCGAACTCTTCGTTCAGCGGCGCGCCGCCCACCAGCACGATGTAGTCGTCGCGGATGCCCTGCTCGACCATCGTGTCGATCACCACCTTCATGTAGGGCATGGTGGTGGTCAGCAGGGCCGACATGCCCAGGATGTCGGGCTTTTTCTCTTCCAGCGCCTGAAGGTAGTTCTCGACCGGGTTGTTGATGCCCAGATCGGTGACCTCGAAGCCGGCGCCCTCCATCATCATCGCCACCAGGTTCTTGCCGATGTCGTGGATGTCGCCCTTGACGGTGCCGATGACCATCGAGCCCATCTTGGGCGCGCCGGTCTCGACCAGCAGCGGGCGCAGGATGTTCATGCCCGCCTTCATCGCGTTGGCCGCAAGAAGCACCTCGGGCACGAAGAGGATGCCGTCGCGAAAGTCGATGCCGACGATCCGCATGCCCTCGACCAGGGCCTTGGTGAGGATGTCGTAGGGCGTCCAGCCGCGCTCGAGCAGGATGCGCACGCCCTCCTCGATTTCATCCTTCAGGCCGTCATACAGATCGTCATGCATCTGCTGCACCAGCTCGTCGTCGTCGAGCTCGCTCAGGACCAGATCGTCTTCTTCTTCGGACATGGCGTCGTCTCCGGGGCGGGCCGCGGCGGGCGGCCGGGTTTGGCTGTCGGGTGCGACATTACGCCGACATCAGCGCCGGCGCGTCAAAAACGCGACGCAGCGCAGGCGCGATCGCGACCTCGGCGCGGTTTTTCGGCCGGTTTTCGGGCCGGTTCTCGGGCCATGCGCTCAGACCGTCTCGGCGCCGGCCAGCGCGCGGATGCGTCCGACCATGGCGCGCAGCCCGTTCGAGCGCTGCGCCGACAGGTGCTCGGCCAGGCCCAGCCGGTCGAGCGCGGCCTGCGCGTCGAGCGCGCGGATCTCGTCCAGCGTGCGGCCCGAATAGAGGGCGCGCAAGATGGCGATCAGCCCGCGCACGATCATCGCGTCGCTGTCGCCCTGAAAATGCAGCCGGCGCGGCGGCCCCTCTTCGATCCTCGGCGCGATCCAGACCTGGCTGGCGCAGCCCTCGACCCTGGTCTCGGGGCCCTTGAGCGAATCGGGCATGGGCTCCATGGCCTTGCCCAGCTCGATCACGTAGCCGTAGCGATCCTCCCAATCGTCGAGGAAGGCGAAGGTTTCGGCGATCTCTTCGAAATCGGGCGTGGCGTCGGTCATCTGGGCCTCCTGCGTCGGGGCAAGACTTAGGCCGCGCGGGCGGCCGGAGCAAGCGCCGAGCGCGCTTCGCCGGCCCGCCTTCTCAGCTCTCGGCGGCGCCCGCCAGGCGATCGAGCGCGGCCAGCGCCGCGGGCACGTCGCGCACGGCGCCGGGCGGCGCGGGCGGCGGCTCGAGCAGGATCACCGGCAGGCCAAGCCGGCGCGCCGCCGCCATCTTGGGCCAGGCGTCGGGGCCGCCGGCGTTGCGCGCCACCAGCGCCTGCACGCCCAGGGCGCGGAACAGGCGCGCCTCGCCGGCGGGCGTGTAGGGCCCGGGCGCGGTCAGGAAGCGCGCGCGCGCAAGGCGGGGGCGCGGCGCCTGCGCCGGCCCCGACGCGCCGCGCGCGCGCACCAGAAGCGTCAGGTCTGGCCGCCCCGCGAAGGGCGCCAGCTGGTCGCGCCCCAGCGCCACGAACACCCGCCGCGCCCCGGCCGGCAGCGCCAGCGCCGCCGCGCGCGCCGAGCGCACGCGCCGCCAGCGGTCGCCCGGCCCCGGCAGCCAGGGCGCGCGCCGCAACGTGACCAGCGGCGCGCCCAGCCGCCGCGCCGTCGCCGCCGCAAGCCGCGCGCCCTCGCGGTCGAAGGGATGAGCGGCGTCCACCACCGCCAGCGGCGCGTCGCACGCCTCGGGCCCCGCGGCGCAGCCCAGCCGGGTCAGGGCGGCGATCAGGGCGCGCGCCTCGGACGAGTCGCCCATGACGACGACGCCGCGCCCGGCCGGCCAGGCGCGGCGTTCCCATGTTATCGGCGCCGTCAGGCGCAGCGCCGCCGCCCCAGCAGGCCGAGCGCGCCAAGCCCCAGCGCCATCAGCGGCAGCGCGCCGGGCAGCGGGACCGCGCCGATGGGCGGCGCGGCGCGCTCTGCAAGCCCGGCGTAGCGCACGGCCTGCTGCGAGTAGTTGTAGAAGCCGAAGCCGCCGTTCGCGAAGGTTCCGGCGACGTCCAGCTCCTTGACGCCGTTGACGAACACCTGCACCGCGGTCGAGGTGAAGATCAGATCGAAGCTGTAGGTCGTGTTGTCCGCCCAGCCGGTCGAGCCCAGCGTGGCGCCGCGCTGCAGCTCGGTGACGTTGTTGGCCGGGTCGTGGCTCCAGGCGCCGGAATCGTCGCCAAGCGCCCCCGTCACCCGCGAGATCGCGAGACCCGCGGGGGCGAAGCCGAAGAAGCTCTGGTCGCCCTGCTTCCAGTCGATCAGCAGGTAGTCGGCCGACGGATTGGTCAGATCGCCCGCCTTGTAGCCCAGCACGAAGCCGATGAAGTCGTCGTCGCTGGCGGTCTCGACCGTGATCGTGCCGCTCAGCGCCGCGCCCTGGCTGTCGGCGTTGTTGTGGAAGACCGTCGGCGCGCCGTTCAGGGTCTGGAGCACCGAATTGCCATCCGGCGCGATGTTCCAGTTCCCCCCGCCCTCGGCGCCGCCGCCGGCCGCCACCCAGTCGTTGAGGTTGACCGGCGCAGGCGCCGCCCATGACGCGGCGGGAATGAACGCAATCGTCAAAACGCTGGCAAATTTCCTGAACATCTGAAAATCCCTCTTGGTCCGGTCAGGCGAAATGGCCGCCGGGTGCGCACCGGACAATTCGCCCCGACGCGTTCAGGTTAACCAAGGGCCCATTGCGCCGCAACGCCGGTCGGCCACGCCGCGTCTTTCATTCCTGCGCGCCCGCGGCTAAGCAGTCGGGTGCAGAATGCGTTCACGCGCCTGTTCACAGACGGAGTCGCCCCATGCCCGCACGACCTTATCGCCGCCCCCGCGCCCGCCCGATCGTCGCGGCCCTTGCGGTTCTTGCCGCCGGGCTGGCGGGCTGCGGCAACGATTACGTGCGCTTCGAGGGCCTCTCGCCATCGGTCGAGCCCGAGCCCGCCCCCAAGCCCGCCCCGCGCGAGGAGCTGACCTTCAAGCCCGTCGAAAGGGTCGAATCGGTCGAGCTTGGCGTGACGCGCGACGGCGCGCTGGTTCATGCGGTGGGCCTCGCCCCGACGACGCGCTGGTTCGCCCCGACGCTGCGCCCGCGGCGGGGCGGCGCGCCGGCGCCGGACGGATTTCTGGAGTTCGATTTCGTCGCCGCCCCGCCCGAGCTGAACGGCGGCGCGCCGGGCGAGGCGGGCGCGCCCAGGCTGCGCCGCCTGCAGGTCGCCCTGCCGCTGAACGAACAGACCGTGCGCGGCGCGGCGGGCGTGCGCGTGTTCGCCGCGCAGGGGGCGGCGGCGGCGCGGTTCTGAGCGCCGCCGCGCGGCGGGCTCAATCGTCCAGCTCGACGATCTCGATGCCCTTGCGCGAGGCCGACAGCGCGATCTCGCCGCGGCGTAGCTGCAGCGCCAGCTCGCCGAACGCCTTGCGGCGCCAGCCGCGCAGCGCCGGCACGTCGGGTTCGTCGTCATTCGCGAGGCGCGTCAGATCCTCGGTCGAGGCCAGCAGCTTGGGCGCCACGCCCATTTCCTCGGCGCGCGCCTTGAGCAGCACCTTGAGCAGATCGACCAGCGCACCCGTGCCGGGCCGGTTCTGCGCCGGCTCGGGCGGGCGGGGGCGCTTTTCGGGGGGCGTGGCCTCGCCCTCGGCCACGGCGGCCAGGATCTCCTGCGCCACGTCGCCCTTGCGCGCCTCGCGCAGCAACAGGCGCGAGCGGCCCAGCTCCTCGAGGGTCTTGGGCCGGTTCGAGGCGATCTCGAGCAGGGCGTCGTCCTTGAGCAGACGGTTGCGCGGGATGTTGCGCTCTTGCGCGCGGCGCTCGCGCCAGGCGGCGAGGGCCTTGGCCACGGCCAGGAACTTGTCCGAGCTCGAGCGCGTCTTGAGCCGCCGCCACGCCTCGTCCGGGTCGTTGCGATAGGTGTCGGGGCTGAGCAGCGTGGCCATCTCTTCGGCCACCCATTCGGCGCGGCCGCTTTCGCGCAGCTCGCGCGCCAGCTTCTCGTAGATCCCGCGCAGATGCGTCACGTCGGCCAGCGCATAGGCCAGCTGCTTGTCGGAAAGCGGGCGCTGCGCCCAGTCGGTGAAGCGCGACGACTTGTCCAGCTTGGCCCCGACGATCTTGCGCACCAGCGTCTCGTAGCCCACCTGGTCGCCATAGCCGCAGACCATCGCCGCCACCTGCGTGTCGAACAGCGGCGCCGGGATCAGCCCGCCGAGGTTCCAGAAGATTTCCAGATCCTGGCGCGCGGCGTGGAAGACCTTGACCACGCGCTCGTCGCGCATGAGGGCGAAGAGCGGCTCGAGCGAGATGCCCTCGGCCAGCGGGTCGATGATGGCGGCCGAATCCTCGCCCTCGCCCGGATGGGCCATCTGCACCAGGCACAGCTGCGGCCAGTAGGTGCGCTCGCGCAGGAACTCGGTGTCCACGGTGACGTAGGGATGCGCGCGGCAAGCGTCGCAAAAGGCCTCGAGCGCCTGGGTGTCGGTGATGATGTTCATGCTTGCGTCGCGCCGCTCCCTTGCTGCCCTTGCGGGTTGACCGGCGCGCCGGAAGACGCGCCACAATCCTGAATTGTCTATGAATGCGTTGTGCGCGCGTCAAGCGCCGCGAATTCGCGCCCGACATGCTCGTAAAGCGCCATGTCCTCGGCCATCGCCTCTTCGAGGCGGGCGCGCAGCCATGCGGGCGGGGCGTAGCCCTCGGGGCGCGAGCGGCCCTTGTTCACCCGGCGCGGCGGCCCCATGGGGATGCCCAGCTTGGCGCCCAGAAGCTGCGTGAATCGCGCCATGTCCTGCGTGCGCCCGGCCAGGAGGAAGCGCTCGTCGATGACGCGGCGCGCGGCTTCGAACGAGCCCTCGCGCGAGAAATACAGGCACTGGCCGTTGAGCGGCAGCGCGTCGCGGCGCTCGAGCAGCATCTGCGCGTAATCCTCGAAGCTGCGCGCCCAGGCCTGCTTCTTCTTCTCGGAGCCGGGCAGGCGGCGGGCGACGGCCACGCGGTCGCGGGTGAAGAAATACTCGGACACGAGGCGATCGACGGGCTCGCGCACCAGCGTGATCATCAGCGGCTCGCGGCGGCCCAGGCCGATGCTGTCGACGCGCACATGGCCGCTGGCGACGGCGACCGAATCCAGCGCCAGGTTCGGCAGGCCGAGAAGGGCGCGGCCGCGCTCGCGCGCCTCGTCGCGCAGGTGCTGAAGGCGGCGGCGCAGATGCTCGTGCGCGCGCCGCCAGCCCTGGTTGTAGGTCTCGACGCCCTGCATGCGCAGCCGCCGGTAGCCCCCCGCCGCGCCGCGCGCGGCCAGCGCGTCGGCCAGCTGCGCGCCCAGAGACGAGCCGCCCGTCTTGCGGATGTGGATGAACAGGACCAGGTGCCGCGCTGGGTCGTAGTCGGTCCGCTCGTAGATCATCGCCCGATCAGTCTTCGCGCGGGACGATGCGCAGGCCCAGCTCGCGCAGCTGCTCGTTGGTCGGCTCGGAGGGCGCGCCCATCATCAGATCCTCGGCCCGCTGGTTCATGGGGAACATGATGACCTCGCGGATGTTCTCGGCGTCGGCCAGCAGCATCACCATGCGGTCGATGCCCGGCGCGATGCCGCCATGCGGCGGCGCCCCGTAGCGGAAGGCGTTGATCATGCCGCCGAAATGGCTGTCGACGAAGGCGCGGTCCTTGCCCACGATCTCGAAGGCGCGATACATGATCTCGGGGCGATGGTTGCGGATCGCGCCCGAGGAAAGCTCGACGCCGTTGCACACGATGTCATACTGGTAGCCCAGCACGTCGAGCGGCGGCAGCTCGTTCAGCGCCTCGAGCCCGCCCTGCGGCATCGAGAAGGGGTTGTGCGAGAAGTCGAGCTGGCCCGTCTCCTCGTCCAGCTCGTACATCGGGAAATCGACGATCCAGCAGAACTCGAAGCTGTCCTTGCGCGTCAGACCCAGCTCCTCGCCGATGACGTTGCGCGCGCGCCCGGCCACGTCAACGAAGGCCGCGGGCTTGCCCGCCAGGAAGAAGGCCGCGTCGCCCGCGTCGAGGCCCAGCTGCACGCGCAGCGCCTCGACGCGCTCGGGGCCGATGTTCTTGGCCAGCGGGCCGGCGCCGACGGGGCGGCCGCCCTCCTCGCGCCAGAAGATGTAGCCCATGCCCGGCAGGCCCTGCTTCTGCGCCCAGGCGTTCATGCGGTCGCAGAAGGCGCGCGAGCCGCCCGTCGGCGCGGGAATGGCGCGCACCTCGTTCCCCTCCTGCTCGAGCAGGCGGGCGAAGATCTGGAAGCCCGAGCCGCGGAAATGCTCGGACACGACCTGCATCTCGATCGGGTTGCGCAGATCGGGCTTGTCCGAGCCGTATTTGAGCATCGCCTCGCGATAGGGAATGCGCGGGAATTCCTGCGTGACCGGGCGGCCGCCGCCGAACTCCTCGAACACGCCGCGCATGACGGGCTCGATGGTCTGGAACACGTCCTCCTGCGTGACGAAGCTCATCTCGACGTCAAGCTGGTAGAACTCGCCCGGGCTGCGGTCGGCGCGCGGGTCCTCGTCGCGAAAGCAGGGCGCGATCTGGAAGTAGCGGTCGAAGCCCGCGACCATGATCAGCTGCTTGAACTGCTGCGGGGCCTGGGGCAGCGCGTAGAACTTGCCCCGGTGCAGGCGCGAGGGCACGAGGAAGTCGCGCGCGCCCTCGGGGCTGGAGGCGGTCAGGATCGGGGTCTGGTATTCCATGAAGCCCTGCTCGGTCATGCGCCGGCGCAGGCTGGCGATCACGTTCGAGCGCAGCACGATGTTGCGGTGCAGCTTCTCGCGGCGCAGGTCGAGGAAGCGGTATTTGAGGCGCGTCTCCTCGGGGTATTCAAGGTCGCCGAACACCGGCAGGGGCAGCTCCTCGGCCGGGCCCAGAACCTCGATGTCCTTGATGAAGACCTCGACCTCGCCGGTGGGGATCTTGGGGTTGACCAGCTCGGGGTCGCGGGCCTTGACCACGCCGTCCACGCGGATGACCCACTCGGCGCGCACCTTCTCGACCTCGGCGAAGGCGGGGCTGTCGGGGTCGGCCAGCACCTGGGTGATGCCGTAGTGGTCGCGCAGGTCGATGAAGAGGATCCCGCCATGGTCGCGGATCCGGTGCACCCATCCCGAGAGGCGAACGGTGTGGCCGACGTGCTCCTTGCGCAGCTCGGCGCAGGTGTGGGTGCGGTAGGGGTGCATGGCGTTCCTCTGGACAAGATTCCCGCCCCGCGCGGACGCCGGGGCCGTCTTTGGCCCGGAAACACCCTTTCGAGGCCCGGATGTCAAGGCCCGGCGCGTCCGGCGCGGCCCGGCGGGGGCGCGAAGCGACGCCTGGGCGCGGCGGATGGCGGGCGGCGGCGGGGCCATGGAAGACGGGCCCCGGCGCCCGAACCGCGGCGGGGCCGGACCCCGCCCCGGGCGCCGGCGCCGGGCGTGGAACGGTGATGGAAAGGCAGCCGATCGGCGGCGCGGCCTCAGCGCGGGCGCGCGCCCCACGGCGCCGGAACCGGGGCGGGGCCCGGCGCGAAGGGCCCGTCCGGCAGCGCCGCCAGCAGCGCCCCGAGCGCCGCCGCGCCCAGCAGCGGCGCCAGCGTCACCAGAGGCGCGGTCATCAGCGCCGCCGGCGCGTCAAGCGCCAGCACCAGCGCCAGCGCGCCCCAGAAGCTGAGCCCGCCCAGCGCCGACAGCCCAAGCCAGCCGCGCGCAAGACGCGACGCTGCGCCGGCGAGCCGCCTCTCCAGCCGCGCCGAGCGGGGGAGTGCGCGCAACCAGAGCGGATCGGAGGAACGGTGGGGGAGCGATCCCTGCATGGCGGCATCCTTCGGCAAGCAACATGACCGGCGGGGAAGAACCGGCTGCGCTAACCTTAAGGATGCGTCCCTTTACCGCAGATGAACGGATTGCGCCGCCACGGCCGGGGCGCCGATCGCGCCATGGTAGAAATAGACGCCCAGCCCCGACAGAAACACCATGCCCCCCGCCGCCGCGTGCAGCGCCCAGGCCAGCAGGAAGCTGCGCCGGTGCGCATAGGCCCATGCGAAGACAAGCCCCCCGACGAAGGTGAAGCCCACCGCCACCCAGTTCCAGTAGAACAGATGCGCCAGCGCGAACAGCGCCGCATTGGCCAGCATCGCCGCCGGGCGCGTGGGCGCGCCCAGCAACGCCCCGTAGCGACGGAAGAACAGCGCGCGGAAGAACAGCTCCTGCGGCAGCGCGGACAGGAAGGGATAGAACAGCAGGATCATGACCATCAGCTGCGGCCGCTCGCGCGCCAGGCCGAACAGGGCGTCCGGGTTGATCCAGGCGCACAGCCCCGCCGCCAGCGCCAGCGTGCCCAGCGCGAACGCCGCCGCCCACGCCCAGTCGCCCTGATCGGGGGCGCGCGCAAGCTCGCGCCACGAGAAGCCGGGCGTGCGGAACAACAGCGCCACCCCCAGCGCCGTGGCCCCCGCCAGCAACGGCCAGATCCATTGCGGCGGCGCGGCCAGCGCCATGAACAGCGGCGCCGCCAGATACAAGGTCAGAAACTCGGCCCACAGCACAAGGCGGGCGATGCGCCTGGCCGGGCGCGAGACGTGGCGCGCGGGCCCGGGCGCGGGGCGCTGAACGGCGTCGGTCAAGGGCGGCTCCCTGCTTGGCGCCCCGCGGCCGGGGCCCGGAGATCGGGTCGACGGCGGGGCCGGCGCAAGAGGCGGCGCCCCGGCGCCGCCCCCGCCCCTGATCAGGTGGCCGGCGTGATGATGATTTCAACCCGCCGGTTGCGCGCCCGCCCATCGGGCGTGGCGTTCGAGGCGATGGGCTCGCTCTCGCCGCGGCCATAGGCGCGCACGCGCTGGGGCTGCACGCCGTTGCGCAGCAGGATGTTGGCCACCGCGCGGGCGCGCCGCTCGGACAGGCGCTGGTTGTAGTCGGCCGGGCCGGTCGAATCGGTGTGGCCGACGATGTCGATGTAGCTGGACGGATTCTCGGCCAGGCTGCGCGCCGCCCGGCGCAGGCGCTTGCGCATGCCCGGCTTGACCTCGGCGCTGTCGACGTCGAAGCTCACCCGCTCGGGCAGGCGCACCATGAGCTTACCGTTCACCTGCTTGACCTCGGCGCCGGTCCCGGCCAGATCGGCCTGAAGCTGGCGCTCCTGCTCGTCCAGATAAGTGCCGATCGCCGCGCCGGCCAACAGGCCGATGCCCGCGCCCACCAGGGCGTTGCGCCGGTCGTCGCCGCCCACCAGCGTGCCCAGCGCCGCGCCCGTGGCCGCGCCGGCCAGCGCGCCCACGCCCTGCCGCTGCGAGATGCCGCCCTGCCCGTTCGGACCCGCGCAGGCCCCCAGGAATGCGACGGTCGTGATGGCGATGACGGAATTGCGGATCATGAGCCGCTCCTTTTCGAATTTCGTGTCCGCAAGCCTTGTCCGCGGCGGGGGCGCGAACCCTCCGCCCGCTGCGAGGCGCCGAATCCGGCGCAAGCATCTTTAGCCAAGCACGCAATTGCGGCAAGCTTCTGTCCGCGCGCCCCATCGCGCCCGCCGTCTTGCGCCCGTGATCGCGCCCGTCGCTGCGCGGTCGCCATCGCGCCGCCATGATCGTGCGCCACGCTGCGCCGTCGCGGGTCGGCGCACCGGCCTGCGCGACGGAAACGCGCGCGCCCTGCGTGCAAGAAGCGCCCGCCCCCGCCCAGGCGCGGCGCACGCGCATGGGCACGAGCACGAAGGAAGGAGAGCGCCTTTCATGGCCGTCAGCCGCCAGACGCTTGCCGAGCTGCGCTTCGGATGCGGCTTCCGCCCCGACCGCCCGGCCCCGGCCGGCCCCGAGGATCTGCTGCGCCAGATCGCCGCGCCCCCGCGCGGCGCGCTGGTGGACGAGGCCGAGGCCCGGCGCCGCTACGCGATCCAGGATGGCTTCATCGCCCTGCGCCGACGCGCCAAACAGGGCGACGCCGACGCCGCGCGCCGCTTCGAACAGACGCTGGCCGAGGGCCGGCGCATGACGCGCGATGACGCGCTGGCCCGCCTCGCCCGCGCGGCGACCACGCCCGACGGCTTCGTCGAGCGCCTGCACCGCTTCTGGTGCGGGCACTTCGCCGTCGCGCGGCGCAATCCGCGCCACGGCGCCTTCATCCTGCCGATGCAGGAGCTGGCCATCCGCCCGCACCTGACGGGCCGCTTCGCCGACATGCTGATCGCGGCGACGAAAAGCCCGGCCATGCTCTTCTACCTCGACCAGTCGGTGTCGGCGGGCCCCAACTCGCGCATGGCGCGGCGCAATCCCCGGCGCGGGCTGAACGAGAACCTCGCGCGCGAGATCCTCGAGCTGCACACGCTGGGCGTTCACGGCCCCTACGATCAGCGCGACGTGCGCGAATTCGCGCGCCTGCTGGCCGGATGGTCCCATGACGCGGGCGGCTTCCGCTTTCGCGAGAACATGGCCGAGCCGGGCGAGAAGACCGTGCTTGGCCGGCGCTGGCGCGGCCTGGGCCCCGAGGGCGCGGAGGAGGCGCTGCGCATGCTGGCCGATCACCCGGCCACGGCCCGGCGGCTGGCGTTCAAGATGGCGCGCCACTTCGTCTCGGACGCGCCGCCCGCCCCGCTGGTCGACGCCATGGCCCGCGCCTATGCCGGCGCGCCGGGGGGCGATCTGGGCGCCATGACGCGGGCGATGATCGCGCATGAACTGGCCTGGACCGACCGCGCCCGGCTGGGCCCCGCCGCCAAGGTCAAGAAGCCCTGGGACCTGGTCGTCTCGACCCTGCGCGCGGCGGGCGCGCGCAAGGCCGAGCTGGCGCCCGGGGGCCCCTTCGGCCCGCCGCTGACCATCCGCGCGCTCGAGGCCATGGGCCAGCCGATCGACCGCGTGCCCGGCCCCGACGGCTGGAAGGAGGACGCCGAGGCCTGGATCACCCCCGGCGGGCTGGCCGCGCGGCTCGACTGGGCCGGCCGCATCGGGCGCGTGATCGCGGCGCGGACCGATCCGCGCGACTTCGCCCGCGTCGCGCTGCGCGACGCGCTGGGGCGCGAGACGGCCTTCGCCGTCTCGGCCGCCGGCGAGCGCTGGGAGGCGGTGGCGCTGCTGCTCGTCTCGCCCGACTTCAACCGCCGATGACCATGCCCGGGAGGCAGACATGACCGAAGATCTTCGCTCGCCCTCGCGCCGCGCGCTGCTGCGCGCCGGCCTTGCGCTGGGGTGCTCGGCGGCCGCGTTTCCGCTGATGTCGCGCGTCACCTTCGCCTCGGCGCCCGGAGAGAACCGGCTGGTGGCCATCGTGCTGCGCGGCGCGCTCGACGGGCTGGCGGCCGTCGCGCCATACGGCGACCCGCATTACCGCGCGCTGCGCCCCACCCTGGCGGTGCTGCCCGAGAACGGCGCGATCGACCTGGACGGCCGCTTCGCGCTGCACCCGGCGCTGGCGCCGCTCGCGCCGCTGTGGCGGCGGGGCGAGCTGGCCTTCGCCCATGCCGTCAGCACCCCCTATCGCGACAAGCGCAGCCATTTCGACGGGCAGGACGCGCTTGAAACCGGCTCGGGCGCCGCCGACGGCCCCGCGAGCGCGCGCCGCGACGGCTGGCTCAACCGCGCGCTCTCGCTCATGCCCGGCGCCGAGGCGCGCACCGCCGTCGCGGTCGGGCGCGAGCGGATGCTGCTGCTCGAGGGCGACGCGCCGGCGCTGGGCTGGGCGCCGGACGGCGATCTGCGCCTGTCCGAACCGGCGCTGCACCTGCTCGAGCGGGTGCTGGCGCAGGATCCGCTCTTCGCCGAGGCCGGGCGCGAGGCGATCATGATCGACCGCGAGCTGGACGCGGGCGGCATGGAGCGCGCCCGCCGCGTGGACGCCCGCGCCCTTGCGGCGCTGGCGGCGCGGATGCTGTCGGCCGAAAGCCGCATCGCCGCCTTCTCGCTGGGCGGGTTCGACACCCACAAGGGACAGGCCGGCGCCATCCGCCGCCCGCTCGAGCAGCTGGCCGAGGCCATCGAGGCCCTGCGCCAGGGGCTTGGGCCCAACTGGGCGCGCACGACCGTGCTGTGCATGACCGAGTTCGGCCGCACCGCGCACGAGAACGGCACCCGCGGCACCGATCATGGCACCGGCGGGGTGATGCTGTTCGCCGGCGGCGCGCTGTCGGGGGCGCGCGCGCATGGACGCTGGCCGGGGCTGGCCGAGGGCGACCTCTACCAGGGGCGCGACCTGATGCCGACCGACGATCTGCGCCGCTACGCCGCCTGGGCGCTGCGCGGCGCGTTCGGACTGCCGCGCGACGCGCTCGAACGCACGGTGTTCCCGGGGCTGGACATGGGCGAGGACCCGCGGCTTCTGGCCTGAGACGGCGGACCCGCCCGTCATGGCGAGCCGCGGGCGTCGGCCCGCCCGCCTGCCCCGCGCCCGCCCTGCGCCGCCCGAAGCCGGCCCGCCGCGGCTTCGCCAGCCGGCGGGGCGCGATGGCCGACCGGCCCGGCCGCCGGCCGCCATCCGCCGCAAGGCCAGCCCGCAGGCAGGCGCTCGGCGCCCCGCCGAAGCCCCGGCCCGGAACCCGGCGATCCCTTCAGGCCCGCCCCTCGCGCCCGCTTGCGGCGCGGGCGGCGACTTGACGCCACGCGCCCGCGGGCCGACATCTGGGCGGCGGCCGCGCCCGCCAATGCTCGTCCAACAGATCAGGAGGCCCCCTTGCCCGCTCCGAACCCCGCCGCGCTCGAGTTCCTGCTGACCCGGCGTTCGCGCCCCGCCAAGCTGCTTCAGCCCCCCGCCCCCGACGACGCCGAGCTGCGCACGCTTCTGACGGCGGCCGCGCGCGCGCCCGATCATGGCAAGCTCGAACCCTGGCGCTTCATCGTGCTGCGCGGCGCGGCGCTGGCGCGCCTGGCGGCGCTGACGCGCGAGCTGGGCGGCGCCCGCGGCCTCGATCCCGACAAGGTGGAAAAGGACGCCTCGGCCTTCGACGGCTCGCCGCTGGCGGTGGCGGTGATCTTCTCGCCCAGGCCCTCCGAGAAGGCGCCCGAGGTCGAGCAGCTGCTTTCGGCCGGGGCGGTGTGCCTTGGGCTGCTCAACGCCGCGCTGGCGGCGGGCTGGGGCGCGAACTGGCTGACCGGCTGGATGGCCCATGATCGCGAGTTCCTCACCCGCGGCCTCGACCTTGCGCCGCATGAGGGCGTCGCCGGCTTCATCCATATCGGGACCGAGCGCGCCGCCCCGCCCGAGCGCCCGCGCCCCGACCTTGACCGCATCGTGACCTGGGCCGACGCATGAGCGCGCTTGTCGCCGATTTCATCCGCGCCGCCGCGCAGCTGTCCGACCCGCGTTTCCGGCGCGTCTTCGTCCTGTCGATCCTGCTGACGGCGGCGCTTCTGGCCGCCCTCTACCTGCTGTGGAGCATGGCCGTGGCCGCGATCCCGGACATGCGCTTCACGCTGTTCGGCGCCGAGATCGGCTTTCTGGACGAGGCCGCGCGCTGGCTGGCCTGGGCGGCGGGGCTGGTGGGGCTGGCGTTTCTGATGTTCCCGGCCGCTTCGCTGTTCATCGGCTTCTTTCTGGAAGAGATCGCCGCCGCGGTCGAGGCGCGCCACTACCCGCACCTGCCGCCGGCCAAGCCGCTGGGCCTTCTGGAAACGATCTGGGACGGCGTGCTGTTCACGCTGACGCTTCTGGGCGCGAACGCGGCGGCGCTGCTGGTCTATCTGATCAGCGGGCCGCTGGCGCCCTTCGTGTTCCTGGCCGTCAACGGCTATCTGCTGGGCCGCCAGTATTTCGAGCTGGCCGCCGCCCGGCGCATCGGCTTTCGCGCCGCCCGCCGCCTGCGCCGACGTCATCTGGCCCGCGTCTGGGCCGGGGGCGCGATGCTGGCCGTGCCGCTGACGGTTCCGATCGTCTCGCTGGCCGTTCCGGTGCTGGGCGTGGCCGCCTTCACGCACCAGTTCCACCGCCTGAACGGCGACGCCTCGGCCCCGCCGGACGCCTGAGCGCCGCGCCGCCGGGCGAGCGCGCGGACGCCCGGCGCAAGCGGCGCGGCGGGCTCAGTAGGCGCCCGTCGGCCCGTAGACGAAGATGTCGTCCAGCGTCACCATCCGCGTGGTGATCACGACCATCAGCACGATCCAGATCAGCGTCGCGACGATGGTGGTGTTGCGGAACTTGCGCCGCATCTGCGGATCGGCGGGCGCCGAGGCCGGCGTGCCCGGCGCCACGTCGCCCTCATCCTGCTGCGAGCGCATCCCCAGCGGCAGGATCACGAACAGCGTCATGAACCAGCTGACCGCGTAAAGGACGATGGCGGCGGTGATGGTCATGCCTGCTCCAGCTCGACCAGCGTTCCCTGGAAATCCTTGGGATGCAGGAACAGCACGGGCTTGCCATGGGCGCCGATCTTCGGCTCGCCGTCGCCCAGAACGCGCGCGCCGGCCGCGCGCAGCCGGTCGCGGGCGGCGATGATGTCGTCGACCTCGTAGCAGATGTGGTGGATGCCTCCGGCGGGGTTCTTCTCGAGAAAGCCCTTGATGGGCGAGTTCTCGCCCAGCGGGTGCAGCAGCTCGATCTTGGTGTTGGGCAGCTCGATGAAGACCACGGTCACGCCATGCTCGGGCTCGTCCTGGGGCGGGTTGACCTTCGCGCCCAGCGTGTCGCGATAGCTGGCGGCGGCGGCCTCGAGGTCGGGCACGGCGATGGCGACGTGGTTGAGGCGTCCGATCATGGGCGGGCTCCTTGCTTGTGTGCCTGGGCTTGTGGGCCTGGTCCGAGCAGGTAGCGCGTCGGCGCGCGCCTGACAATGCGGCCCGCGCGCGCGGCGCGGATCGCGCGCGAGCATGGCGGGGCGCAGGCGCCGGGCCCATGCGCCGCGCCGGGTCTGCCGTCAGGACAGGCCGGGGGTGGATTTCTCTTCCGACAGAAGCACGTTCGATTCCACCTCGCCCACCCCCGGCAGGGTCAGGATGCGCCGGCGCAGGATGCGCTCGAAATCGGCAAGGTCGCGCGCCACCACCTTCAGCCGGTAGTCGTAGACCCCCAGCACATGCTGCACCAGCTGCACCTCGGGAATCGCGGTCACCGCGCGCTCGAAATCCTCGAGGCTGGCGCGTCCGCGCGCGGCCAGCTTGACGCCCAGGAACACCGTCACCTCGTAGCCCAGCCGCCGCAGGTCGAGCCGCACGCGCCGCCCCCGGATCACGCCCTCTTCCTCGAGCCGCCGGATGCGCCGCCAGCACGCCGGCTGGCTCAGCCCCACCAGCTGCGCCACCGCCTTGGCCGAGCGGCCGCCATCCTCCTGCAGGGCGCGCAGGATCGCCATGTCCACTTCGTCGAATTCGGCGCGCGCGCTCATACCGGGGCCCAGTCGTCGTTCTTGAGCTCCGAGACCAGCAGCAGGCTTTCCAGGTCGGCGATGTGCGGCAGCGGCAGGATCTTCTCGCGATAGATGCGGCGGTAGTGATCGAGGTCGCGGGCGATCACGTCCATGCGCACATCCACCCGCCCCAGCAGGGTCTGCAGAGTGACCACCTCGGGCAGCTCGCGCGCGGCGGCGACGAACTCGTCGAAGGCGCGCGGCGCGGTCTTGTCCAGCGTCACGCGCAGGAACACGCGCACCGCATAGCCCAGCCGCGCCCAGTCGATGCGCGCCGAGCGGCCCAGGATGATTCCCTCGCGCGTCATGCGGTCGATGCGCCGCCAGCAGGGCGCGGCGGACAGGCCCGCGCGCTCGGCGATCTGGGCGGCGGTCAGGTCGCCCTCGCGCAGCATCACGCGCAGGATGCGGCGGTCGGTCTCGTCAAGCTCGCGCATGATCCTTTCTCCGTTCGTCTGCTTTGCGAATAGGTTTTCGCGCAACCCGGCGCAACCGCAAAATCAAAGAAAGCATTTCGCCGCGCGCCGCCGCTATGCTGCCCCCAGCCAAACGCAAAGGGAGAGCGCCATGCGCGTCTATTACGATCGCGACTGCGACATCAATCTGATCAAGGACAAGAAGGTGGCGGTGGTCGGCTACGGCAGCCAGGGCCACGCGCACATCCTCAACCTGCGCGACTCGGGCGCGCGCAACCTCGCCGTGGCGCTGCGGCCCGGCTCGGCCTCGGCGGCCAAGGCCGAGGCCGAGGGGCTGACCGTGATGGCCATCGACGAGGCCGCCGCCTGGGCCGACGTGATCATGATGGCCATGCCCGACGAGCTGCAGGCCGACACCTACTACAAATACATCCACGACAACCTGCGCGACGGCGCGGCCATCGCCTTCGCCCACGGGCTGAACGTGCATTTCGGCCTGATCGAGCCCAAGCAGACCGTGGACGTCATCATGATGGCGCCCAAGGGCCCCGGCCACACCGTGCGCGGCGAGTTCGTCAAGGGCGGCGGCGTGCCCTGCCTGGTGGCGGTGCACCAGAACGCCTCGGGCAAGGCGATGGAGATCGCGCTCTCCTACTGCGCGGCCATCGGCGGCGGGCGCTCGGGCATCATCGAGACCAACTTCAAGGAAGAGTGCGAGACCGACCTGTTCGGCGAGCAGGCCGTTCTCTGCGGCGGTCTGGTCGAGCTGATCCGCTGCGGCTTCGAGACCCTGGTCGAGGCCGGCTACGCCCCCGAGATGGCGTATTTCGAGTGCCTGCACGAGGTGAAGCTGATCGTGGACCTGATCTACGAGGGCGGCATCGCCACGATGAACTACTCGATCTCGAACACCGCCGAGTATGGCGAATACGTGTCGGGTCCGCGCGTCGTGCCCCATGCCGAGACCAAGGCCCGCATGAAGGCGGTGCTGGACGACATCCAGCAGGGCCGCTTCGTGCGCGACTGGATGCTCGAGTGCAAGGCCGGCCAGCCCAGCTTCAAGGCCATCCGCCGCAACAACGACGCCCACCAGATCGAGGAGGTCGGCGCCAAGCTGCGCGCCATGATGCCCTGGATCAAGTCGAACCAGCTGGTGGACAAGCAGAAGAACTGAACCCTTCCCGTCGGACGGCCAGGCGGCCGACCGCGACTGCGCCCCGGACGCCCTGCGCGCCGGGGCGCTTTTTCGTCCCCGCACCTGGGTCCGCCTCGGGCAAGCCTTTCCATTCGCGCCTCCGGCGCATTTTCGTTCGCGCCTCTGGCGGCCCCTTTCATTGGCGCCTCTGGCGCGCTTTTTCGTTTGCGCCTCTGGCGCCCTTTTTCGTCTGCGCCTCTGGCGCCGGGCCCGTTTCGCGCCTATACATTCAATATCACGAATGCAACCGCCGCCACGCGCGGCGATCGGAAGGAGGGAACATGAACCCCGACTGGATCAACGGCCTTGTCGGCGGCGCGCTGATCGGCGCCGCGGCGGCCCTGCTGCTGCTCGCCAACGGGCGAATCGCCGGCATCAGCGGCATTCTGGGCGGCCTGCTCGAACCCTCGCCCCGCGACGTGTGGGTCGAGCGCGCGCTCTTCGTCCTCGGACTGGCGGCCGCGCCGCTGGTCTACATGACCCTGTTCGGCCCCAAGAGCATCGAGATCGCGCGCGATCCGGCGCTGCTGGCGGCGGGCGGGCTGCTGGTGGGCTTCGGCTCGCGGCTGGGCTCGGGCTGCACCTCGGGGCACGGCGTGTGCGGCGCGGCGCGGCTTTCGGCGCGCTCGATCGCGGCGCTGTGCACCTTCATGACCACGGCCGTGATCACGGTCTGGCTGGTCCGTCATTTCTGAGGAGCGAAACATGCGCAAGCTGGTCTCCTTTCTGTCGGGCCTGATCTTCGGCCTCGGGCTGATGATCTCGGACATGGTCAACCCCGCGCGGGTGCTGGCCTTTCTGGACCTGGCCGCGATCCCGGCGGGGGCCTGGGATCCGACGCTGATCTTCGTCATGGGCGGCGCTATGATCGTCAGCGCCGCCGCCTGGGCCGTGGCCGCGCGCCGGCGCGAGGCGGCGCTAGGCGGGCCGATTCCCGCGCCGCGCCAGGGCATCGACTGGCGGCTTCTGACCGGGTCGGCCATCTTCGGCGTCGGCTGGGGGCTGGTGGGGATCTGCCCCGGGCCGGCCATCGTCGGCATGGCCGTGGGCGGCGCGCCCTCGATGCTGTTCGTCGCCGCCATGATCGCGGGAATGATCGTCTACCGCCTGTTCGACGCGGCGCTTGCGCGGCGGGCCGCGGCCTGACCGCTTAACCGCCGGTTTACCAAGAACGCGCATCCTGCCTTCTGCGGCGGCGCCCCCCGGCCGCCGGAAATGGAGGCCAAGATGCGCGTTCCCACTCCCCTTCCCCTCGCGGCCGCGCTGGCCGCGGCGCTTCCCCTTTCCGCGCAGGCCGGCGCCTGGACGGCCGAGCCCGGCGCGACCTTCTTCAGCCAGTCCCGCAGCTTCGACACATGGGGCGAGCCGCGCGCGCGCCTCGACAGCTATCTCGAGCATGGCTGGCGCGAGGGCGTGACCGTCGGCGGCGGCATGTCCCGGCGCGAGGGCGTCGGCGGCGCCGAGGTGACGCGCGCGGCGGCCTTCGTGCGCCAGCGCGTCTGGCAGGGCGCGTCGGGCGAGGTCGCCTCGGTCGAGTTCGAGGCCGCCGGCGACGCCGGATCGGGTCTTGAAAGCGCCATGCGCCTGCGCCTCGGGCGCGGCTTCGCGCTGGGTTCGGGCGGCGGCTTCGCCGAGGCCGAGCTCGGCTACGTCTCGGCCCTTGGCGGCGGCGACGGGCGCGCGCAGATGGGCGCGACGCTGGGCGCGCGCCCGGCGGCGGGCTGGCTGGCCATGGCGCGCGGCGCGATCGAGACCGGCGACTCGCGCCGCCTCAACGCCGAAGCCAGCCTCGTGCGCGAGATTTCTCCGCGCGCCAGCCTCTCCTTCACCATGGGCGCCGAGGACTGGAGCGCCGGCGGCCCCGGCGGCGCGCATCTGCGCATCGGCATCTGGCGCAGGTTCTGAGCCGGCCTCCCGGCGCGGTTCAGTCCCCGGTCGTCTCGCCCGGCGCGAAGCCAAGCCGCGCCAGCGCCGCGGCGCAGGCCGCCTCCACTCCGGCCCGCAGCGCCAGCGCCAGCGCCGCCAGAACGGCGAGGGCGGCGAACATCAGGTCGGTCTGCGCGCGCCCGTTGGCCAGCAGCATCAGATAGCCCAGGCCGCGCCCCGAGCCGACCCACTCGCCCACCACCGCGCCGATGGGCGCCGTCGTCGCCGCGATTCGCAGCCCCGCCGCCAGATGCGGCGCCGCCGCCGGCGCGCGGATGCGCAGCAGGATCGCGCCGGGCCGCGCGCCCAGGTTGCGCGCCAGCTCGATCCATGCGGGATCGGCGCCGCGCAGCCCGTCGTGAAAGGCCGAGGCGACGGGGAAGAAGATGATCAGCACCGCCATCGCGATCTTGGGCGCCATGCCGTAGCCCATCCACAGCGTCAGCATGGGCGCCAGCGCAAAGACGGGCAGCGCCTGGCTGACCGTCAGCGCGGGCCGCAGCGCGCGCTCGAGCGGGCGGCTCGCGGCCATGGCCAGCGCCGCCCCGATCCCCAGCGCCGCGCCGATCGCCAGGCCGGCCAGGATCTCGGCCGCCGTCGCGGCGGCGTGTTCGGCCAGCAGCGCGCGCGCGCGCCACGCCGTCTGCACCACGCGCGAGGGCGCGGGCAGGATGTAGGGCGGCGCCGCGCCCAGGCGCGCGGCCGCCTCCCACAGGCCAAGCCCCGCGCAGGCGGGCAGCGCGCGCGCCAGACCCGCCCTCATGCCGCCATGGCCCGCATCGCGTGCAGCAGCGCCGCCTGCGCCCGCAGCGCGCCCGGATCGTCCAGCGGCCGCGGCGGCCGGCCGGGCGGCGGCGCGAGCGTGCGCGCGCCTTCGGCGCCCAGCAGGATGATCCGGTCGGCCATGCGCGCCGCCTCGGCCGCGTCATGGGTCACCATGATCACCGTGCGACCTGCCAGAAGCCGCGCCGCCAGCTCCTGCATGCGCGCGCGCAGACCCGCGTCCAGCGCCGAGAAGGGCTCGTCCAGCAGCGCGATGGGGCGTTCCTCCATCAGCAGCCGCGCCAGCGCCACGCGCTGGCGCTGCCCGCCCGACAGCCCCCGGGGGCGGCGGCGCGCCATGCCCGCCATGCCCACCGCCGCCAGCAGCGAATCGGCCCGCCCGGGCGGCGGCGGAACGCCGCGCAGGCGCGGCCCCAGCTCGACATTGCCGCGCAGGTCGAGCCAGGGCAGAAGCGCCGCCTCCTGCGCCATCAGCGCCGCGCGCGGCGCCGCCGGCGCGCCGTCCGACGCCGCGATCCGCGCCTGCCCCGGCTGGTCGTCCAGCCCCGCGATCACGCGCAGCAGGGTCGACTTCCCCACTCCCGAAGGGCCGAGGAGGCAGCTCCAGGCGCCGGCGGGAAAGGCGATCTCGAGCGGCGGCGTCAACGCCCGCCCGCCCGCGCGCAACGCCCCGCGCAGCGTCAGCCCGGGCGGCGCGCTCATCGCGCGGGCGGCGCGGCCGGCGGCGCCATCAGCAGCTCGTCGGCCGGGCGCGGCTGCGCGATCAGCCCGGCGGCGTGCAGGAAGGCCTCGAAGCGGGCGTAGCGCCCCTCGTCGCGCGCGGCCGGACGCAGCGCCAGGCGCGGCAGGGTCGCCGCCCAGGCCTGGCGGTTGAGCGCGTCGTCCAGCTCGGGCGCGTAGGAGACGAAATCGCGCCACGCCTCTTCGGGGTGGTTGAGGATGAACAGCGTCGCTTCCTCGACCGCGGCCAGGAAGCGGCGCCCGGCCTCGGGGTCGAGCCGCGCGGGGTTGGCGACGTAGATCAGCTCGTCATAGACGGGAACGCCATGCTCTTCGGGGTGGAAGCAGCGCCCCTCGACGCCCTCGAGGCGCATCTGCGCCAGCTCGAAATTGCGGAAGGCGCCGATGACCGCATCCACCTGCCCCGACATGACCGAGGGCGAGAGCGACCAGTTGACGTTGACCAGCTCGACATCCGCCTCGCTCAGCCCCGCCGAGCGCAGCATCGCGCCCAGCACCGCGCGCTCCATCCCCGCCACCGAGTAGCCGATGCGCCGCCCGCGCAGGTCCGCGATGGCGCGCACCGGCCCGTCGGCGCGCACGAGCAGGCAGTTGAGCGGCGTGGCCACCAGCGTGCCGAGCCGGCGCAGCGGCATGTCCTGGGCGCGCTGAAGGTGCAGCTGCGGCTGGTAGGAGACCGCGATGTCGGCCGCCCCCGCCGCGGCCATGCGCGGCGGATCGGACGGGTCGGCGGGAGCGACGATGCGCAGCTCGAGCCCGTGGCGCGCGAAGATGCCGCGCTGCTGCGCGACGATGATCGGGGCGTGGTCGGGGTTGACGAACCAGTCGAGCGCCAGGGTCAGCCGCTGGGCCGCGGCGGCGGCGGGCGCCGCGCTCAGGCCAAGGGCCAGGGCGGCGGCGGCCAGGGGGCGCGCGGCGCGCGCGCAGGCGCGGCGCAGGAAGGTCGGGCGGGTCATGTCGTTCTCCTTTCCATTGCCCCCGAGGGGGCGGGATCCGCGGCGGAGCGCGGAACGTCCTCCAGCGCCGCCAGCCATTCGCGCACGCGCGCCTCGGGGTCGCGCGCCATGGTCACGTCGGTGACGGCGGCGACGCAGTCGGCCCCGGCGGCCAGCGCCGCCGCGCCGCGCGCGGGCGTCATGCCGCCGATGGCCACCAGCGGCAGCGGGCCGCACAGCGCCCGCCAGCGCCGCAGCCGCGCCAGCCCCTGGGGGCGGTGCTTCATGGGCTTGAGCGTGGTGGCGTGGATCGGCCCCAGCGCCACGTGATCGGGCCGCGCCGCCAGCGCGCGGGCCAGCTCGGCCTCGTCATGCGTGCTCAGCCCAAGGCGCAGGCCGGCGGCGCGGATGGCGCCCAGATCGGCGCCGTCAAGGTCCTCCTGCCCCAGATGGACGGCAGCGCAGCCCTCGTCCAGCGCCAGGCGCCAGTGATCGTTGACCACCAGCAGCGCGCCGTGGCGGGCGCACAGATCGCGCGCCTCGGCGATCATGGCGCGCAGCGTCCGCGTGCTGGCGCCCTTCACGCGCAGCTGCGCCATGCGCACGCCCAGCGGCAGCATGCGGGCGAACCATTCGGGGTGATCGAAGATCGGGTAGAAGCGCGCCGGCAGGGTCATGAGAAGGGCCTCCCGGCCAGGGGCGTCGAGGGGGTCGCCGTCTCGCGCGCCGGAATGGGCCCGGCCGCGCGGCCAAGCGCGCCGGCCTCGACCGCGCGGGCGAAGGCGCGGGCCATGCGCGCCGGATCGGCCGCGCGCGCGACGGCGGTGTTGACCAGCACCGCGTCGAAGCCCATCTCGAGCGCCGCCGCCGCGTGGCTGGGCAGCCCGAGCCCGGCGTCGATGACCATGGGCACATCGGGAAAGCAGCGGCGCAGGGCGCGCAGCCCATGCGGGTTGGCCAGCCCCAGCCCGGCCCCGATCGGCGCGCCCCAGGGCATCAGCACCTGGCAGCCGGCCTCGAGCAGGCGCTCGGCCAGGACCGCGTCCTCGGTGGCGTAGGGAAAGACGCGAAAGCCCTCGGCGCACAGGATGCGCGCCGCCTCGACCAGGCCGAAGGGGTCGGGCGCCAGCGTGTCGGCCCGGCCGATGACCTCGAGCTTGATCCAGTCCGTGCCGAACAGCTCGCGCGCCATCTGGGCGGTGGTCACGGCCTCGCGCGCGGTGAAGCACCCGGCGGTGTTGGGCAGCAACGGCGCGCCCAGGCCGCGCACCAGCTCCCAGAAGGCGGCGCCGGCGCGCGCGCCGGCGTCCTCGCGGCGCAAGGAAACCGTCACCGCCGCGGGCCGGGCCGCGCGCGCCGCCTCGGCCAGCGCCGCCGGCGACGGGTAGCCCGCCGTTCCCAGCATGAGGGCCGAGCGCATGCGCCGCCCGTAGAAGACGGGTCCGCCGGCGTCGTCCTGCGGCTCGGGCGCGGGTTCGGGTCCGGCATGGGGCGCGCGGGTCATGGCTCAGCCCCCCTGCCGGGGCGAGACGATCTCGATCTCGTCGCCCTCGGCCAGCGGCTCTTGCGCGCGCGCCGAGGCGGGCACGAAGCGCCCGTTCCGGGCGGTGGCGACGGCGCGCGGATCGTGCCCCAGCGCCTCGATGAGCTCGGCCAGGTTGCGCGCGCCGGCGCGCGCGGGCTCTCCGTTAATTCTCAGCAGCATGGTCCATCAGCTCCGGCATGCGCCCGTCCAGCAGGTGTTCGGCGGCCATGCGCGCCAGAACGGGCGCCATGAGAAAGCCGTGCCGGAACAGGCCGTTGAGGTGAATCCTGTCGCCCTGTCGGCGCAGGCGCGGGATGTTGTCGGGAAAGGCGGGGCGCGCATCGGCGCCCAGCTCGAGGATCTCGGCCTCGGCCAGGGCCGGGTGAAGGGCCAGCGCGACGCTCAGCAGCTCGTGCGCCGAGCGCGCGCGCGCCGGGCCGCGCCAGTCGCTTTCGATCTGCGTGGCCCCCAGCATCAGCGCGCCGCCCGCGCGGGGGGTGACGTAGATCGGGTGGCGCGGATGCAGCACGCGCACCGGCCGGCCGAGGCGAAGCTCGGCGCCGCGCAGGATCATCATCTCGCCGCGCACGCCGCGCAAATCGGGCAAGAGGTCGCGCGCGCCAAGCCCGCGGCAGTCGAGCGTGGCCGCCGGGCGCGGCGCCGCCGGGTCGAGGGCGCGCGCCACCTCGACGCCGCGCGCAGCCAGCCCGTCGCGCAGCGCGGCCAGCGCGGCGCGCGGGTCCAGATGCGCCTCGTCGGGAAAGAACAGCGCGCGCGAGAAGCGCCCGCCAAGGTCGGGCTCGAGCGCCGCCAGCGCCTCGGCGTCCAGCATCCGCCAGCCCGAGCTGCGCGCGGCGAAGGCGTCAAGCGCCGCGCCGTCGCCGGGCAGCGCCACCACCAGCGAGCCCGCCCGCGTCACCTGCGCGCCGCGCGCCGCCCACCAGTCGGCGGCCTCGCGGCCGAGGCGGGCGATCAGGGGGTCGGCGCTCTCGGCCTCGCAGTCGGGGGCCAGCATGCCGCCCGCCCACCACGAGCAGCCCTGCGGCCCCGGCCCGCCGGCGGGATCGACGATTCGCACCGGCGCGCCGCGCGCGGCCAGCTCGGCCGCCGCGCACAGCCCCGCCACGCCCGCGCCAAGGACGAGGAACCGCGTCATGCTTCCGCTTCCGCCCCGGCGCCGGGTTCGGCCGCCGGGCCCATGGGCGTGGGTTCGGGAATGGCGGGGGGCCAGAGCGCGTGGAAGTGGTGCACCGGGCCGCGCCCGCGCCCCACCGCCAGCTCATCGGCCGCGCGGATGGCCGCGTGCAGCCAGGCATGCGCGCGCCCGACGGCGTCCGGCAGCGCCCAGCCGCGCGCCAGCAGCGCCGCGATCGCCGCCGACAGGGTGCAGCCCGTGCCATGCGTGCGCCGCGTGTCGATGCGCGGCGCGGCGAAGGCGACCTCGCCGCCGGGCCAGACCAGCACGTCGCGGCAGATCTCGCCCTCGGCATGCCCGCCCTTGACCAGCGCCGCGCGTGCGCCCAGCGCCACCAGCGCGCGCGCCTGCGAGAGCGCCTCGGCCGCGTCGCGCGCCGGCGGCCGGCCCAGGAGCCGCGCCGCCTCGGGCAGGTTCGGCGTCACCAGCGTCGCGCGGGGCAGCAGGCGCGCGCGCAGGGCGTCCTCGGCATCGGGGCCGAGCAGGGCGTCGCCCGACTTGGCCGTCATCACCGGGTCAAGCACCGCCGGCGCGGCCAGAAGGTCGAGCGACTCGGCGACCGCCTCGACGATCTCGGCATTGGCCAGCATCCCGATCTTGACGGCGGCGGGGGGCATGTCGGCCGCCACCGCCGCGATCTGCGCGCGCACCAGCGCCGGCTCCAGCGCCTGCGCCGCGGTCACCGCGCAGGTGTTCTGCGCCGTCACCGCCGTCAGCGCGCAGGCGCCGTGCACGCCAAGGGCCGCGAAGGTCTTGAGGTCGGCCTGGACGCCGGCGCCGCCTCCGCTGTCGGAGCCGGCGATGGTCAATGCGACGGGGGTCATCTGTCGTCCTCCACCTTGCGCCGCGCGCAAGGAGGACGAAAGGACGCGCCAAGCCCCTGACAGGCCGCGCTTCGCTCCGTTCCCTACGCCGGCATGACCCGGATCAGGTTCGATGGGTCGGTCCAAGACCTCTCAGCCCCCTTGCGGGGCGCCCCAACGGATTGCGCCCGAGGCTAGCGCCGCGCCGCGCCGCGCGCAAGGGCCCGCGCGCGGCCGCTGCGCGCGCGCCCCGCCTGGCCCGACGCCGCCTCGCCCGACGCCGCCTCGCCAGACGCCGCCTCGCCCAACGCCGCCTCGCCCGACGCCGCCTCGCCCGACGCCGCCTTGCGCCGCCTGCGTCGCAGGTCGTCGCGGCGGCGCGCCTTCGCGCCGCGTCAGGCGCGCCGAACGTCATGCATGGCGCGCTGCATCCGGCGCCGCGCCGCAAGGCCGCCGCGCCCCTCGATTCGCAGCCCGCCCGCGCCCGCCCTCCCGCGCCATCGGCCACGCCCGCCGGCCCGCGCAATCGGCCGCTCGCCCACCGCGACGCGGCGCCCGGCGCGCCGCCCGCCCGGCCCGTGCTAGAACCGAGGCGTCGCCGCGCCGCGGCGGCGAATCAATCGCCCCGCACGGGGGCGCGAACGACAGAACGGAGACCGCCCGCGCATGATCACCGTCGAAGACGCCCTGAGCCGCGTGCTCGCCCTGGCCGCCCCCCTGCCCCGGATCGAAGAGGTTCCGCTGACCGAGGCCGCCGGCCGCGTGCTGGCCCGCCCCCTGCGCGCGCGCCGCACCCAGCCGCCCTTCGCCGCCTCGGCCATGGACGGCTACGCCCTGCGCGGCGACGAGCTGCGCCCCGGCGCGCGGTTCCGCGTGATCGGCGCGGCGCGCGCGGGCCAGCGCTTTGACGGGCGCGTGGGGCCGGGCGAGGCGGTGCGCATCTTCACCGGCGCGCCCATGCCCGAAGGCGCCGACCGCGTGCTGATCCAGGAGGACGCCGCGACCGAAGACGACGGCGCCTTCATCCGCGTGCGCGAGAATCCCGACGCGGCGCGCCATGTGCGCCCCGCCGGCGCCGACTTCGCCGAGGGCGACGTCTTCGCGCCTCGCCGGCTGAGCGCGCGCGACGTGGCGCTGCTGGCGGCCATGAACGTCGAGCGCGCGCCCGTCCGCGCGCGCCCGCGCGTGGCGCTGATCCCCACGGGCGACGAGCTGGTCGAGCCCGGCCAGACCCCCGGCCCCGACCAGATCGTCAGCTCGAACGGCTACGGGCTGCACGCCATGCTGCGCGAGGCGGGCGCCGACCCGTTCCTGACACCCATCGCGCGCGACGATCCGGCCAGCCTGCGCGCCGCGCTCGAGGCGGCGGCCGAGGCCGACATGATCGTCACGCTGGGGGGCGCCTCGGTGGGCGAGCACGACCTTGTGCGCGCGGCCCTGCTCGCGGCGGGGGCCGAGCTGTCGTTCCACAAGATCGCCATGCGCCCGGGCAAGCCGCTCATGGCCGGGCGGCTTGGACGCGCGACGGCGCTGGGGCTGCCGGGCAATCCGGTCTCGGCCATGGTGTGCGGCGCGCTCTTCGCCGTGCCGGCCGCGCGCGCCCTGGCCGGCGACCCGGCCCCCGCCCCGCGGCGGCTGACGGCGCGCCTGGCGCATCCGCTGCCGGCCAACGGCCCGCGCGCCCATTACGCGCGCGCGCGGCTGATCGACGGCCCCGACGGCCCCGCGCTCGAGATTTTCGCCAATCAGGACAGCGCCGTTCTGTCGCTCCTGGCCGCGGCCGACTGCCTGGCCGAAATCCCCGCGAACGCGCCGGCGATGGAGACGGGAACGAATTTGAAATATATTCCCCTCTAAGTTGATCTCAATTGTCAATGCGTTGACACAAAACAGGAACCTAAGTAGAACGTGACAATGGGAACGACGGAGCCGGGGACGCCATGCTGACCAAGAAACAACGCGAGCTGCTCGCCTTCCTGCACGAGAGGATCGAGGCCGAAGGCGTCTCGCCCTCATTCGACGAGATGAAGGACGCGCTCAAGCTGCGCTCGAAATCGGGCATCCACCGGCTGATCACCGCGCTCGAGGAGCGCGGCTTCATCCGCCGCCTGCCCCATCGCGCGCGCGCCATCGAGATCCTGCGCCTGCCCGAGGCGCTGAGCGCCGAGCGGCGCGGCGGCTTCGCGCCCCGCGTGATCGAGGGCGGCGCGGCCGAGCCCGACCCGCGCCCGACCGGCGCCTTCGCCGCCGCCATGCCCGAGGGGGCGACCTCGATCCCCATCATGGGCCGCATCGCCGCGGGCGTGCCGATCGAGGCCATCCAGACCGAGCACGGCCGCGTGCAGGCGCCCAGCACCATGCTGCGCCCCGGGGCCGAGCATTACGCGCTCGAGGTGCGGGGCGACTCGATGATCGAGGCCGGCATCCATGACGGCGACATCGTCGTCATCCAGCGGCAGGAGGTGGCGCAGAACGGCGACATCGTCGTCGCCCTGGTCGAGGAGGAGGAAGCCACGCTCAAGCGGCTGCGCCGGCGCGGCGACACGATCGCGCTCGAGGCCGCGAACCCGGCTTACGAGACCCGCGTCTATCCGGCCGACAAGGTCCGCATCCAGGGCAAGCTGGTGGGGCTGATCCGCTCTTACTGAGCCGCCGCCCGCCCCCGCCTGCGCCCCGCCTTCGGGGGCGCGCGCCCTGACGGCGCCCGGCGGCCGGGGGCGAGCGCGCGGGCGCGATCCGACCGCGCCGAGCGCCGGTCCGGTTCCCGCACGTTCCAAGGCCGGTCCGCCGCCGGGGCGCCCCAGGCCCTCCCGCCCCAGGCCCTCCCGCCGACTTCATTGCCCCGGGCGGGCGGTCTCAGCCGCCGCCCCCGCCCCACAGCCGCCCCCGCGCCGCCGGCAACGCGCCCTCGATCCGCAGCGCGTCGCCGTCGGGCCGCACCGCCGCCGCGCCCAGCCGCGCCAGCTCGGCGTCGGTCAGCGCCAGGCACCCGCCCTCGGGCGCGGGGCCGGGCCGCCGCGGCAGGATGAGCAGCGTGCGCGGCGCGCACAGCGCCGCCGGATCGGGCGCGCGCCGACCGGCCAGCGCCACGCGCCAGCCATTCGACATCTCGCCCCGGGCGCCGGTCTTGTCGCGCTCGAGCCCCGGGCGCGCGGCGGCCGTCTTCTGGTCGGCGCCGTCGCCGTCGCGCGCAAGCCAGGTCTCGATCGCATAGCCCGCGCCGCGCGCGCGATCCACCGCCCTCCCCTCGGGCCCCATCAGCCCGATCGCCTGCCCCTCGGGCGCGATCAAGAGCTCGGGCCGGTCGCCGCCCTGCGCCCACATCGCCAGCCCCGCCGCCAGCGCCGCCGCCCCGCCCAGCCGCATGCGCGTGCGCCACAGGCACAGCCACAGGCCGCCAAGCGCGATCAGCGCCAGCGCGCCCTCGGGCGGGGCGACCACCGGGCGCACCGCGTCGGGCATCTGCGCCGCCAGACGCGCGACATGCAGGATGACGCCGATCCCCTCGCCCATGGCCCACAGCGCCGGCCCGGCCGCGCCCAACGGCGCCAGCGCCGCCGCCAGCACCGCCGCCGGCATCACCCAGAACGACATCACCGGCACCGCGATCATGTTCGCCGGCAGCCCGTAAAGGGGCAGCCGGTTGAAGGCGGCCGCGGCGAAGGGCGCCGTCGCCATCCCGGCGATGAGCGAGGTCAGCGCCACCCCGGCCGCGATCCGGCCGATGCGCCAAGGCAGGCCCGGGCGCTGCTCGGGCGACTGGGTCAGGCCGCGCTCGCGCACCCACTCGTAGAAGGCGATCAGCGCCCCGGTGGCGGCGAACGACATCTGAAAGCCCGCATCGAACAGGCTTTCGGGCCTGAGCAGCAGGATGACCAGCGCCGCCGCCGCCAGCGCCCGCAACGAGATGGCCGCGCGGTCGATCATCAGCGCCGTCAGCGCGACCGCCGCCATCAGGAAGGCGCGCTGCGTGGCCACCGACGCGCCCGACAGCACCAGATAGACCAGCCCCGCCGCCATCGCCGCCGCCGCGGCGGCCTTCTTCGGCTCGACGCGCAGCGCCGCCGCCGGGATCAGCGCCAGAGCCATGCGCGCCACCGCGAAGACCAGCGCCGAGAGCAGCCCCATGTGCAGCCCGGAAATCGCCAGCAGATGCGCCAGGTTCGAATCGCGCAGCGCCTGAAGCGCCTCCTGCGTCACCCCCTCGCGCACGCCGACGAGGATCGCCGCCGCGAAGGCCCCCCGCTCGCCGGGCACGGCGGCCTGAATGGCGCGGGCGATGGCGCCGCGCGCGCGTCCGATCCAGTCCTGCGCGCGCGCCAGCGGGCCCTGCAGCTCGGCCGGCGGGGCGGGCATGGCGGGCCCGCGCGCGAATCCCACCCCGCCCACGCCGTGGAACCACGCCCAGCGGCGAAAGTCGAAGCCCCCCGGCTCGACCGGCGGCGCGGGCGGTCCGATTCGCGCGTAAAGGGCGACCCGCTCGCCCACCCGCACGTCGCGCGCGAAGTCGCCCTCGAGCAACGAGACGCGCACGCGGCGCGGCGTGTCGGCGCGCGCCAGGCCGTAGATGATGACGTCCTCCAGCATCACGC
The DNA here is from genome assembly GCF_900111545.1 of Oceanicella actignis. Taxonomy (NCBI): domain Bacteria; kingdom Pseudomonadati; phylum Pseudomonadota; class Alphaproteobacteria; order Rhodobacterales; family Paracoccaceae; genus Oceanicella; species Oceanicella actignis. Next base: position 469,141 of record NZ_FOHL01000002.1, read on the forward strand.
GGCGCATGTCGGTGCGCGAGCGCGTGATCTCGACGATGCGTCCCTCGACCGTGGCGTCGGTGGCGGCCGGCAGCACCGGCGCCGCGACCGCCCGCGCCCGCAGCCCCGCCGCCGAGAAGCCGGCGCAAAGCAGCCCCAGCGCCATCAGCGCCAGCCGCAGCCAGGGCGCGCGGCCGGCGAAGGCGGCCGGGATCAGCGCCGCGGCCGCCGCCGTCGCCGCCGACAGGGCCCATGCGCCCGGCTCGTCGGGGCCCTGGAAGTAGACCCAGCTTCCGAAGCCGAAGCAGACGGGCGCCCACAACGCGGCCCGGCGGCGTTCGCGCAACAGCCAGTCAACCAGATCTTCACGCCTCAAGCCGCTTGTTCTCCGTGCGAAGGGTTGCGATAAGACCGGCGCACTTTAGACAAAATCGGGACGCGATGAAGCCATGACTCCGACCAGGACCGAAGACGCCCCTGTCGTCACGCGATTCGCGCCCTCGCCGACGGGCTTCCTGCATATCGGCGGCGCGCGCACGGCGCTGTTCAACTGGCTCTATGCGCGCGGACGCGGCGGGCGGTTCCTGCTTCGGATCGAGGACACCGACCGCGCGCGCTCGACGCCCGAGGCGACCGAGGCGATCCTCGAGGGGCTGAAATGGCTCGGCCTCGACTGGGACGGCGAGCCGGTCAGCCAGTTCTCGCGCGTCGCGCGCCACCGCGAGGTTGCCGAGGCCATGCTGGCCTCGGGCGCGGCCTATCGCTGCTACGCCACCAAGGAAGAGATCGACGCCTTCCGCGAGGCCGCCCGCGCCGAGGGCCGCCCGCCCCTGTTCCAGAGCCCCTGGCGCGACAAGGGCCCCGAGGACTGGCCCGAGGGCGCGCCCTACGCCGTGCGCCTGCGCGCCCCGCGCGAGGGGCGCGTGCAGGTCGAGGACGCGGTGCAGGGCACGGTGACCTGGGACGCGGCGCAGATGGACGACCTGATCCTGCTGCGCTCGGACGGCACGCCCACCTACATGCTGGCCGTGGTGGTCGACGATCACGACATGGGCGTGACGCATGTGATCCGCGGCGACGACCACCTGACCAACGCCGCGCGCCAGACGCTGATCTACCAGGCCATGGGCTGGCGCACGCCGGTCTTCGCGCACATCCCGCTGATCCACGGCCCCGACGGCGCCAAGCTGTCCAAGCGCCACGGCGCGCTGGGGGTCGAGGAATACCGCAAGATGGGCTACCTGCCCGAGGCTATGCGCAACTATTTGGCGCGGCTGGGCTGGAGCCATGGCGACGACGAGTTCTTCGACGACGCCCAGGCGCAGGCCTGGTTCGACCTGCCCGGCATCGGCAAGAGCGCGGCGCGCTTCGACTTCGCCAAGCTGGCCAATCTGAACGGCCAGCACATGCGCGCGGCTTCGGACGCGCGGCTGGTCGAGGCGGTGAAGGATCTTTTCGCAGCGCAACAAAAGCCCATGCCCGACCCGGCCCGGCTGGCAATGCTCGAGCAGGCGATGCCCGGCCTCAAGGAACGCGCCAAGACCATCGTCGAACTCGTTGACATCGCCTACTATATTCTCGCCGATCGGCCCCTTGAGCCGGACGAGAAGGCGCGCCGCATCCTGGACGAGGATGCGCGCCGGATGCTGGCCAGATTGACTTCGCAATTGCGGAATGCTAGCCCGTGGGACGGCGCTGCGCTGGAGGCTCTGGTGCGCGGCTTCGCCGAAACCGAAGGGCTGAAGCTGGGCAAGATCGCGCAACCGCTTCGCGCCGCCCTGACGGGCCGCGCGGTCTCGCCCGGCGTCTTCGACGTGATGGTCACGCTCGGACGCGACGAGACCCTCGCGCGGATCGAGGACGCCGTTCAAGGCACGAAATGACCGAACGCGGCGGCGCGCCTGCGCGGCCGCGGAGCAAGATCGGGCGCGACGTCAGCGCCAAGCAACCATCAAGGGGGGTTTTGCCCATGAGCACGAACACGAGCCGGTCCGCGACCCTGTCCATCGACGGACGTCAGGTCGAGCTTCCCGTACGCGACGGCACCCTTGGCCCGTCGGTCGTGGACATCCAGCGTCTCTATGCGGATGCGGGCGTGTTCACCTTCGACCCCGGCTTCACCTCGACCGCCGCCTGCGAGTCGAAGATCACCTTCATCGACGGCGACAAGGGCGAGCTTCTGTATCGGGGCTACCCCATCGAGCAGCTGGCCGAGAAGTCGCACTATCTCGAGGTCTGCTACCTGCTGCTCTATGGCGAGCTGCCCGACGCCGCGCAGCTCGAGGATTTCGAGAACCGCGTCACGCGCCATACCATGCTGCACGAGCAGATGCAGTATTTCTACCGCGGCTTCCGGCGCGACGCGCACCCGATGGCGATCGTCTGCGGCGTGGTCGGCGCGATGTCGGCCTTCTACCATGACAGCACCGACATCAACGACCCCTGGCAGCGCGAGGTGGCGACCATCCGCCTGATCGCCAAGATGCCGACCATCGTCGCCTGGGCGTTCAAGTATTCGATCGGCCAGCCCTTCGTCTATCCGCGCAACGACCTCGACTACGCGTCGAACTTCCTGCACATGTGCTTCGCCGTGCCGGCCGAGGAATATCACGTGGACCCTGTCCTGGCGCGCGCGATGGACCGCATCTTCACCCTGCACGCGGATCACGAGCAGAACGCCTCGACCTCGACGGTGCGGCTGGCGGGCTCGTCGGGCGCGAACCCCTTCGCCTGCATCGCGGCGGGCGTGGCGTGCCTGTGGGGGCCGGCCCATGGCGGGGCGAACGAGGCCTGCCTGAACATGCTGCGCGAGATCGGCACCGTCGACCGCATCCCCGAATACATCAAGCGCGCCAAGGACAAGGACGATCCCTTCCGCCTGATGGGCTTCGGCCACCGCGTCTACAAGAACTTCGACCCCCGCGCCAAGGTGATGAAGCAGAGCGCGGACGAGGTGCTGCACCTGCTGGGCATCGACGACAACCCGACCCTGCAGGTCGCCAAGGAGCTGGAGCGCATCGCGCTCGAGGACGAATACTTCATCGAGAAGAAGCTCTACCCGAACGTGGACTTCTATTCGGGCATCATCCTCGAGGCCATGGGCTTCCCGACCTCGATGTTCACCGCGCTGTTCGCCATGTCGCGCACCGTCGGCTGGATCGCGCAGTGGAAGGAGATGATCGAGGAGAAGTCCAAGATCGGCCGCCCGCGCCAGCTCTACACCGGCCCGGTGCGCCGCGACTATGTCGAGGTCGAAAACCGCTGAGCCGGCCCCGCCGGACAAGCGAAAGGCCCCGCCATGGCGGGGCCTTTTGCGTATCGGGCGGCTTTTCGCCCCTCAGTTTCCCGGCGGTTCTTCGCCGCACGTCTTCGCCGCCGGCCGCCATGCGGGCGCGCGGCGCGCCAAGGCAAGGCCCGGCGCCGCCGCTGGGTGCCGGGCCTTGCCCGGATCAATCGGTCAGGCGGCCTTCCAGCGCGCGGTCGATCAGGTCGGCGGTCTCCTCGACCCCGTAAAGCGCGATGAAGCCGCCGAAGCGCGGGCCCTGGCTGGCGCCCAGCAGCACCTCGTAAAGCGCCTTGAACCAGTCGCGCAGGTTCTCGAAGCCATGGTCCTTGCCCACCTGATAGACCATGTCCTGCAGCGCCTCGGCATCCGCCCCGCCCTGCCAGGCGCGCAGGCGCGCGCGCAGATCGGCCAGCGCGGCGGCCTCGGCCGGGGTCGGGGCGCGGTAGGTCTTGGTCGGCTTGACCTTGTCGTTGTAGTAGGCCACCGCGTGCCCCGCCGCCTGATCCAGCATCGGGTGCGTCTCGGGGGCGGCGTCCGGGGCGTATTTGCGGATGAAGCCCCACATGGTCGCCTTGTCCTCGGCGCCGGCGGCCGAGGCCAGGTTCAGCAGCATCGAGAACGGCACCACCATGTCCGAGGCGGGCGGCTGGCCGGCGTGGATATGCCAGACCGGGTTGCGCAGCCGGTCCTCGAGGCTCTGCTCGGGATAGGCGCGCAGATGGGCGTGGTATTCGTCCACCGCCTTGGGGATCACGTCCCAGTGCAGGCGCTTGGCGGCCTTGGGCTTTTGATACATGAACAGCTGCAGGCTCTCGGGGCTGGCGTAGGTCAGCCACTCCTCGATGGTCAGCCCGTTGCCCTTCGACTTCGAGATCTTCTGCCCCTCGCCGTCCAGGAACAGCTCGTAGTTGAACAGCTCGGGCGTCGGGCGGCCAAGCACGCGGCAGATCTTCGCGCCGATCTGCGCCGAGGGGATCAGGTCCTTGCCGTGCATCTCGTAATCGACGCCGAGCGCGGCCCAGCGCATGGCCCAGTCGGGCTTCCACTGCAGCTTCACATGCCCGCCGGTGACGGGGATCTCGACGCGCTCGCCGTCGGGCTCGGCATACACGATCGTGCCGCGCTTGAGGTTGCGCTCGAGCGTCGGGACCTGCAGCACATGCCCCGTCTTGGGGCTGATGGGCAGGAAGGGCGAATAGGTGGCCCGGCGCTCCTCGCCCAGGGTGGGCAGCATGATGGCCATGATCTCGTCGAACTTCTCGAGGCAGCGCAGCAGCATCTCGTCGAAGCGGCCCGAGCGGTAATACTCGGTCGAGGAGGCGAACTCGTAGTCGAAGCCGAACTGGTCGAGAAAGGCGCGCAGGCGCGCGTTGTTGTGCGCGCCGAAGCTTTCATGCGTGCCGAAGGGGTCGCGCACGCGCGTCAGCGGCAGGTTCAGGTCCTTTTCCAGCTCTTCGCGGTTCGGCACGTTCGAGGGCACCTTGCGCAGCCCGTCCATGTCGTCCGAGAAGCACAGCAGCCGGGTGGGGATGTCCGAGAGGGCCTCGAAGGCGCGGCGCACCATGGTCGTGCGCGCCACCTCGCCGAAGGTGCCGATATGCGGCAGCCCCGAGGGGCCGTAGCCGGTCTCGAACAGCACGTAGCCTTTCTCGGGGGGCTTCTTCTCGTAGCGTTTGACCAGCCGGCGCGCTTCCTCGAAAGGCCAGGCCCGGGAGGTCATCGCGGCTTCGCGCAGCTTGGTCATCGGCGTTCGTCCTTCGAAAATCGGCGGGGCGGCGCCCGCGCATGGCCCGCAAGGGGGGGCCGCGCCGGGCGCGGCGCGGGACGGGCGCGGGGCGGGCGGCGGCGCGCGCGGCGGGCTGGCGCGCGCGGGCCCCAGTTCCTATTGCCCGCGCGCGTCGCGGTCAATATCGTGCGCGCGCGCCCCGCGACAGGCGGCGCTCTGGCAGGAGGCGAAGCGATGACGGTCCTGACCCCGCAGGACGCCCTGGTGGCGGTGATGGTGACGACCTCGGCGGCCGATCAGCGGCTTTCCACGCCCGAGCTGCTCTCGATCGAGCGGATCGTGAGCGCCATGCCCGCCTTCGAGGGCTACGACCCCGACCGCGTGGCGATGGTCTCGCGCATGGTGATGGACATGCTGTCCGAGGAGGACGGCCTCGACGCCATACTGGGCCTTGTGCGCGAGGCCCTGCCCGACGAGCTGGGCGAGACCGCCTACGCCATGGCCTGCGACGTGGCGGCGGCGGACGGGCGGGTCAAGATGACCGAGCTGCGGTTTCTGGAGATGGTGCGCCACGAGCTGAACGTCGGCCGCCTGGCCGCCGCGGCCATCGAGCGCGGCGCACGCGCGCGCCACATGCGCATTCCGCGCGCGGACTGACTTGCGCCGAGCGCCTTGCGCGGATCGACGCGCCCGGACTGAAGGGATCCCACCGAAGCGCGCGGATTGACGCGCGCGGGCGAAAGCCAGCCGGGCGACCGGCCCGGAACGGACCCGCCCGGCGCGCCCCGCGCGGACCGGCGCGGTCATCGAGCGCGAAGCGCCCGACACATGCGCGCGACCTGCGCGGGCCGACTTTTTCAGAGCGACGCGCAGGGTCACACCCGCAGGGGCCGACGCGCCCGGATCGATGCGCAGGGGCCGAAGCCTGCCGGGCGGCCGGCCAGGAACGGAACCGCCCGGCCTGCCTCGCATGGACCGTCGCGGACATGGGGCGCAAGGCGCGCCACATGCGCGGATCGGCTTGTGCGCAGCGACGCGCAGGGACCGCCATGATGGCTCCGGCGCGCACGGATTGAGGCGCACGGGCCGGCGGCCATGGACCGGCCGCCGCCCGGCGCGGACCGCCAGGCGCGGGGTCGGCCCCGCCCGCGGCGCGAGGGGCGGGCGGGCCGTGGGCGGCGCGCCCCCTCGCGCGGCTCAGAAACGGACGGCCCAGCTGCGCAGCAGCGCGCGTTCGAAGGCCACGGCCCGGGTCATCCATGCGCGCGCCGCGTGGTCGGCGCGGCTCAGATCCGCCAGGCGCGCGCGGCGCTCGAGATCCTCGGAATAGATGGCGAAGGCGTAGACGCGGCCAGACCCGGCGCGCAGATATCCCGCCAGCCCCCGCGCATAAAGCAGCGTGCCCGTCTTGGCGACCGCGGCGGCGTCCTCGGGGACCGGCGGCTCGCCGGGCGCGGCGCGCAGCGGCAGCGGCCGCAAGAGCGCCGCCAGCGGGCCGGGCGCGGGCGCTTCGGCCGCCTCGGCGTCAAGCTCGGGCGAGCGCGCGCGCGGCCCCAGCGCCCCGCGCGCCGCCGCGCGCAGGAAGGCCGCCATGGCCGCGGGCGTGACGCGCGATTGCGCGCTCAGCCCCGAATGGTTGCGCAGCTTGATGGACGCGGGCGCCGCCCCCGCCAGCCGCGCCGCCCAGGCCGAGCTGCGCGCCCCCGCGGCCGCCAGAGGATCCGCCTCCTCGGCCCGCGGCCCGGCCCGGCCCTCGGCCGCGTCGGCGGCCAGCCCGACGAGCTCGGCCGTCAGGTTGGTCGAATGGCGCAGCATGGCGCGCAGGATCTGGCGCAGGGGCCGGCTCTCGCGGCGGGCCAGCTCGACGCCTGGCGACGGCGCGGCGCCCAGGCGCGGCGCGGGCAGGCTCACCCCCGCCTCGTCCGCCAGCGCGCGCAGCGCCTCGGCGGCGTAAAGCTCGGGATGGCGCACGGGCAGCCAGCGCCGCCCCTCGGCCGGGCGCAGCGCCTCGGCGTTGACCTGCCACAGCTCGCGCTCGGGCGCGTCGCCGCGTCCGTCCTCGCGCTGGAACAGCGGCGCCGAGGGGGCCGGCGCCGCGTCGATCACGATCCCCGTCACCGCGGGCGAGGCGCGCAGCGCCCGCGCCTCGAGCCGCAGGCCGCCCGCCGCGCCGTCGGCCGAGCCCTCCGCGCCCCACGAGAAGAGGACGCGGTTGAAGTTCAGGCTCAGCCCCGAATAGGCCGGGTTGTAGGCGGCCTGCTCGGGCTGTTCGGGGTCGATGCGCGGCCCCGCCGGCAGCGCGCCGCGATCGGCCAGGAAGGCGCCCTCGACGCGGCGCAGCCCGCGCGCGGCGGCCTGGGCGGCCATCTCGGCCAGCGCGTCCGAATCGAGCTCGGGATCGCCGCCCCCCGCCAGCGCCAGATCGCCGCGCAGCACCCCCTCGCGCGGCGGGGCCGAGGCGACCAGCCGCGTGACGAAGCGCGCCTCGGGCCCCAGCGCGGCCAGGGCCCGGGCTGCGGCCACGGCCTTGGCCGTCGAGGCGGGCGGAAAGGGGCGGGCGGCCTCGCGCCCCTCGACCATGGCGCCGCTTTGCAGGTCGATCAGCGCAAAGCCCGCGCGCCCCGAGGGCGCAAGCCGGGCGACGATCGCGCCGGCGTCGAGCGGCGTTTCCGAGCCCGGGCGCGCGGCGGGCGTCGGCGCCGCGCGCGGCGCGCCCGCCGCCCAGAGCGGGCCGGCCGAGGCCAGGGCCGCCAGCCAGCCAAGAAGCGCGGCGGCGCGGCGAAGGCTGAAGGGGGGCTTGGACGCTCGAGAGATGGGCATGCGCGCTCCGGCCTTGCGCGGCGAGACATGCGCCGCAGACGCGATCATGCCCCGCGCGCGCCGAAGGCGCAACGCAGGGCGCGACGCGCAGACGCCGTCCGGGGTCCGGCGCCGGGCCGGCGAAAGCTGGAACGCGAAGGCCAGCGGCGCGACGAGGCCGGCGCGCCAGGCGGGCGCGGCGACTGGCGCAGAGACGGGGTGCAGAGGCTGGGCGCAGTGGGGGAGGCCGCGGCCGGACAAGGGGCCCGAAGCCATGGCGCGCGCCCGGTTGCGCTCTGGCGACCGGCCGTTGCGCGGGCGACCGGTGCTTGCGCGGGCGGCCGCCCCCGCTCTCGTCCGAAGCGGCCGCCCTCGCGCGCCGCCCGGCGCGAAGGAGGCGGCCCCAACGGCGACGTCGCCCGCACCCTGCCGGAGCCGGACGCCGCCGAACGCGCCCTTCAGGGCCACGCGCCGGAAGCGCGGATCATGGTCGAGGAGAGCGGGCTTGTCGGGCCGGGCAGCAGCGTCCATGCGGGCGGGTCGGCCAAGGCCAGCGCGCGCGCCGCCTCGGGCCGCAGCCGCGCGCGCGCAAAGCGCTGCGCCGCCGGCGACAGCCCCGCCGCCACCATGGCGCCGGGGCGCGCGAAGGCCGCCACGGGGACGAGGCGCATGATCTCGTCCCAGCGGCGCCAGCGGTGCAGTTGCGCCAGGTTGTCGGCGCCCATCAGCCACACGAAGCGCGTGCGCGGGCACATGGCGCGCAGATGCCGCAGCGTGTCGACCGTATAGCGCGTTCCCAGGCGCGCCTCGATGTCGGTGACCTTGACGCGCGGCCCCGGCGCCGCGCGCCGGCACGCCGCCAGGCGCCGCGCAAGATCCGCCGGCGGCCGCGGCTTGAGCGGGTTGCCCGGCGTCGGCAGCCACCAGACCCGGTCGAGCCCCAGCGTCGCCAGCGCCCGGCGCGAGATCAGCGCGTGCCCCTCATGCGGCGGATCGAACGAGCCCCCCAGCAGCCCGATGCGCAGCCCGTCGGGGTTCTCCGGCAATCCCTCGCGCATGCGCATCCCTCCGCTCGGCCCGTGGGGCCCGATCCTCGCTCCGCTCCGGGCCCCTCGCCCGGCCCGCGCCCCCGGCGCCCCCTTGCGCGGCGCCGGGCCGGGCGCGCCGTTGCGCCCGCGGCCGGAAACCGATAGACGGGCGGCGAAGACCGTTTCAAGCATCAAGGGCGCGCAGATGGCCTCCTACCAGTACGTCTATCACATGGACGGGGTCTCCAAGACCTACCCCGGCGGCAAGAAGTGCTTCGAGAACATCCGCCTCAACTTCCTGCCCGGCGTGAAGATCGGCGTCGTCGGCGTCAACGGCGCGGGCAAGTCCACGCTGCTGCGCATCATGGCCGGCATCGACAAGGACTTTCAGGGCGAGGCCTGGGCGGCCGAGGGCGTGCGCGTGGGCTACCTGCCGCAGGAGCCCGAGCTCGACCCCACGAAGACCGTACGCGAGAACGTCATGGACGGCGTCGCGGCCAAGAAGGCCCTGGTCGACCGCTACAACGAGATCGCCATGAAGCTGGCCGAGGATTACTCGGACGAGCTGATGGAGGAGATGACCGCCCTTCAGGACCAGATCGACGCGCAGAACCTGTGGGATCTGGACGCGCAGGTGGACGTGGCCATGGAGGCGCTGCGCTGCCCGCCCGACGACGCGGACGTGAGCAAGCTGTCGGGCGGCGAGAAGCGCCGCGTGGCGCTGTGCCGGCTGCTGCTCGAGGCGCCCGAGATGCTGCTGCTGGACGAGCCGACCAACCATCTCGACGCCGAGACGGTCCTGTGGCTGCAAAAGCACCTGATCGAATACAAGGGCACGATCCTGATCGTGACCCATGACCGCTACTTCCTCGACGACATCACCGGCTGGATCCTCGAGCTGGACCGCGGGCGCGGCATTCCCTACGAGGGCAACTACTCGTCCTGGCTCGAGCAGAAGGCCAGGCGCCTCGAGCAGGAGGCGCGCGAGGACAAGGCCCGCCAGCGCACGCTGGCGCGCGAGCTCGAATGGGTGCGCCAGGGCGCGAAGGCGCGGCACGCCAAGTCCAAGGCGCGCCTGAAGGCCTACGAGCAGCTGGCCAACCAGTCCGAGCGCGAGCGCGTGGGCCGCGCGCAGATCATCATTCCCAACGGGCCGCGGCTGGGCTCGAAGGTGCTCGAGGTCAACGGCCTGACCAAGGCCTATGGCGACCGCGTGCTGATCGAGGACCTGTCCTTCAGCCTGCCGCCGGGCGCCATCGTCGGCGTGATCGGCCCCAACGGCGCGGGCAAGTCCACGCTGTTCCGCATGATCACCGGCCACGAGAAGCCCGACGCCGGCACGATCGAGTTCGGCGACACGGTCAAGCTGAGCTATGTGGACCAGTCGCGCGACGCGCTCGACCCGAACAAGACCGTGTGGGAGGAGATCTCGGACGGGCTCGACGTGATCAAGCTGGGCGACGCCGAGGTCAACAGCCGCGCCTATTGCGGCGCCTTCAACTTCAAGGGCCCGGACCAGCAGAAGAAGGTCGGCCTTCTGTCGGGCGGCGAGCGCAACCGCGTGCACATGGCCAAGCTGCTGCGCGAGGGCGGCAACCTGCTGCTGCTGGACGAGCCCTCGAACGACCTCGACGTCGAGACGCTGCGCGCGCTCGAGGACGCGCTCGAGCAGTTCGCCGGCTGCGCCATGGTCATCAGCCACGACCGCTGGTTCATGGACCGGCTGTGCACCCACATCCTCGCCTTCGAGGGCGACAGCCATGTGGAGTGGTTCGAGGGCAACTTCGCCGAATACGAGGCCGACAAGATCCGCCGCCTCGGCGCCGACGCCGCGCAGCCCAAGCGCATCAAGTACAAGAAGTTCGCGCGCTGAGCGCGGCGCAGGCATGAGCGCATCCATGGAACGGCCCCAGCCCCAGACGCCGCGCATCACCGTCATCGCCCCGATGAAGAACGAGGCGGGCTCGGTGATGGCGCTGGCCGACGAGATCGCCGAGGCCTGCGCCCCCCTGGCCCCGTTCGAGGCGATCTTCGTCAACGACGGATCGGACGACGGCACCGCCGAGGCCATCGCCGAGGCGCGCCGCCGCCATCCCTGGCTGCGCGAGCTGCGCCATGCGCAAAGCTGCGGCCAGTCGGCGGCGGTGCTGTCGGGGGTGCGGGCGGCGCGCGCGCCCATCATCTGCACGCTGGACGGCGACGGGCAAAACCCGCCGGCCGAGATCCCGCGCATGGTCGCGCCGCTTCTGGCCGACCGCGAGGGGCGGCTGGGGCTGGTGGCGGGCCAGCGCGTCGCGCGACAGGACACGCTGTCCAAGCGGCTGGCCTCGCGCACGGCCAACGCGCTGCGCGCGCGCATCCTGCGCGACGACACGCGCGACACGGGCTGCGGGCTCAAGGCCTTTCCGCGGCACGTGTTCCTCGAGCTGCCCTTCTTCGACCACATCCACCGCTACCTGCCCGCCCTCGTGCGGCGCGAGGGCTACGAGGTGGCGCATGTGGACGTCAGCCACCGCCCGCGCGGGGCCGGCCGCTCGCACTACACCAATCTGGGGCGGGCCATGGTCGGGGCGCTGGACCTGTTCGGGGTGTGGTGGCTGCTGCGCCGGCGCAAGCTGGCCCGCATCGAGCGGATCGACCCGTGATCGAGACGCTGGGACGCTGGCTGGGGGCCGAGACGCCCGCCGAGCTCGCCTGGATCGCGATCGGGCTGGGCGGGCAGCTGCTGTTCATGATGCGCTTCCTCCTGCAATGGCTGGCCTCCGAGAAGGCGCGGCGCTCGGTGGTGCCGACCTCGTTCTGGTGGTTCTCGATCGCGGGGGCGGCGATCCTGCTGGCCTACGCCATCCATCGCGCCGATCCGGTGTTCATCCTCGGCCAGTCGCTGGGCTTCTTCATCTACGCGCGCAACCTGTGGTTCATCCATGTCGAGCGCCGCGCCGCCGCCGCGGCCGATCCCGGCGCCGACTGATCGGCCGGGAATCGGCCGGGGGCGACGCGAAAGTTTTTCCAAACGGAAAAATCCTTGCCCGGCGCCGCGCGGCGCGTTTGACTTGACGCATGTCGGGCCGCGACTCGGACGCATGACGCGCGGCGCGGCTCCGCTCGACGCCACGGAGGATCGGCGCATGGGACGCCTGACCACGCATGTTCTCGACACCGCGCGCGGCCGCCCCGCCGCGGGGCTGCGCATCGGCCTTTACCGGCTGTCGGTCGACAGCCGCGACCACCTGCTCGACGCCGTGACCAACGAGGACGGACGCTGCGACGCGCCGCTGCTCGAGGGCGCGGCGCTGCGCCGGGGCGTGTATGAGCTGGTCTTCCACGCCGGCGCCTATTTCGACGCGGCGGGGCTGGCGCTGCCCAGCCCGAAATTCCTGTCGGACGTGCCCGTGCGCTTCGGCGTGGACGACCCCGATGCGCACTACCACGTGCCGCTTCTGCTCTCGCCCTACGGCTATTCCACCTACAGGGGGTCCTGAATGCGCGACGCCATCCGCTTGCTGCTCAACGGACGGGCGGTCGAGCTGCGCGGGGTCGATCCGCGCATGACGCTGCTCGACTGGCTGCGCGTCGAGCGCCGCATGACCGGCACGAAAGAGGGCTGCAACGAAGGCGATTGCGGCGCCTGCACGGTCAGCGTCACGCGGCTCGAGAACGGACGCCCGGCGCGGCGCGCGCTCAACGCCTGCATCCAGCTTCTGCCGATGCTCGACGGCTGCGCAGTGACCACGGTCGAGGGCGCGGCCCCCGCGGGCCGTCTGCACCCGGCGCAGGAGGCGATCGTGCGCCTGCACGGATCGCAATGCGGGTTCTGCACGCCCGGCTTCGTCATGTCGATCCACGCCGCCTGCGGCCCCGGCGCGCCGCCCGAGGCCGACTCGCCCCCCGACCTGCTGGCGGGCAATCTGTGCCGGTGCACGGGCTACGGTCCGCTGCTCGAGGCCGCGCGCCAGGCGCGCGCCGCCCCGCGCCCCGACTGGGAGCCCGACGAGGCGGCGCTGGCGGCCATGCTGCGCGGGATGGAGGATGACGAGGATCTGCGCCTCGAGGGCGGCGGCTGCGTGGCGCACGCGCCCGCCTCGCTCGAGGCGCTGTGCGCGCTGGCGGCCGAGCGGCCGCAGGCGCTGGTGGTGGCGGGGGCCACGGATGTGGGGCTGTGGCTGACCAAGCGGCTTGACGAGCCGGCCGAGCTCATCTTCACGCATCGGGTCAAGGAGCTGCGGCAAATAATTGACCGAGAAAATGAAATCACCATCGGCGCGGGCGTGCGCTATGTCGATGCCCGCCCCGTTCTGGCCCGCGCCGCGACCGATCTGGGCGAGCTGATCCGCCGCATCGGCTCGGTGCAGGTGCGCAATGCCGGCACCATCGGCGGCAACATCGCCAACGGCTCGCCGATCGGCGACATGGCCCCGGCGCTCATCGCGCTGGGGGCGCGGATCGAGCTGCGCCATGGCGCGCGCCTGCGCAGCCTGCCGCTCGAGGATTTCTTCATCGACTACGGCCGCCAGGACCGCGCGCCGGGCGAGCTGCTGACCGCCATCCGCCTGCCCCGCCCCGCCGATCCGCAGCGGCTGCGCTGCTGGAAGATCTCGAAGCGCTTCGATCAGGACATCACCGCCGTGCTGGGCGCCTTCGACATCGCGGTCGAGGAGGGCGTCGTGCGCCATGCGCGCATCGCCTTCGGCGGCATGGCGGCGACGCCGAAGCGCGCGCGCGCGCTCGAGCAGGCGCTGCTCGGCCGGCCCTGGACCGAGCGCACGGTCGAAGCGGCGCTGCCGGCCCTGGCGCAGGACTTTTCGCCCATCGACGACATGCGCGCCTCGGCCGCCTACCGCCTGCGCGCGGCCGGCGCGCTGCTGCGCAAGCGGCTGATCGAGGACATGGCGCCCGGCGCGCCGACGCGCCTGGCCGGCGCGCGGGAGGGCGCGGCATGACGGGCCCCGAGCGCATCAAGGGCGGCGTCGCGACGCCCGTTCCGCACGATTCGGCCGTGCGCCATGTGCGCGGCGAGGCCGTCTATGTCGACGACATCCCCGAGCCGCCGGGCTGTCTGCACGCCGCCTTCGGCCTGTCCGAGCGCGCCCATGCGCGCATTCTCGAGCTGGACCTGACCGAGGTGCGCGAGGCGCCGGGCGTGGTGGCGGTGCTGACGGCGCGCGACCTGCCGGGGGCGAACGACGTGTCGGCCTCGGCGCATGACGAGCCGCTTCTGGCCGAGGACGAGGTGCTTTTCCACGGCCAGCCGATCTTCGCGGTGATCGCCGAAAGCCACCTGGCCGCGCGCCGCGCCGCGCGCAAGGCGCGCATCCGCTACCAGGACCTGCCCGCCATTCTGACCATCGACCAGGCGCTGGCCGCGGGCAGCCTGCTCGAGCCCATGCGCGAGATGGTCAAGGGCGATCCCGAGGCCGCCCTGGCCGCGGCCCCGCGCCGCCTGCGCGGGCGCGTCGAGCTGGGCGGGCAGGAGCATTTCTACCTCGAGGGACAGGCGGCGCTGTCCGTGCCCGGCGAGGGCGACGAGATGACCGTGCACGCCTCGTCCCAGCACCCGACCGAGATCCAGCACAAGGTGGCGCATGCGCTGGGCGTTCCGTTCAACGCCGTGACCGTGGTGGTGCGGCGCATGGGCGGGGGCTTCGGCGGCAAGGAAAGCCAGGGCAACGCGCCGGCCTGCCTGACGGCGGCGGCGGCGCGGCTGCTGGGGCGGCCGGTCAAGATGCGCTACGACCGCGACGACGATTTCGTGGTCACCGGCAAGCGGCACGATTTCCGCATCGACTACGAGGTCGGCTTCGACGACGAGGGCCGCCTTCTGGCGGTCGTCTTCGACCAGGCGGCGCGCTGCGGGTGGGCGACGGATCTGAGCCTGCCGGTGTGCGACCGGGCCATGCTGCATGCGGACAACGCCTATCACCTGCCCCATGCGCGCATCCGCTCGTGGCGGTGCCGGACGCACACGGTCTCGAACACCGCCTTTCGCGGCTTCGGCGGCCCGCAGGGCATGGCGGGGATCGAGCGCGTCATGGACCATGTCGCGCACGAGCTGGGGCTGGACCCGCTCGAGGTGCGGCGGCGCAACTTCTACGATCCGCCCGGCGGGGCGCGGGTGCTCACGCCCTATCACATGACGGTCGAGGATTGCGTCATCGCCGACATCGTCGACGAGCTGGCCGAGAGCTGCGGCTATGCGCGCCGCCGCGCCGAGATCGCCGAGTGGAACGCGCGCAACCCGGTCATCAGGCGCGGCCTGGCGCTGACGCCCGTCAAGTTCGGCATCAGCTTCACGCTGACCCATCTGAACCAGGCCGCGGCGCTGGTGCATGTCTACACCGACGGCTCGGTGCATCTGAACCATGGCGGCACCGAGATGGGCCAGGGCCTGTTCGTCAAGGTCGCGCAGGTGGCGGCCGAAGCCTTCCAGATCGACCTCGACCGCGTGCGCATCACCGCCACCGACACGGGCAAGGCGGCGAACACCTCGGCCACGGCGGCCTCGAGCGGCTCGGATCTGAACGGCATGGCCGTGCGCGACGCGTGCGAGAAGATCAAGCGCCGCCTGACCGCCTTCGCCGCCGAGCGCTTCCAGACCTCGGCCGAGCAGGTGCGCTTTCTGCCCGGCCGCGTCCGGGTCGGCGAGGAGGAGATCGCCTTTCCCGACCTCGTGCGCATGGCCTGGGAGGCGCGCGTGCCGCTCTCGGCCACGGGCTTTTACGCCACGCCGCGCATCAGCTGGGATCGGGCGGCGGGGCGCGGGCGTCCGTTCTACTACTTCGCCTACGGCGCCGCGGCGACCGAGGCGGCGATCGATGCGCTGACGGGCGAGTGGCGCATCGAGCGGGTCGACATCCTGCACGATGTGGGCCGCTCGCTGAACCCGGCGATCGACCTGGGCCAGATCGAGGGCGGCTTCGTGCAGGGCATGGGCTGGCTGACCATGGAGGAGCTGGTCTGGGACGAGGCGGGCCGGCTCAGGACCCATGCGCCCTCGACCTACAAGATTCCGGCGGCGGGCGACCGGCCGCGGCGCATGAACATCCGCATCTGGGAGCGCGGCGAGAATCGCGAGCCGACGATCCACCGCTCGAAGGCGGTGGGCGAGCCGCCGCTGATGCTGGGCATCTCGGCCTGGCTGGCGCTGTCGGACGCGGCGGCGTCGTGCGGCCCGGCCTATCCGGCGCTGGACGCGCCGGCCACGCCCGAACGGGTGCTGCGCGCGATCGCCCGCGCGCGGGGCGAGCGCTGGCCATGAGCGCGGGGAGCGGCGCGGGGCTGGACATCGACGCGCTGCGCGCCGCCGTGGCCGCCCATGGGCGCGTGACGCGGGTGGTCGTGGCGCAGACCCGCGGCTCGACCCCGCGCGAGGCGGGCGCGCAGATGCTGGTCTGGGCGGACGGCTTCGCGGGCACGATCGGCGGCGGCGCGCTGGAATTCGCGGCGCTGGCCGAGGCGCGCCGGCGGCTTGGAAGCGGCCGCTCGGGGCTCGAGAGCCATGCGCTGGGGCCGGCGCTGGGGCAGTGCTGCGGCGGCGCGGCGACGCTGGCCTACGAGGTGGTGGACGCGGATGTTCTGTCGCGGCTCGAGGCGCTGGCCGACGAGGCGCGCGCGCGCGCCGGGCGGACGGGGGGCCGGCCCGCCCTCGCCCGCCCTCTGGGCGGGGTCGGGCGGGCCGCGGATGCGCCTGCGGCGATCCGGGCGGCGCTGGCGGCGGCGGCGTGCGCAGGGGGCGCCGCCGCGGCGCCCGGCCCGGTTTGCGCGCCGGGCGATCCGCCCTGGCTGTTCGAGCCGCTGGCCGAGGCGCCGACGCCGCTCTTTCTGTATGGCGCGGGGCATGTGGGGCGGGCGCTGGCGCGGGTTCTGCAGGACCTGCCCTTCGCGCTGACCTGGATCGACTCGGCGCGCGGGCGCTTTCCCGATCCGGCCCCCGCCCATGCGCGGGTTCTGATCGCGCCCGATCCGGCCGATGCGGTCGATCTGGCGCCGCCGCAGGCGGTGCATGTGGCGATGACCTGTTCCCATGCGCTCGACTTGGAGATATGCCATCGGGCGCTGCGGCGCGGCTGCGCGCGGCTGGCGGTGATCGGCTCGCGCACCAAGGCGGCGCGTTTTCGCGCCCGGCTGCGGGCGCTGGGCCATGACGAGGCGCAGGTGGCGGCCATGGCCTGCCCCATCGGCGATCCGGCGCTGGGCAAGGCGCCCGCGCAGGTGGCGGTGGCGATCGCGGCCGATCTGCTGGCCTGGCGCGCCCGCATGGCCGAGGGGCGCGGCATGCGTGAGAGGGAGGCGACGGCGTGACGGCTTTGCTTGAGGTCGAGGGGCTGACCAAGCGGTTTCCGGGCGTGCTGGCGAACGACGCGGTCAGCTTCGCCGTCGAGCGCGGCCAGATCCACGCGCTTCTGGGCGAGAACGGCGCAGGCAAGTCCACGCTGGTCAAGATGATCTATGGCTCGATGCGCCCGGATGCGGGCGTCATGCGCCTCGAGGGGCGGCCCCACGCGCCGGCCGATCCGGGGGCGGCGCGGCGCGCGGGGGTGGGGCTGGTGTTCCAGCATTTCTCGCTGTTCGACGCGCTGACCGTGGCCGAGAACGTGGCGCTGGGCCTGCCGCCCGAAGAGGCCGGCGCCGACCTTGCCGAGCGCATCCGCAAGGTGTCGGCGGCCTACGGCCTGCCGCTCGATCCCGAGCGGCGGGTGGGCGAGCTGTCGGTGGGCGCGCGCCAGCGCGTCGAGATCGTGCGCTGCCTCTTGCAGCGGCCGCGGCTGTTGATCATGGACGAGCCGACCTCGGTGCTGACCCCGCAGGAGGTCGGGCAGCTGTTCCGCACGCTGCGCCAGCTGCGCGACGAGGGGGTCTCGATCCTCTACATCTCGCACAAGCTCGACGAGATCCGCGAGCTGTGCGAGGCCGCCACCATCCTGCGCCATGGCCGCGTGACGGGCCGCTGCGATCCGCGCCGCGAAAGCGCGCGCAGCCTGGCCGAGATGATGATCGGGCAGGAGCTGGCCGCCACGCGCCCGCTCTCGGCCGCGCCGGGCGAGGTGCGGCTGACGGTGCGCGGGCTGAGCCTGCCGGCGGACCGCCCCTTCGGCACGGCGCTGCGCGACATCTCGTTCGATCTGCGCGCGGGCGAGATCCTGGGCGTGGCCGGCGTGGCCGGAAACGGGCAGGACGAGTTCGTCGAGGCCCTGTCGGGCGAGCGCCGCGCCCAGCACGAGGCCATCCGCCTGGACGGCGCGCCGATCGGCGCCTTCGGGCCGGATCGGCGGCGCCGGCTGGGGCTGTGCGTGGCGCCCGAAGAGCGCCTGGGCCATGCGGCGGTCCCGGACATGAGCCTGACCGAGAACGCGATCCTGACCGCCCGGCGGCGCGCGCGCCTGGCCTCGCGCGGGGGCGTGCTGCGCCTTGGGGCGGCCGCGCGCTTCGCCCGCGCGGTGGTCGAGCGCTTCGACGTGCGCACCGCCGGCGTCGAGCACGCGGCGCGCTCGCTGTCGGGCGGCAACCTGCAGAAATTCGTCGTCGGGCGCGAGATCATGCAGAACCCCGCGGTTCTGGTGGTGGCGCAGCCGACCTGGGGCGTGGATGCGGGCGCGGCGGCGGCGATCCGCCAGGCGCTGCGCGACATGGCCGAGGCGGGCGCGGCGGTTCTGGCGGTGAGCCAGGATCTGGACGAGCTGATGGAGATCTCCACCCGCTTCGCCGTGATGGCGGGCGGGCGGCTGAGCGCGCCGCGTCCCATGGCCGAGCTGAGCGTGGAGGAGATCGGGCGCATGATGGGCGGAACGGGCGGGGAGGTCGCGCATGCTGAGGCTTGAGCCGCGCAAGGAGCCCTCGCGGCTCATGGTCTGGGCGACGCCGCCCGCGGCGGTGCTGCTGACGCTGGTCTTCGGCATGGTCCTGTTCGCCGCGCTGGGCAAGGACCCGCTGCGCACGGTCGAGATCATCTTCGTCGAGCCGCTGCTCTCGCCCTTCTCGCGCGCCGAGCTTCTGGTCAAGGCCGCGCCGCTGGTGCTGATCGGGGTCGGGCTGAGCCTGGGCTTTCGCGCCGGCGTGTGGAACATCGGCGCCGAGGGGCAGTTCATCATCGGCGCCGTCGCCGGCGGCGCGGCGGGGCTGGCCGTATATGACACGCCGGGGCTCTGGGTGCTGCCGATGATGTGCGCGGCGGGCATGCTGGGCGGCTTCGCATGGGCGATGATCCCGGCCATCCTGCGCATCCGCTTCAACACGAACGAGATCCTGGTCAGCCTGATGCTGGTCTATGTGGCCGAGCTGTGGCTCTCGGCGCTGGTCGGCGGCCCGCTGCGCGACCCCGAGGGATTCAACTTTCCCGAATCGCGCCTGTTTCACGACAGCGCCACCATGCCGATCCTGATCGAGGGCACGCGCGCCCATGTCGGCGTTCTGGTCGCGCTGGCCGTGGCGGGGCTGGCCTGGCTGGCGCTGCAGCGGCATGTTTTCGGCTTTTCGCTCAAGGTCATGGGGCAGGCGCCGCGCGCGGCCCGCTTCGCCGGCTTCTCCGAGCGGCGCGCGGTGCTGGCCTGCATGGGCGTCTCGGGCGCGCTGGCCGGGCTGGCGGGGGTGTTCGAGGCCGCGGGCCCCGTCGGGCAGCTGGTGCCGGGTCTGCCGGCGGGATACGGCTTCACGGCCATCATCGTCGCCTTTCTCGGGCGGCTGCATCCGGGCGGCGTGGTGCTGGCCGGCGGGGTGATGGCGCTGACCTATATCGGCGGCGAGTCGGCGCAGCTCGAGATGCAGCTGCCCGCGGCGGCGATCTCGGTCTTTCAGGGCATGCTGCTGTTCTTCCTTCTGGGGGCGGACGTCTTCGTCAACCATCGCCTGCGCCTTCGCCGCGCCGCCGCCCCGGCCACGGAGTCCGCGTGATGGATCTGAGCGTTCTCAACCCCGCCGCCATCGGCGCGGCGCTGATCGTGGCCGCGACGCCGCTGCTTTTCGCGGCGCTGGGCGAGCTGGTGGTCGAGAAGTCGGGCGTGCTGAACCTGGGCGTCGAGGGCATGATGATCGTCGGCGCCATCGCCGGCTTCGCCGCGGCGGTCGAGACGGGCTCGCCCTTGCTGGGGGTGGTCGCCTCGGCGGCGGCCGGGGCGACGCTGTCGGCGGTTTTCGCCTTCTTCGCGCTGATCCTGATGGCCAACCAGGTGGCCACGGGGCTGGCGCTGACCATGTTCGGGCTGGGACTGGCGGCGATGCTGGGACAGCCCTATTCGGGCATGCCCGCGCCCGAGTTTCCCGCCCTTTGGCTGCCGGCCCTGTCGGACCTGCCCTTCTTCGGGCGGCTGCTGTTCTCGCACGATCCGCTGGTCTATCTGTCGCTGGCGCTGACGGCGGGGACGTGGCTGTGGCTCGGGCGCAGCCGCGCGGGGCTGATCCTGCGCGCGGTGGGCGAGAATCACCACGCCGCCCATGCCATCGGCTACCGCGTCACGGCGATCCGCTTCGCCGCGGTGCTGTTCGGCGGCGCCTGCGCGGGGCTGGGCGGGGGGTATCTGGCGCTGGTGCAGACCCCGCTCTGGGTCGAGGGCATGACCGCCGGCCGCGGCTGGATCGCGCTGGCCATCGTGGTCTTCGCCTCGTGGCGGCCCTGGCGAGCGCTGCTGGGCGCCTATGTGTTCGGCGGCGTGACCATCGTGCAGCTGAACCTGCAGGCGCTGGGGGTGTCGATCCAGAGCCAGTATCTGTCGATGACGCCCTACCTGGCCACGATCCTGGTGCTGGTGCTGATTTCGGGCGACCGGCGCCGCGCGGCCGAGGCGCCGGCGTGCCTGGGCAAGCCCTTCCGCGCCGAGGGCTGAGCGCGTTCCCGTTTCGTTAGGGATTTGCCCCTATCCTGTCCGCGGTGGGATGGATAGGGGAGCGAAGACCATGACCTCGCGCAAGGATTGCGGCGCGCCCGATGCGCGCGCCATCGCGGCGCAGGCGGGCGCCCAGACGCCCGGACCGGCCGGGATCGAGGCCGCGCTGCGCGCCGCGGCGGGTCTGCGGGCGCGCAAGGGCCGGCCCGCGGCGCTGGCGCTGATCGAGTTCACCCGCGCGCCCATGGGCGCCGCGCCCCTGGCGCTGCGCGATCTGCGCGTGTCCGACATCGCGGCCTTCATCGCCGAGGACGTCCTCGCCCTCATCCTGCCCGAGTCGGACGCTCCCGCGGCGGCGGTGGCGGCGCTGCGCGTCGCCCAGCGGCTGATCGACGAGGACGGGGCCGCGGCCGCGCACCTCGGGGTGACCGAGATCCGGGCCGACGACCGCTCGTTGTCCGAAGCGGCGGCGCGGGCGCGCGCGGGGCTGCAGGCGACGCTCGAGCCCTGCCACGCCCGTCCCTCGCCGCTGGCCGACCCGCGCGACGGGGCCGGCGCCGCCCTCGTCGGCTGACGGCGCGCACAAGCGCCGGGCGCGAAGATTGCACGGTGACGCAAAGGCGCGACGCGGGTATCGTTCCCGCCCGAGAGCCCGGCGCGGCGCGCCCGGCTCCGCCGCGCGAGAACCGACAGAGGAGACGTCACCGCATGAAACTCACCCGAACGCTTCTGGCCGCGGCCGCCGCGCTGGGCCTGGCGGGCGCCGCCGCAGCGGCCGACAAGATCAAGGTCGGCTTCATCTATGTGGGCCCGGTGGGCGATTTCGGCTGGTCCTATCAGCACGATCAGGGCCGCCAGGCCATCGAGGCCGCGCTGGGCGACAAGGTCGAGACCACCTATCTTGAGAGCGTGCCCGAAGGCCCCGACGCCGAACGCGCCCTGCGCCAGATGGCGCGCGCGGGCCACGACCTGATCTTCGCCACCTCCTTCGGCTTCATGAACCCGACGCTGAAGGTGGCCAAGCAGTTCCCGAACGTGAAGTTCGAGCACGCCACCGGCTACAAGCGCGCGCACAACGTCTCGACCTACTCGGCGCGCTTCTACGAGGGGCGGCATGTGATCGGCCTGATCGCCGGGCGCATGACCAAGACCAACACCATCGGCTACATCGCCTCCTTCCCCATCCCCGAGGTGGTGCGCGGCATCAACGCCGCCTATCTGGCGGCCAGGTCGGTCAACCCCGACGTCAAGTTCAAGATCGTCTGGGTCAACACCTGGTTCGACCCGGGCAAGGAAGCCGACGCGGCGAACGCGCTGATCGAACAGGGCGCGGACGTGATCATGCAGCACACCGACAGCCCCGCGCCGATGACCGTGGCCGAGGAAAAGGGCATCTTCGCCTTCGGCCAGGCCTCGGACATGAAGCGCTTTGGCCCCAACGCGCAGCTGACGGCGATCATCGACAACTGGGCACCCTACTATGTCAGCCGCGCCAAGGCGGTGCTTGAGGGAACCTGGGAATCGCAGGACACCTGGGACGGCATCGCCTCGGGCATGGTCGAGTTCGCGCCCTTCTCCGAGCGCATCCCCCCCGAGGTGCGCGCCGAGGCGCAGGCCGCCATCGAGGCCATCGCGGCGGGCAAGCTGCACCCCTTCACCGGCCCGATCCGCCGTCAGGACGGCTCGGTCTGGCTCAAGGAAGGCGAGGTGGCCGACGACGCCACGCTGGCCGGCATGAACTTCTACGTCGAGGGGATCGAGGGCGAACTGCCCAAGTGATCCGCGATAGGCGGCGCCCGGCCGCGCGCCGGGCGCCCCATGCGAAGGAGCCGACATGCGCCGCAAGCTTCTGGGAGCCACGGGGGTCGAGGTCTCGGCCCTGTGCCTTGGCACGATGTCCTTCGGCGGCGACGCCGACGAGGCCGAGGCCGCCCGCATCTACGCCGCCGCCCGCGACGCGGGAGTGGACTTCATCGACTGCGCCAACGTCTACAACGGCGGCGAGGCCGAGCGCATCCTCGGCCGGCTCATGGCGCATGAGCGCGACTCGCTGGTGGTGACGACCAAGTGCCACATGGTCGGCGGATCGAGCCGGCGGGCGATCCGCGCCCAGGTCGAGGCCAGCCTGCGCCGGCTGGGAACCGATCGGGTGGACGTTCTGTTCCTGCATCACGACGCCGACCCGGCCCGGCTCGAGGACCGGCTGCGCGCGCTCGAGGACATCCAGCGTTCGGGCCAGGCGATCTATCTGGGCCTGTCGAACTACCCCGCCTGGCGCGTCGCGACGGCGCTGGGCGTTCAGGCGCTGCGCGGCTGGGGCCGCATCGACGTGCTCCAGCCCATGTATTCGCTGGTCAAGCGCCAGGCCGAGGTCGAGCTGCTGCCCCTCGCCCAGGCCGAGGGGCTGGGGGTCATCCCCTACAGCCCCCTCGGCGGCGGGCTGCTGACGGGCAAGTATCTGCGCGGCGAGACGGGCCGCCTTGCGGTCAACCCCGCCTACCGCGCCCGCTATGGCGAGGACTGGATGCACGAGACCGCCCGCGCCTTCGTCGCCCTGGCCGGCGAGCTGGGCGTGCATCCGGCGACGCTGGCGGTGGCCTGGGCGGGCGCGCACCCGGCGGTGACGGCGCCCATCATCGGCGCGCGCTCGCTCGAGCAGCTGCGCCCCTCGCTGGCCGCGGCCGAGTTCGACATGACCGACGAGCTGCGCGCGCGCATCTCGGCCCTGTCGCGCACGCCGCCGCCCGCGACCGACCGCCTCGAAGAGGTCTGAGCCGCGCCCGACCCGACCCGCAAGAATGGAAGACCCCATGACCGGCGCCGCCGAACCCGGCGCAGCTTCGCAGGACGAGCTGCTGATCCTTGGCCAGACCCTGCGCCTGCGCGAAGATCCCTTCCTGGTCCCGCCCGAGGACTGCGCCGCGCATGACTCGCGCGGGGGCGTTCTTGTGCGCGAAGGCCGCATCGCCGCCGTCGGCCCGGCCGACGCGCTGCGCGCCGCCCATCCGCGCGCGCGGGTCGAGGACATGGGCGATGCGCTCATCATCCCCGGCTTCGTCGATTGCCACGCGCATTACCCCCAGACCGGCATCATCGCCAGCTGGGGCAAGCGGCTGATCGACTGGCTCAACGCCTACACCTTCCCCGAGGAGCTGCGCTTCGCCGATCCCGACCACGCGCGCGCGCAGGCCGAGCTATACCTCGATCTGAACCTGGCCAACGGCATCACCGCCGCCTGCGTCTATTGCACCGTGCACCCGCAAAGCGCCGACGCGCTGTTCGCCGCGGCGCTGGCGCGGGGGCTGCGCCTGTGCGCGGGCAAGGTGATGATGGACCGCAACGCGCCCCCCGGCCTGACCGACGACCCGCGCCGCGGCCATGACGAAAGCGCGGCGCTGATCGCGCGCTGGCACGGGCGCGGGCGGCTGGGATACGCGGTCACGCCGCGCTTCGCCCCGACCTCGACGCCCGCGCAGCTCGAGGCGGCGGGGGCGCTCTGGGCCGCGCATCCCGACTGCCTCATGCAGACCCATCTGTCCGAACAGCCCGACGAAATCGCCTGGGTGCGCGAGCTGTTCCCCGAGGATCCCGACTATTTCGGCGTCTATGAGGCGCGCGGGCTGGCCGGGCCCGGCGCGATCATGGGCCATGCCATTCACCTGACCGCGCGCGAGCGCGCGGCGCTGGCCGAGACGGGAACCGGCGTCGCGCATTGCCCGACTTCGAACGCCTTCATCGGCTCGGGCCTGTGCGACGTAGCCGGGCTTGCGCGCAGCGGCGTGCCGGTGGGGCTGGCGACGGATGTGGGCGGCGGGTCGAGCTTCTCGATGCTGGCGACCATGCGCTCGGCCTACGAGATCAGCCAGCTGCGCGGCGCCCCGCTCCATCCGGCGCAGCTCTTGTGGATGGCCACGGCCGGCTCGGCGCGGGTCATGCGGCTGGACGACCGGATCGGGCGGCTCGAGACGGGCCTGGAAGCGGACCTGGTCGCGCTGGACCTGGCCGCAACGCCCGTCGCCGCCCAGCGCGCCGCGCGGGCGCGCGACGTGTGGGAGGCGCTGTTCGCGACCATGATCCTGGGCGACGACCGCGCGGTGAAGGCCGTGTGGTCGGGCGGCCGGCCGATGAAGCGGCCCCCGGGGGCCTGAAGGGAAACGCCATGCGCACCATCTGCAGCGAGGACCACCGCCTGCACTTCCCGCAGGCCGAGCTGCATGCCGGCCAGTTCGTCACGCCCTTCGAGCGGCCGAGCCGCGTCGAATACATCCTGGCGCGGCTGCGCGAGCGGGGCCTGAACGACATCGCCGCGCCCGATCCCGTCGCCATGGCGCCCATCCGCGCCCTGTGCCGGCCCGATTACCTGGCGTTTCTGGAACACGCCTGGGACGAATGGAAGCGGGCCGGCTGCGCGGGCGAGATCATTCCCGCCAGCTTTCCCGCCCGGCGCATGAACGCCGATCGCGCGCCCACGAACATCGACGGCAAGGTCGGCTTCTACGCGCTGGCCGCCGAGACGGCCATCACCGCCGGAACCTGGGCCGCGGCGCTGTCCTCGGCGGCCGTGGCGCAAACCGCCCAGCGCATCGTGGCGGGCGGGGCGCGGGCGGCCTTCGCCCTGTGCCGCCCGCCGGGCCACCACGCCACCGCCGACATGTTCGGCGGCTATTGCTTCATCAACAACGCGGCGCTGGCGGCCGAGGCCTTCCGCGCCGACGGCGTGGCGCGCGTCGCGGTGCTGGACATCGACTTTCACCACGGCAACGGCACGCAGGACATCTTCTATCGCCGCGGCGACGTGTTCTTCGCCTCGATCCACGGCGCGCCCGAGCACGCCTTCCCCTACTATCTGGGTTATTCGGACGAGACCGGCGAAGGCCCCGGCGAGGGCGCCAATCTGAACCTGCCCCTGCCGCCGGGCGCGGGCTACGGCCCCTGGGCCGAGGCGCTTGACGCGGCGCTGGCGCGCATCCGCGCCTTCGGCGCCGAGGCGCTGGTGGTGTCGCTGGGGGTGGACGCCTACAAGGACGACCCGATCAGCTTCTTCACGCTCGACAGCCCCGATTTCCTCGATGCGGGCCGGCGCATCGGGCGGCTGGGCCTGCCGACGCTGTTCTGCATGGAGGGCGGCTACGCGATCGAGGCGATCGGGGTGAACGCGGTCAACGTTCTCGAAGGCTTTCTGGACGCCTGAGCCGCGCCTGTCGGCCGGGGCGCGCGCGCCCCGGCCGCGGTTCACTTCTGGAGCTCGGTCCAGATGGCGGTGTAGATCGCCTGGATCTCCTTCGGGCAGCTGGGGCCGAAGCGCCCGGCGGCGGCCAGCTCGGCCGGCGGGTTGATCTCGGGCGCGTCCTTCATCTCGGGCGGCATGAAGGCGTCCGACCCCTTGATCCCGTTCGAGTAGCGCGCGAAGGCCGAGATCAGCGCCGCGTTCTCGGGATCCATGATGAAGTTCTGGAACAGCTTGGCGTTCTCGACGTTCTTCGCGTCGGCCAGCACGGCGACCGAGTCCATCCACAGCGGATAGCCCTCGCGCGGGTAGCCATAGCGGACCTTCGGATTGGCCAGCCGCGCGCGGAAGGTCGAGCCGTTCCAGTTCACGCTGGCGACCCACTCGCCCGAGGCCAGCTTGTCGGTGGTGCCGTAATCCATCGACAGCCATTTGGGCTTGGCCGCGACCAGCGCGTCGCGCGCGGCCTTGAGCTTGGACTTGTCCTCGGTGCAGGCCTCGCCGCCGACATAGTAGAGCGCCAGGTTGATCACGTCCTGCATCTCGGGCACGACGTTGATCTTGCCCGCCAGCTCGGGCGGCGGATCGAGGAAGATGGCCGAGGTGTTGATGTCGCCGTCATAGGCGTCGACATTGACCGCCATGCCCGTCGAGCCCCACTGCCAGGGCACGGTGTAGCGCCGGCCCGGATCCCAGGGCACGTCGACCCAGACCGGATCGACGTTCTTGAAGTTCTCCATCTGATCGGGGCGCGTCTCGAGCAGCAGCCCCTTTTCGATGAAGATCGGCACGAAGCTGTGCGAGGGCACGACGATGTCGAAGCCGTGGCCGCCCGCCTCGACCTTGGTCAGGGCGGTGGTGTTCGAGTCGTATTCCGTGATGGTGACCTTGACGTCATAGGTCTGCTCGAACTTCTTGATCAGCTCGGGATTGGTGTAGTTGCCCCAGTTGTAGATGTTCAGGGCCCCTTCGGCATGAGCGGCGGCGGCGGCAAGGGCCGTCGCGGCCGCCAGGGCGGGAATGCGCATGACTTTCTCTCCTTGTCGGATGGCGGACCGGAAGACCCGCCGGGTTGGCGCGGCGCGAACGGTTCAGGCCCGCTTTCTCGTGACCGCGAAGAACAGGGTCAGCAACGCGACCGTCACCGCCAGCAGCGCGGTCGAGATCGCGTTGACCTCGGGCGTGGCGGCGCGGCGGATCTGGCCAAGCATGTAGGTCGGCAGGGTGTCCTGGCCGGCCGACTTGACGAACTCGGTGATGATGACGTCGTCGAGCGAGATGACGAAGGCCAACATCGCCCCTGCCGCGATTCCGGGCGCCAGCAGCGGCAGCGTCACCCGCCGGAAGGCCAGCCAGGGCGTGGCGTAAAGGTCGGCGGCCGCGGTCTCGAGCGTCAGGTCCATGCTTTCGAGCCGGGCGCGGATGGGCAGATAGGCGAAGGGCACGCAGAAGGCGGCATGCGCCAGGATCAGATAGCCCAGCCCCGTATAGCCGGTGGCGACCTTGATGGAGGAGAAGAAGATCAGCAGCGCCACGGCGGTGACGATCTCGGGCGCCATCAGCGGCTGGTTGATGATGGCGTAGATGAGCGTCTGCCCGGGAAAGCGTCCGCGCCGCGTCGTGCCCAGCGCCGCCATGGTCGCCGTGACGGTGGCGATGCCCGAAGCGGCCAGCGCGATGACGACCGAGCGCATGGTCGCCTCCTGCACCTGGGCGTTCTCCCACGCGGCGCCATACCATTTGAGCGAGAAGCCGCCCCAGACCGCCACCGAATCCGATCCGTTGAACGAATAGATCACCAGCGTGGCGATGGGCGCATAAAGGATCAGGAAGGTCGCCGCGGCCATCGCGGCGAAGCCGGGCAGCCTTGCGGCCGAGAACGGGCGCGCCCTAGCCATCGGCGCCCGCCCGCGCGGCGGCCCGCACATAGATCGTCAGCGCGCAGGCCACCATCGCCAGCAGGATCAGCGACAGCGCCGCGCCCAGCGGCCAGTTGCGCCCGGCGCCGAACTGCAGCTCGATGAAGTTGCCGATCATCATGTTCTTGCCCCCGCCCAGAACACGCGGCGTCACATAGGCGCCCAGCGACGGCACGAAGACCAGGATCGAGCCCGCGACCACCCCCGGCCGCACGATCGGCAGCACCACCTTGCGCAGCACCTGCCAGCGCGAGGCGTAAAGGTCGTAGGCGGCCTCGGCCATGCGCATGTCGAAGCGCTCGATCGCCGCATAGAGCGGCAGCGCCATCAGGGGCAGATAGACGTAGGTCATGCCGATCAGCACGGCGACGTCGGTGTAGAGGATCTGGATCGGGGAGGAGATCAGCCCAAGGCGCATCAGCGCGCCGTTCAGGATGCCCTCGTTGCGCAGCACCTCCATGATGGCGAAGGTGCGGATCA
This sequence comes from Oceanicella actignis, assembly GCF_900111545.1. Taxonomy (NCBI): domain Bacteria; kingdom Pseudomonadati; phylum Pseudomonadota; class Alphaproteobacteria; order Rhodobacterales; family Paracoccaceae; genus Oceanicella; species Oceanicella actignis. The sequence goes on from NZ_FOHL01000002.1 coordinate 497,398, forward strand.
GAAGGTTGGTCCAGAACGGCACCGTGATCAGGAACAGCCACAGCATGCGCGTGCGCGCCGGGCGCGTGGCGATGAACCAGGCCGTCGGCAGGCCGAAGACGAAGGTCAGCAGCGTGGTCAGCAGCGACAGCTTGACCGAGCGCCAGAAGATCGACAGATGCGCGTCGGCAAGGCGCACCGTGCCGTCGAAGATGTCGCGCTCGAACAGGACGCGGAACCACGCCTCGAGCGAGAACTTCCACTCGACCCCCGAATATTCGCCGGGCTCGAGAAAGGCGTAGACGACGACGATCAGCAGCGGCCCGGACGCCCCCGCCAGAAGCAGCGCCAGCGCCGGCGCCGACAGCAGCCAGCCCTGGCGCGCGCGCCGTCTTTCCTCGGCGGTCATCGGGCGGGCGGACGCGCGGGCCGGTTCATGGCGTCCCTCCTCAATCTTCCAGCGCCTGGAGCGCGCCGGGCGCGAAGTCCAGCCCGACCCGCGCGCCGGGCTCGGGCATGCGCCCCTCCTCCAGCCGCGCGACGATGGGCGTGCCGTCGTCCAGCTTCATGTGGCAATGGGCGGCGGGGCCGAAATAGACGATCTCGGCCACCGTCGCCTCGAGCCTTCCCGCGCCCGGCGCCGCCAGGCGCAGCTGCTCGGGGCGGACGGTCAGGGTGATGCGCTTGCCCTCGGCCGGCGCGCCGCCGGGCGCGGGCAGCGCCGCGCCCGCGGGCAGATGCACCGCGCCGCCGCGCGCGACGCCTTCGAGAAAGTTCGTCTCGCCGATGAAGTCGGCCACGAAGCGGTTGACCGGCCGCGCGTAGATCTCGCGCGGCGGGCCGACCTGCTGCAGGCGGCCCCCGCGCATCACGCCGACGCGGTCGGACATGGTCAGCGCCTCTTCCTGGTCGTGGGTGACGAAGACGAAGGTGATCCCGGTCTCGTGTTGAAGGCGCTTGAGCTCGCGCTGCATCTCCTTGCGCAGCTTCAGATCGAGGGCCGAAAGCGGCTCGTCCAGCAGCAGCACCCGCGGCGCCGGCGCCAGCGCCCGCGCCAGCGCCACGCGCTGCTGCTGGCCGCCCGAAAGCTGGTCGGGGCGGCGGTCGGCCATCTCTTCCATCCGCACGAGGCGAAGGATCTGCGCCACGCGCGCGCGCGTCTCGGCGGCCGGGCGGCCCAGCATCTCGAGCCCGAAGGCGATGTTGCGCGCCACGCTCAGATGCGGGAACAGGGCGTAGCTCTGGAACACGGTGTTCACGGGCCGCCGGTTGGGCGGATCGTCCGTGATGTCGCGTCCCTCGAGCAGGATGCGCCCCGCATCGGGGGTCTCGAACCCCGCGATCAGGCGCAGCAGCGTGGTCTTGCCGCAACCGGACGGGCCCAGAAGCGTGAAGAACTCGCCCTTGCGGATGGTCAGCGACACGTCGTCCAGCGCCCGCACCGGACCCGCGGCGCTGGGGTATTCCTTGCGCGCCGAGCGAATCTCGACCGCGGCGTCATCTTCGGTCAAGCGGCTCCCCCCGTCATTGCCCGGACAAAGGGTCGCAGGCGGCGTCGGCGGCGTCAAGCGTCTTGCCCGCCGGCGACGAGCGGCGGGCGGCGGTCGAACCAGGGGCGCGCCGCCTCGATCTGCCCGCACAGCGCCATCAGCAGCTCGTCCTCGCCGAAGGGCGCGGCCAGGTGAACGCCGACGGGCAGCCCCTCGGGGGTCCAGCGCAGCGGAACCGAGGCCGCCGGCTGGCCGGTGGCGTTGAAGGCGGCGGTGAAGGGCGAATAGGCGAAGACGCCGTCCGGCCCCATGCGGTAGGCGACGTAATCCTCGCGGTCATGGGCGAAGCGCCCGATCCGCGCCGGAGGCTCGGCCAGGGTCGGGGTCAGCAGGATGTCGTGGCGCAGGAAGAACTCGGCCATGCGCCGGCCATAGGCATGGATGCGCCCGACCGCCTCGAGGTAGCGGTCGCCCGAAATGGCGCGCGCATGCGCCGCCGCGCCGCGCGCCACGCCCTCGACCTCGTCGGGCTCGAGCGGGCGGCCGCGCGCCTCGACCGCCTTGCGGATGCTCAGCGCCGTGCCGCAGGCGACGATGTCTGTCCAGGCGGCCATCATCCCCTCGTGATCGGCGTCGGGGCGCGCGGGCGTCACCTCGTGCCCCAGATCGGCCAGCAGGGCGGCGGCCTCTTGGGCGGCGGCGCGGCATTCGGGATGCACCGGCGCGCCGGTCAGCGTCGTCTCGCACAAGGCCACGCGCAGCGGCCGCGGCGGGCGGGCCAGCGCGGCGCGGAAGCCCTCGCGCAGCGGCGGCGCCCAGTAGGGCGCGCCCAGGTCCGGCCCCTGCGTCACGTCCAGCAACAGCGCCGAGTCGCGCACGCTGCGGGTCAGGAACCCGTCGATGGCCATTCCCGCCCAGCCCTCGCCCGCATAGGGGCCGTCGGGCAGGCGCGCGCGCGTGGGCTTGAAGCCGAACAGGCCGCAGCTCGAGGCGGGAATGCGCACCGACCCGCCGCCATCCGAGCCATGCGCCGCCGGCACGACCCCCGCCGCCACCGCCGCGCCCGAGCCGCCCGACGAGCCGCCGGGGGTGCGCGACGGGTCCCACGGGTTGCGCGTGGGCCCGCCATAGACGGCGGCCTCGGTGACCGGCCCGATGCCCAGTTCGGGCGAGGCGGTGCGCCCGAACACCACCAGCCCGGCGGCGGCCAGGCGCTCGTAAATGGCCGAGTCGCGGTCATAGCGCGTCCAGCGAAAAAGCCGCGAGCCGTTATGCGAAGGGTAGTCGCGCGCCTCGGCGCCCAGATCCTTGAGCAGGAAGGGCACGCCGCGCAGCGGCCCCTCGGGCAGCCCCTGCGCGATCTTTCGCCGCGCGGTCTCCTCGAACACCAGCGGCACGGCGTTGAGCGTTCCATCCACGGCGCGCAGCCGATCGAGCGCCAGGTCCAGCAGCTCGTCCGGCGTCGCCTCGCCCGCCGCGACCAGCGCGGCCAGCGCCGTCGCGTCCATGGCGTCGTAATCCATCGCATCCTCCCTGCCCCGCGCGTCGCGCTCAGCCTATCCGCCGCGCGCGCGCCCGCGCAACGGCCCTGCCGAGGCGGGCGACGGGGCCATGCGCACTTGCCGCTTCGCCCCCCGCGCCTTCCCCTGCCCCGGCTGCGATCGCCCGGCGGAAGGCCGGGCTCCGCGGCCCCCTTCAGCGCGCCCTGGCCGCTGCGGACGGCGCGGCGACCGGCGCCTGCCGCCTCGGCCCGGCCTTGCGCGCGGCCAGGACGCGGGGCACGCAGCGGGCCGGGTCCTCGTAGATCGAGACGCAGTCGAGGCAGGCGAAGCATTCGTCATAGCGGATGCGGCCGCTTTTCTCGATCGCCTGGTAGGGGCATTTCGCCCGGCACAGCTGACAGGGCGAACCGCACTCGGCCCGGCGCGCGATCCAGTCGCGCCCGCGCAGCAGCCCGCCCAGCGCCATCAGCGCCCCGAGCGGGCAGACATAGCGGCAGAACCCCTTGAACAGCGCCGCGCCCAGCGCCAGCCAGAAGGCGGCGTAAAGAACATAGGGCCACTCGCGGTCGAAGCCGACGGTGACGGCGGTCTTGAAGGGCTCGACCTCGACCAGCGCGTCGGTGGCCGAGGGCGAGATCAGCGCCGCCGCCGCCAGAACGGCCAGCACGGCGTATTTGACCAGCTTGAGCCGGCGGTCCCAGCGCTCGGCCACGCGCAGACGCGGCAGGCGCGCCGCGCGGCCCGCGTGGTGGGCCAGCTCCTGCATGGCGCCGTAGGGGCACAGCCAGCCGCAGAACAGCCCCCGCCCCCACAGCACGAAGCCCAGAATCGCCGCGCCCCAGATCATGAGCGAGAACGGGTCGTAGAGCAGGAAGGCGAAGCCGCCCCCCTGCACGGCGGCGCGCAGCGTCCCCAGCGCCGTGACGATGGACAGCTGCCCCTGCCCGTGCCAGCCGACGAAGGCGATCATCGCGGCCAGAAAGGCCAGGCGCGCCGGCAGATAGGCGCGGCTGGCGGCCAGGCGCCGCATCCACGGCCCAAGCGCCGCGAACAGCGCCAGCAGCAGCGCCGCCAGCGCCGCCAGATCGACCCGCCGCGCCAGCGCCGCCTCGACCCAGGGCGGCGCGGGCGCGGGCGCGGCCTGCGGCGCGCGGAAGAAGCGCTCGGGCGTGACGTGGGTCAGCTCGAAGCTGCGCGCGCCAATCTGGGGCATGAAGGGGCCGTGGCGGCGCAAGGCGGCGATGCGCAGCGTCCAGGGCCGCGCCGGGTCGAAGCCCAGCCGCCGATCGGTGCGCAGGATCATCGCGCGCGCCGCCTCGGGGCCGCCGGGCGCAAGCTGCACCTCCAGATCCGCGTCGCGCAGGGCGATGGGCAGGCCGTCCTGCTCGAGCGTGATCAGGTCCGGCGCCGTGTTGCGCACGAAATCCTCCGACACCAGGCCATGGCGGCCCGCATCGACCAGCAGCAGCGGCTCGTCATGGTCCGAGACGGCCAGGAAGGCGCGCAGCTCGGCCAGCGTTTCGGGCGCAAGGGCGGCGCGCGCCAGCGCGGGCGGGCCGACATCCACCACCCACAGATCCAGGAACACGCCGTCGGGGTCGGCCGCCGCCTCGGGGTCGTCATCCTCCCACAACGAGCCGGCGAAGGCCTCCTGCAGCTGGCGGTTCGTGACCGTCAGCCGGCCCGCCAGGCCCTGCGCCTCGAGCGCGGCCCAGTCCAGCTTCTCGTCATGGTCGGGATCGGGCGCGCGCGGCGGACCGGCGCGCAGGCCCTTCATGCGCTCGCGCGCGACGGCGAAGGCCGCGGCCAGGATGCTCTCATGCGCGATCCGCACCGAGGCGGTGGCCTTGGTCACGCCGTCCAGATAGGTCGCCGCCGAGCCCGCGCCCCCCTGCGCGCCGTAGGGCACGCCGACGGTCAGGTTCTCGGCGATCGAGCGGCCGCGATACTGCTCGACGAACTTGTGAAACGGCGCCTCGCCCAGGCCCGAGACGAAGACGGGCTCGTTATGGTCGATGAGCTCGACGTCAAGGAAGCGCCCCTCGCCGTCCAGCGTCACCAGAAGGTCGATCGGCGCGCCGGAAAAGCCCGGAATGGGCGCAAGCGGGCGCGTTTCGAAGATGTAGCCCGCCGGGCGCCCGCTCAGATCGATGATCTCGTGCACCCCCTCCTCCGTCAGCTTTGCGCCCAGCCGGTAAGGAGCGGGAACGCGCGCCGCAAGCTCGGCCTCGGAGAGAAGCGGCGCGTTTTCGGCCGCGGCCGCGGCCGCCGGCGGAGCCGACGCCGCAAGCGTCCAGATCACGGCGACAAGGAACAGGACGAGACGTGCGATCATGGCGCCATGCTAGGCGCGGCGGCGGCGCGCCGCCATCCGACTTTGGGCGCGCGCTCGCGCCCGGCGCGCGGCCGAGGCCGCCGCGCACAAGGGCCGCCTGGACCCCCTCGCCGCCGCCGCACAAGGGCCGGGGCGCCGGCTTGGGCCGCGAGCGATGCGCATGGCCCGCAGAGAGGGGCGAGAGAGCGCCAGAAAAGGAAGGCGCAAAAAAACGGGCGCGCAAGCCGCCGGGGCTGCGCGCCCGCAACGCGCCGCGAGAAGCGTCGCGCGAGGGACCATGCCGCGCAGGCTGACCCTGCCGGGCGCCGGTCGATGGGCGGCTTTGGGGCGATTTGGGGGCGCCCTGCGCTCGCGCCCTGGCCCGTGCGGCCCGCCCCGCGCCGACGCCGCGCGCTCGATCGGCCGCGCGCGGCGCCGCGCCGGCAGGCCGCGTCGCCGCGGCGATGGGGCATGCCCTTCGGCCCGCGCCGCCGGCGCGCCGCATCGGCGCCCCATGTCCGACCCGCCCGCAAGAGCCGTCTCCCGGCGCCCTCGGCCCAAGGGGCCCGCTCGGCGCGTTCGAGCCGCCGCCCTTGCCGTCTCCCGGCGCCCTCGGGCCGAAGGGGCGGCCGGCGATCGGCTCCGCGATCCGCGATCCGCGCCCGGCCGCTCAGCCTTGCGCAGGCCGCGCGAGGGCGCGGCGCAGAAGGGCGTCGAAGGCGGCCTGATCCTCGGGAACCAGCGCGACGGGAAGCGGCATCGCCATGCCGCGAAAGGCCGGCGGCAGGCGCACCGCGTCCTTCTCGGTGGTCACGAGCTGCGCATCGGCCTGCGCCGCCTCGGCCTGCAGGCGGCGCAGGATGCGCGGCGCGTAGGGCGCGTGGTCGGGAAAGGCGTGCGCGCCGACCAGCTCGGCGCCGAGCGCGCGCAGCGTGTCGAAGAACTTCTCGGGCCGGCCGATCCCGGCGAAGGCGACCACGCGCCGCCCGCGCCAGTCGATGCCTATGGGACGGGCGCGAAGCTCGGCGTTCAGGATGGGCCGCGCGCGCAGAACGGGCCATCGCGCGGGGGCGGCGGCGCGCGCCTCGGGCGGGCCGATCAGCAGCACGGCGTCGGCGCGGGCCATGCCCTCGGCCGGACGCTCGCGCAAGGGGCCGGCGGGAATGGGGCGCCCGTTGCCAAGGCCGGTCTCGGCGTCCACCGCCAGGATGGACAGGTCCTTGACCAGGGCCGGGTTCTGGAAGCCGTCGTCCAGAACCAGCGCCTCGGCCCCCGCGGCGACGGCCGCGCGCGCCCCCGCCGCCCGGTCGCGCGCCACCCACACCGGCGCGAAGGCGGCCAGCAGCAGGGCCTCGTCGCCGGTCAGCGCCGCGTCGTCGCGCGCCAGGTCCACCAGATGCGGACCGCGCGCCGTTCCGCCATGGCCGCGCGTGACGACATGGGCGCGCACGCCCATCTCGGCCAGCCGCTCGAGCGCGTGGATCGCGGCGGGGGTCTTGCCCGCGCCGCCCGCCGTCAGATTGCCCAGGCAGATCACGGGAACCGGCGCGCGCCAGCCCTGCCCGCGCGCCAGCCGCGCCCGCGTGGCCGCCGCGTAGGCCGCGCCAAGCGGGGCCAGCAGCCGCGCGGCAAGGCCCGGCGCCCGGGGCGGGCGGAACCAGAACCGGGGCGCGCGCATCATGTCCCGCCTCTTTCCGCCTGGGGCGACGCCGGCGCGGGCAGCAGCGGCGCCAGCAGCGCCGCGGTGCGCGCCACGGCCCGCGCGCCGCCGTCAAGCGCCGCGCGCGCGGCGCGCGTCAGCGCCAGCCGGCGGTCGGGGTCGCGCAGCAGCGCCGCCGCCTCGCGCCCCAGCGCCTCGGCGTCGTCCACGCGCACGGCGCCGCCCGCGACCCGAAGCGCCTCGTATTCGGCGCGGAAATTCCCGACATGCGGCCCGTGCAGGATGGCCACGTCCAGCGCGGCCGGCTCGTGCGGGTTGTGGCCGCCCACCGGCGCCAACGAGCCGCCGACGAAGGCGACCGGCGCGACCCGCAGCCAGGCGCCCATCTCGCCCAGCGTGTCGAGCAGGTGCACGTCGCCCGTCGGCGCCTCGCCCAGCGCGCGGCGCGTGATCGTCAGCCCCTGGGCGCGCAGCGCATCGACGATCTCCTGCGCGCGCGCGGGATGGCGCGGCGCGATCAGCGTCAGCAGCCCCGGAACCCGCGCCGCGGCGACGCGATGCGCCGCGCCGACCATCGCCTCTTCGCCCGGATGGGTCGAGGCCGCCAGCCACAGCGGCCGCCCCAGCGCCGCCAGCGCCGCCCGCGCCTCGGGCAGATCGGGCGGGGGCGGCGCTCCGGCCTTGAGCGAGCCGGTCGCCTGCACCTCGCGCGCGCCAAGGGCCGCAAGGCGCGCGGCTGCGTCCTCGTCCTGGGCCGCCACGACGGCGAAGCGGCCGAGCAGCGCGCGCGCCATGCCCGGCGCCAGCCGCCGCCAGCGCGCGGCCGAGCGCGCCGACATCCGCCCTCCGACCAGCGCCAGGGGCGCGCCCGAAGCGGCGGCCTCGACGATGAGCGCCGGCCACAGCTCGCTTTCAAGCCACACGCACAGATCGGGCCGCCAATGGGCCACGAAGCGCCGCGCCGCGGGCCGCGCGTCGAGCGGCGCGTACTGGTGCAGCGCGCGCTGACCGAGGCGCGCGGCCATCAGCTCGGCCGAGGCGCGCGTGCCGGTGGTGACCAGAAAGCGCAGATCCGCGCGCGCCGCGCCCAGCGCCTCGATCAACGGCAGGGCGGACAGCGACTCGCCGACGCTGGCGGCGTGGATCCAGACCAGGGGCCCGTCGGGGCGCGGGCGCGAGGCATGGCCCAGCCGCTCGGCCAGCCGCGTGGGGTCTTCCTTGCCCCGCGCCGCGCGCCGCGCCAGCAGCAGCCGCGCCGGCCCCTCGGCCAGCCGCGCCGCGCCGAGGTAAAGCGCAAGCGCGGGGCTGAAGGGCGCGCGCGCGCTCATGCGTCGGAATCCGGCGCGGCGGCGCGCGCGGGTCCGGCCCGACCGGCGAGCGGGGCCGGGTCGTCACGGTCGATGCCGGCGCGCGCCTGCCCCAGCGGCGGCCCGGGTTCGAGCGGCGCGCGCCCGACCAGCGCGTCGGCGCGGCGCACCGCCTCGATCATCGCGCGTTCGACCTGCAGGCGGTGCGCCTCGATGGCGGCGGGCTCGGCGCCGTCGGGCGGCGGGATGACGGGACCGTAGACCTTGGCGCCGCGCGCGAAGGGCAAGGGAATCATGAAGCGGTCCCAGCTGCCCAGCACCAGCGCCGGGCGCGCCGAATAGGCGCACACCGCCACCGGCGCGCCCGTGCGCGCGGCCAGCACCGACAGCCCGGCCTTGGGCCGCAGGCGCGGGCCGCGCGGCCCGTCGGGGGTCAGGACCATCAGCAGATCCTCCTCGGCCGCCAGCATCGCGCCGGCCTCGGCCAGCGCCTTGCGTCCGCCGCGATCCTTGTGCGCCTTGCGCGGATCGAAGCTCGAGCCGCGCACCGCTTCGACCCCGAAGCGGCGCACCACGGCGGCGATGATCTCGCCGTCGCGGTTGGCCGAGATCATCGCCGCCACGCGCAGCCCCGGCGTCTTTTCCGCCGGCGCCATCAAGAGCCGCCCATGCGGCGCCGCCAGAAGCCACCTGCCCCGCCCCGAGCGCAGCGCGGCGCGCACGCTTTCGCCCTCGACGCGCCAGCGCACCGTGCGGTCGAGCGCGCGGATCAGCCACGCGCCCAGCCGCGCCGCCAGCTCGCGCGCGAAGGCGTTGCGCCTTATGGCCCGCAGGGGCGCGGCCATCGGGCTCAGCCGAGCTCTTCGGTGGGGCTGGCCTCGGTCTCTTCGTCGCGCAGGCGGTGAAGATGGGCGATGAAATAGCGCGTGTGCGCGTCGTCGACGGTGCGCTGGGCGGCTTCCTTCCAGGCGTCGTAGGCCGCGGCGTAGTTGGGGAAGATGCCGACCACGTCGATCTTGCTCACATCCTTGAACCTGGTGCTCTGCGGATCGACAAGCTCGCCGCCGAAGACGAGGTGCAGTCTCTGGGTCATGTCCGGCTCCGATCGTTCAGGCGCCCATGGCGCGTTCTGCGCGCAGCCCTAGACCGGCGGGGCGGCGCGCGTCAATCCGCGCGCCGCAGCCGCGCCATGATCTGCGGATGCAGCGCCGGAGCGGCGGCGATCATTCCGGGCAGGCGCGCGCGCGGCCCGTTGTAGCGCGTGGGCGCGCCGCGCGCGTCGGTCACCACCGCGCCCGCCTCGGCGGCGATCAGCTCGCCCGCCGCCACGTCCCACTCCCACGCGTCGCGCAGGGTGATCATGGCGTCGAAGCGGCCGCTGCCCACCAGGCACAGCCGATAGGCCAGCGACGAGCGGAAATGCCGGCGCACCGGCGGCGGGCCGCCCGGCCACAGCTCGGGCGCCAGCTGCGCCGCGCCGGTCAGCGCCGCCGCGCCCTCGAGCGTCTCGCGCCCGCCATGGGTCAGGCGCGCGCCGTTCAGCGTCGACCCGGCGCCGGCGCGCGCGGCGAACATGCGCTCCCTGGCCGGCAGGAACACGACCCCGACCTGGGGGCGCCCGCCCTCGACCACCGCCAGGGAATGGGCGAAGGTCGGCTGTCCGGCGATGAAGGCGCGCGTGCCGTCGATGGGATCGACGACGAAGACCCGCTCGGCGTCAAGGCGCGCGGGGTCGTCCTCGGTCTCTTCGCTCAGCCACCCGTAATCGGGGCGCGCGGCGCGCAGCTCGGCGCGCAGCATGCGGTCGATCTCGAGATCGGCCTCCGAGACCGGCCCCTGCCCGCCGCCCTTGTCCCAGCTGTCGAGCGCGCCGCCAAAGCGCCGCATGGCCAGGCGCCCGGCCTCGCGCGCGGCCTCTTCGAGCAGGCGCAGATCCGCCGCGCGCCAGTCCTGCGGCGGCGCGGGCGCGTCGCCGCCCCGCGGGCCGGGCGCGGGGCGCTCAGCTTCCGGCAAGGGTCAGCCCCTCGACCAGCAGGCTGGGCACGACGAAGGCGCGGTGCTCGTCCGCGTCGTCGGCCGCGCGCAGCGTGCGCAGCATCTGCGGCAGCGAACCGGCCAGGGTCATCTCGCCGACCGGATGGACGATGCGCCCGTCCTCGACCCAGAACCCCCAGGCGCCGCGGCTGTAATCGCCCGTGGTCGGGTTGATCGAGGCGCCCATGAGCCCGGTCACCAGCACGCCCCGGTCAAGCTCGCGCAGAAGGGAGTCGAAGCTGAGCGCCGGCGCGCGCAGGCGCAGGTTGCCGACGCCGGGATGCGGGGGCGAGCCCGCGCCGCGCTGGGCGTTGCCGGTGGGGGCCATGCCCAGCTGGCGCGCGCTGGCCAGGTCCAGCGTCCAGCCCTGCAGGACGCCGCCGCGCACGATGGCGCGCTCGGCGGTGGGCAGACCCTCGGCGTCGAAGGGGCGCGAGGCGGGGCCGCGCTTGCGCCGGGGCTCTTCGATCAGGTCGAAGCCCTCGGGCAGCACCGCCTCGCCCAGACGATCGCGCAGCCAGCTGGCGCCGCGCGCCACGGCCGCGCCGTTGGCCGCCGCGGTCAGGTGGCCGATCAGCGTCGCCGCCACGCGCCGCTCGAACACCGCGCGCACGGGCCCCGAGGGCGGCTTGCGCGCGCCCAGACGCGCCACGGCGCGCGCGCCGGCAAGGCGGCCGATCTCGGCCGGGTCGGGCAGCGCGTCGCGCCGGCGGCGGCTTTCGGCGGCGTGGTCGCGCTCCATGCCCAGCCCCTCGCCGGCGATGGCCGAGACATGGATCGACGAGGTGGTGCGCGCATAGCCGCCCTCGAAGCCGTTGGTCGCGGCCAGGTGGAACACGCTGCGGCCCCAGGCGGCGCCCGCGCCCTCGACCTGGCTCACGCCCGCGACCGAGAGCGCGCCCGCCTCGGCGGCGCGGGCCAGCTCCTCGAGCTCGGCCGGCGCGGGGGGCGGCGCGGGGTCCTCGAGCTCGAGCGCCGAGGCGTCCACGTCGCGCGCCAGCTGCTCGGGCGCGGCCAGACCGCACCAGGGGTCTTCGGGCGCGACGCGCGCCATGGCCACCGCGCGCTCGGCCAGCGCGCGCAGCGTGCGCGCCGACGCGTCCGAGGCCGAGACGCAGGCCTGGCGCCCGTTCAGGATGACGCGCAGCCCCACATCCACCCCCTCGGCGCTTTCGGCGTGCTCGAGCGCGCCGCCGCGCACATCCGCCGACAGGCTGACCCCGGCCGCCACCACGGCGTCGGCCTCGGCCGCGCCGGCGCGGCGCGCCTCGTCCAGAAGGGCGCGCGCGACGGCGGCGGGGTCGATCGCTCGGTCGAAATCCGTCATGGCCCGCCTCACATCGCCGCCAGCGCGTGCCCCGCGACGCCCAGCGCGCCCAGGACCAGAACCGCCAGGCTCAGCGTCGCGCCTACGCTGCGCTGCCAGGCCGGAGCGTCGGCGGCCATGAAGTGCATGGCGTGCAGCAGACGCCCGAGCGTCAGCGTCGCGCCGAACAGGTGCAGCACCCAGAGCGGCGCGCCCAGCATGGCCATCATCAGCAGAAGGATCAGGCACATGGGCGTGAATTCGATGAAATTGGCCTGCCCGCGCATGGCCCGCGCCAGGATCGCGTGGCCGCCATCGCCGAAATACACGCCAAGGCGCAGGCGCAGCCGCACGATGGCGATGACCATCCATGCCAGGATCAGGCCGTTGAGCCCGGCGTAAAGGGCGACGGCCGCGACGGGGGTGGGGTCGGTCATGGTGCTCTCCGCTCGATGGGGAACCGCGCCGCGGGGGCGCGGGGATTCGGCCCGCTCCACCCTAGCGGCGCGGGCGGGCGCGTCAAATGGGCCGCGCGACCGGCCGAGGGCCCCGCATGACCCGCGCGGCAACCGCTCGGGGGGCAGGTCCGGCGTCGTCGCTCATGCCCGCTCCGGGCCGGGCCAGCCCCTCATATCCAGCCCGCCAGCTCGCGCCGCACGATCTGCTCGAGCGCGTCGATATGCGCCGGGTCGTCGTTCAGGCAGGGGATGTAGTCGAACGACTCGCCGCCCGCCTCGACGAACGCCTCGCGAATCTCTTCGTTGATTTCCTCGAGCGTCTCGACGCAGTCGGCGGCGAAGGCCGGCGCGATCACCGCGATGCGCCGCTTGCCCGCCCGCGCCAGGCGCGCCACCTCTTCGACCGTGTAGGGCTGAAGCCATTCCTCCGAGCCGAAGCGCGACTGGAAGGCGGTGACCACCTCGTCGGGCGCGAAGCCGAGCCGCTCGCGCAACAGGCGCGAGGTCTTGACGCACTGGCAGTGATAGGGGTCGCCCTTCTCGGTCAGGTAGCGCTTGGGCAGGCCGTGATACGAGGCCACCAGCACGTCCGGGCGCCGCTCCATGGCCGCGTAGGCGCGCTCGACCGAGGCGGCCAGCGCGTCGATATAGGCCGGGTGGTCGAAATAGGCCGGCGCGGTGCGCGCGGCCGGCTGGCGGTCAAGCTCGGCCAGCGCGGCGAAGAAGGCGTCGTTGGCCGTGGCCGTGGTCGCGCCGGCGTATTGCGGATAGAGCGGCACGAACAGGATGCGCTCGCACCCCGCCTCGGCCATGGCGCGCACGCGCTCGCGCGTCGAGGGGTTGCCGTAGCGCATGCAGAAATCGACCGCCACGCGCTCGCCCAGATCGCGGGTCAGCCGCTCGGCCAGCGCCTCGGTCTGGGCGCGGGTGACGGTCAGCAGCGGGCTTTCGTCGCGCTCGACGTTCCAGATGCTGCGATAGGCCGCGCCCGAGGTGAAGGGCCGCTTGGTCAGGATCACCAGCTGCAGCAGCGGCTGCCAGAACCAGCGCGGATAGTCGATGACGCGCCGGTCCGAGAGGAACTCGTTCAGATAGCGCCGCATGGACCAGTAGTCGGTGGCGTCGGGGGTGCCGAGATTGGCCAGCATGACCCCGATGCGCGCGCGCGGCACGGGCGGGTGATCGGCGGGCGCGTGGGCCAGGCGCCCCTGTCCGGGGCTGTCGAGGATCGGGCTGGCGTCGGGCATACGGGTCTCCGTCTGAATTCTGAATTGGCATGCAGGATCGCGCGAACGCGCCGCGGGCTGGCGCTTAGTTAGCCCGCCGCGCGCCGCGATCAAAGGCCGATGCCGGCGGGCGGGCCGGATGCCGCAGGCGCGGGGGGGCGCCGTTCGGCCGGGGCCGGGGGCGAAGGGATGCGGCGCGGCGCAGGGGCGGCGCAGGCCCCGGGGCGGGCGCGCCGCAGCGACGCGGGCGGACGTGGCCTGCCGCCTGCCGCCTTGCCTCCGCGTCGCCGCCGACCGGGCGGATGCGCCGTCAGCTTCGGCCGCCCTGGCCGCCATCCTTGTCGCCGGGGCCGTCGGTTGACGGCGGCGCGGCGGGCGCGCGCGGCGCCTTCTCGCCGGCCGGCAGCTCGGGCACGCCCAGCGCGTCGGCGAGCCGCGCCGTGGCCGAACCGGGGCGCCTTGGCTTCGGCTGGCCCGGTCCGGGCGCCCAGCCGGTCAGGGTGATGATCTCGAAGGTGGCGCGCACGCGCCCGCCGGGGGCGGGGAAGTGACGCGCATAGATCTCGCACGCCCGCGCCAGCGTCGCGCGGCGCAGGAAGCGGCGCCGGCGCGCGGTCATCACGTTGGTCTCGCCCATGGCGCGCAGCTCGCGCATCAGGGCCAGCGGATCGGCATAGGTGGCCTGAATGCGGTCGCCGTCGGCCACGGGCATGGCGAAGCCCGCGCGCTGCAGCAGCCCGCCAAGGTCGCGGATCTCGGCCATGGGGGCGACGCGCGGGCTCAGCCCGCCCTCCTCCGCGGCCTCGGCCTCGGCCAGCGCGGCGCGCAGCTCGTGCAGCGTCGCCCCGCCCAGAAGGCAGGCGATCATCAGCCCGTCGGGGCGCAGCGCGCGGCGCATCTGGATCAGCGCTCCCACGGGGTCGTTCGCCCAGTGCAGCGTCAGCCCGCACACCGCCAGATCATAGGCCCCTTCGGGCAACTCCAGCGTCTCGTCCGCGCGCAGCGGGACCTCGTCGATGCGCCCGACCGAGGGCGCGGCCTCGAGCGCGCGCCGCCACGCCGGCGCGCCGGGCCAGACCAGCGCGGCGCGCGGAAACTCGCGCGCGATCGGCAGCAGCCGCTCGGCCGCGCCGGCGGCGGCCTCGGCATGCAGGAAATCGGCCGCGCCCGGCGCGCCGACGCGCGCGCGCCGCGCCATCAGCAGCGCGCGGTCGAACAGAAGCGGGGGTTCGTTGGTCATGCGCCGCCCTCCTTCGCGCCCGCGCCGCGGCGCACATCGCGCGCGACAGCGGCGCGCGACGAGGGTATAGTGCCCCCGGGCGGCGAGGGGAAGGAGAGACGCATGACGTCGACGGCTCCATCCATCATCGCCGCGCGCGCGGCGGCCCCGGACCCGCTTGCGCAACCGGCCGCCAGCCCGCCCCGCTCCGCCGCGGCGGCGCCATCGCGCGCCCCCCATCGCCCGCACCGGGACGAACGCCCCCCGACGCCGCTGCGCCGCGCCGCGCGCTGGCTGACCGAGGCGCTGTTCCCGCCGCTGTGCATCAACTGCCGCGCCGAGGTCGAGACCCCGCACGGCCTGTGCCCGGACTGCTGGCGCGAGACGACCTTCGTCGCCGAGCCCGTGTGCGACCGCTGCGGCGCGCCGACGCTGGGGCACGAGGACGCCGACATCTGCGACGCCTGCCTGCACCAGGCCCCCAGCTTCGCGCGCGCGCGCGCCGCGCTGGTCTATGAGGGGATCGGCCGGCGCCTGACGCTGGCGCTCAAGCATGGCGACCGGCTGGACGTGGCGCGGCCGGCGGCGCTGTGGATGCGGCGCATCGGCCGCCCGCTGATCGACTCGGCCGATCTGATCGCGCCCACGCCGCTGCACTGGCGGCGGCTTTTCGCCCGCCGCGCCAACCAGGCGGCGACGCTGGCGCGCGAGGTGGCGCGGCTGGCCGATCGCAAGGACGACCTCGTTCCCGACCTGCTCGAGCGGGTGCGCGCCACGCCCAGCCAGAAGGGCCTGAGCCGCGACGAGCGCCGCGCCAACCTCGCTGGCGCGATCCGCGTGCGCCCGGCCTTGCGCGCGCGCGTGGCCGGCCGGCGGGTGCTGGTGGTGGACGACGTGATCACGACCGGCGCCACCCTCTCGGCCTGCGCCGACGCGCTGCGCGAAGCGGGCGCGGCCGAGGTCTTCGCCCTGGCGTTGGCCCGCGCCGTGCCCGAGCCCTTCGCCGAGGACGACGCCCCCTGAAGGCGCCGGGCCGCGGCTGCGGGACGTCGGGGGGGACGTCGGGGGCGGGGGCCCCGCGCGAATCGCCGCCTCGGGCGATCGCCCGGCGTTGCGCCCGGGCCGGGGCGGCATATATTGCCCCAGGGCTGCGCGCGCGGCGGGTTCGCGCATGGCCGGGCGAAAGGACGAGAAGCGTGAACAAGGTCGAGATCTACGCCACCCCCATCTGCGGCTATTGCGCGCGCGCCAAGGCGCTGCTTTCGCGCAAGGGCGTGCCCTTCGTCGAATACGACGTGATGCGCGAACCCGGCCTTCGCGCCGAGATGATCCAGCGCTCGGGCGGCCGGCGCACCGTGCCGCAGATCTTCATCGACGGGCGCCATGTGGGCGGCTGCGACGATCTTTTCGCGCTCGAGCGCGCGGGCAAGCTCGACGCGCTGCTGAGCGCGGCCTGAGGGCATGCCCCCCGCCCCCCCGCGCCCGGCGCCGCCCCCAAGGCCGCTGCGCGCGGCGCTGGTGCAGATGACCTCGTCCGACGATCCGGCCGAGAACCTCGACGCGGCGCGCGCGCTCATCCGCCGCGCAGCCGCCGAGGGCGCGCAGATGGCGCTGACGCCCGAAGCCTCGAACCTGATCTCGTTCTCGCGCGCCTTGCAGCAGCGCGTGCTGCGCCCCGAGGCCGAGGACCCCTTCGTGGCCGGAATGCGCGAGCTGGCGGCCGAGCTGGGCATCTGGATCCTGGTCGGCTCGGCCCTGCTGCGCGCCGAGGACGCGCCCGAGCTGTTCGTCAACCGCGCGCTGATGATCGACGCGGCGGGCGAGCTGCGCGCGCTACGACAAGATCCACATGTTCGACGCCGAGCCCGGCGGCGAAGACGGCGCGCGCTATCGCGAATCGGCCGCCTTCCGGCCCGGCGCGCGCGCCGTCGCCGCCGACACCCCCTGGGGGCGCATGGGGCTGACCATCTGCTACGACGTCCGCTTTCCCGCCCTGCACCGCGCGCTGGCCGAGGCCGGGGCCTGGGCGCTGACCTCGCCCGCGGCCTTCACCGTGCCCACGGGCCGGGCGCATTGGCATGTGCTGCTGCGCGCGCGCGCCATCGAGACCGGATGCTTCGTGCTGGCCCCGGCCCAGACCGGGACCCACCCCGCGCGCGAGGGCCGGGCGCGCGCGACCTTCGGGCATTCGCTGGCCGTCGGTCCCTGGGGCGAGGTGCTGGCCGACGCCGGCGAGGCGCCCGGCGTGACCCTGGTCGAGCTCGACCCGCGCGCCTGCGACGAGGCCCGCGCGCGCGTGCCGGCGCTGGCCAATGCGCGCCCCTTCGCCCCGCCGGACCCCTGAGCCGCCGAGCCGAGCCGCCGAGCCGCGCCCCGAACCGAGCCCCGCGCCGAACCCCGCGCCGAGCCCCGCGCGGGCCGCGCCGGCCCCTCAGGCCGGCGGCTTGACCGAGGCGGTGACGTAGTTCACCGAAAGGTCCCGCTCCGAGATCGACCACGACCAGCGCAGCGGGTCGAAGACGAAGCCCTTGCGATCGACCAGCTGAAGACCCGCGCGCGACAGATGGGCGGCCAGCTCGTCGGGCGTGATGAAGCGCGACCACTCATGCGTGCCGCGCGGCAGCCAGCGCATGACATGCTCGGCGCCGATGATGGCGAACAGGAAGCTCTTGGGATTGCGGTTGATGGTCGAGCAGATCATCACCCCGCCGGGCCGCAGCAGCGTCGCGCAGGCGTCCAGATAGGCCTGCGGATCGGGCACATGCTCGACCACCTCCATGTTGAGGATGGCGTCGAAGCGCTCGCCCGCCGCGGCCAGCGCCTCGGCGGTGGTGTGGCGGTAGTCGATCTCGAGCCCCATGCGCCGGGCGTGCAGGCGCGCGACGGGGATGTTGCGCTCGGCCGCGTCGGCGCCCACCACCTGCGCGCCCAGCCGGGCCATCGGCTCGGACAGGAGCCCGCCGCCGCAGCCGATGTCGAGAATGCGCAACCCCTCGAAGGGACGCGGGGCGTCGGGGTCGCGCCCGTGCTGGGCCGCGATCTGCGCCACGGCATAGTCGAGCCGGCAGGGGTTGAGCATGTGCAGCGGCTTGAACTTGCCGTTGGGGTCCCACCATTCGGCCGCCATGGCCTCGAATTTCGCCACCTCGGCCGGATCCACGGTGTTGACGGTCATGCGTTTGCCTCTGGACATGAAGGATGCTCGGCCTATGACATAGCATCACGATGCGAGAAAGCGACAACGACCCGCGCGCCCGGCGCCCCCTTCATCCGCCCATCGAACCCTTCCGCACCATGCGGCTGCAGGTTCCCGGCGGGCATGACCTGTATGTCGAGGAATGCGGCGCCCCGCTGGGCGAGCCGGTGGTGGTGCTGCATGGCGGCCCGGGCGGCGGGTGCAGCCCGGCCATGCGCAGCTTCTTCGACCCGCGCCGCTGGCGCGCGGTGCTGTTCGATCAGCGCGGCTGCGGGCGCTCGCGCCCCCATGCCAGCCTCGAGGCGAACACGACCTGGGACCTGGTCGCCGACATCGAGCGCATCCGCGAGGCGCTGGGCATCGAGCGCTGGACGGTGTTCGGCGGCAGCTGGGGCGCGACGCTGGCGCTGCTCTACGCCCAGGCCCACCCCGAGCGCGTGGCCGCGCTGGTGCTGCGCGGCGTGTTCCTCATGACGCGGCGCGAGCTCGACTGGTTCTATGGCGGCGGCGCGGGGCTGTTCCGCCCCGAGGCGTGGTCGCGCTTCGTCGAGGCCATACCCGAGGACGAGCGCGGCGACCTGATCGCGGCCTATTACCGCCGCCTGACCGATCCCGACACGAACGTCCAGACGGTCCATGCGCGCCTGTGGGCCGGCTGGGAGGCCGCCTGCGCCACCCTGCGCGGGGGCGGCGGCGCACCCGACGGCGCCTATGCGCGCGCCTTCAGCCGCATCGAGGCGCACTACTTCGCCCATGGCGGCTGGCTCGAGGAAGACGGCCAGATCCTGCGTGACGCGGGGCGGCTGCGCGGCATTCCGGGGCACATCGTCCAGGGCCGCTACGACCTGATCTGCCCGCCGGTCTCGGCCTGGGCGCTGAACCGCGCCTGGCCCGAGTCGCGGCTTCACATGGTCCCCGACGCCGGCCACGCCCTGTCCGAGCCGGGCATCGCGGGGATGCTGGTGCGCATCATGGACGAGCTCGAAACCCGCTGAGCGCGCCGCGGCGCGGCCCCGCCGGGGCCGCGCGGGGCTCAGGCGTCGATCACGTTCGCCTCGGGCCCGTAGGGAAAGCGGGTGATGTTCTCGGCCCCCGTCTCGGTCACGATCAGGATGTCATGCTCGCGATAGCCGCCGGCGCCGGGCCGGCCCTCGGGGATCGTCAGCATCGGCTCCATCGACACCACCATGCCGGGGGCAAGCGCGGTGTCCACGTCCTCGCGCAGCTCCAGCCCCGCCTCGCGCCCGTAGTGGTGCGAGAGCACGCCGAAGGAATGCCCGTAGCCGAACGAGCGCCATTGCAGCAGCCCGCGCTCGGCGAAGAACTCGTTGATCCGCGCGCAGATCTCGGAACAGACCGCGCCGGGGCGGATCAGGCTCAGCCCCAGCTCGTGCGCGCCCACATTGGCCTCCCAGATCGTCAGCGAGGCCGCGTCCGGCGCCCCAAGGAACAGCGTGCGCTCGAGCGCCGTGTAATAGCCGTTGATCATGGGAAAGGCGTTGAGGCTGAGGATGTCGCCGCGCCGCAGCGCCCGCGTCGTGACCGGGTTGTGCGCGCCGTCGGTGTTGAGCCCGGACTGGAACCACGCCCAGGTGTCGCGCAGCTCGGAATCGGGAAAGGCGCGGGCGATCTCCAGCTCCATCGCGTCGCGCCCGGCCATGGCCACGTCGATCTCGCGCGCGCCCTCGCGGATCGCGCCGCGCATCGCCTCGCCGCCCAGATCGGCGATGCGCGCGCCCTCGCGGATCAGGGCGATCTCGGCCGGCGACTTGACCATGCGCTGGCGCATGGCGTCGGGGGCGATGTCGGCGGTCTCGGGCGCGCCCAGGAACTCGGCCAGCCTGGCCGACTGCTGCAGCGTCAGGTGGTCGCCCTCGATCCCGATGCGCGCGCCCGCGGGAACCAGCGCGCGCACGGCGCGCCAGAAATTGTCGCGCTTCCAGTCGGTGTAGACGACGTTGTCGCAGGCCGAGCGCCGCCAGGGCTGGCCGCCGTCGATGTTGGCCGAGACGGTCGTCGCCGCCCCCTGCGTCACCACGCAGGCATAGAGCCGGCCGAACGCGCAGTAGAGAAAGCCCGAGTAATAGGCCACGCAATGCATCGAGGTCAGCACCGCCGCGTCGATCCCCCGCCGCGCCATGATCGCGCGCAGCCCCGCAAGGCGCGCCGCGTATTCCTCGGGCGCGAAGGGCAAGGGGGCCTTGGGGCCGTTGCGAAAGGCGAAGAATTCGGGCCGCTCGGCGGCTTCGGTCCGGGTCATGTTCCGATCTCCCGCATCTGCCGGGCGATCGGCGCCCGGCCAAAGGCATCCGGGCGTTCAGGACGGTCGAGAGCGGGGCCAGGCCCCCGGCGACGCCATCGCCGTGCGCTCGGCCCGCATTCTGGCGCCGCGCCGCCCGCCCCGGCCGCCCGCGCGCGACGCCGCGCGGCGCAAAGGCGACGCGGGGTCAGACGGGGGGCGCCGCCCGCTCGAGCGCTTCCTTCAGGCAAGGCGCAAGGGGCCGCTCGCGATCGCCGCGACAAAGGCGCTGCTTGCGGCCCAGCCGATCGGCAAACCCCTCTTGCCTGAGGATTTTCACAAGCGACTTCCAAAGCTTCCGCTTCAGCGTCTTGCCCTTGATGGTCGCGCGACCGTGCCTGCCAAGTTCCTCGTATCGCGCGCCCGGCGCCACGCGGTCGCCCGAAGGGATCGACTGCACCGCCGCGCGATAGGCGTCCTCGAACTCATTCCGGCTTTCGTTCTCGTCGAGGGCGGCGATCGCATCGTCCAGGGCGCGTTTGGCCAGCGCCAAGGGAATGTCCAGCGCGCGCGCGATGTGCTTGGGGTCGAGAAAGCAATCCTCGATGTCGGAGCCGGGGGTGACCCAGAGGTCCTCCTCGCGCCATCCCTTCTTCTCCCGCAACTTCGCCACGTCCGCGTCGGACATGAAGTCCCGGTCCCTGTGCACCAGCGTCCCGATCCTGTGCCGTTCGCGGAACTTCGCCAGCTTGCGACCATCCGGCAGTGCGCCGGCGCCGAAGCAGGACCAGACGGCCACGCGGCGCGACCATTCGGGCCATTGCTGGAGCAGCGCCTGCAGCATCGCCGCGTTCTCGTCCTCGGTGAAAAGGATCACGTCCTTGTCGAGCGCGCCCCAACCCATCCGCTCGGCCACCGACGCGCCCGTGTCGCGCACCTTGCCGTCCTCCATCCAGACGACCCTCGTGTCAGGGCCCGCCGCGCGCACCATGCGCGGCGCATGGGTTGTCAGGATGATCTGCGTTTGGGGAAACGCCTCGGCCGCTTCCTCGAGCGCGCGCATCAGGCGCTCTTGCGCCGAGGGGTGCAAATGCGCGTCGGGCTCGTCGATCAGCAGCAGCGTCGGCTTGAAGTGGAGCAAATAGGCGAAGATCTGCGTGACCTGCAAAAGGCCCGTCCCGGCCATCTCCAGCGGCCGACGTTGGGTCGCGTTGTTGCCGCCCGAGGCGATTCGCATGTCCGGCGTCAGAAACCACGCCTCGACGACCGCGTCGCGGCGGCGATCGAACTTCACCCAGAACGTCACCCCGGGAATGACGTTGCCAACCCATTCGGCAAGGTCGCCGGGCTCCTGTTCCTTGGCGCCCGTGTCGCCCTTGTCCCCGGCCGCCAGCTTGAGCAAGAGCTGGCGAAGGACCGACCCGCCTTCGCCCGAGGCGGCCTTGCGCCGCAGGATCGGCTCCGCAAGAATCGTCTCTTGCTCGGCCAGCCCGGCAAGGCCCGGAATGTAGGCCGTGGCCGGTTGCTCGGCGGTGAGCGCGTCGGCCAAGGGCCCGTCCGCGGGCGCGCTGACGCCCGCCTCGTTGCTGACGGCGCTCACCTCGATCGTCGTCCTTTGGCCGTTCGCATCCTCGAACGCCACGACGACCGGCTTCTTGGGGTTTCCACGGCGCGCTTTCGCCTGCAGGCGCTGGCGATGGGCAAGGGCGTGAAATTCGCGCGACGGGACATAGTCCATTTGCTCCAGCGTCACCCGGCCCGGCTTGGCGCCGCTCGCCAACGAGGCGCACCGGGTCGCCCAATGCACCGCCTTGAGCACCGAAGACTTGCCCGAACCGTTCGCGCCAACCAGCACCGTGACCCGGCCAAGCTCGATCCGGACCGGCCCCTCGAGGCGCTGGAAATTCGCGATCTCGATCGCCTTGATCATTTCGGCCACCGCCCAAAAACGCTAAACGACCGTCATGCTGCACGAAAAAGACGTCGAGACAACCCAGGCCCTCGTCATCGGCGGCGGCCCCGCCGGGCTCATGGCGGCCGAGGCGATCGCCGCCGCCGGGCTGCGCGTGATCGTGGCCGAGGCCAAGCCCTCTTTCGGGCGCAAGCTGCTGATGGCCGGCAAGTCCGGGCTCAACCTGACCAAGGCCGAGCCGCCCGAGCGCTTTCGCGCCGCCTTCGACCCGATGTCCGAGGCGCTGGCCCGGGCGCTCGACGCCTTCGGCCCGAACGAGGTGCGCGAATGGGCGCGCGGGCTGGGGGTCGAGACCTTCGTCGGCTCGTCCGGGCGCGTGTTCCCGCGCGAGATGAAGGCCTCGCCGCTGCTGCGGGCTTGGCTGCGGCGCCTGGCGGGGGCGGGGGCGGATCTGCGCGCGCGCTGGCGCTGGACCGGCTTCGCGCCCGACGGGACGGCGCTGTTCGACGCCCCCGAGGGGCCGCGCGCCATCCGCGCGGCGCAAACGGTGATGGCGCTGGGCGGCGCCAGCTGGCCGCGCCTGGGATCGGACGGCGCGTGGACCGCGCCGCTGGGCGCGCTGGGGCTGGAGATCGCGCCGCTCAAGCCGGCCAACATGGGCTTCGACGCGCCCTGGTCCGAAACCATGCGCGCGCGTTTCGCCGGCGCGCCGGTCAAGGGCGCGGCGCTGCAACTGGGCGCGCTGCGCGTGCGCGGCGAATTCGTGGTCACCCGCCACGGCATCGAGGGCGGCGCCGTCTACGCCCTGTCGGCGGCGCTGCGCGAGGCGCTGGCGCGCGGGCCGGCGGCGTTGACGCTGGATCTGGTCCCCGACCGGAACGAGGCCGATCTGGCGCGGGCTCTGGCGCGCGCGCCGCACGGCGAGTCGCTGGCCAACCGGCTGCGCAAGCGCGCGCGGCTCGACCCGGTGCGCGCCGCCCTGGCGCGCGAGCTGGCGCCGCGCCGGGCGCTGACCGATCCGGCCGCGCTGGCCGCGGCGCTCAAGCGCCTGCCCCTGCCCGTCACCGCGCCGCGCCCGATCGAAGAGGCGATCTCGACCGCCGGCGGGCTGCGCTTCGACGCGCTGGACCAGGACCTTGCGGCGCGCGCCCTGCCCCGCCTTCGCTTCGCGGGCGAGATGCTGGACTGGGAGGCGCCGACGGGCGGCTATCTGCTGACCGCCTGCCTGGCCACGGGGCGCGCCGCGGGGCTGGCGGCGGCGCGCGCGATGCGCGCGGGCGGCTGAGATCAGCCCCAGAGCAGATGCAGCGCGACCTCGCGCCGGTGCGGCCGGTCGCGATGCTCCCACAGATAGATCGCCTGCCAGGTTCCCAGCGCCAGCCTGCCGCCGATCAGCGGCACGGCGACGTTCACGCCCGACAGGACCGCGCGCAGATGGGCGGGCATGTCGTCGGGCCCCTCCATGGCATGACGATAGCCCGCGCCGCGCGGCGCCAGGCGCGCGAAGGCGTCCTCAAGATCGCGGCGCACGTCGGGATCGGCGTTCTCCTGCACCGTCAGCGAGGCCGAGCTGTGGCGGCAGAACAGCGTCAGCAGCCCGTCGGCGCCGCGCGCGCGCTCTTCGGCCCAGGCGCGCGCCTCGGGGGTGATGTCGAACAGACCGGGGCCCGGCGTGCGCCGGACGATCATTCCTGTCGCCTGCCTCATTGCGAAATGCTATTCCGTTTTTTCAACCAAACGCGAAGCCCGAATGGAATCCGACATGGAATTCGACCCCAACCTTCCCTGGCGCACCATACACGGACACGGCTTCAACGCCCATGTCGGCCCGGTTTCCTTCGCCCGCGTCTCGGACTCGGAGTGGCGATTCTTTCTCGACATCGAGGCGCACCACATCAACATCGGCGGCGTCTGCCATGGCGGCGTGTCGCTGACGCTGGCCGACATCGGCATGGGCTCGGGCGCCTATGCGGCGGGCGGCAATCGCCCCTGCACCACCATCCAGATGGACGCGCATTTCATCGCCGCGGCCAAGAAGGGGCAGCGCCTTCTGGGCGCCGCGCGGCTGGTGCGCGCCACGCATGAGCTGGCGTTCATGGAGTGCGAGCTTCACGCCGGCGGGCGGCAGACGCTGCGCGCCTCGGGCGTGTGGAAATACCTGTCGCCGCGCAAGGGCTGAGCGCCGCTCAGCCGCGCAGGTCGGCGATCAGCCGGTCCACGTCGCCGCCGCGCTTCTCGAGCATGGCGGCCAGCTCCTGCCGCTGGGTCTGGAGCATGGACACCCCTTCGACCACCATGTCCACCACCTTGAGCCCATCGCCGCCGCGATCCGAGACCAGGAACTCGACCTGCGAGCCGTCGCCCGCGGGGCGCAGGATGCGGCCGACGACCAGCACGCCCTTCTTGCCGAAATCGCGCGCGTCGACGATCTCGATCCGCTCGCCCTTGTAGTCGGCCATGATGTTCGCATAGAGGCGCGACACGTAGTCGAGGAAGGCCTCGCGGAAGGCGGCGCGCTGGGCGTCGCTCATCTCGCGCCAGGGGCGGCCGGCGACGAAGCGGGCGATGGCCTCGACGTCGGCGACCTCGGCCAGGATGCGGCGGAACTCGGCCGCCTGCTCGGCCGGCGGGCGGCCCGAATCGACCAGCGCCTGGATGCGCCCGACGACATCGGCGACGAAGCCGCGCGCCGCGCCGACGTCGAGCGCCGCCGCCGGCCGCGCCAGCAGGAGCGCGCCCGACAGGGCCAGGAATCCGCGGCGGCCGATCTTGATCATCTCGAAAACCTCGTTCTTTCGTCGCGCATGCGCGCCGGTCACTGGCCGTAGATGTCGGGCAGCGACTCGGCCGAGGCGCCGCCTTCGATCTGGCGGCGGCGGCGCTGCAGATAGGCGCTGCGGACGGCGATGTAGCTGTCCTCGGATTCGTAGAGCGCCTGGTCGATGGCGGCCATGGCGCCGGCGCGCCCATGCACCGCCGCGACGGGCGCGCGCAGATAGCCGTAATCGCCCGCCAGCGTGCCCGAGGCGGCGTAGGTCAGCGGGTTGAGCAGCACGTCGCCCACCAGGCCGACGGCGTCGCGCGCGGTGCTCGGGCCCAGAAGCGGCAGCTCCAGATAGGGGCCTTCCTCGACGCCCATGCGCGCCAGGGTGACGCCGAAATCGGTCGGCTCGCTGGGCAGGCCCATCTCGGTCGCGGGGTCGAGCACGCCAAGGCCCATGATCAGGTTCACCGTCAGCCGCCCCGCCGCCGTCAGCGCCGCCTCGACGTCGCCCTGCAGCACGCGGTTGAAGAAGCGTCCCGGCAGCGCCAGCGTGTCCAGCGCGTTGCCCACCAGGTGCTTGACCAGCGCCGGCGCGGCGACGTCGTAGACCACGGCCGCGGGCCGCAGCGCCACCGTGTCCACGCCCTTGTTGAAGCCGTGGACCGCGCGGTTCGCGCCCTCATACGGGTCCGCGGCGAAGGCGTCGGGGGCGTTCGATGCGGCGCAGCCCGACAGCGCGAGGGCGGAGGCGACGAGAACGGATCTGAAAAGCGGCTTCACGGCAAAACATCCCTTCGCTTCTGCGGCCGACGGTCCCGACCGATTAGAGCAAGCGCCTGCCCGGCGCAATCGGCCCCGCCGCGCGCGCGGCCATCCCGCCCCCCGATGTTGCGCCGGCGCCGCGCAATCGCCTCGCAGCCGGGGCGCGGGGCTGGTATGACTGGACGCAGCGGCGCGATCCGCCGCGCCCCGACTCGCCCTGCCGACTCGCCCCGCCGGGCGCCCAGGGCCTCAGGATCGGCGCATGATCGAAACGCGCGGTTAACGCCGCGCCGGCATACGAGGTTCCATGACCGCCAAGCCAAGCCCGGGACGGGACGAGCTGCGCAAGGCGCTGGCCGAGGGCCGGCGGCTGTTCCTTTCGGTCGCCCTGTTCAGCGTCTTCGTCAACCTCCTGATGCTGACCGGTCCCATCTTCATGCTCCAGGTCTACGACCGGGTGCTGGCCAGCCGCTCGGAGGCGACGCTGCTGGCGCTGGTGGCGATCATGAGCTTCCTGTTCCTGATGATGGGCGTTCTGGACCATGCGCGCGCGCGGGTGCTGGCGCGGGCGGGGGCGCGCTTTCAGGCGCGGCTGGACCGGCGGGTGTTCGACGCGATCCTGCGCCGCGCCGTCTCGCCGGCCGAGCGCGCGCGCCCGGCCACGGGGCTGCGCGACCTCGAGGCGGTGCAGAAGCTGCTGTCGGGTCCGGCGCCCTTCGCCATTTTCGACATGCCCTGGACGCCGGTGTTCCTGCTGGCGATCTTCTCGTTCCACTGGATGCTGGGCGCGCTGGCGCTGACGGGCGGGGCGCTGCTGGTCACGCTGACCTGGCTGAACCAGCGCCTGTCGCGCGAGCTGCAGCAGCGCGCCGCCATGGCCGGCGCCGAGGCCGAGGCGCTGACCGAGGCGGCCCGGCGCGACGGCGAGACGGTGCTGGGTCTGGGCATGCGGCGCGCGATCCTCGACCGCTGGGCGCAGGTGCGCGGGCTGGCGCTGGAAAGCACGATCGCGGCCTCGGACCGCACGGGCTGGTTCTCGACCGCGTCCAAGACGCTGCGCTTCTTCCTGCAGTCGCTGATGCTGGGGCTGGGCGCCTATCTGGCGATCCGCGGCGACGTGTCGCCCGGCATGATGATCGCCGCCTCGATCCTGATGGGGCGCGCGCTGGCGCCCATCGAGCAGGCGATCGGGCAGTGGCCGCTGCTGCAGCGGGCGGTGCAGGGCTGGCGCTCGCTGTCCGAGCTGCTCGACCGCAGCCCGCCCGAGCCGCCGCGCACGCGCCTGCCCGATCCGCGCTCGATCCTCGAGGCGCAGCACCTGACGGTTCTTGCGCCGGGCGAAAGCCAGGCGACCATCCGCATGATCTCGTTCCGCCTCGAGCCGGGTCAGGCGATGGGCGTGATCGGCCCCTCGGCCTCGGGGAAGTCCACGCTGGCCAAGGCCATCGCGGGGGTGTGGAAGCCGGCCTCGGGGACGGTGCGACTCGACGGGGCGGCGCTCGATCAGTATTCGGACGAGGATCTGGCGCGCCATGTGGGGTATCTGCCGCAGGAGGTGGCGCTGTTCGACGGCACGGTGGCCGAGAACATCGCCCGCATGTCCGATCGGCCCGACGACGCCAAGGTGGTCGAGGCGGCCAAGCGCGCCGGCGCGCACGAGATGATCCTGAACCTGCCCCAGGGCTACGACACCCAGGTCAGCGCCGGCGGCGCGCGGCTGTCGGGCGGTCAGCGCCAGCGCATCGCGCTGGCGCGCGCGCTTTACGGCGACCCGGCGGTGCTGATCCTGGACGAGCCGAACTCGAATCTCGACGCCGAGGGGTCCGAGGCGCTCAACCGCGCCATCGTCGAGGCGAAGGCGCGCGGCAAGGCGGTGATCGTCATGGCGCATCGCCCCGCGGCCATCCAGCATTGCGACCTGATCCTGATGATGGAGAACGGCGTGCGCCGCGCCTTCGGCCCCCGCGACGAGGTGCTGCGCCAGCATGTTCTCAACCACGCGCAGGTCGTCCCCGGCGCCGCGGCGGCCCGCCCGCCCGCGGCCGCCGCGCCCGGTTCGGCCCCGGCATCGGCCCCGGCGTCGGCCCCGGCATCGGCCCCAGCATCGGCGGCGGCATCGGCGCGGGGCGCGGCGCCGGGTTCGGCCCCCGCCTCCGCCCCGGCGAGCGCAACTTTGCCCTCGGCGGCGCCCGCGAGCCGGCCCGTCTCTGCGCCCGGCTCCGCCGCCGGCCGCGCCCCGCGCCCGGCCCCCTATCCCGCATCCGATCCCGCGTCCGATCCCGCGCCCGATCCCGGGCCCGGCGGCCCGGCGGCCAAGGCCGGGCCCGGCGCGAAGGGAGAACGCCCATGACCGCCCAGGCCGCCCGCGGGCGCGCCCGCCCCGCCGAACCCGCGACCCGCAAGCCGGCCCCCGCGCCCGACGACGATCCCGCCCGCCGCTTTCCCGCCCGGCGCGCCGTGCTGACGGGGCTCGTCGGGCTGGCGCTTCTGGTCGGGGGCTTCGGCTCGTGGGCGGCGCTGAGCAACATCGCCGGCGCGGTCGTCGCGCCGGGCCGGGTCGTGGTCGAAACGCGCCAGCAGGTCGTCCAGCACCTGGACGGCGGCATCGTCAAGGAGATCCTCGTGCAGGAGGGCGACCGGGTCGAGGCGGGGCAGCCGCTCCTGCGCTTCGACGACACGCTCATGCGCAACGAGAAGGCCGCGCTCGAAGGCCAGTATTGGGAGCTTCTGGCCCGCCGCGCGCGCCTGCAGGCCGAGCGCGACGACGCCGAAGAGATCTCGTTCGATCCCGAGCTGGTCGAAGCGGCCGCCGTCAACCCCAAGGCGCGCGCCATCGTCGAGGGCCAGCGCCAGCTGTTCGAGGCGCGCCGCCGAACCCTGCGCGAAAAGATCAAGCAGCTGCGCGAGCGCCGCGCCCAGATCGACGAGCAGATCGCCGGCGCCCAGGCCCAGGCCGACGCCCTGCGCCGCCAGCTGGCGCTTGTCGAGCAGGAGCTCGAGGGCCAGCGCAAGCTGTATGAGCAGGGCCTTGCGCAGCTGGGCCGCCTGCTGGCGCTGCAGCGCGAAGAGGCGCGGCTGCAGGGCCAGGTCGGCGAACTGGCCGCCGCCATCGCCGAGGCGCGCGGACGCGCCGCCGAGATCGAGATCCAGATCCTCGAGCTCGAGGCGCAGCGGCGCGAGGACGCCATCGCCCAGGCCCGCGACATCCAGTATCAGGCCAACCAGCTGCGCGAGCGGCTGGCCTCGCTCGACGAGCGGCTCGAGCGGATGGAGGTGCGCGCGCCCATCGGCGGCGTCATCCACTCGATGGCCGTGCACGCGGTGCGCGCGGTGGTGCGCCCGGGCGACCCGATCCTTTACATCGTGCCCACCGATGCGCGGCTGCTGATCGAGGCGCAGGTGAACCCGGCCGACGTGGACCAGATCCACCCCGGCCAGCCGGCCACGCTGCGCTTTCCGGCCTTTTCCTCGCGCACCACGCCGCAGATCGAGGGGCATGTGCTGCGCGTCTCGCCCGACGCCTTCGTCGATCAGGCGACGGGGCGCTCGTGGTATGTGGTCACGCTGCAGATGGACGAGGGCGAGGAGGCCAAGCTCGGCGGGCTGAAGCTGGTTCCCGGAATGCCCGCCGAAGCCTATATAAAGACGACGGAAAGATCGCCGCTGAGCTATCTGACCAAACCGCTGACCGACTATTTCGCCCGCGCCCTGCGCGAGGGCTGAAGGCGCAACGAGAGAGAGAGGAGAGGCCATGACCGGACGCATCGAGGCGCGGCTCGCCGAACTGGGGATCGAACTGCCGGCCGCCCCCGCCCCCGCGGCCAATTACGTGCCCTGGGTGCGCAGCGGCGATCTGGTCTTCGTCTCGGGCCAGATCGCCAAGGAGGGCGACCGCCTGATCCTGGGCAAGCTGGGCGCGAACATGGAGATCGACGCGGGCATGCGCGCCGCGCGGGCCTGCGCGCTGAACCTTCTGGCGCAGCTCAAGACCGCCTGCGGCGGCGATCTCGACCGCGTGACGCGCGTGGTCAAGCTGACCGGCTACGTCAACGCCGCCCCCGATTTCGAGAACCACCCGATCGTCATGAACGGCGCCTCGGACCTGATGGCCGAGGTCTTCGGCCCCGAGATCGGCGCGCATGCCCGCGCCGCGGTGGGCGTGCCCTCGCTGCCGCTGGGCGTGGCGGTCGAGGTCGAGGGAGTGTTCGAGATCCGATGACCCGCCTTCATCCCGACTTCCGGGGCATGCCCATCGCCCATCGCGGGCTGCATGACCTGAACGACCCCGCGCGCGCGCCCGAGAACTCGCGCGCCGCCGCCCGCGCCGCCTGCGCGGCGGGCTACGGCGTCGAGACCGACGTGCAGATCTCGTCCGACGGCGAGGCGATGGTGTTCCACGACGACTGCCTCGACCGCCTCGTTCCCGGCCATGCCGGCCCGGTGCGCGCGCGCAGCGCGGCCGAGCTCGGGCGCATGACCCTGATGGGCGGGACGGAAACCATTCCCACCCTGGCCGAGCTGATGGAGCTGGTCGACACGCCGCTGCTCATCGAGATCAAGCGCCAGCACATCGACGTCGGCGTCGGCCCGCTCGAGCGCCGCGTGGCCGAGCTCTTGCCGCGCGCGCGCGGGCCGGTGGCGGTGATGTCCTTCGATCCGCGGGTGATCGCCTGGTTTCGCGACAACGCGCCGCAATGGGCGCGGGGTCTGGTCTCGTATGGCTACGGCAACGCCGAGGCGCTGGCCTCGCTGAGCGAGGAAGAGCGCGGGCGCCTGTCGCGGCTCGAGGATTTCGACGCGCTCGGGGCCGATTTCGTCTCGTTCGGCGCGCGCGACTTCCCCTCGCCGGCCTGCGCGGCGCTGCGGGCGCGGGGCGTGCCGGTGCTGTGCTGGACCACCCGCTCGCAGGAAGAGGACGACCGCGCGCGCGAGCACGCCGACAACGTCACCTTCGAGGGCTACGCGGCCCGGCGCCCCGCCCCCGCCGCGCGGCCAGGCGCCTGAGGGCGGCGCGGCCATGAACGCGCCGGGCGAGGGCTTCGTCGCGACGCTTGTCGAGGGCGTCGGCGCCCTGCCCGCCCGCGATTGGGACGCCTGCGCCGCGCCCGAGGCGGCCGCGGGCGGGCGCCCCGCCGATCCCTTCGTCACGCACCGCTTCCTCAAGGCGCTCGAGGACAGCGGCTCGGTCGGGCCGGGCTCGGGCTGGACGCCCGCCCATCTGACCCTGCGCCCGGCCGGGCGGGACGATGCGCCGCCGCTGGCCGTGATGCCGCTTTACGTCAAGTCGCACAGCTTCGGCGAATACGTGTTCGATCATGCCTGGGCCGACGCCTACGAGCGCGCGGGCGGGCGCTATTACCCCAAGCTGCAATCGGCCGTGCCCTTCACCCCGGTCGGCGGGCGGCGGCTGCTGACCGGCGCGCACGCCCCGCCCGGGACGGCGGCGGCGCTGCTGCGCGCCGCATCGCGCGTCGCGGCGCGGGCGGGGATGTCCTCGCTGCACGTCACCTTCTGCACCGAGGACGAGGCGCGCCTGGCCGAGGGGCTGGGCATGTTGCCGCGCATGGGCGAGCAGTTCCACTGGTTCAACCGCGGCTATGGCGGCTTCGACGACTTTCTGGCCGCCCTGTCCTCGCGCAAGCGCAAGCAGATCCGGCGCGAGCGACGCGAGGGCGCCGAGGGCCTGCGCATCCGCCGCCTGACGGGCGAGGACATCCGCCCCGAGCACTGGGACGCCTTCTGGCGCTTCTACCAGGACACGGGCGCGCGCAAATGGGGGCGGCCCTATCTGACGCGCGCCTTCTTCGAAGAGGCGCATGCGCATCTGCGCGACGACATCCTGCTGATCCTGGCCGAGCGGGAGGGGCGCCCGATCGCGGGGGCGCTCAACTTCATCGGCCGCGAGGCGCTGTTCGGCCGCTGGTGGGGCTGCCTCGAACGCCGCCCCTTCCTGCATTTCGAACTGTGCTATCATCAGGCCGTCGAGGCGGCGATCGAGATGGGCCTGTCGCGCGTCGAGGCCGGCGCCCAGGGCGAGCACAAGCTGGCGCGCGGCTACGAGCCCCGGCCCACCTGGTCGGCGCACTGGATCGCCGATCCGGGCTTTCGCGCCGCGCTGGACGACTGGCTGGCGGCCGAGCGCACGGCGGTGGCGCGCGAAATCGCCTGGGCGGGCGCGCGCGCGCCATTCCGCAAGGGCGCCCCCGGCCCCGCAACGCAGGAGGACGACGATGACCGCTCCGCTTGACGACGACGCGCGCGCCGCGGCGCTGCCCGAGCTGGGCCGCGCGGGCTGGCGCGCGGTTCCGGGCCGCGACGCGATCCGCAAGATCTGGGAGTTCAAGAGCTTCGTCGAGGCGTGGGGCTTCATGACCCGCGCGGCGCTGTGGGCCGAGAAGCTGAACCACCATCCCGAATGGACGAATGTCTACAACGTCGTGGACGTGACGCTCTCGACCCATGACTGCGACGGGCTGAGCGAGCTGGACCTGCGCCTGGCGCGGCGCATGGACGCGCTGGCCGGCCCCGAGGCGCGCGTGCATCTGGACCACTCGGAGCCGGTCGAGGATCTGTGCTCGGCCCGCGCCCGCGCCGCGCGCGGCGCGGGCGGCGCGCCGGGCTGAGGCGGGCGCGGCGCGCGGCCGGCGCCCCGCCCCGCAAGTCCCGGCCGCCGCGGGCCCTTGCGCGCAACCCTTCGGAATCGCGCCCGCCCCGGGCCGCGCAACGGGCCGGGGCGGGCGGCCGGCCCCCGGCGCGCACGCCGCCGCCGCCAATACGGGTTCGGGAGCGATGAAGGCGCGACAGGCGGCGCGGCTGTTGCGCGGGCAAGGCCGCGCCTCGCGCCGCCGGGCAGGATGCGCATGGGCCATCGCCGCCCCGGCCGCGCCCGCAAGGGCCGGAGGCGGCGCGCGGCCGCGTCCGGCCGGGGCGGATCAGATCATGTCCACCAGCACCTCGCCGGTCGAGCACACGGCCTGACCGGGGTTGTCCTCGACGTTGAGGACCTTGAGCTCGCCATCCTCGACCAGCATCGAGAAGCGCTTGGCGCGGTTGAAGAGCCCCGCCGGCGGAGCCGAGAAGTCGAGCCCGAGCGCGCGCACGAAGGCGCCGTCGGGATCGGTCAGCATGCGGATGCCGGCCTCGAGCGCGCCCGTCGCCTCGCCCCAGGCGCGCATCACGAACGGGTCGTTCGAGGCGATGCAGACGATCTCGTCCACGCCCTTCTCGCTCAGCTCTCCGGCGGCCTTGACGAAGCTGGGCAGATGGGCGTTCGAGCAGGTCGGCGTGAAGGCGCCGGGCACGGCGAAGACGGCCACGCGGCGGCCCTTGAACAGCGCCTCGGACGGGACCTCGACGGGGCCCTCGGGGCCAAGCTCCAGAAAACGCGCCTCGGGCAGGCGCTGGCCGGGTTCGATGGTCATGACGGGTTCCTCTCGCTGCGACATGGATTGTCCGCGCATCAACATAGCGGCCCGCGCGCGCGGCGCCAGAGGCAACGACAAGGCGCGGCCCGCGCCGCCTATCCGCCCGCGCCTGGGGATGGGCGCCGAGGCCGGCCGGCGCGGCGGGCGCCCGCGCCCCGGACCGGCGCGCCTTCTCGCGCGCGCCCCGGGCGCTGCGCCCAGCGCCCCGGAACCGGCGGCCGGCCCGCGCGTTCTCTTGCGCGTCATCCGCCGAACTCCGCGCCAGGGAGCCTTCTCGCCGGCCGGCGCGTTCGCGCGAGTCGTCTGCCAAGCTCCGCCCCGCCCTTGCCCTGCGCCGGCCCAGCCCGGCGGAGCGGGGCGGCGCGCTAGCGCGCGCGCAGGATGCGCAGGGAGGCCGGCCCCATGCGCCGCGCGTCCACAAGCTCGGCCCAGGCAGGGAGGGCGGGTTCGACCTCGGCGGCCTCTTCCCACACGATCAGCGCGCCGGGCGCAAGCCAGCCGCCCTCTTGCGCCGAAGCCAGCGCCCGCTCGCCCAGGCCCTGCGCGTAGGGCGGGTCGAGGAAGACGAGATCATAGGGACGCTCGCGGCACGGCCCGAGCCGGGTCGCGTCGCGGCGCAGGATGCGCGCGCGCCCGATCAGGCCCAGATTCTCGACGTTCTCGCGGATCAGGGCGCGGGCGGCGGGCAGGTCGTCGACGAAGGTCGCGCGTTCGGCGCCGCGGCTGAGCGCCTCGACCCCCAGCGCGCCGGTGCCCGCGAACAGGTCCAGCACCCGCCGCCCCTGCGGCGGGGGCGGCTGGTCGGGCACGCCATGGGCCAGGATGTTGAACAGCGCCTCGCGCACGCGGTCGGCGGTCGGGCGCAGATGCGCCGCGCCGCCCCCCGCCGCGCCCGGCGCCGCCAGGCGGCGTCCGCGCAGCGCTCCGCCCACCACGCGCATGGCTCAGAGCGCCCGGTCCAGCGCGGCGATCAGCTGGTCGATCTCCTCGTCCGAGGCGTAATGCGTGAAGCTGAGCCGCAGCACGCCCCGGCGCGGGTCGATCCCCAGCGCCTCGATCAGCCGCCAGGCGTAGAAATGCCCCGCCCCGGCCATGACGCGGCTTTCGGCCAGGCGCTCGGCGACCTCGCGCGGGTCGCGGCGGGTGTCCAGCGCCAGGGTCGGGGCGCGCCCGGCCGGATCGGCCGGCCCCAGCAGCCGCGCGTCGCCACGCCCCTCGAGATAGGCCATGAGCGGCGCCAGGAGCCGCGTCTCGGCGGCGCGGATCAGAGCGCGCACGCGCGCGTTGCGCCGGTCCGCCGCCGCCGAGGAGGGGAAGTGCTTCGCGTCGAGCGCCTCCATGTAGGTGACGACGCCCTCGAGCGCGGCGACCTGCGCATGGTCGGGGCCGGCGGGAACCAGCTTCTTGCGGATGTCGCCGGCATTGAAGAAGTGGCCCTGATTGGGCAGGCGGTCGGCCAGCTCGCGGCGCACGGTCATCACGCCCTGATGGGGGCCGAAGGTCTTGTAGGCCGAGAACAGGTAGACGTCCGCCCCCAGCGCCTCGACATCGGGCAGGCCGTGCGGCGCGAAGGACACGCCGTCGACCACCGACACGGCCCCCGCC
This sequence comes from Oceanicella actignis, assembly GCF_900111545.1. NCBI lineage: Bacteria > Pseudomonadati > Pseudomonadota > Alphaproteobacteria > Rhodobacterales > Paracoccaceae > Oceanicella > Oceanicella actignis. Next base: position 531,795 of record NZ_FOHL01000002.1, read on the forward strand.
GCGCGCACGCGCGCGCAGATCTCGGCGGCCGGGTTGATCTGCGCAACGATGTTCGACGCGTGGGGAAAGGCGACGAGGCGCACCTTGTCGTCCAGCAGCGCGTCGAGCCGCACCGGGTCGAGCCGCCCCTCTTCGTCCACGCGCCACTCGCGCACCTCGATGCCGGCGTCGGCCAGGCGCCGCCAGGGGCCGGAGTTGGCCTCGTGATCCTGGTTGGTGACGATGACCGCGTCGCCCTCGGCCCAGATCTGGCGGAAGGCGTTCGCCAGCACCTGCACGTTCTGCGAGGTCGAGGGGCCGAAATGCACCTCGTCCGGGCCGACGCACAGCCACTGGGCCATGCGCTCATAAGCCTCGTCCATCCACGCCCCCGCCATGCGCGAGGCCGGATAGGGCCCGTAGGGCTGCACCTTGGTGCGGCGGTAGAACTGGTCGAGCCGGTCGATCACCTGGCGGCAGGCGTAGGAGCCGCCGGCGTTCTCGAAGAACGCCCAGCCGCGCAGCGAGGGCTCGCGGAAGGCGGGGAACTGGTCGCGGACGAAGTCCAGGTCGAGCTCGGGCATGGCGGGCTTCCTGTTCGGATGTCGGATCGAGGGACCGCATAGCCGATCGCGCCCCCCGGCGCCAGATGCGCGCGGCGCGCCGCGCCGCGCCGGGTCGGATCAGCCGAGCGGCCCGGCCCCGACCGGGTCGCAGGGCGCCGCGCCGGGGGCCGGGGTCTCGACCTCGTCCCAGAAGGCGCGCAGCGCCGCAAGCGTCTCGGCCGGATGGGTGACGGGGCTCAGATGCCCCGCCTCGGCGATGGTCACGCGCCGCGCCGCCGGGTTCAGCGCCTGCATCACATCAAGAACCGCCGCCGCCGGGCGCGGCGTGCGCGCGCCGTCGACCAGCAGAAGCGGCGTGCGCAGCGCGGCGATGTCCTGCGCCGAGATCAGCCCCCCGCCCGCGCGCTGCCGGTCCCAGTCGCGCCGAAGATGGCCGTAGCAGCGCAGCGCATAGGCCAGGCCCTCTTCGCCCCGGCCCGCCAGCCCGCCGGGCGCGCCCCAGACCTGCATGAAGCGGCGCACCCCCTCGGCGCCGCGGCCGGCGCGCCAGAGCGCCTCGACCTCGGCCATGAGCGCCTCTTCCTCGCGCGCCTCCTCCTCGCGGCCGGCGAGGCGCAGCAGGTGGAAATAGACCGGCTCGATCAGCGTTGCGCTGGCCAGAAGGTCGGGCCGCTCGCGCGCCGCCATGCCCAGGATCGCCGCGCCCAGCGACAGGCCGACCGCATGCGCCGGGCGAGCGCCGCCCTCGGTCAGCTCCTCGAGCAGGCGGATGCACAGCCGCAGCCCCAGATCGGGCAGCGTCACGCCCTCGGGCGGGGCGGCCGAGGCGCCATGGCCGGGCAGATCGGGCGCAACGCAGCGCCGCTCGTCGGCCAGCGCATCCATGATCGGGCGCCACAGCCCCGAATGGGCCAGCGAGCAATGCGCCAGCAGGACCGGCGCGCGGCCCCCCGTCTCGGGGCCGGCGCGGCGCAGGGCGAAGGACAGCCCGTCGAGCTCGACGCGCGCCTTGCTCACAGCAGCCCCGACAGGTGCAGGTCCAGATGCCCGAGCCGGTCCTGGCCCCAGAAGCGCTCGTCGCCCACGATGTAGAAGGGCGCGCCGAACACCCCGCGCGCCAGCGCCAGATCGGCGTTGGCCTCGTATTCGGCCCGGTCGCGCGCGTCGGGGCTCAGCGCGCCGGCGTCGATGCCGCCCTCGGCCAGCGCGCGGGCGATGACCTCGGGGCGGGCGATGTCCTGCTCCTCGACCCAGCAGGCGCGCATGAGCGCATGCGCCGCCCGGCCCACATCCCCCGCCCCGGCGCGCTGCGCCGCGACCAGCGCGATCGAGGCGGGCGCGGGGTCGGTCGGCCAGTGCGCCGGCGACAGGCGCAGGGGAATGCCGCTCAGCCGCGCCAGGCGGCGCAGCTCCTGCAGGCGGTATTCCTGGCGCGAGGGATGGCGCTTGCCCACCGGCTGGGCGCCGACGGCGGCGAACACCTTCATGATGTCGAAGGGAATGTAGCGCACCCTGACGCGGTGGCGCGCGGCGATCTCTTCCAGCCGCAGCCCCGCAAGGCAGCAAAAGGGCGAAAGGGGCGAGAAGAAATACTCGATCACGCGCTCGGCTGCGGAATCGGCGGCGGGATCGGGGGCGTCCTGCGGCATTCGTTCGGTCTCCTTACGGGCGTTTGCGCCAGAATGACCCGTTCATCGGGCTTTGCAACCCCCCCGCCCGATGGTATGGGGCGCACGCGGCCGCGGGCGCAGGCGGCCGAGCCCGCGCGCGGGCGCCGGAGCCGGAGCCGGCGGCGGGCGCAGGCGGCGCGAACAGGCGGCGCAATCAGTCGGCGCAACCCGCGCGGCGGAGCCGGCGGCGGGCGCGGCCATGACAGGAAGGGGCGACGAAAGATGAAGGCGGACATCAATCTGAAGCTGATCGCCGGCAACTCGAACCCGGCGCTGGCCAACGCCATCGCCCGGCGCATGACCGTCTATCGCGGCGCGCCCATGGAGCTGGCCGACGCGCGCGTCGAGCGCTTCAACGACAAGGAGATCTTCGTCGAGATCTACGACAACGTCCGCGGCGAGGACGTGTTCATCATCCAGTCGACCTGCAACCCGGCCAACGACAACCTGATGGAGCTGCTGATCATGGCCGACGCGCTGCGCCGATCCTCGGCCCAGCGCATCACGGCGGTGATTCCCTATTTCGGCTACGCCCGTCAGGACCGGCGCACGGCGGCGCGCACGCCCATCTCGGCCAAGCTGGTGGCCAATCTGATCACCCAGGCCGGCGTGGACCGGGTGCTGACCATGGATCTGCATGCGGGCCAGATCCAGGGCTTCTTCGACATCCCGGTAGACAACCTCTACGCCTCGCCGGTCTTCGCGCTGGACATCCGCCATCACTTCCCCGACCTGTCGAAGCTGACGGTGGTCTCGCCCGACGTCGGCGGCGTGGCGCGCGCGCGCGAGCTGGCCAAGCGCCTGGGCCTGGGGCTGGCGATCGTGGACAAGCGTCGCTCGAAGCCCGGCGTGGTCGAGGAGATGACCGTCATCGGCGAGGTCAAGGACCGCATCTGCCTGATCGTCGACGACATCTGCGACACGGCGGGCACGCTGTGCAAGGCGGCGCAGCTGCTCAAGGACGAGGGCGCCGAGGCCGTGCACGCCTACATCACGCACGGCGTGCTCTCGGGCCCGGCGGTCGAGCGGGTGTCGAACTCGGCGATGGAAAGCCTGGTGGTCACCGACTCGATCCCGCTGCCGGCCGAAGCCAAGGCCGCGCCGAACATCCGCGCGGTGTCGGTCGCGCCGCTCTTCGCGCAGGCGATCCTGAACGTGGGCAACGACACCTCGGTGTCCTCGCTGTTCGACGAGCGCACGCTGCAGCCGATCTACGAGGCCTTCTACCGCTTCGACTGAGCGTGCGCCGCCGGCGGCGCCGGCTCGGGCGATGCTCTTCGCGCCCGGGGGGGCGAGGTTCTTTCGCGCCTGGGGGCGGGCGACGCTCTTCGCGCCCGGGGCCGGGCGACGCTCTACGCGCCCGGGGCCGGGCGATGCTCTTCGCACCCGGGGGCGGGCGACGCCTCAGGCGCGCGCGGCCAGCAGCAACGCCGCCCCCGCCGCCAGCGCCGCGGCCAGCGCAAAGGGCGCGCCGGGCGCGTGGAAGGGCGCGCCGGGCCCGACGAACAGGTCGAAGATCCAGGTCATCACGGGCGGGCTGATCATCGCCGCCGCGCCCGACAGCGCCGCCAGCACGCCTTGCAGCTCGCCCTGCGCGGCCTCGCTTGCGCGGCGGCTGAGCATCGCCGTCATCGCCGGCCCGGCCATGGCCGCCGCGCCCAGAAGCGGCATCAGCGCATAGACGCTCCAACCGCCCAGCGCCGCCGCCAGCCCCAGCGCGCCCAGCGCATCGGCCCCCAGCCCCATCAGCGCCGTGCGCCTTTCGCCCAGCCGCGCCAGGGCCGGGCGGATCAGCCAGGCCTGCGCCATTCCCGACACCAGCCCATAGGCGGCCAGCGACATGCCCACCTGCCCCGCGCTCCAGCCATAGGCGGCGGCGACGTGAAAGCTCCATACCGAGGGATAGGCGTAGATCGCCAGATCGTAGAGCAGCACCGCCCCCAGGATCGGCCCCATGCCCGGCATCCGCGCCGCGCGCGCAAGAGCGCGCAGCGGGTGCGCCCCGCGCAGCGACAGGCGGCGGCGCCGGCGCTCGGGCGGCAGCGATTCGGGCGCCGCCGCCAGGCCCAGCCCCGCCGCCGCGAAAGCCAGCGCCGCGGCGGCCAGGAAAGGCGCGCGCGGCCCAAGCTCGCCCAACGCGCCGCCCAGCGCCGGCCCCAGCACGAAGCCCAGCCCGAAGGCCGCGCCCAGAAGGCCGAAGCGCGCCGCCCGCCGCTCGGGCGCGGTCACGTCGGCGACATAGGCGTAGGCGGTCGAATGCGTGGCCGCCGCGGCGCCCGCCGCCAGCCGCGCCGCCAGAAGGGTCCAGATCGACCCCGCCGCCGCCATGGCCAGATAGGCCGCCCCCAGCGCCGCCAGCGAGGTCAGCAGCACCGGCCGGCGCCCGCGCCGGTCCGACAACGCCCCCAGAAGCGGCGCGCAAAGGAACTGCATCGCCGCGTAGCACAGCGACAGCGCCCCGCCCCAGCGCGCCGCGCCATCGAGGCCCAGCCCCGTCACCTCGCGCAAGAGCGCCGGCATCACCGGCATGACCAGCCCGATGCCCATCGCGTCGATCATCACCGCCGCGAAGACGAAACCCAGCGCGGGCCGCCCCGCCGATCCGCCGCTCATCCGCAACCCCTTCCGCTCCGCCCCGACCCGGCGGCACGATAGGCCGCCCGCGCCCCGGCGCCAACGCCGCGCGCGCCCCCTCTTGCGGCGCGCGCGCCTATGCGCTAAAGGCCGGGCTTCGGATCTGGGGGGCGACGTCGTCACCGGCCCGCGGGCGCGCGCGGCGGTCAGTCCCGACGCAACAGAGGAGGCCGGCGGGCGCCGGTCGCAACGTCATGAAAAAAGACATCCACCCCGACTATCACTTCATCGACGTCAAGATGACCGACGGCACCATCGTCAAGATGCGCTCGACCTACGGCAAGGAAGGCGACGTGCTGGCGCTCGACATCGATCCCAGCTCGCACCCCGCCTGGACCGGCGGCGGGCAGCGCCTGATGGACGCCGGCGGCCGGGTGTCGAAGTTCAAGAAGAAGTACGAGGGCCTCGGCTTCTGATCTTCCCCCCGCCGCGGGGATTCGCTAGCTTGCAGGCGCGCTCCGCTTCGGGGCGCGCTTTCGCATTCGTGACATGAGGTCGGCGCGTGGCGCACATCATCGTGACCGGCAACGAGAAGGGCGGCTCGGGCAAGTCCACCACCGCCATGCACATCTTCGTCGCTCTGGCGCGCGCGGGCATGCGGGTCGGGGCGCTCGATCTGGACCTGCGGCAGAGGACCTTCTTCCGCTACCTCGAGAACCGCGAGGCCTTCGCCCGCCGCACGGGCCAGCAGCTTGCGCTGCCGCGGCGCATCGCGCTGGCCGCCTCCGACCTGCGCGACCGCATCGCCGCGCAGGAGGAGGAAGAGGCGCGATTCTCCGAGGCCATCGCCGAGCTCGAGCGCGAGTGCGACTTCATCTTGATCGACTGCCCCGGCTCGGACAGCTTCTACAGCCAGATGGCCCATGCGGCGGCGGACACGCTCATCACCCCCATCAACGACAGCCTCGTGGACTTCGACCTGCTGGCGCGGGTCGATCCCGAAAGCGGGCGCGTGCTGGGGCCGTCGATCTATTCGGAAATGGTCTGGAAGGCGCGCCAGCTGCGCGCGCGCGCCGGCCTCAGGCCCGCCGACTGGGTGGTGCTGCGCAACCGCGTCTCGACGCTGCACGCGCGCAACAAGCACAAGGTCGGCGAGGCCATGGCCGAGCTCTCGCGGCGCATCGGCTTTCGCATCGTGCCCGGCTTTTCCGAGCGCGTGATCTTTCGCGAGATGTTCCTGAACGGGCTGACGCTGCTCGACCTCAAGGAGCAGGGCTTCACCTTCTCGCTCAGCCACGTCGCCGCCCGCCAGGAGGTGCGCGACCTGGTGCGCGCGCTGAACCTTCCGGGGCTGGAGAAAGCCGCCTGAACCTGATACCCCCGCCGGCGCGGCCGGGCCGCGGGATTTGGACGACGCAATTGCGGGACAAGGAGGCGCGGGCATGCGCATCGCGATGATCGGGACGGGCTATGTCGGTCTGGTCTCGGGGGTTTGCTTTTCGGATTTCGGGCACGATGTGGTGTGCGTCGACAAGGATCCGGCCAAGATCGACACGCTGCGCACGGGCCGCACGCCCATCTACGAGCCCGGGCTCGAGGATCTGATGCGCCGCAACGTCGAGGCCGGGCGCCTGTCCTTCACCGGCGATCTGGCCGAGGCGGCGGCCGGCGCGCAGGCGGTGTTCATCGCCGTGGGCACGCCCACCCGGCGCGGCGACGGGCATGCGGATCTGAGCTACGTCTTCGCCGCCGCGCGCGAGCTGGCCGACGTGATGGACGACGGCACGGTGGTGGTGACCAAGTCCACCGTCCCGGTGGGCACGAACCGCATGGTCGCGCAGACCATCCGCGCGCGTCTTGACGAGACGGGCCGCAAGATCGGCTTCGAGGTCGCCTCGAACCCCGAATTCCTGCGCGAGGGCGCGGCGATCGAGGATTTCATGCGCCCCGACCGCGTGGTGGTCGGCGCCGAGACCGACCGCGCGCGCGAGGTCCTGCGCGAGATCTACCGCCCGCTGAGCCTGCGCGAGGCGCCGGTGATGTTCACCTCGCTCGAGTCGGCCGAGATGATCAAATACGCCTCGAACGCCTTTCTCGCCACCAAGATCACCTTCATCAACGAGGTTGCGGATCTGTGCGAGAAGGTCGGCGCCAATGTGAAGGAGGTCGCCAAGGGCATGGGGCTGGACGGGCGCATCGGGCCCAAGTTCCTGCATGCGGGGCCGGGCTATGGCGGCTCGTGCTTTCCCAAGGACACCATGGCGCTGGCCCGCACCGGGCAGGAGCACGCCGCGCCCATGCGCATCGTCGAGACGGTGATCGCGGTCAACGACGCGCGCAAGCGCCGCATGGCCGAGAAGGTGATCGATCTGTGCGGCGGCTCGGTGAACGGGCGCAAGATCGCGGTCTTCGGCGTGACCTTCAAGCCCAACACCGACGACATGCGCGAAAGCCCCGCGCTGACCATCGTGCCCGCGCTGATCGGCCAGGGCGCGCGCGTGGCGGTCTGCGATCCCGCCGGCCGCAAGGAGGGCGAGGCCCTGCTGCCCGGCGTCGAATGGGTCGAGGACCCCTACGAGGCCGCGCGCGACGCCGACGCGGCGGTGCTGATCACCGAGTGGAACCAGTTCCGCGCGCTGGACCTGGCGCGGCTGCGCGGCGTGATGAAGGGCGACGGCTTCGCCGATCTGCGCAACGTCTACGACCCGGCCGAAGCCGAGCGCGCGGGGCTGCGCTACGTCTCGGTGGGGCGCTAAACCTCGCCGACGGCCCGGCGGCGCCTCGGCGGGCCGGCCGCGGCATGGCGCGCGCGGCGCAGGGCCGACGCGACCGCGCCGGGGGCGCCCGGCGGCATCGCCGAAGCAAGGGGCGGCCGGCCGCATCGCCGGCGGGCTGGGCCGGGGGCGCCCCCCGCAGGGCGGCCTCTCGGCGGCGCCGCCCGCACGGCGCGGCCCCCGCGCGGCGGCGGACGACGACGCCATCCCCCGCGGCACGGTCGGTCCAGGGCATCGCCCGCAAGCGAGTGCTCGGCGGCGCCTCCAGCAAAAGGACGGCTGGCCGCATCGCCCGCCCAAGGGGCGCCCCGGCCCGGGTCGCCTGCCGAGTACGGCGGCGGGCGCGCCGCCGACGGCCGAGGGCGTCATTCTGCGCGCAGGGGTCGGCCCAGGGCATCGCCCGCCCAGGGGGCGGCCGGCGGCGGTGCGCTCAGCGGGCGGCGGCCAGAATCGTCGCCGCGCCCGCCAGGCACAGCGCCGCGCCCGCCAGATCGGCCGGCGCGGGCCGCTGCCCCTCGACCGCCCACAGCCAGAGCAGCGAAGCGGTCACATAGACGCCGCCATAGGCCGCATAGGCCCGCCCCGCGAATTGCGCCGGCCCCAGCGCAAGAAGCCACGCGAAGCCGGCAAGCGAAACCAGCCCAGGCGCCAGCCACAGCGCCGAGCCGCCCAGCCGCCACCACACCCAGACCGCGTAGCAGCCCGCGATCTCGAGCAGCGCCGCCGCGGCCATGATCGCAAAGGGCGTCGCTAGCACAGCCGCACCCCCTGCCGGCGCAGCTCGGCCTGAAGGGCGCCGACGTCCAGCTCACGCAGGCTGCGGCCGCTGCGCGCCGACAGCGCCGCCGCGACGCCCGCCCCCTGCCCCGTCACCGTGCAGCACATCATGTTGCGCGTCGCGGCGTGGCTGACCTCGTCGCCGCCGGTGGCGCGGCCCGCGACCAGAAGGTTCTCGATCCGGCGCGGCAGCAGCGTGCGGTAGGGCAGCTGGAAATAGCGCCCCGTCGTCGGCAGGATCAGGATGCCGTAGCCGTCGATGAATTCGGGAAAGATGCCGATCGAATCCTCGAACCGCGCCTGGCCGCGCACCTCGGCGCCGGTCATGTCGTGCACGGCCAGGATCTTGCGCGTGTCGCGGATGCCGATGGTCATGCCGAAATTGCGCAGCCGGGCGCGCTCGCAGCCGGGCTGATGGCGGCGCAGCGCCTCGACCGCCAGCATCGCCTGGCGCCGCCCCTCCATCTCGAACCGGGTCAGGTCGTCGGGGTCCGTGCCGTCGCAGCCGGCCAGGTGAACCAGGTTCAGATAGGTCAGGTCGCCCGTGTCATAGGCCGCGCCCCAGGTGCCGGCGATGGTCTGAAGGCCCGGATCGATCAGCCCCTCGGCCATGGCCTTCTCGAAGGGCTTGCGCAGGAAGGGCGAGAACATCGCATCCTCCTTGCCGTCGGTCTCGACCGTCCACTCGCCGCTTTCCCAGTCCTTGTAGGTGGGCGCCTCGGCCTTGACGGCCTCGAGAAAGGCGCGCTTGTCCACCCCCGTCATCGAGAACATGACCGACGCCGCCTGCATGCGCTCGCGCGCGGTCTTGCGCGTGGGGGCGCCGGCGCGGTGGGCCACGTCCGCATCGCCCGTCGCGTCGATCACCCGGCGCGCCAGGATCGCCTCGCGCCCGGCCTTGGATTCGACGATGGCGCCCACGATCGCGTCGCCCTCCATGATCGGCGCGGCGAAGGCGCGGTGCAGCATGGGATGCACGCCCGCCTCCTGCACCATGCGGTCGGCGACGACCTTGAAGCCCTCGGCGTCGATGGCCCAGCTTTGCGACTGCGGCTCGGGCGTGCCGGCGCCGGCGGCGCGGGCGCGCTCTTCGAACTCGCGGCCGATGCCTTCGCTGTCCTGCGTGCGCTCGTGCCGATACCAGGCGAAACCCTCGACCCCGACCGCGGTCAGGTTGCCGCCGAAGCAGCCGAAGCGCTCGACCAGCGCCGTCCGCGCGCCGGCGCGCGCGGCGGCCAGCGCCGCCGCCAGCCCGCCGGGGCCCGAACCGACCACCAGCACTTCGGTCTCGTGGATCACGGGAATGTCGCGCGCGGGTTCGCGGATGGTCTTCATGCGGCCTCGCAGGGTCTCAATCGCTGGAAAGGGGCCGCCGTGCGCTCAGGCATGCGCTCAGGCGGGCACGCGCAGGGCGATGTCGTGCTCGGCGCACAGGCGGCGGATCGGGGCGGGCGGCTGGCGGTCGGTGTAAAGCGCGTCCAGATCCGTCAGCGAGGCGATGCGCACCGGCGCCGAGCGCTCGAACTTGGACCCGTCCGCCACCAGGAACACGCGCCGCGCGTTCTGGATGATGGCCTGCGCCACGCGCACCTCGCGATAGTCGAAGTCCAGAAGCGTACCGTCCATGTCCACCGCCGAGGCGCCGATGATGGCGATGTCGACCTTGAACTGGCGGATGAAGTCGGTCGTGGCCTCGCCCACCAGCCCGTTGTCCGAGCGGCGCAGCACGCCGCCGGCCACCACCACCTCGCAATCGGGGTTGCGGGCCAGGGTCATGGCCACGTTCATGTTGTTGGTGATGGCCATCAGCTCGCGATGCTTGAGCAGCGCGCGCGCCACCGCCTCCGTGGTGGTGCCGATGTTGATGAACAGCGAGCAGCCGTCGGGAATGTCGGCCGCGCACAGCGCCGCCAGCGCCTCCTTCTCGGCCTGCATGTGCACGCGGCGCTGGTCGTAGCCGATGTTCGCCACCCCCGAGGCCACCACCGCCCCGCCATGGGTGCGCATCAGCGCCGCCTGCTCGCACAGCTCATTCAGGTCGCGCCGGATCGTCTGGGGCGAGACGTCGAACTCCTCGGCCAGACCCTCGACGGTGACGTGACCGACCTTGTGCGCGATCTCGAGGATGCGCTTCTGCCTTATCGAGAAACTCATGCGGCGCTCCGTGCTGCGCGGGCATGATAGCCCGCGCGCCCCGCGGGGCAAGCGCGGATGCGGCGCGCCCGCCTCGGGGCGCGCCGCGCGGGCTCAGCCATAGACCAGCCTTGGCAGCCAGATGACGATGCTCGGGAAGACCATGCACAGCGCCAGCCCGCATGCCTGCAGGAACAGGAAGGGCAGCGCCGAGCGGAAGATGTCGCTCATCGGGATCTCGGCCGGGGCCACGCCGCGCAGGTAGAACAGCGCGTAGCCGAAGGGCGGCGACAGGAAGCTCATCTGCATGTTGACCAGGTAGAGCACCCCGAACCACAGCACCAGGTCGTCGGGATCGGCCATGCCGAAGGCCGCCGGCCCCAGCGCCTTGATGATGGGCACGAAGATCGGCACGCACAAAAGCAGGATGCCCACCCAGTCCAGGAACATGCCCAGGATGATGAGCACCGCCTGCATCGTCAGCAGCACCCCCCACGGGCCCAGCCCGGTCGCCGCCAGGGCGTTCTGCACGAATTGCTGCCCGCCCTCGAGCACGTAGAGCCCGACGAAGATCGTGGCGCCGAACATGATCCAGATGACCATGGCCGAGGCCTTGAGCGTGGTCAGGCAGGCCTCGCGCACGGTCGGCCAGTCCAGCTTGCGGTGGATGGCGGCGACGATGAAGGCGCCGAAGGTGCCGATGCCCGCCGCCTCGACCGGCGTCGCGACGCCGGTGAAGATCACGCCCAGCACGATGACGATCAGCGCGATGGGGGCCGACATCTTGCCGATGAGGCGGATCTTGGCGCGCAGGGGAATGCGCTCCTCGACCGGGATCGGCGGCCCCAGGCGCGGATTGGCGTAGCAGCGCGCAGTGACGTAGAGGATGTAGAGCCCCGACAGCATCAGACCCGGGATGACCGCGCCGATGAACAGCTCGCCCACCGACTGCTCGGCCACCACCGCGTAGATGATCGCCAGGATCGAGGGCGGGATCAGGATGCCCAGCGTGCCGCCGGCCATGATCGAGCCCATGGCGATCTTGGGATCGTAGCCCCGGCGCAGCATGGCCGGCAGGGCGATGATGCCCATGGTCACCACCGCCGCGCCGATCACGCCCACCATCGCCGCAAGGATGGTCGAGGCCAGGATGGTGGCCGAGGCCAGCCCCCCCTTCACCCCGCCCAGCACCTTGTAGATGACGTCGAACATGTCGTTGATGATGCCCGCCCGCTCCAGCATCGCCGCCATGAAGATGAAGAGCGGAATCGCCGACAGCTGGTAGTTCGTCATCAGCGGGAAGATGCGGCTGGGCACGATGTTGAGCGCCCGCGCGTCGCCCAGGATGAAGAGGAAGGCGCAGGCCAGCCCGCCGGTGACGAAGGCCAGCGGCAGACCCGCCATGAGCAGCACGAGAAGGCTGCCGAACATGATCAGGGTCAGCCACTCGATCGAAATCTCAAGCCCCATGGCTCAGCCTCCCCGCACCAGGACGCGCAGATCCTGCGCGAATTTCGACACGCCCTGCAGCAGCAGCAGCGCGCCGCCCGCGACCATCATCCACTTCATCGGCCAAAGGGGAATCTCCCACTCGTTGAACGAAATCTCGCCCCAGCGGATCGCCGGGTCGGTCAGCTGCCCCAGATCGAAGCGCGCCAGCATCTCTCCCAGGCCCAGCTCGCCGCGCGCCCATTGCGACACGAGGCCGTTGCCCGTGGACACGGCGATCGAGTCCATCGCGAAGATCCACGAGGTGACCAGCAGCGTGCCCGCGAAGATGAAGAAGAAGACCGAGGTCAGAAGATCCACCAGCGCCTTTCCGCGCGGGGGCAGGCGGGCGTAGAAGACGTCGACCCGCACATGGCTGTCGGTCAGCATCGCATAGGCGCCCGAGACCAGATACTGCATGCCGAACATCAGATACATGGACTCGTGCGCCCAGCTGGTCGGCGAGTTGAACACATAGCGCGAGATGACCTCGTAGTAGTAGACCACCACCGCGATCACCGCCCAGTAGGCCACGAACTCGCCCGAATAGAGCGACAGCCGGTCGATCCAGCCCGTCCACCCGTCCGAGACGTGGTCCTCGTCGCGGCGGCGCTCGGCCTCCTCGATCTCGGCCAGCTTGCGCTCGGCCTCGCTCAGCGGCGCGTCCGGCACGATGGCCGCGTCGGCGCGGCGCACCATCCAGGGCATCAGCACGGCGTCGATCAGCATGAACAGCAGGATCGCGCGCAGCGCCCAGCCCGCCGCCGCGTTCCAGAAGGCGCGCCGCTCGGCGGCCTCGGCCTCGCGCGGGCGGGCGGCTTCAAGGTCGGCGCGCGCCTGCTCCAGCCGCGCCTCGCCGCGCTCGATGCGGTCGAGGGCGCGTTGAAGGTTCTTCTCGGCGCGCTTGCGGGCGAAGCTGTCCTCCTCGGTCTCGGCGACGGCGGCGCGCAGGCGGTCCAGCTCTTCGCGCGCCTGGGCGACGCGCGGCTCTTCCTGGGCGATGACGCGCTCGGCCTGGCGGACCAGGTCGGCCGCGTCGGAATAGTCCGAACGCGCATCCGTCGCCATGCCGTTGGCGTAGAGGATGAAGATGAAGAAGGGCGCGTAGGCCAGGCCCCACAAGTTCTTCAGATACAGCCTGTGCAGCCCCATGATCCCGCCAAGGACGAGGATCAGGTAGCCCAGGAACAGCGAATGGCGCCGCGCCCTGGGACGCGGGCGGCGGGCCAGGACCATGGCCGCGGCCGGAAACAGGATCAGCCCCAGCAGATAGGCCCAGTGCGGCAGGGTGAAATCCAGAGCGGGCATCAAGCCCCTCCTTCCTGAAGAGTTGGCGGTGGATCGGCGCAAGAAGGCGCGGCGGACGCACGGGGCGCCCGCCGCGACGCGGTCAGAGCTTGAGCTCGAGGCCCTTGACCATCTCGGGCGTCACATAGCCCAGCGAGCCCGACATCATGTAGTCGAGCTGGATCTTGAAGATCCGCGCCGAATCGCGGTCGCGGTTGGCGTATTTGAACCAGATCGGCACGGCGACCTCGGTCATCAGCTCGACGTCGTCCTGGCTCAGACGCGTGATCTCGACGCCGTCGGCCTCGAACTTCTTCCACGCGTCCTGGTCCGCTTTCTGGATGGCGGCGTGGTGCAGGTCGGAATACTCGTGCACCTCCATCTCGACGAACTGCTTCATCTGCGGGCTCAGCGCCTCCCAGCTGCGCATGCCCACGGTCAGGTCCATGAGGTCGACCGGCTGGTAGAGCGACATGAATCCCGGCGGGCCCATCGAGATGTATTTGGTCACCTGGCTGAAGCCGAGCGCGTAGTTGACCGCCGGCCCGACATAATCGGCGACGTCGATCGTGCCCTTCTCGAGCGCGGGGAAGATCTCGGAGCCGGGCAGAACCGTGGTCTCGGCGCCGATCTCCTTGAACACCTCGGCCACCATGCCGCCGGGCAGACGCATCTTGCGGCCGCGGAAGTCGTCGATCGAGCGGATCGGCACCTTCGAGTGAATGATGTTCGGCCCGTGATGGATCGGCCCGACGAAGTGCATGCCCTGCGCGGCGTAGAGCTCGCGCGCGATGTCGAGCCCGCCGAGTCCGTAATAGAACACGTCGAACTCGTGCGGGTTGCGCAGCCCCAGCGGATACGAGGTCAGGAACGTGGCCGCGGGGATGATTCCCTGCGCATAGATGGTGAAGGGGTTGACCGCGTCGAGCACCCCGTTCTTGACGGCGTCGAACAGCTGGAAGTCGCCCACCACGTCGTTCGCGCCGAAGGGCTGGAAGGCCAGCTCGCCGCCGGTCTTCTCGACGATGGTGGCGCACCAGTCCTTGAAGATCTTGAGCCCCACGCCGCCGGGCCACGAGGTCTGCACCTTCCAGGTCGTGGTCTGGCCGGCGGCGGTGGCGATGGCCGGCGCCGCCAGCGCGCCCGCCCCCGCCCCGGCCAGCGCGGCCAGCGCGCGGCGGCGGGTGGTCTTGCCGTTCTCGATCATGTCATCCTCCCTGACGTTCATGCGGACGCGGCGCGGCGCGCACGCCCGGAAGGAAATAATGCCTTGCTTTCGCCCGAATTGCTCACCCCGCGAACGAAAGTTTCATCTGGCGGAAGGGCGGGCTACTCGAACCAGCGGGCGAGGAAGTCGGCGTCCGCCGCGGGGCCCAGCCCGAGCCAGCCGTCGCGCGCGATCCGCGAGAGGATGCGCGGATCCTTGCGGAACCACGGCCCCGGCAGGCGGGCCAGATCGGGATGGGCCTCGTCCCAGGCGCGGGTGAAGCGGTTGGCGGGCGCGAACTCGGCCGCGCCGGGCGCGCGGATGCGCTGCACCATGAAGACCCGCGTCGGATCGCGCGGATCGGCGCCGACCATCAGCCCGTCCACCTCGATCACCTGCCCGCAATAAGGCGCAAGATCCGCGACCGCGCCCGAAAAGACCGGCTGCGCGTTCTTGGCCGCCGCGATCAGCGCGCCGTCGGCCGCGCGCACAAGGCCCAGCTGCCGCCGCCCGCCGCCGCAATCGGGCGGGCAGTCGCCCGTCAGCTCGCACAATATGTCGGTCACGCGGGCCTCGAAGCGCGCCTTCTCCTCGCCGGCCAGCCCCCATGAGGCGGCCTGCGAGCCGGCGGCGAACCGGCCCTCCTGCGCCGCGCCCTGCGCCGCCGCGCAGCTCAGCGCCACCGCCGCGGCCAGCGCGCGCCGCGCGCGGGCGGCGCAGCGGCGCGCGGCCCCCTGACCCGCCCAAACCCGCGGCGCGCGCACCCGGCGCGCGGCGGGGCTCATCGGTCCTCTCCCTGCGCGGCGGGCTCGGGAATGGCGAAGGCCGGAACGACGCCGTATTCCTCGTGCGAGCGGCGCACCACGCCCTCATCGGTCAGCACGCGCTCGACCAGCAGCCAGCGCACCCCGTCGCGCGCGAAGGACAGCCCCCGCGCGCGCACCCGGCGCGACTGCGCGTCCATGATCATCTCGCCGCCCGCGACATGGTCGTCGCCCTCCCATTTGAGCACCATGTGCACGGCGCCGTCATCGGCCAGCAGCGCGACCGGAATGCCGCCCGCCGCGCACCACAGCGCGCAGGCGTGATGCGCCGAGCCGGTCACCGCCTCGGGGCCGCCCATCACGCCCGAAAGATAGCACCAGCTGTCGATGACTTCGCCCGCGACCTCGATCATCCGCCCGCCCCGCGGCGCGCGCGGCGGCGCGAACGCCGCCGCCTGGGCGCCCATGGCTGCGTGGCCGTGGGCGGCGTGGTCATGGGCGGCGTGTCCGTCGGCGGCGTGTCCGTCGGCGACCCGGTCGTGGTGGGCGGCGCGGCCTTGGCCCGCATGGCCATGGGCCGCGTGGTCATGGACGGCCCCGGCGGGACCGGCCTGACCCCGCGAGGGCGCGGAAACATGCCCCGTCATCCCCTGGCCGCCCGCCCCGCCCGGCGCCGACGCGGCGGCGAGGGGGCGCGCGGACGCGGTCCCGGCCGCGCCGGCCGGCGCGGCGCCGGGAAAGGCGACGGGCGAGACAAGGGCGATCGTCAAGGCAAGGCGGAGATGTCGGGGCATGGTTCGGCTCCCTGGCGCTGGATCGCCGTCAGGCTGCCACATCGCGCCGCGCCCGCGCGCTCAAACCCGATCACGATGCCGCGCGCCGCCCTCAGCGCGCCCGGCGGCGCATCAGCCCGCGCGCCGGGTCGTAGCCGACCATCGCCAGCGCCCAGAACGCCGCCAGCGCCAGCCCCGTCCAGCCCGCCGCCGCCCAGTTCATCTGCCCATAGAGCGCGAAGCGCACCAGCTCGACCGCATGGGTGAAGGGATTGAGCTCGCAGATCCGCCCCAGCAGCGGCGAGCTTTCCTGCATCTTCCACAGCGGATAAAGCGCCGTGGACAGGAAGAAGGTGGGAAAGATGACGAAGTTCATCACTCCCGCGAAATTCTCGAGCTGCGTGATGGTCGAGGACAGCGCCAGCCCCATCGCCCCCAGCATCAGCCCCGTCAGCATCAGCGCCGGCAACGCCAGCGCATAGCCCTCGAGCGGCGCGCGCACGCCCCACAGCGCCGCCGCCGCCAGGAAGACGTAGACCTGCAGCAGCGACACCGCGCAGCCCGCCGCCAGCTTGCACGACAGCAGCCACCAGCGCGGCAGCGGGCTGGTCAGCAGCAGCCGCATGGACCCCGTCTCGCGGTCATGCACCAGCGACAGCGACGACTGCATGCCGTTGAACAGCTGGATCATCGCCGCAAGCCCCGGCACGATGTAGACCTCGTAGGTGACGTAGGTCTGATATGGCGGCGTGATCGACAGTCCCAGCGCCGCGCGGAACCCCGCCGCGAACACCAGCAGCCACACCAGCGGCCGCACCAGCGCGGCGAAGAAGCGCGCGCGCTGGGTCAGAAAGCGCAGCGCCTCGCGCGCGACGATGGCGCGCAGCGCCGCCAGATGCGCCCGCGCGCCAAGGCGCGGCGCCGGGCGCGCGCGCCCCGCCCCCGGGGCGCCGGGAACGCGCAGGCCGGGCGCGGATTCGGGGGCGGACTCGGGGGCGGATTTGGGCGCGGATCCGGCGCTCATGCCGCCTCCTCGGCCGGGGCCAGCGCGGCGAAGGTCTCGGCCAGCGGACGCCCGGCGCAGATCTCGTCCGCGCGGCCCGCCGCCGCCACGCGCCCGCGATGCAGGATCACCACGTCGTCCGAGGCGCGCACCTCGTCCGTCAGATGCGTGGCCCACAGCACGCACACCCCGTCCTCGGCCAGGTCGTGCACATGCGCCACCAGCGCCGCGCGCGCGCGCGCGTCCAGCCCCGCGGTCGGCTCGTCCAGCAGCAGCAGCGACGGATCGTGCACCAGCGCGCGCGCGATCTCCATGCGCCGGCGGTGCCCGCCATTGAGCGCGCGGGCCTTCTCATGCGCGCGCTCGCGCATGCCCAGCCGTTCGAGCGCCGCGTCGATGCGCCGGTCGGCCTCGCGCCCCGACAGGCCATGCAGCGCCGCGAAATAGCGCATGTTGCGCCGCACGCTCAGATCCAGATCGATGGCCGGCTGCTGGAACACCACGCCCATGCGCGCCAGCGCCGCGCGCGGCGCGCGGCCAAGGTCGGCCCCCGCCGCAACGATGCGCCCGCGCGCCGGCGTCGCCAGCCCCGTGAGCAGCGCGAAGAGCGTCGACTTGCCCGCCCCGTTCGGCCCCAGCAGCGCGCAAAAGCGCCCCGGCGCGACCGAGAAGCCGACGTCGCGCAGCGCCTCGCGCGCGCCATAGGCGAAGCTGACCCCCTGCACGCTCAGCCCCCCGGCCAGCCCGGCGGCCAGAGCCCCCTCGCCCGCGCCCATGCGCGCCCCGCTCACGCCGAGAACCGGTCCCTGATGGCCGCAAGACCCGCCTCGTAGACGGCCGCGACCACGCGGTCGGCCTCCTCGGCGTCGGGAATCGCCGGCTCGAAGCTGGCCGACCAGAAGACCCGGCAGCCCTTGCCGCGGGCGAAGACGGTGAAGGTGGACAGGTAGTCCTCGACCGGCAGCGGCCCCTCGACGATCTCGTAGCGGTAATGATGAGGCCCCTGCTCGACCAGCCGCTCGAGCATCAGCGCCCCGTCCGCCAGGCGCAGATGCCGGTGCAGGTCGCCGTCCAGCTCGACCAGCTCGCAGCTCTCGACCAGCGGGTGCCAGTCGGCGATGGCGCCGAAGCCGCCCACCTCGGCCCACACCCTCTGCGCGTCCGCATCGAGATCAACCCAGCGCTCGACCCTGTCCCGGGGTTCGCGATCGCTCATGCCCTGCTCCTTTCGCCTGGCGCGCAGCGTCCGCCGCGGCGCGCGCCGTCAGGTTCCACCGCCCGCGCGCCGCGGTCAATGGCGCGCTTCGGGGCCGCGATCGGGGCGCCGCGATCCGGGGGGCGCGCCGCGCCCGCGATGCGATGCCGCAAGCGCGCAAAGCGGGCGCGAGCCTCGATCGCAACCGCCCGCCGCGGGGGCCCCGGAGCCGCCGCCGCGCGGGCCGGCCCCGCCGCTCAGGGCCGCCAGGCCGCGCCCCAGGGATAGCGGCCGACCTTGATCGTCTTGACGGCCTCGCGCGCGGCGACGTCGATCACCGTCACGTCGCCCGACACGCCGTTGGTGACGAAAAGCAGCTTGTCGTCGGGCGTCATCGCCATGTGCCAGGGGCGGCGCCCGACCAGGATGTAGTCCAGCACCTTGCGGCCCGGCACGTCCACCACCGCGACGTGGTTCGCCGGGCCCAGCGCGACGAAGGCCAGCGAATCGTCCGAGGTGATCTTGAAGCCCACCGGCTGGATGAGGTCGGGGTTCACGCCGCGGATCTCGAATCCGATCTTGCCCAGAAGCGCCTGGGTGGCGGCGTCGAACACGCTGATCGTGCCGCCGATCTCGGACGAGACCCAGAGCTGCTTGCCGTCATGGGTGAACTCGGCGTGGCGCGGGCGCTGATCGACCAGCGTGTTGGCGAAGATCCGGTGCGTGTCCGCGTCGATCCAGTGCGCCATGGACGAGGTTTCCGAGGTGACGATCACCACCTTGCCGTCGGGGCTGACCGCCATGCCCTCGGGCTCGACCCCGACGTCGATCTGCGCCAGCACCGTGCGCGCGGCGGTGTCCACGACGGTGGCCACGGCGTCGTCCTCGTTGGCGATGTAAAGGCGCCGGTCGTCGGGGTGCAGGATGAACTGCTCGGGGTCCTCGCCCGAGGGCAGGTTGTGCAGCAAGGCGCCCGTCTCGGGGTCGATGACCTGCACCGCGTCGGAATCCGAGGCGCAGACATACAGCCTGGAGTAGTCGCGCGAGAAGGTGACGCCGCGCGGGCGCTCGCCCACGGGGACGGTGCGCGTGACCGACAGCGACTCGACGTCGATGACCGAGATCGCGTCGTCCTTCTCGTTCGTCACCCAGATCTCGGCGCCTTGCGCGCCGGCGGGCGCAAGCGCCGTCAGCGGCGCCAGGGCGACAAGCAGCGACGCAATGCGCGCGCGGATGCTCATGAGGTCATTCTCCCTTGTCTTCGAAGGCCGCGCAGCCGGCCTCGGGTTGATCGTAGCCGAGCGTGTCGAGCTCGGTGACGCGGTGCAGGAACCCCTCGATCGGCGCCTGCGCGACCAGCGCGCGCGGATGCGTCAGCGGAATCGGCTGGCGCAGCTGGCCGTTCCACGGGCGGAAGCTGAGCTTGCGGCCCTTGAAGCCGCCCATCTCGAAGGCGCCCGACAGAAGATGCGCGCGCAGCGCCCGCGGATCGTGCGGATCGCGCCCCGCGGCCAGGCGCGTGACCGCCTCGCCCACCGCGCGCGCCGCCGCCCAGGCGGCGTAGTCCTCCGAGGTCATGTCCCGCCCGGCCAGATCGCGAAAGCGCGACTGCAGCTGCGCCGCGCCCCAGGCCTCGACCGGGCGCGACCAGGCGACGGGCTCCATGCCCTCGGTGCCGGCGACCGGGCGCGGGCTGAAGGTGTTGTAGGGGATGTAGCGGTCCCAGTCGTCGGCCTCGTCGGCCAGGATCAGCACGTCGTGCTCGGGCGCCTGGGTCAGCAGCGGCGCCTCGGACGAGGCGGTGCGGCGGATGTCCGCGTCCAGCGGCCATTCGCGCCGCTCGACGATGCGGGCGCCGAACTTGGCCGCCGCGCGCGCCATGGCGTCGGCGAAGGCGCGGTCCCGCGCGCCGCGGCCCTCGATCACGAACCAGCGCGTCCAGCGCTTGCGCACCAGGAACTGGGCCAGCGCGTCGGCCAGCATGGCGCGGCTGGGGATCGTGTGCAGCACGTTGGCACGGCAGGCCCCGCGGCGCAGCGCGTCCTCGCGCGCGGCGGCGTTGAAGATCAGCGCCCCCGCCGCCTCGGGCATGTCCGCGAGGGCGAGCAGATCCTCGGCCGGGGCGTTCGCGATCACCGGCGCGCCGCGCGCCAGCGCCGCGCGGGCGGCGGCGGCGAAGTCGCCCTCGGGCGGGACGACGAATTCGCTCAGCCGCCAGCTCTGGCCCAGAAAGCGCCCCATCGCCGCGTTGTCGGCCACCCCCAGCCGCGCCCCCGCCAGGCCCAGATCCGCGGGGCGCGGGTCGAGATTCGACAAGACCGGCCTGGGCGCGGGCGCGCGTTCCAGATAGACGATCTCGAACGCCTCGGCGTCCTGCGCCGCCGGCGCGCGCGCCGCCCCCAGCGCCAGCGCGGCGCCCAGCAGCAGCCGGGCGGCCCCGCGCGTCTTCGCCCCGATCCAGCTCGTCATCCTTCCTCCGCCCTCGACATCGGGGGCGCACGCGCGCCCCTCGTCCACCTTGCCCGCGGCGCCGCTTCGTCAAGCGCGCGCCGGCGCGCGGCGATCATGTCGCGCGCCTGCGCGCGCGGCCATCGCCCTGCGCACCTCGCGCGTGGGGGCATCTTGCGCGCCTTCGCGCGTGGGGGCGATACGACGAAAGAACGGCGCCGCCGCGCCCGCGCCGCAACCAAAGTTCAATGGCGCAACCATGGCCGGCGCCCCTAGATGAACGCAACGGAAACCGACCCCGCCGGCCCACCGCCGCGCGGTCCAGATCCAGGGAGGATCAGCCTTGCCACACCGCCGCCCCGCGGCCCGCGCCGCGCTCGCCCTCGTCCTCGCCGCCGCCGCCACCGCCGCGCATGGTCATGGCGACGTCGCTCCGCAACCCGTCGAGACGGGCTCGCTGCCCGATCTGGGCGAGGAGTGGCTGGACGAGAACCCCTACCGCTCGATGGGCCGCGAGGTGCTGGAAGAGGCCGTGCGCATCGGCGCCTCGGGCTTCAACCAGAACTGCGCGCGCTGCCACGGGCTGGGCGCGGTGTCGGGCGGGCTGGCGCCGGACCTGCGCTATCTGAGCGCCGATTTCGACGGCGACGAGTGGTTCGTCGAGCGCTTCCGCCACGGCTACACCCAGAACGGCATCACCAAGATGCCCGCCTTCGGCGAGCTGCTGGGCCAGAAGGCGGCCTGGGCGATCCGCACCTATATCGAGACGCGCCCCGACAACGAGGCGCTCGAGCCGCATGCCGAGCGCCTAAGGCAGATCCGCGACGAGCTGGCCGCCGGCGTGGACGACGCGCGCGCCGCGCAGCTGCGCGCCGAGCTCGAGGCCATCGCCGAGCAGATCCCCACCCTGTCGGGCGCCGAATACGCCGACTCGCCCGCGCGCGAGGCGGCGCTGGCCCTGGCCGAGGGGGCGGCGGGCGCGCACAAAGCCGCCGAGCAGCTGACCATCGGCCTTTCCGCCTCGCATTGAGGCGCGCGCGGGCCGGGGCGACCAAGGCGCCATTGACCGGCCCGCCCCGCGGACGGAGAATGCGCGCATGAGCGACGGGCGCAAGAGGAACGGCATGGCCGCGCGGAACGGACCGAGGGACGGGCGGCGGCGCTTCGTGCTGGGCGCGGCGGCGGCGCTTGGCGCGGGGCTGGGCGCGGGGCTGGGCGCGCCGGCCGCGGGCCGCGACAGGCCGCAGAACGCCGGGCGCGACGTGGTCGGGCAATCGCTCGACCAGATCGTCGAGCGCGGCTGGATCGAGATCGGCGTCTATGACGCCTTCCCCCCGTGGTCCTACGAGCAGGACGGCCGCGCCGAGGGCGTGGACGTCGAGATCGGGCGCCTGATCGCCCGGGCGCTGGACGTCGAGCCGCGCTTTCGCCTCGTCGGCGCCGACGAGACCGTGGACGACGACCTGCGCAACCACGTCTGGAAGGGCGACGTGATCGAGCGCAAGGTGGTCAACGTGCTGATGCACGTGCCCTACGACCGCGAATTCGCGCTGCGCAACGATCTGGCCGTGATCACGGGGCTCTACATGACCGAGACGCTGGCCATCGCCTGGCGGCGCGACGCCTTTGAGCCGAACGAGAAGCCCACCCCGGCCTATTTCCGCTACGCCACGGTGGGGGTCGAGACCGACTCGATCGCGGACCTCTACCTTCTGGGCGCGGCGCGCGGCGCCCTGCAACAGAACGTGCGCCACTACCCCAGCACGGCCGCCGCCATGGCCGCCATGGCCGCCGGCGAGGTGCCCGCCGTGATGGGGCCGCGCGGCCAGCTCGAGGCGGCGCTGACCGAGGGCATGGCCGTGCACGCGCCGCCCCTGCCGGGGCTGGCGCGCCCCTCCTGGCCGCTGGGGGTCGCGGTGCGCCACACCTACCGCGCGCTGGGCTACGCCGTGAACGACGCCGTGCGCGCCGCGGTCGAGGACGGGCGCGTCGCCGCCATCTTCGCGCGGCGCGGCCTGACCTACGCGCCGCCTGTCTGGTGACGCGCCCCCCGGACCCGAGCCGGAGAAGGAGAGACGCCATGACGCCCGCACCCCGCACCCGCGCCCCCGCCGCGCTGGCCGCGCTGGCCGCCCTGGCCGCGCTGACGGCCGCCGCGCCCGCGCGCGCGCTCGACGCGCCCCGCGTCAAGCTGGACGATCCCTTCGCCAGCGGCATGTGGGACTACCACCAGATGATGCTGCTGGGCGATCCCGACCGCATCGCCTTCGACGATCGCGTGCGCGTGCTGGCCCCCGCCTCGGCCGAGGACAGCTTTCACGTTCCCGTGCTGGTCGACGCGCGCGCGCTGGGCGATGTCGAGATGATCGTGGTCAGCGTCGATTACGGCCCGATCCCGCACATCCTCACCTACCGCCCCGGCGGGGCCGAGCCGCGCATCGCTCTGCGCTTCAAGATCGACCAGGCCACGCCCGTGCGCGCGGCCGCCCGCACCGCAGACGGCGCATGGCATGTGGGCGGCGCCTATGTGGACGCCGCCGGCGGCGGCTGCACCGCGCCCGCCGCCGCCTACGCCACCGACGACTGGGCCGACCGGCTGGGCCAGGTGCGCGGGCGCGTCTGGCCCGACAGCGGACGCGTGCGCTTCGTCGTCGACCATCCCATGGACACGGGCCTTGCTGACGGCATCCCCGCCTTCTTCATCGAGACCCTGACCGTCGCCCCCGACGGCGGCGCCGCGCCCGCGCGCATCGAGCTGCACGAGCCGGTCGAGGAAGACCCCGCATTCACCCTGTTCTGGCCCCCGGGCGCGATCCGCGAAGCCGCGCTGCTGGAGGGGCGCGACAACAACGGCAACGAGATCCGCGCCGAGCTGCGCGCGGCGGTGGGCCAATGAGCCCGCGCCGCCCCCGATGCGCGCCGCGCCGCGCCGCCCCCCGGCCGGCGCGCGGCGGGCCCGACGCCGCCGCCGCCCCCGCCGCCCCGGCTGCGTTGTCGCGCCGCCAGGCGCTGCGCGGGGCGGCGGCCCTTGGCGCGGCGGGCCTCGCGGCGGGCGCGCTGGGCGGCGCGGCGCCGCTCTGGGCCGAAGCGCGGCGCGCCTATGCGCTCGAGCCGCGCCAGGTCGCCGCCGGCATCTGGATGATCGAGGGCCGGCGCGAATACTTCTCGGCCGAGAACGGCGGCGCCATCGTCAACTGCGCCCTGATCGAGACCGACGAGGGCGTCCTGGCCGTCGATCTCGGCCCCTCGCTGCGTTACGGCGAAGAGCTGCGCGCCGCCGCGCTGCGCGCCACGGGCAGGCCCGTCTTCGCCGCCCTCGTCACGCATCAGCACCCGGACCACTTCATGGGCGCGCAGGCCTTCGCCGACCTGCCCGTGCTGGCGCTGGCCGAAACGCAGCGCCAGATCGCCCTGCATGGCGACTCCTACGCCGACAACATGTATCGCCTGCTGGGCGACTGGATGCGGGGCTCCGAAGCCACGCCGCCCAACGCGGTCGTCGAGCCGGGCGAGGTCGCGCTGGGCGGCCGCCCCTTCCTGGCGCTGGCCCTGTCGGGGCACACGCCGGCCGATCTGGCGCTGCTCGACCGGCGCACGGGCACGCTGATCGCCGGAGACCTCGCCTTTCTCGACCGCGCGCCGACCACGCCAGACGCCGATCTCGACGCCTGGCGGCGCAGCATCGAGCAGCTGGCCGCGCTCGACGCCGCGGCGACGCTGCCGGGCCATGGCCCGATCGACCCCGAAGGCCGCGCGCTGCGCCAGACGCGCGCCTATCTCGACTGGCTCGACGGCGCGCTGCGCGACGGCGCCGAGCGCGGGCTCTCGATGCCCGAGCTCATGGCCGCGCCGCTGCCGCCCGAATTCGCGGCCATGGGCGTGCAGCCGGACGAGTTCGCGCGCTCGGTCGTTCACCTTTATCCCGCCTATGAGCGTGCGGCCATGCCGCGCGCCGATCACGGCTGATCCCCGCCCGCGCCGGCCGCTCATGGCCGCGCCGCGGCGCACTTGCAAGGAAAGACGCGCATGGAACTCAAAGGCTCCCGCATCATCAAGGCCCCCCGCGCCCAGGTCTGGGCCGCGCTCAACGATCCCGAGGTGCTGCGCCAGTGCATCCCCGGCTGCCAGGAGCTGACCGGCAGCCCCGAAGAGGGATTCGAGGCCACCGTCACGCAGAAGGTCGGCCCGGTGAAGGCCACCTTCAAGGGCGCGGTGCAGCTGTCGGACGTGGTCGAGGGCGAAAGCTACCGCATCTCGGGCGAAGGCAAGGGCGGCGCGGCCGGCTTCGCCAAGGGCGCGGCCAATGTGCGCCTGAGCGACGTCGAGGAGGGAACCGAGCTCACCTACGAGGTCGAGGCAAGCGTCGGCGGCAAGCTGGCGCAGCTGGGCTCGCGGCTGATCGACGGCTTCGCCAAGAAGATGGCCGATCAGTTCTTCACCCGCTTCAAGGAGGTCGTCGAGGGCCCCGATGCGCAGGCCGAAGCCGAGGCCGAAGCCGCCGAGGGCGCGGCCGAGGGCGACGCGCCGAAGAAGAAGAGCTGGCTGAGCCGCATCACCGGCTGAGCCGTCGCGCGGCAGGGAACAGGGAGACGGAACGCATGACGATCGTATCGATGCGGGTGAACGGGCGCGCGGTTGCGGGCGAGGTGGAGGACCGGACGCTTCTGGTGGAGTTTCTTCGCGAGGGACTTTCGCTGACGGGGACGCATGTGGGGTGCGACACGTCGCAATGCGGGGCGTGCGTGGTGCATGTGAACGGTTCTGCGGTGAAGTCGTGCACGATGCTTGCGCTCGAGGCGCAGGGGGCGGAGGTGACGACGATCGAGGGGATGGCGGCGCCGGACGGCTCGCTTGGGGTTATCCAGCGGGCGTTCCAGGAGCATCACGGGCTTCAGTGCGGGTTCTGCACGCCGGGGATGGTGATGAGCGCGGCGGCGCTGTTGCGCGAGAACCCGTCGCCGAGCGAGGCGGAGGTTCGGGCGTATCTGGAGGGGAACATCTGCCGCTGCACGGGGTATCACAACATCGTGAAGGCGATTCTGGCGGCGGCCGAGGAGCTGCGCGCGGCGCCCGCGGCGGCCGAGTGAGGCGGCGGCCGGGCCGCGGAGGGGCCCGGCGGGGAAGGCGGGGCGGCGCGCGGCGCCGCCCGGGGCCCGCGGCGCGGCCGCGGGCGGGAAGATGGGCGGGCGCCGAGCGCGGCCCGCAAGGGAGGACGAGCGAATGCCGAAGGATTTCGGGATCGGGGCCGCGTCGAAGCGGCGCGAGGACGTGCGGTTCCTGACGGGGAACGGCAAGTATGTGGACGACATAAACCTGCCGCGGCAGGCCTATGTGCATTTCCTGCGCTCGCCGGTGGCGCATGGGCGCATCCGTTCGATCGACGTTTCGGCGGCGGCGGCGGCGCCGGGGGTGCTGCGGGTGTTCACGGGCGAGGACTTCAAGGATGTGGGCGGGCTGCCCTGCGGCTGGCAGGTGACGGACAAGCACGGCCAGCCGATGAAGGAGCCGCCGCACCCGGTGCTGGCGCAGGGCAAGGTGCGCCATGTGGGCGACCCGGTGGCGGCGGTGGTGGCCGAGACGCGGGCGCAGGCGCGCGCGGCGGCCGAGCTGATCGCGCTCGACATC
>NZ_FOHL01000011.1:0-83304 GCF_900111545.1 Oceanicella actignis
GACGCGGCGGGCTACGAGCGGATGTATGCGCGCTCGATCTCGGATCCCGAGGGTTTCTGGGGCGAGCATGGCCGTCGGCTGGACTGGATCCGGCCGTATGCGAAGGTGAAGAACACGTCCTTCGCGTATCCCGACGTGTCGATCCGCTGGTTCGAGGACGGGACGCTGAACGTGTGCGCGAACTGCGTGGACCGTCACCTGAAGGAGCGGGCGGACCAGACGGCGATCATCTGGGAATCGGACGATCCGGGGGTGAGCGAACACATCACCTACGCCGAGCTTCACCGCCAGGTGTGCCGCTTTGCGAACGTTCTGCGGGCGATGGGGGTGTCGAAGGGCGACCGGGTGGTGCTGTATCTGCCGATGATCCCGGCGGCGGCCTATGCGATGCTGGCCTGCGCGCGGATCGGGGCGATCCACTCGGTGGTGTTCGCGGGCTTCAGCCCCGACGCGCTGGCCGACCGGATCAACGATTGCGGCGCGAAGCTGGTGGTGACGGCGGACGAGGGCCCGCGGGGCGGGCGCGCGACGCCGCTCAAGGCGAATGTGGACAAGGCGCTGGCCAAATGCGGCGGCGACGTGCGCACGCTGGTGGTGCGGCGCACGGGGGCCGAGGTTCCGTTCGATCCGGCGCGCGACGCCTGGTACGAGGACGAGGCGGCGCGGGTTTCGGACGACTGCCCGATCGAGGAGATGAACGCCGAGGACCCGCTGTTCATCCTCTACACCTCGGGCTCGACGGGCAAGCCCAAGGGGGTGCTGCACACGTCGGGCGGCTACCTGGTCTACGCGTCGATGACGCACCAGTACGTGTTCGACTATCACGATGGCGACATCTACTGGTGCACGGCGGATGTGGGCTGGGTGACGGGGCACAGCTACATCGTCTACGGGCCGCTGGCGAACGGGGCGACGACGCTGATGTTCGAGGGCGTGCCGACCTGGCCCGATCCGGGGCGGTTCTGGCAGGTGTGCGAGAAGCACAAGGTGAACATCTTCTACACGGCGCCGACGGCGATCCGGGCGCTGATGGCCAAGGGCCCCGAATGGGTCGAGAAGCACGACCTGTCGAGCCTGCGGATCCTGGGCTCGGTGGGCGAGCCGATCAACCCCGAGGCGTGGGAGTGGTATCACCGCCATGTCGGCAAGGGGCGCTGCCCGATCGTGGACACGTGGTGGCAGACCGAGACGGGCGGGATCATGATCGCGCCGCTGCCCGGGGCGATCCCGGCCAAGCCGGGCTCGGCGACGAAGCCGTTCTTCGGGGTGCGCCCGGTGGTTCTGAACGAGAAGGGCGAGGAGATCGCGCAGACCGAGTGCGAGGGCGTGCTGGCGATCGCCGACAGCTGGCCGGGGCAGATGCGCACGGTCTACGGCGATCACGCGCGCTTCGTGCAGACCTATTTCGAGATGTTCAAGGGCTACTACTTCACCGGCGACGGGTGCCGGCGCGACAAGGACGGGTATTACTGGATCACGGGCCGGGTGGACGACGTGATCAACGTGTCGGGGCACCGTCTGGGCACGGCCGAGATCGAGAGCGCGCTGGTGGCGCATCCCAAGGTGGCCGAGGCGGCGGTGGTGGGCTTCCCGCATGACGTGAAGGGGCAGGGGATCTATTGCTACGTCACGCTGATGGAGGGCGAGGCCTATGACGACGCGCTCAAGGCCGAGCTGCGCAACTGGGTGCGTCAGGAGATCGGCCCGATCGCGACGCCGGACGTGATCCAGTGGGCGCCGGGTCTGCCCAAGACGCGCTCGGGCAAGATCATGCGGCGCATCCTGCGCAAGATCGCCGAGAACGAGACCGGCGCGCTGGGCGACACCTCGACGCTGGCCGATCCGTCGGTGGTCGAGGAGCTGATCCGCAACCGCGCCGCAACCTGACCGCCCGCCGCCCCGCGCGGCGAACCCGCCGGGGCGCGCCGCCCGGGGCCGCGCGCATCCGCGCGCCGGCCCCCCGCAACAGGCCCCGCGCCGCCCGACCGGCGCGCGGGCGAAACGAACCACATCCCGCGCCGCCGCGGGGGCGAGGCGCGGGGGCGTTTGACCTCGCCGCAGGATCCTGAAACGCGCCGCCCGTCGCCGCCCGGCGCGGCGATCTGGCGGCGCATCAGTCGGCACATCAGACGGCATGGCGGGCGGGGGCCCGTCGCCCGTTGCGCCGCGCGGCGGGGAATGCGGCACGGCGCCATTGCGCGCCGCACAAGGTTTGCGCCGACGGACCCGCCATCGGTCAGACCCCGCCCTGGCGCGGGACGCCGGCGGCTGGGCAGGATGAGGGGATGAGGGCTGGCTTGGCGCCGCCGCCGCGTCTTCGCCCCAGCCACGGCGCGCCCCGAAGGCGCGCGCCGGCGCTGCGCCCGACAACGCGGGACGCACGGTCGGGCAGGGCGGCGCCGGTCCTTTCTCGGCCCGGGCCGGCGCGCCCTGGCGCGGGGGATGGGCGGCCGCTCAGCCGCCGATCAGGCGCGCAACCTGATCGGCCACGGGGTCGACGGAAAGGACCTGATCCTCTTCGACCGACACCTCGGCGGGGTCCTCGACCCTGCGCCAGGCCTCGCGCTGGTAGATCTCGAAGGGGCGGAAGCGGGCCTTGTAGTCCATCTTCTCGGAGCCGGGCACCCAGTAGCCCAGATAGACATAGGGCAGCCCGGCCTGGCGGGCGATCTCGACATGATCGAGGATCATGAACGCGCCGAGGCTGCGGCGCGGCATGTCGGGATCGTAGAAGCTGTAGACCATGGACAGCCCGTCCTCGAGCACGTCGGTCAGACAGGCGGCGATCAGGCGCTCGCGATCATGTTCGTCGCGGATCGTGTATTCGATGACGCGCGTGCGCACGGGCGTCTCCTCGATCATGGCGGCGAACTCGTAGACGTCCATCTCGGCCATGCCGCCATCGGCGTGGCGACTGTTCAGATAGCGGCGGAAGAGGGTGTATTGCTCGTCCGTCGCGACGGCCGCGGCGGCGTGGCGCGCGACGTCGGCGTTCCTGCGCAGGATGCGCCGATGCGTGCGGCCGGGGCGGAAATCGGCGACGGGAATGCGGCTGGACAGGCAGGCCGAGCAGCCCAGGCACGAGGGCCGATAGACCACCCCCTGGCTGCGCCGGAAGCCGCGCAGCGACAGAAGATCGTTGAGCTGCGCCGCATCCGGGGTGCGCAGGGTGGTGAAAAGCTTGCGCTCGGATCGCCCCTCGAGATAGGGGCAGGGCTGCGGCGCGGTCACGAAGAACTGCGGCGAGATCTTGCCCGAGTGATGAGTCATCTTGATCCGATGCCGTGATGCGCGCGGAGGAAAGAAACGTCCGTCGGCCAGACTAGCAAGGCGCGGGGCGCGCGTCACCCTTTTCGCGCGTCGCCCGCGCCTCGGTTGCGCGGCGCGGGCGGGCTGCGGCGCGTCAGGCGCGCGGGTCCGGAGCCGGTGCGGCCGGGGTCGAGGCCGCCGCGGCGCGGCGCTCGGCCATGAACTGGTCGAACTCGGCCTGATCCTTGGCGCGGCGCAGGCGGGCGAGGAATTCCTCGAAGGCGGCCTGTTCCTCCTCGAGGCGGCGCAGCGTGGCCTCGCGATAGGCGTCGAAGGCGGCGTTGCCTGTGCCCTCGGCGCAGGCGGCGCGGCGGCTCCAGCTTCGGTTGCGGCAGTTCTTGCGTCCCATGCGTCCGCTCCAGATCATGTAGAAGAGAAGGGCCAGTCCCACCGGCCATGCGAGAACGAATGCCGCCACCATGGCGGCGATCCAGGCCGGCCGGCCCATGGCGTCGAGGCGCTCTTCGGCGACGCGCAGCCAACCGGCCACGGCGTCGAGCCCCGTTCGCGGCGCGCCCTCGTCGGTTCGGGCGGCGTGTGCGGCATGCGTCATCGAGCGATCTCCCATCCTGCGGGGTGAATGTTATTAACATTAACATAAGTGGCGCCGCGGGCGCCGCGCCGCAAGGGGCGCGGCGAAGATTTTCGCGCTCAGCCGCCGGCGGCGTCCGGGCCGTGCGGCGGCGCGCCGCCAGGGGCTTCGTCCTCGCGCAGCACGCCAAGGCCGCGCAGATAGACCAGCGCGCCGCTTTCGAGCAGCTCGTCCGGCGCCCAGGGGGCGCGCAGGCCCGCATCCTGGCGCGCGACCAGCTCGACCACGCCATGGGCCAGCGCCCAGACATGCATCGAGACCATCAGCGCCGGCGGGCGGCGGTCGGGGGGCAGGCGGGCGATCAGCGCCTCGGCCGCGGCGGTCATCGCCGCCATGGCCCGGTCGGACGCGGCCTGAAGCGCCGGATCGTCGGCCGGGCGGATGCCGGATTCGAACATGGCGACGTAGTAGGCGGGCTCGCGCCTGGCGAAGGCCAGATAGGCGCGCCAGACGGCCTCGAAGGCGGCCAGCGGGCTGGGGCCGCCCATGGTGCGCGCATGTTCGAGCAGATCGGCGAACAGGGCGAAGCCGCGGCGGGCGACCTCGGCCAGAAGGGCCTCGCGATCCTTGAAGTGGCGATAGGGCGCGGCGGGCGACACGCCGGCCTCGCGCGCGGCCTCGGCGAAGGTGAAGCCGTGCGGCCCCTTGCGCGCGATCAGCGCGCAGGCCGCCTCGACCAGCGCCTCGCGCAGGTTCCCGTGGTGATATCCCTTGCGCCCGCCGCCGGGCGCGCCTTCGGCGCCGGTCATGGCGCCGTTATATGTGGGCCCGCGGCGGGGGGCAACGCGCGCTCAGGCCAGCGGGATGGTCAGCGGATCGCCGGCGATGGCCGGATCGCGCCGCCCGATCGCGCCAGGGTCGCGGCCCTCGTAATCCACGGCCGAGAGGATGGCGCGCATGATCTCGAGCCGCGCGCGGCGCTTGTCGTCGGCGCGCACCACGGTCCAGGGCGCGGCGGCGATGTGGGTGCGGCCGAACATCTCGCGGATGGCGTCGGTGTAGTCGTTCCAGCGCCCGAGGGATTCGACGTCGATGCGCGACAGCTTCCATTGCTTGAGCGGGTCGCGCTCGCGCGCCAGAAAGCGGCGCAGCTGCTCGGCCCGGCTGATGGTGAGCCAGAACTTGAGCAGGGTGACGCCCTCGCTGACCAGGGCCTGCTCGATGCCGGGAACCTGCAGGAAGAAGCGCTCGCGCTCTTGCGCGGTCGAGAAGCCGAACACCCGTTCGACGACGGCGCGGTTGTACCACGAGCGGTCGAACAGCGCCATTTCGCCCGAGGTGGGGAAGTGGCGCACGTAACGCTGGAAATACCACTGGCCGCGCTCGGCCTCGGTGGGGGCGGGCAGGGCGACGACATGCGCGCGGCGCGGGTTGAGGTTCTCGGTCACGCGGCGGATGGCGCCGCCCTTGCCGGCGGCGTCGCGGCCCTCGAACACGGCGATCAGGCGATGGCCCGAGGCGGCCATCCAGGCCTGGAGCTTGACCAGCTCGATCTGCAAGATGCGGTAGGCCTCGCGGTATTCCTTTCCGCCGAGGCGGCGCGGGTAGGGATAGTTCGGGTCGAGGATGACCGAATCGTCCCTGGCCTTGCGCACGGTCTCGCGAATCTCGTCCGGCGCCTCGGATTCGAAGAAACGGGTCACGGCGCCGTCGAAGGGCGTGCGGGCTGGGTCGGTCATCGGGCCTCCTCGGGCGTGGCGAAAGCGTGCGCGCCCAGCTTGCGCGCGGCGGCGGGGCCGGCGCAAGGGGCGCGGCGGCCCGAGGCCCGGCCCCGCCGCGAGGGGCGGCGTAGGCCGCGCCGCGCGCTCGGCCGGGTCAGGCGGTCTGCGGCTGCGCCTCGACGGGGGTTCCGATGCGGGCGATGTCGTAGGGCGTGGTCTGGTAGATCTCGTTGATCCAGTTGCCGAACAGCAGATGCGCGTGGCTGCGCCAGCGGTTCTCGGGCGGGCGCGAGGGATCGTCGCCGGGAAAGTAGTTGACCGGCAGCTGGATGTTCTCGCCGCGGGCGACGTCGCGCTCGTATTCCTCCTGCAGCGAGGTGGTGTCGTATTCGATGTGGTTGAACATGTAGAGCGCGCGCCGCCCGGCGTCCTCGATCAGGCAGGGGCCGGTCTCGTCGGCGGCGGCGAGGATGCGCAGATGGGCCGGCACCTCGTGCGCGCGCACCTCGGTCCAGCGGCTGACCGGCACGACGAAATCGTCCGAGAAGCCGCGCAGATAGGGCGAGGCCGGGGCCAGGTTGCGATGGCGGAAGCAGCCGAAGGCCTTGCGCGCGAGCGGGTGCTTGGGCACGCCGTGGAAGTGGTGGATCATCGCCTGCGCGCCCCAGCACACGGCGAAGGTCGAGTGCACGTTGGTCTGGGTCCACTCGAAGACGCGGGTCAGCTCGGGCCAGTAGGAGACCTCTTCGAACTCTAGCAGCTCGACCGGCGCGCCGGTGATGATGAGCCCGTCGAACTTGCGCGCGCGCGCCTCGTCGAAGGTGACGTAGAAGGCCTCGAGGTGGTCGGGCGCGGCGTTGCGCGGCGTGTGGCTGCCCATGCGGATCAGCGTCATCTCGATCTGCAGGGGCGTCGCGCCGATCAGGCGGGCGAACTGGGTCTCGGTGCGCTCCTTGTTCGGCATCAGGTTCAGAAGCCCGATCTGGAGCGGGCGGATGTCCTGCCTCAGGGCGGTCTCCTCGGACATGACCATCACGCCCTCGCGCGCGAGGACGTCGATGGCGGGCAGTCCAGAGGGGATCTTGATGGGCATGGATCAGGTCTCCGTCACGGCATGATGCAGGTCGCGCGGGGCGTTCCCGCCCGACGATCTAACGCGGCGCGCGCGCGCGGGCAAATCCTGCGCGTTCACGACGGCGCATGGGCGCGCTCGAGCGCCTCGGCGACCAGGCGCAGGAAGTCGTCCTCGGTCTGGACGGCGGCCACGTCGTCGGCCTCGACCGCGACGCCCCAGTTGCGCGCCAGCGCCTCGTAGAGCGGGCGGCGGTGGGCGATGATGCGCGCGAAGCCCCAGCGGATGAAGGCGTCGGGGTCGGCGTCGCCTTCCTCGCAGCCGGTCTCGTCAAGGAACTCGCGCCACAGCCGGTGCAGGAGGTCTTCGTTGTAATACATGGGCTTGGGGGCGCGGTCGAAGCGGGCCTTGAGGGCGTCTTCATGCTCGCGCCCGCCGCGGATGTAGACCAGCAGCACCGCGCGCGACAGGGCGCTGAGCACGGGGTCGTGGCGGTCGTCGGGGTTGACGACCTCGCAGATCGAGCCCGACGTGTCGCAGATGAAGTTGGCGTAGTCGTAGATGTCGCGGGCGCGGTCGATGAAGGCGCGCGCGTCCAGCGTCGCGGCGATCTCGGCCTCGCGGTGCAGGCGCTGGCGGCGCAGATACTCGTCGAAGGGCATGCCGCCGCGCGCCGGATCGCCGGGCTTGCCCAGCCAGGTGGAGAGCGGCGTGAGGTTATGGAAGCTGAGCTTCGAGCGGATCTGCAGCGAATCCGAGCGCAGCAGCGCGCGCAGCGTCGGGTTCTTCATCGCCTCGCGCTTGAAGTCGTCGTCGATGCGCTCGCCGAGATAGCGCGTGCCGATGCGGTAATCGACCGAGTAGTGGAACCAGTCGCCCTGCTCGCGCAGCAGCGAGGACAGGCGCGTCTTGCCCACGCCGGACATGCCGATGAGCGCCACCGCCTTGCGCGGGGCTTCGAGCCAGGAGCGGGCGTCGGGCAGGTGCATGTGTGATCTCCGATGGATGGTCCGCGCCGATGGTGTTAGCCGCGCGCGGCGGCGAAGGGAAGCGGCGCCCGACGTGATCGCCGCCCCGTTGCGCGCGGGCCCGGGGCGGGTCATGCTGACCGCGCGGGCCGCCGGGTTGCGGCCGGCCCGCCGACAAGGGAGGAGCCGAGATGTTCGCAAGACCGATGCTGGCCGCGCTGGCGGCGGGGGCGCTGCTGCTGGCGGCGCCGGCGGGGGCGCGCGCCGAAGGGAGCGCCGCCGAGGCCGCGCAGCGCGACGAGGCGCCGATCCGCGTGGCCATCCACGTGGACGAGAGCGATCCGGCGCGCATCAACATGGCGCTGAACAACGCGGCCAATCTGCGCCGCCACTATGCCGAGGAGGGCCGCGAGGTCGAGATCGAGATCGTCGCCTACGGCCCCGGCCTGCACATGCTGCGCAAGGACACGAGCCCGGTGGCCGAGCGCATCGCGGCCATGTCCATGGAGTTCGAGAACCTGACCTTCTCGGCCTGCGGCAACACCATGCGCGGCATGAGCAAGCGCGAGGGCAAGCCGGTCGAGCTGCTGCCCGAGGCGCGGGTGACGCCCTCGGGGGTGGTGCGGCTGGTCGAGCTGCAGCGCGCGGGCTGGGCGTATGTGCGGCCCTGACGGGGGCAAGCGAAAGGGCCGCGGCTTGCGCCGCGGCCCTTGATGCGCATCGCCCGCGGGCGGGCGATCGGGCTCGATCAGACCTGGGGCTGATCGTCCGCGCGGCTGTCCTCGTCCACGATCGGGCCCTCGTCGCCGCGGGCGTCGATCACGTCGTCGGCGGCCGCCGCGCCCACATCGTCGAACAGCTCGGCGATGTCGAACTCGGCCTCGGCCTCTTCCTCGGCGCGCAGCTGCTGGATGGTCTTGCCCGAGGCCTGGATCTCGGCCTCTTCGGGCGAGCGGGCGACGTTGAGCGTGATGGTCGCCGTCACCTCGGGATGCAGCGTGATCACGACCTGGTGCAGGCCCAGCTCCTTGATCGGGCGCGACAGCTCGACCTGGCGGCGCTCGATCGAGAAGCCGCCCTCGGTCGCGGCCTCGGCGACGTCGCGCGGGGCGACCGAGCCGTAGAGGGCGCCGGCCTCGGAGGCCGAGCGGATGATGACGAACTGCTGGCCGTCCAGCTTGGCGGCGACGGCCTCGGCCTCCTTGCGCAGCTCGAGGTTGCGGGCCTCGAGCTGGGCGCGCTGCTCCTCGAAGCGGGCGAGGTTGGCCTTGGTCGCGCGCAGGGCCTTGCCCTGGGGCAGCAGGTAGTTGCGGGCGTAGCCGGGCTTGACGTTCACGACGTCACCCATCTGGCCCAGCTTGGCCACACGTTCCAGAAGAACGACTTCCATGGCGCCTCTCCTCACTTCACGACGTAGGGCAGCAGGGCGAGGAAGCGGGCGCGCTTGATGGCGCGCGCAAGCTCGCGCTGCTTCTTGGCCGACACCGCGGTGATGCGGGAGGGCACGATCTTGCCGCGCTCGGAAATGTAGCGCTGCAGCAGCTTGACGTCCTTGTAGTCGATCTTCGGGGCGTTCTCGCCCGAGAAGGGGCAGGACTTGCGACGGCGGAAAAACGGTCTGCGGGACATGGCTCTTTATCCTTCCTCAGTCTTGCGCCGGATCAGTCGCGCCGGGGGCGGGGCGCGCGGTCGCGGCCGCCGCGGCCGCGGTCGTCGCGCGAGGCCTTGGCCTGGAGCACCGCCGAGGGACCTTCCTCGTGCTCCTCGACCTTCACGGTCAGCACGCGCATGACGTCGTCATGCAGGCGCATGAGGCGCTCCATCTCCTGCACCGCGGCCGAGGGCGCGTCGGTGCGCATGAAGGCGTAGTGGCCCTTGCGGTTCTTGTTGATCTTGTAGGCCATGGTCCTCAGGCCCCAGTATTCCGAGCCGACGACCTTGCCGCCATTGTCCTGAAGGATCTGCCCGAAGTGCTCGATCAGCCCTTCGGCCTGCGCGTTGGACAGGTCCTGACGCGCGATGAAGACGTGCTCGTAGAGAGCCATGCGTCACCCATTTTCTTGCGGGCGCTTCAAAATGCGGATCGGCCATCCCCTGGGCCCGCATACGAGAGGCGCCGCGGCGTTTTCGGACGGGGATCGGGGCCGTATCGCGCGAATCGGGCGTCGATGCAAGGGGGCCGTCTGGACGGCACGCCCCCGCGCGGGTAGAAGCGCCCGCAGGCGCGCCGCCCGGGCGGCGCGGCCAAAGGCGGTGCAGCAGTGCAGGAGCGGTCATGACGCGCGCTTTCATCTTTCCGGGCCAGGGCGCCCAGACGGTCGGCATGGGCAAGGACCTGGCCGAGGCCTACCCGGCCGCCGCGGCGGTGTTCGAGGAGGTGGACGACGCGCTGGGCGAGAAGCTCAGCGCGCTGATCTGGGAGGGTCCGGCCGAGGCGCTGACGCTGACGGCCAACGCGCAGCCGGCGCTGATGGCGACCTCGATCGCGGCGCTGCGCGCGCTCGAGGCCGAGGGCGCGGGCGTCGCCGACGCGGCCTTCGTGGCGGGGCACTCGCTGGGCGAATACTCGGCGCTGTGCGCGGCGGGGGCGTTCTCGGTGGCGGACGCGGCGCGGCTTCTGCGCCGCCGCGGCGAGGCGATGCAGGCCGCCGTCCCGGTGGGCGAAGGCGCGATGGCGGCGATCCTGGGGCTTGACCTGGCGGCCGTGCGCGAGGTCGCCGCCGAGGCCGCCCAGGGGCAGGTCTGCGAGGCGGCCAACGACAACGACCCGGGCCAGGTGGTGGTGTCGGGCGCGCGCGCGGCGGTCGAGCGCGCGGTCGAGCTGGCCAAGGCGCGCGGCGCGCGGCGGGCGGTGCTGCTGCCCGTGAGCGCGCCCTTCCATTGCGCGCTGATGGCGCCGGCGGCCGAGGCGATGGCCGAGGCGCTGGCCGAGGTGACGATCGAGGCGCCGGCCGTCCCGGTGGTGGCGAATGTGCGCGCCGAGGCGGTGAGCGATCCCGAAGAGATCCGCCGCCTGCTGGTCGAGCAGGTGACCGGCTCGGTGCGCTGGCGTGAGAGCGTGATGTGGATGGCCGCCCAGGGCGTGACCGAGACGGTCGAGCTGGGCGCGGGCAAGGCGCTGTCGGGGCTGGTGCGGCGGATCGACCGCAACCTGTCCTGCCATGCGGTGAACACGGCCGCCGACGCAAGGTCGGTGGCCGAGGCGATCAGGAAGGGATGAATCGATGTTCGATCTGACGGGCAAGCGCGCGCTGGTGACCGGCGCGTCGGGGGGCATCGGCGGCGCGATCGCGCGGGCGCTGCATGGCGCGGGCGCGACGGTGGGGCTGAGCGGCACGCGCGTCGCGCCGCTCGAGGCGCTGGCCGCCGAGCTGGGCGAGCGCGCGCATGCGCTGCCCTGCGATCTGACGAAGGACGCCGATCTGGCCGAGCTGCCCAGGCGCGCGGCCGAGGCCATGGGTGGCGTGGACATCCTGGTCAACAACGCCGGGCTGACGCGCGACAATCTGATGATGCGCATGTCCGACGAGGACTGGGAGCTGGTGCTGCGGGTCAACCTGACGGCGGCGTTCAAGCTGTCGCGCGCGGTGCTGCGCGGCATGATGAAGGCGCGCTGGGGCCGCATCGTCAACGTCACCTCGGTGGTCGGGGTGACGGGCAATGCCGGGCAGGCGAACTACGCGGCCTCGAAGGCGGGTCTGACGGGCATGAGCAAGTCGCTTGCGCAGGAGGTCGCCTCGCGCGGGATCACGGTGAACTGCATCGCGCCGGGCTTCATCGAGACGGCGATGACCGAGGTTCTGAACGACGCGGTGCGCGAGCGCACCCTGGCCGCGATTCCGGCCGGGCGCATGGGAACGCCCGAAGAGATCGCCGCGGCGGCGCTGTATCTGGCCTCGCCCGAGGCGGCCTATGTGACGGGGCAGACGCTGAACGTCAACGGCGGCATGGCGATGATCTGAGCGCCCCGGCATCCGGGCGGAAAGCATTTGCCACCGCCCGGGCGTATGCTATAGGCGCGGCCATCGCGGTCCGCGACGCGCCCGCGCCCCGGGCGGGCGCGGCCCCGGTTCGGAAGGCCGGCGCCCTGGGGCGCGGATCGGAAGACGAAACGGAACACGGTCCGGCTTCGCCGAGGCGAGACCGGGCGAGCGATTCGGAAAATGCGTAAGCCCGCGGGGCTTCGACAAAGTGAGGACCAAGAAATGAGCGACATCGCCGAGCGCGTTAAGAAGATCGTCGTCGAGCATCTGAGCGTGGACGAAGACAAGGTGGTCGAAAGCGCCAGCTTCATCGACGACCTGGGCGCCGACTCGCTGGACACCGTCGAGCTGGTCATGGCGTTCGAGGAAGAGTTCGGCATCGAGATTCCCGACGACGCCGCCGAGTCGATCCAGACCGTCGGCGACGCG
This sequence comes from Oceanicella actignis, assembly GCF_900111545.1. Classification (NCBI taxonomy): domain Bacteria; kingdom Pseudomonadati; phylum Pseudomonadota; class Alphaproteobacteria; order Rhodobacterales; family Paracoccaceae; genus Oceanicella; species Oceanicella actignis. Next base: position 12,015 of record NZ_FOHL01000011.1, read on the forward strand.
ATCAAGTTCATCACCGAGAACTCCTGATCGCCCGCGGGCCCGCGCCATCAAGGCGGCGCCCGGACCGGGCGCCGCTTTCGCGTTGAGGCCGGCGCGCGCTTGCCAGCCGGCGGGCGCGCGGCTAAGTTCCCGCATCGTTCACGAATAGTGAGGACGCTGAAGTGAGACGTGTTGTCGTCACCGGGCTGGGCCTGCTTACCCCGCTGGCCTGCGGAGTGGATGAGACCTGGTCGCGGCTTCTGGCCGGCAAGTCGGGGGCGGGGCGGATCAAGCATTTCGACCCCTCGCATCTGGCCTGCCACATCGCCTGCGAGATCCCGCTCGGCGACGGCTCGGACGGAACCTTCAACCCCGACGACTGGGTGCCGGCGAAGGATCGGCGCAAGTTCGACCGCTTCATCACCTACGCGCTGACCGCGGCCGAGCAGGCCGTGCGCGACGCGGGCTGGACTCCCGAGGACGAAGAGGCGCGCCAGCGCACCGGCGTGCTCATCGGCTCGGGCATCGGCGGCGTCGAGTCGATCGCCGAGACGGCCGTGACCCTGAAGGAGCGCGGGCCGCGGCGCGTGTCGCCCTTCTTCATCCCCGGCGCCCTCATCAATCTGTGCTCGGGGCAGGTGTCGATCAGATACGGCTTCAAGGGCCCGAACCATGCCGTGGTCACGGCCTGCTCGACCGGGGCGCACGCCATCGGCGACGCCGCGCGGCTGATTCGCCACGGCGACGCCGACGTGATGATCGCCGGCGGCGCCGAAAGCCCGATCTGCGAGATCGGCGTGGCCGGCTTCGCCGCCTGCAAGGCGCTGAGCACCGCCTTCAACGACCAGCCCGAGAAGGCCAGCCGCCCCTACGACCGCGACCGCGACGGCTTCGTGATGGGCGAGGGCGCGGGCATCGTCGTGCTCGAGGAATACGAGCACGCCAAGGCGCGCGGCGCGAAGATCTACGCCGAGGTGCTGGGCTACGGCCTGTCGGGCGACGCGTATCACATCACCTCGCCCGCGCCCGATGGCGACGGCGGGTTCCGCTCGATGTCGGCGGCGCTGCGCGATGCAGGGCTGACGCCCTCGGACATCGACTATGTGAACGCGCACGGCACCTCGACCCCGCTGGGCGACGAGATCGAGCTGGGCGCGGTGGCGCGCCTTCTGGGCGACGCGGCGAAGAACGTGACCATGAGCTCGACCAAGTCGTCGATCGGTCACCTTCTGGGCGCAGCCGGCGCGGTCGAGGCGATCTTCTGCGCGCTGGCGATCCGCGATCAGGTCGCCCCGCCCACGCTGAACCTCGACAATCCGTCGGTGCAGACGGATCTGGACCTTGCGCCGCACAAGGCGGTGCGGCGGCGCATCGACGTGGCGCTGTCGAACTCGTTCGGCTTCGGGGGCACCAACGCGTCGCTGATCCTGGGCAAGGTCTGACCGGCCCATGCGCCACCTGGCCGCGAACGCGCTGACGCTGCTGGTCGTTCTGGGCGTGGCCCTTGCGGCGGCGGTGGGTTGGGGCGTTCGCAGCTTTCACGCGCCGGGGCCGCTCGAGGCGCCGGCGACGGTGATCCTGGACAAGGGCGATTCGCTGGCCGTCGCCTCGCGCAAGCTGGCGCAGAGCGGCGCGATCTCGGACCCCCTGATCTTCCGCCTTGGCGCGCGCTATCGCGGCGATGCGGGGCGGCTGCGCTTCGGCGAATACGAGATCCCCGCCCGCGCCTCGATGGCGCAGATCCTCGACATCCTGGTCTCGGGGCGGGCGGTGCAGCACCTGGTGACGATCCCCGAGGGGCTGACCTCGTGGGAGGTGGTGCAGCGGCTCAACGCCGCCGAGATCCTGTCGGGCGAGATCGCCGAGATCCCCGAGGAAGGCTCGCTCGCGCCCGACACCTACGCGGTGGCGCGGGGCGAATCGCGTGCGGCGCTGATCGCGCGGATGCAGGCTGCGCAGGAGCGGATCCTGCAAGAGGCCTGGGCCGCGCGCGACAAGGACCTGCCGCTGGCCAGCCCGCGCGAGGCGCTGATCCTGGCGTCGATCATCGAGAAGGAAACCGGCGTGCCGGACGAGCGGCGCGTGGTGGCCTCGGTGTTCGTGAACCGTCTGCGCAAGGGTATGCGGCTGCAGACCGACCCGACGGTGGTCTACGGGCTGACGCAGGGCAAGGGAGGGCTCGATCGCGGCCTGCGCCGCAGCGAGCTGGCCAAGCCCACGCCGTGGAACACCTATCTGATCGACGGGCTGCCGCCGACGCCGATCGCCAATCCGGGGCGCGAATCGATCTTCGCCGCCGTGCAGCCGGCGCGCACCGAGTTCCTGTATTTCGTTGCGGACGGCAGCGGCGGACACGCCTTTGCGCGCACGCTGGCCGAGCACAACCGCAATGTGGCGCGCTGGCGCAGGATCGAGCGCGAGCGCGCGGACTGAATGCGCGCAACCCTGAAGATTCCTGTTGACAGAGCGCGCGCTGTAAGGTAGTAGTTCACGCACACTGGGAGAGGTGGGCGAAGAGGCCCCGGCGCAAGCGCCGGGGCCTTCGCTTTTGCGGCGCATCCGTTGGGGGAAGGACGCTGCATGAACACGCATGACATGGCGGCGGCGGGGCGCAGGTTGCGCGACCGCCCGCTCGAGGCGCTGCGCAACGCGCGGGCGCTCTACCGGCAATTGTCCGAGATCATGGCCGCCGAGATCCGCGCCCTGGGCGCGGGGCTGGCCGCGCTGCCCGAGGACGACCGGCTGCGCAAGCTGGTCGAGCTTCACAACAAGACCCTGTCGCAGCTGATGGAATTCGAGGCGCGAGTTGAAAAGCAGATCGCCGAACGCATCGGGCGCGGCCGAGGAGAGCTGGACCTCGGCGCCGCCAGAAGGGAAATCCTGGGCAAGCTGGCTCGCCTCAAGGCCGCGCTCGGAGCAGGAGCGGATTCTGGCGCAGCTCAGCCCGAATGCGCTGCGGGCGCTTGAATACATCTTCGATGTGTGGGCGCTGCCGGGGCATCAGCTGCCGCCGCCGGGCGAATGGCGCACCTGGCTGATCCTTGGCGGGCGCGGCGCGGGCAAGACCCGCGCCGGCGCCGAATGGGTGCGCAGCATGGCCGAGGGGCCGACGCCGCTTGCGCCCGGGCGGCGCCGGCGCGTGGCGCTGATCGCCGAGACCTTCGACCAGGCGCGCGAGGTCATGGTCGAGGGCGAAAGCGGCATCCGCGCCGTCTCGCCGCCCGACCGGGCCCCGCATTACGAGGTCACGCGCAAGCGCCTGGTCTGGCCGAACGGCGCCGAGGCGCGGCTGTTCTCGGCGCAGGATCCCGAAAGCCTGCGCGGGCCGCAATTCGACGCCGCCTGGTGCGACGAGCTGGCCAAGTGGAAGCATGCGCGCGAGGTGTGGGACATGCTCCAGTTCGGCCTTCGCCTGGGCGACGCGCCGCAGCAGATCGTCACCACGACCCCGCGCCGCGTGCCGCTCCTGACCGAGCTGATGCGCGCGCCCGACACGGTGGTGACGCACGCGCCGACCGAGGCCAACCGGGCCAACCTGGCGCCGGGCTTCATCGAGGCGGTCGAGCGCCGCTTCAAGGGCACCTCGCTGGGGCGGCAGGAGCTGATGGGCGAGCTGCTGACCGAGGCGCCGGGCGCGCTGTGGACCCGCGCGACGATCGAGCGCGGCCGCGCGGCGCCGCCCGATGCGTTCGAGCGCATCGTCGTGGCGGTGGACCCGCCGGTGACGGGCAAGGCCGGCTCGGACGAGTGCGGGATCGTCGTCGCGGGGCTGGCGCGGGGCGTCGCCTGGGTGCTGGAGGACGCCAGCGTGCAGGGCGCGGCGCCGCGCGCCTGGGCCGAGCGCGCGGTGGCGGCCTATCACGCGCATGAGGCCGATCGGCTGGTGGCCGAGGTCAACCAGGGGGGCGATCTGGTCGAGGCGCTGGTGCGCCAGGTGGACCCGCTGGTCAGCTATCGGGCGGTGCGGGCCACGCGCGGCAAGGCGGCGCGGGCCGAGCCGGTCGCCGCGCTCTACGAGCAGGGGCGCGTGCGTCACGGCGGCCTGTTCCCGGCGCTCGAGGACCAGATGTGCGCCTTCACGGGCGACCGCTCCGAGGGCAGCCCGGACAGGGTCGATGCGCTGGTCTGGGCGGTGACCGAGCTGATGCTGAGCGCGGGCGGCGCGCCGCGCGTGCGGCGGCTTTGACCGCGCCATGAGCGGGGCGCGCAGGCGCCCGGCAAGGACGATCGACGCGGGGCGCGGCCCCGGCTCCGGGCGCGGGGCCGGGGCCTTTTCGCGCCTGCCGGACATTCACGAGCATGCGGAGGGCAAGGAAGCGACATGGTGTTCAACTGGCTGCGGACGGCGAAGGCCTCGCCGGACGAAAGGAAGGCCTCGGCGACGGGGCCGGTGATCGCTTATCAGAGCTCGGGGCGGGTGGCTTGGTCGCCCCGGGACAAGGTCTCGTTGACGCGCAACGGCTTCGCCGGAAACGTCATCGGGTTCCGCTGCGTGCGGATGATCGCAGAGGCCGCCGCCTCGGCGCCGCTGGTGCTGACCGACGGCGAGCGGCGGCTCGAGGATCACCCGGTGCGGCGGCTGCTGCGCGCGCCCAATCCGGGCCAGCTGGGCGCGGCCTTCATGGAGGCGCTCTATGGGCATCTGATCCTGCACGGCGACGCCTATGTCGAAGCGGCGGGGCGGATGAGCAACGGCGCGCCGGCCGAGCTGCACGCCTTGCGCCCCGACCGCATGCGGGTGGTGCCGGGCCCCGACGGCTGGCCGCAGGCCTATGAATACGCGGTGGGCGCGCGCAAGGTGCGCTTCGAGATGGGCGAGAGCCGGCCGATCCTGCATCTGAAAAGCTTCCATCCGCTCGACGACCATTACGGGATGTCGCCGCTCGAGGCCGCGGCGGCGGCCATCGACGTGCACAACGCGGCGGGGCGCTGGTCGAAGGGGCTGCTCGACAACGCCGCCCAGCCTTCCGGCGCGATCATCTACAAGTCGCCCGACGGCGCGACGCTGACGCAGGATCAGTATGACCGCCTGGTCGCCGAGCTCGAGGCCAACCACCAGGGCGCGCGCAACGCCGGGCGGCCGATGCTGCTGGAAGGGGGCCTCGACTGGAAGCCGATGGGCTTCTCGCCCTCGGACATGGAGTTCCAGGAGACGCGCGCCGCCGCCGCGCGCGACATCGCCATCGCCTTCGGGGTGCCGCCGATGCTGCTGGGCCTGCCCGGCGACGCCACCTACGCCAATTATCAGGAGGCCAACCGCGCCTTCTGGCGCCAGACGGTGCTGCCGCTGGTGCGCCGCGTGTCGGGCGCGCTGGCCGCCTGGCTGGGCGAGGAGATGGGCGAGCGCCTCGAGCTGACGCCTGACATGGACGCCATTCCCGCCCTGGCGCCCGAGCGCGAGGCGTTGTGGCGTCGGGTCAGCGCGGCCGACTTCCTGACGGATGCCGAGAAGCGGGCGCTTCTGGGCCTGCCGCCGGCGGCGTGATGCATACGAGCTTGCGCGGCCGCACGCCTGGCTCGCGCTACCTCTATGAGCCTTTCGACAGCGCGCATGCGCGGGTCGAGGCCTTGGAGCGGGTGCTGGACGAGCGGTGGGCGGCGCTGGAGCGCACGCTTCAGCACGTGGAGAGCGGCCTTGACCGCATGGAGCGGCGCATGTGGCTGGCCGTGTTCTCGGTGGCGGCGGCGCTGGCGGGGCAGTTCGCGGCCATGTTGATCGGCGGGCTGGCGCGCTAGCGGCCCGCCGGGCGCGGCCTTGGCCGCGCGCAATTCAGGGGAAAACCGGATGCAGGCAACGATGACGCCCGCCCCTTGGGGGCTGCGGGCCTTGGAAGGACTCGAGACGAAATACGTCGCCTTCGACCAGGCGGCGACCGTCGCGGAAAACGGAGCGATCGAGGGATACGCTTCGCTTTTCGGCGCGACGGACCAGGGCGGCGACGTGGTCGAGCGCGGCGCTTTCGCGCGCTCGCTGGCGGCGCTGCGCGGCGCGGGACGGTCGGTGAAGCTGTTGTGGCAGCACGATCCCGCGCAGCCCATCGGCGTGTGGGACGAAGTGCGCGAGGACGAGAAGGGTCTGTTCGTGCGCGGCCGTCTGATGCCCGAGGTGCGGCAGGGCGCCGAGGCGCTGGCGCTTTTGCGCGCGGGGGCGGTGGACGGGCTGTCCATCGGCTACCGGGCCGTGCGTTCGTCGCGGGCGCCGGGCGGCGGACGGGTCCTGCACGAGATCGAGTTGTGGGAGGTGTCGCTGGTCACCTTCCCGATGCTGCCCCAGGCGCGGGCGCAGCAGGCCAAGGCCGATCCCGAGGCCGATGCGCTGAGCCTGGCGCTGGCCGAGGCCTTCGCCCAGGCGCGACGTCAGCTGCGCGGGTGAGGCCCGGGCGCGAGACGGCCCCAGCTCCGGCGCGCGCGCCGGGCTGGCGGCGGGGGCGCTCGCCGCCCCGAACGGGATGCGGGCCGGGCCTTGCCCGGCCTTGCGCCGAAACCTTGTCTTCCTCAACCAGATCCAGGGAAATCGAAGCATGACCATCTCCAACGCCGGCGCCCTCGAGACCAAGTCCGCCGTGCAGAGCTTTCTGAACGAGTTCAACGCCTTCCAGGAGGAAATGAAGATGCGCTTCCAGCGTCAGGAGGAGCGCATCGAAGCGCTCGACCGCAAGTCCGCCGTCGCCGCCCGCCCCGCGCTGAGCCGCGCCGCCGAGGCCGAGCCCGCGCACAAGAAGGCTCTGTCGGCCTATCTGCGCACCGGCGAGGATGACGGGCTGCGCGGGCTCGAGATCGAGCGCAAGGGCCTGACCACCGCGGTCAACGCCGAGGGCGGCTACCTGGTCGACCCGCAGACGGCCGAGCGCATCCAGAGCGTGCTGACGGGCGCGGGCTCGCTGCGCGCGGTGGCCAATGTGGTCCAGGTCGAGGCCAACAGCTTCGACGTGCTGGTCGATCGCGGCGATGTCGGCAGCGGCTGGGCGACCGAGACCGACCCCGCGGCCGAGACCGGCTCGGCGCAGATCGAGCGCATCTCGATCCCGCTGCACGAGCTGTCGGCCATGCCCAAGGCCTCGCAGCGGCTGCTGGACGACGCCGCCTTCGACATCGAGGGCTGGCTGGCCGGGCGCATCGCCGACAAGTTCGCTCGCGCCGAGAGCGTGGCCTTCATCTCGGGCGACGGCGTGAACAAGCCGCGCGGCATCCTCAGCTATCCGACCGCGCCCAACGGGACCGAGACCTGGGGCCAGATCGGCTACGTCACCACGAACGAGGTGGGCGACTTCAGCTCGGTCAACCCGGCCGACGCGATCGTGGACCTGGTGTATGCGCTGGGCGCGCAGTATCGCGCCAAGGCGGTGTTCGTGATGAACTCGAAGACCGCCGGCGCCGTGCGCAAGATGAAGGACGCCGACGGCCGCTTCCTGTGGGCCGACAGCCTGGCGGCGGGCGAGCCCTCGCGCCTCATGGGCTACCCGGTCGTGATCTGCGAGGACATGCCCGACGCCACGGCCGGCGGCTACGCCATCGCCTTCGGCGATTTCGGCGCCGGCTACACCATCGCCGAGCGGCCCGACCTGCGCATCCTGCGCGACCCGTTCTCGCAGAAGCCGCATGTGCTGTTCTACGCCACCAAGCGCGTGGGCGGCGACGTGACCGACTTCTCGGCCATCAAGCTGCTGAAGTTCGACATCGCGTGACGCCGCGGGCGGGGCGCGACCCCGCCCCGGCTTGCCGGACGCGCCGCCTCGCCCGCCCGGGCGCGGCGGCGCGCAAGGCCCCCGCGCCGCGCCGCAAGGCGCCTCTCCCTCCCGTCAGCGGCGCGGGGGCCGCTCGGGCGCGCGGCGCCCATGACCGGCCGGGCGCCGGCCCTTTCGTCGTCTCAAGCCAAGGAGCATGCGATGAGCAGCTTCGTGACCAAGACCGCGGCCGAGATGCGCCGTTTCGTCGTCGACTGGCCGCTCGAGCCCGGCGAGACGCTGGAAGGCGCGCCGGGCTGGTTCGTCATTCCGCAGGAGCTGGACACGCAGGGCGTGCGCGTCGCGGCGGTGCGCGATCTTGGCGCGCGCAGCGAGGTGACCCTGGCGGGCGGGCTGGCGGGGCGGCTCTACCACGTGGCCTGCCGCGCGCGCACCAGCGCGGCGCGGGTGCTGACGCGCGGCTTCCTGCTGCGCGTCGAGGCCTGAACTTCTGGATCGGAGACATGTCGGGATGCTGACTGAACTCGCTTCGCCGCCCGTCGAGGCGCTGCCGCTGGCCGCGCTGTCGGATCACCTGCGGCTGCCGTCGGGCTTTGCCGGGCACGAGGAGCCGGGGCTCGAGGGCTACATGCGCGCGGCCCTGGCGACGGTCGAGAACATGACCGGCAAGGCGCTGCTGACGCGCCGCTTCCGCTGGCGCGTGCGCGAATGGCCGCGCGGCGACCGGGCGACGCTGCCGGTGGCGCCGGTGCGCGCGCTGGCGTCGGCGGCGCGCATCGGCCCGGACGGCGCCGCGTCGGCGCTGGACCTTGCGCGCCTTGCGCTGATCGAGGACGCGCACGCGCCCGCCCTGACGGGCGCGGGCGGCGGGCTTTTGCCGGGCATTCCCTGCGGCGGCGCGATCGAGGTCGAGTTCGACGCCGGCTACGGCGCCTCGTGGGACGAGGTTCCCGCCGATCTGCGCCAGGCGGCGATGATGCTCGCCGCCCATTTCCACGAGCAGCGGCACGTCGCGGCCATGAGCATGCGCGCCGCCCCGATGGGCGTGCAGGCGCTGCTGGCGCCTTACCGGAGGGTGCGGCTGTGAGCTGGGCGCGCGAGACGGTCCTGGCGCCGGTGCTCAATCGCCGCCTGACGCTGGAGGAAGAGGTGCGCGCCCCCGACGGGGCGGGCGGCTGGACGCGCGCATGGCGCGAGCTTGGCGTTCTGTGGGCGGCGGTGCGCGCGCGCGCCGGGCGCGAGCTGGACGAGGGCGGCCGGGCCCTGTCGCGCGTCTCGCACCGGATCCTCGTGCGCGCGGCGCCGATGGGTTCGGCGGCGCGGCCGCGCGCGGACCAGCGCCTGCGCGAGGATGGCCGCGTTTTCCGCATCCGCGCGGTGACCGAGGCGGATGCGCGCGGCCGCTACCTGTTGTGCTGGGCGGATGAAGAGGCCGAACAATGACTTACGCGCTGTCTCTCGTCTTGCAGGAGGGGGTGTGGCAGGCGCTGGCGAACGCGCCGCAGCTGGTCGGGCTGATCGACGGCCGCGTCTATGACGCGCCGCCCCACGCCGCCGCGCCCGACGCCTCGGACCTGCCCTACGTCACGCTTGGCGACGAAGAGGCCGAGGCCTGGTCGGCCGGCGGGCTGGAGGGCGCGGTGCACGATCTGACGATCTCGGTGCACGCGCGCGGCGAGGGCTTCGCCGAGGCCAAGCGCATCGGCGCGGCGATCAGCGAGGCGCTGACCGAGGCGCCGCCGCCGCTGGCGCAGGGGCGCGTGGCGATGGTCGAGTTCCTGTCGGCGCGCACGCGGCGGCTGAGCGACGGGCGGCGCCGGATCGACCTGCGATTCCGCTTCAGGGTTCACAAGTAACCAACGGCAAGGAAACGAAAATGGCGGCTCAAAAGGGCAAGGATCTGCTGCTCAAGATCCATGACGGCACGGCGTATCGGACGGTGGCGGGGCTGCGCGCGACGCGCATCTCGTTCAACGCCGAGACGGTGGATGTGACCAATGTCGGCTCGACCGATCGCTGGCGCGAGCTTCTGGCCGGGGCGGGGGTGCGCTCGGCGGCGGTGAACGGCTCGGGGGTGTTCCTGGACGACGCCACCGACGCGCGCATGCGCGAGCTGTTCTTCAACGGCGAGATCGCCGACTGCGAGGTGATCGTGCCCGATTTCGGACGCATCTCGGGTCCGTTCCAGATCACGGCGCTGGAATATTCGGGCCAGCATGACGGCGAGGCGGTCTACGAGGTCGCCCTGGCCTCGGCCGGCGCGCTGACCTTCGCGGGGATCTGAGCCATGGCCAATCCTGCGCGCGGCGAGGTCGAGATCGTTCTGGACGGGCGCCCGCACGTCATGCGCCTGACGCTGGGCGCGCTGGCCGAGCTGGAGGCGGCGCTGGGCGCCGAGGGGCTGGTGGGGCTGGCGCGCCGCTTCGAGGAGGGCAGCTTCTCGGCCGCCGATCTGCTGCGTCTGATCGGCGCGGGGCTGCGCGGCGCGGGCGCGTCCATCAGCGACCAGGAGCTGGGCGCGATGCGCATCGAGGGCGGCGTGCACGGCGCGGCGCGCGCGGCGGCGCGGCTGCTCGAGGCGACCTTCGCGCCGCTGGAGGAGATGGGATGAGCGCCGGCGCCGGGTCCCGGGTGGACTGGGCGGGGCTGATGCGCCTGGGGCTGGGCGAGCTGCGCCTGGCGCCCGAGGCGTTCTGGTCGATGACCCCGCGCGAGCTGGAAGCGGCGGCGGCCCCGTGGCGGCGGCGCTTTGCGCGGCCGATGAGCCGCGAGGCGCTCGAGCGGCTGCGCGCGCGTTTTCCGGACGCGGCGCCGGGTGAGAAGCAGGAGTGAGCATGGGCGATTTCGAGGATCTGCGGGGGGCGGCCGAGGGCGCCTCGACCTTCCGCGAGGAGATGCGGCGGGTGCGCGCCGAGATGCGCGCCTCGAGCGAGCAGGCGCGCAGCCTGTCGAGCACCCTCGGCGGCTCGCTGCGCGGCGCGTTCGATCGGCTGATGTTCGGCGGGGCGCAGGCTTCGGACGTGCTGCGTCAGCTGGGGCGCGATCTGGCCGGACGGGTGTTCGACTCGGCGGTGCGTCCGGTGCAGGGGGCGGTGGCCGACGGCATCGGCGGCGCGCTGACCAAGGGGTTGGGCGGCCTGCTGGGCGGGATGAGCCTGTTCGCCGACGGCGGTGCGTTCTCGGCCGGGCGGGTGAGGGCCTTTGCCGGCGGGGGCGTGGTCGAGGGGCCGACCATGTTCCCCATGCGCGGCGGGACCGGGCTGATGGGCGAGGCGGGGCCCGAGGCGATCCTGCCGCTGCGCCGCGGCGCCGACGGGCGGCTGGGCGTGGCGGCGGCGGGCGGCGGAGGCGGCGCGCGGGTGACGGTCAACATCACCACGCAGGACGCCGAAAGCTTCCGCCGCTCGCGCGCGCAGGTGGCCGCGCAGATCGCCCGCGCGGTGCGCGCGGGTCAGAGGCATCAGTGAGCCGCGCGCGCCGCGGCAGGACGAGGAGGGCCCGATGAGCTTTCATGAGGTGCGGTTCCCGACGCGGCTGTCGGTCGGGTCCACGGGCGGTCCCGAGCGGCGGACCGAGATCGTGACGCTGGCCAACGGCCACGAGCAGCGCAACGCCGCCTGGGCGCATTCGCGCCGGCGCTACGATGCGGGCATGGGGCTGAGCTCGCTGGACGATCTGCACGAGGTGCTGGCCTTCTTCGAGGCGCGCATGGGGCCGCTGCATGGCTTCCGGTGGAAGGACTGGATCGACTGGAAGTCCTGCGCCCCCTCGGCCGCGCCCGCGCCCACCGACCAGACGCTGGGGGTGGGCGACGGGGCGGCGGTCTCGTTCCAGCTGACCAAGAGCTACGCCTCGGACGCGCAGACCTATGTGCGCCCGATCCGCAAGCCCGTGGCCGGCACGGTGCGCGTGGCGGTGGACGGGATCGAGCGGACGGACGTCTCGGTCGATCCGACCACGGGCGTGGTCACCTTCGCCTCGCCCCCCGCCCCCGGCGCGCTGGTGACGGCGGGGTTCGAGTTCGACGTGCCGGTGCGCTTCGACACCGAGCGCATCGAGATCAGCCTGACGGCGATGGAGGCGGGCGAGATCCCCTCGATCCCGGTTGTGGAGGTGCGTGTCTGATGCGCGAGCTGACGCCTGCCATCGACGCCGCGCTGGAAAGCGGCGTCACGACGCTGTGCCGGTGCTGGGCCATCGAGCGGCGCGACGGGGTCGTGCTGGGGTTCACCGATCACGACCTGCCGCTGTCCTTCGAGGGCATCGACTTCGCGCCCGAGACGGGCTTCACGCGCACCGAGCTCGAGCGCAGCCTGGGGCTGAGCGTGGACAACATGGAGGCGACGGGCGCGCTGCGCTCGGACGCCATCACCGAAGAGGACATCGCGCTGGGCCTTTACGACGGCGCGCGCGTCACGCAGTGGCTGGTGGACTGGACCGCGCCCGAGAACCGCATGGTCGCCTTCGCCGGCCGCGTGGGCGAGATCCGGCGCGGCGCCCAGGCCTTCGAGGTCGAGTTCACCGGGCTGTCCGATGCGCTCAACCGGCCGATGGGGCGGGTCTATCTGCGCTCGTGCGACGCCGAGCTGGGCGATGCGCGCTGCGGCGTGACGCTGACGGCGGCGGCCGGCTCGGTGCTTGCGGTCCTTGACGGGCGGCGGCTGCGCGTCGCCGGCTTCGAGGATGCGGAGGCCCATCCCGAGGGCTGGTATGCGCTGGGCCGCCTGGTCTGGCGGACCGGGGCGAATGCGGGCCGGACCGAGTCGGTTCTGGGCTTTGCGCGGCGCTCGGGCGGGGTCGAGATCGAGCTGTGGAAGGCGCCGGCGGCCGCGCCCTCGGCGGGCGATGCGTTCGACCTTTATCCCGGCTGCGACAAGAGCGCGGCGACCTGCCGCGACAAGTTCGCCAATCTGACGCGCTTTCGCGGCTTTCCGCACATGCCCGGCGAGGACTGGGCGGCGGGCTATCCGGGCTCGGAGGAAGATCATGACGGCGGATCCCTGTTTCGTTGACGCGCGCGCCGCGGCCATCGTCGCCGCGGCGCGCGGCTGGCTGGGCACGCCCTATCGCCATCAGGCCAGCCTGCGCGGGGCGGGGGCCGATTGCCTGGGTCTGGTGCGCGGCGTCTGGCGCGAGGTGATCGGCCCCGAGCCCGAGGCGCCGCCGCCCTACAGCCCCGACTGGTCCGAGCCCAGCCGCGACGAGCGGCTGTGGCGCGCGGCGGCGCGGCACATGACGCCGCTTGCGCCCGAAGAGGCGCGGGCGGGCGACGTTCTGCTGTTCCGGATGCGGCGCACGGCGCCGGCCAAGCATCTGGGCATTCTGACCTGCATGGGCGGCGAGGGCGAGCCGCGCATGATCCACGCCTACAGCGGCCGCGGCGTGGTGGAATCGTCGCTGGGGCCATCCTGGCGGCGGCGCATCGCGGCGGCTTTCCGGTTTCCGAGGTAAGCACATGGCGACATTGGTTCTGGCCGCGGCGGGCGCGGCGCTGGGCGGCGCCGCGGGCGGCGCGGTTCTTGGCGTGGGCGCGGCGACGATCGGGCAGGCTGCGGGCGCGATCGTCGGCGGGCTGATCGACCAGAAGGTTCTGGGCTCGGGGTCCGAGGCGGTGGCGCGGGGCAAGGCCTCGACGCTGCGGATCCAGACCTCGCAGGAGGGCGCGCCGATCCCGCGCGTTCAGGGCCGCATGCGCGTGGCGGGGCAGGTCATCTGGTCCACCCGCTTCAAGGAGCACGTCGCCCGGCGCGGCGGCGGCAAGGGCGGCGGGCCGACGGTCAGCGAATACAGCTACACCATCAGCTTCGCCGTCGCGCTGTGCGAAGGCCCCATCGAGCGCATCGGCCGGGTCTGGGCCGACGGCAAGCCGCTGGACATGGAGGCGATCTCCTGGCGGCTGCACAAGGGCGACGAGAGCCAGGGCCCGGACCCGCTGATCGAGGCGGTCGAGGGCGAGGCCCCCGCCTATCGCGGCGTCGCCTATCTGGTGTTCGAGGACCTGCCCGTGGGTTCCTTCGGCAACCGCATGCCGCAGATCAACGTCGAGGTGTTCCGCCAGCCGCGCCCCGGGGCGGTGCCGACCGGCGAGGACGGCCTGCCGCTGCGCGAGGTGGTGCGGGCGGTGGCCATGTCGCCGGGCACGGGCGAGTTCGTCTACGACACCATCCCCGTGCGCGAGATCCGCGACGAGGGCGACGAGCGCTACGTGAACGTGAACACCTCGTCGGGCAAGGCGGATGCGCTGGTCTCGCTCGATCAGCTCGAGACCGAGCTGCCCGCCTGCCGTTCGGTGTCGCTGGTCGTGAGCTGGTTCGGCACGGATCTGCGCGCCGAGCAGTGCGAGCTGCGCCCGGGCGTCGAGAACGCCGAGGCCGAAACCGCGCCCGAGCCCTGGTCGGCGGGCGGGACCGACCGCGCCGGCGCGCATCTGATCGGGCGCGACGCGCAGGGCCGGCCCGTGTTCGGCGGCACGCCCTCGGACGCCTCGGTGGTGCGCTTCATCCGCGAGATGAAGGCGCGCGGGCTGCGGGTGATGTTCTACCCCTTCATCCTGATGGACATTCCCGCGGGCAACGGGCTGACCGACCCGTGGAATCCGTCGCAGGAGCAGCCCGCCTATCCCTGGCGCGGGCGCATCACCACCAACCGCGCGCCCGACGTGCCGGGCACGACCGACATGACGCCCTTCGCCGAGGTCGAGGCGCAGGCCTTCTTCGGCGACGCCGAGCCCGAGGATTTCGAGCTGTCGGGCGATCGGGTGATCTATTCGGGGCCCGACGAATGGCGCATGCGCCGCTTCATCTTGCACTATGCGCATCTGTGCAAGGCGGCGGGCGGGGTGGATGCGTTCTGCATCGGCTCGGAGCTGCGTTCGCTGACGCAGATCCGCTCGGGCCGCGAGAGCTACCCCGCCGTCGAGGAGCTGCGCCGCCTTGCGCGCGACGTGCGCGCGGTGCTGGGCCCGCAGACGAAGATCGGCTACGCTGCGGACTGGTCCGAGTATTTCGGCCATCAGCCCTCGAACGGCGACCGCATCTTCCACCTCGACCCGCTCTGGGCCGACGAGGCGATCGACTTCGTGGGCGTCGACTACTACATGCCCCTCACCGACTGGCGCGACGGCGAGGATCATCTCGACGCGCGCGAGGCGCGCTCGATCTACGACCTCGACTATCTTAGCAGCCGCTTCGCCGCGGGCGAGGGGTATGAGTGGTATTACGCCTCGGAGGCGGACCGCGACGCGCAGATCCGCACGCCGATCGTCGACGGCGCCCATGGCGAGGACTGGATCTGGCGGCCCAAGGACCTGCTCAGCTGGTGGTCGAAGGCGCATCGCAACCGCGTCGACGGCGTGCGCTCGGCGGCGCGCACGCCCTGGCGGCCGCGCATGAAGCCGATCTGGCTGACCGAGATCGGCTGTCCGGCCGTGGACAAGGGCACGAACCAGCCCAACGTGTTCGTGGACCCGAAATCCTCGGAGAACGCGCTGCCGCGCTACTCGAAGGGCACGCGCGACGACCTGATCCAGCGGCGCATGCTGCAGGCGGCGGCGCGCCATTGGTCCGACCCGGCGAACAACCCGGTCTCGGACGTGTATGGCGGGCCGATGCTCGACCTCGACAACGTCTATGTCTGGACGTGGGACGCACGGCCCTGGCCCGAATTCCCGTCCCGCTCGGACATCTGGTCGGACGGCGCCAATCACGAGCTCGGCCACTGGCTGGACGGGCGCACGGCGGGCGCCTCGCTGGCCGAGGTCGTGGCCGAGATCTGCGACCGCGCGGGGGTGACCGAGGCCGACGCCTCGGAGCTGCACGCGATCGTGGACGGCTTCGTGCAGGAGCGCACCGCCAGCGCGCGCGAGGCGCTTCAGTCGCTGATGCTGGCCTATGCCTTCGACGCCTACGAGACGGGCGGGCGGCTGCGCTTCGTGATGCGGGGCGGCGCGCCGCGCGCCGAGCTGGCTTCGGGCGATCTGGTCGAGGACCCCTCGGGCGGCGCGCCGTTCGAGCTGGTCCGCGCGCCCGAGGGCGAGGCGCTGCGCGACGTGCGCATCGGCTATCTTCGCGGCGACGCCGACTACCTGGCGGGCGCCGAGGAGATCCGCTCGCCCGAGAGCGGGGCGCTCGGGGTGCAGGGCTCGGAGCTGCCGCTGGCGCTGACGCGGGCGACGGCGCGGCGCATCGCCGAGCGCTGGGCGCTCGAGACGGCGGCTGGGCGCGAGACGGCGCGCTTTTCGCTGCCGCCTTCGCGCCTTGCGCTCGAGCCCGGCGACGTGGTGCGGCTGCTGGACGCGGGCGGGGCCGAGTATCGCATCGAGCGCATCGCCGACGGCGTGGCGCGGCGCATCGAGGCCACGCGCGTGGACGGCGCGCTTTATGCGCTGGGGGCGCGGCCGGTGTCTTCGGACCCCGGCGCGCCGCTGCCCGGAAGCGACGCGCCCACGCCGCCGGCCTTCCGGCTGCTGGACGTGCCCTTCGCGCGCTTCGGCGGGTCCGAGACCGAGGCGTATCTGGCGGCCTGGTCGGCCAACTGGCCCGGCTCGGTCAGCATCTACGCCTCGGACCGCGACGAGGGCTACGCCTTCGCCGCGCGGCTGCGCCGGCCTTCGACGGTGGCGCGGCTCGTGGACCCGCTTCCCGCCTCGCAGCCCTGGCGCTGGAGCCGGGGGGGGCGCGTGCGGGTGAAGATGCTGTCGGGCGAGCTGCTGTCGGCCGACGAGCTGGCGGTGTTCAACGGCGCCAATCTGGCGGCGCTGGCGGCCGCCGACGGGCAGTGGGAGCTGCTTCAGTTCCGCGAGGCGGCGCTGGTCGGTCCTGGGGAATACGAGCTCTCGGGCTTTCTGCGCGGGCTTGGCGGCACCGAGGCGCTGATCGGCGATCCGGCCCCGGCGGGGGCGGTGCTGGTGATGCTGGGCGAGCAGCTGGCGGCGTTCGAGGCGCCGCGCGGGCTCGAGCGGCATTACCGCATCGGCCCGAGCGGGCGGGACCTGAACGACGACAGCTTCCAGCACGCCGTGTGGACGCACCAGGCCACGGGGCTGCGGCCCTGGGCGCCGGCGCATCTGCGCGCCGAGCTGACGGCGGGCGGAGACGTGGCGCTGAGCTGGGTGCGGCGCTCGCGCCGCGACATCGACGCCTGGTCCGACGGCGAGACGCCGCTGGACGAGGCGTTCGAGCGCTACCGGGTGCGGGTCTACGCGCCCGGCGGCGCCGTGGCGCGCGAGGTCGAGGCCGACGGCCCCGGCTTCGTCTACGACGTCGCCATGCAGGCGGCGGACGGCTTCGGGGGCGGCCTTGCCGGGGTGAGCTTCGGCGTGGCGCAGATCTCGGAAGCCTTTGGTCCTGGAATCGAAGGAAAGGCGACGCTCAGTGGTTGAGACGGCAAATCTCTCGTTGCCGCTTCTGGCCGCCGGTCAGGCGCAGAAGCACGTCACGGTGAACGAGGCGCTGACGCGCCTCGATTCGCTTTTCATGCTGGCGGTGGAAAGCCGCGCGGTCATGTCCCCGCCGGCGGGGGCGGCCGAGGGCGACCGCTACATCGTGCCGGCCGGCGCCTCGGGCGACTGGGCGGGGCGGGACGGCGACATCGCCGTCTTCGTCAATGGCGGCTGGGATTTCGTCACCCCGAGGACGGGCTGGCGGGCCTTCGTCGCCGACGAGGGGCTGGACGCGGTGTTCGCCTGGGGCGTGTGGTCGGTTCCGGCGGCGGCGGCCGGCGGCGCGCAGATGAGCGTGCTGCAATTCGATCACGCCATCGCGCCGGGCGGGGCGCAGGATACGGCGGGGCTGATCCCGGCGGGCGCGATCGTGATGGGCGTGACCGCGCGTGTGATCGGGGCCATCGGCGGCGTCACGGGCTGGTCGCTGGGCGTGGCCGGGGCGCCGACGCGCTATGGCGCGGGGCTGCCGACGGCGCTCAACGCCGCCGCGGCGGCGGGCTGCGGCGGGCCGCTGGCCTATCCGCAGGCGACGCCGCTGCGCCTGACGCCCGAGGGCGGCGACTTCGCCGGCGGGCAGCTGCGCATCGCCATCCACCACCTGACGCTGACGGTCCCCGATGCGGTGTGAGGCGCGCGCGAGCGGCGGAGCGGCGCCATGACGCTTGCGGCGCTGGGGGCGGCGGCGCTGGACGCGCTGCTGGCGGCCTGCGTGCTGAGCACCGCGGCCTCGATCATCGTGGCGGCCACGCCGACGCCGCGCGACGACGGCCCGGCGGGGCGGCTCTATCGCTGGCTCGAGGTGCTGGCCTTCAATTTCGGCCATGCCGGCGCGCCGCCGCCGAACCGGGTCGGGGGGCGCTTTCGCCCGGACTGACGCGCGGGCTCGTGAAGGGGGCGGGGGCGGGTTTCGCTTGAACTCGCCCCCGAAAGCGCGATGTTGTGACATGAGTCCATTCGCCGGAGCCGCTCATGACCACCGCATCGCGCACGCGCGCCGCCGTCGCCAAGATCGACCCGATTTGGGAGCGCATCCGCGCCGAGGCAGAGGAGATCGCGCGCAACGAACCGCTTCTGGGCAGCCTTGTGCACGCCGTGGTCCTGCATCACGACTCGCTCGAGGGCGCGCTCAGCTACCGCATCTCGCAAAAGCTGGAATCGCCCGAGATGCCGGCGCTGCTGCTGCGCGAGATCGCGGACGAGGTGCTTGCCCGCGACGAGGGCGTGCGCGAGGCCGTGCGCGCCGACATCCTTGCGGTCTACGAGCGCGACCCGGCCTGCCACCGTCATGTGCAGCCGCTGTTGTTCTTCAAGGGCTACCTGGCGCTGCAGGCCTATCGGATCGCGGCGCATCTGTGGCGCGCGGGGCGGCGCGACATGGCCTATCACCTGCAGATGCGCACCTCGGAGCAGTTCGGGGTCGACATTCACCCGGGCGCGCGCATCGGCAAGGGAATCATGATCGACCATGCGCACTCCATCGTCATCGGCGAAACGGCGGTGGTGGGCGACGACTGCTCGATGCTGCATTCGGTGACGCTGGGCGGCACGGGCAAGGAGGACGGCGACCGGCACCCGAAGGTGGGCCGGGGCGTGCTGATCGGCGCCGGGGCGAAGGTTCTGGGCAACATCCGCATCGGCGATTGCAGCCGCATCGCCGCCGGCTCGGTGGTGCTCAAGGACGTGCCGCCGTGCAAGACGGTGGCGGGCGTGCCGGCGCAGGTCATCGGCGACGCCGGCTGCGAACAGCCGGCGCGCAGCATGAACCAGCAGGTCTGACGGCGCCGGTCAGAGCAGGAAGTCGCCCGCGTCGAGGGCCGGCTTGCCGTTGAGGATGATCGCCAGATCCGCCGCGCCGTCGCCGTCGACGTCGCCCTGCACATGGGTCTTGCCGCCGGCGTTGAAGATGATGAGCTCGCCCGCCGCGCCGGTGAACTTGGTCCCGGCCAGGGCGAAGGCCTGATCGCCCGCGGCGCCGAGGTCGGCGTCGATGCCGCCGAGGTCGATCTTGTCGGGTCCGTCGCCGAAATCCTGGATCACGTCGGCCGCCCCGGGCGCGCTGTCCTCGACCTTTTCGAAGACGAACACGTCGGCGCCGGCGCCGCCGCGCAGCTTGTCGGCGTCTCGGCCGCCGATCAATCTGTCGGCGCCGCGGCCGCCCGTCAGCGTGTCGGCGCCCCGGTCGCCGATCAGCGTGTCGCGCCCGTCATTGCCGATCAGCAGGTCGTCGCCGACGCCGCCATCGACCGTTTCGTCGGCGGCCAGGCCCCGGAACACGTCGTCGACGCCGAAGGCCTTGCCGTCGATGACCGAGTATCCCTGCGAGAAGTTGAAGGCCTCGAGACCATGAAAGCGCGACCCCTCGGCCGCGCCGGCGTTCTTGGACTGGTTGGCGAGGTTGATGATCCAGCCTTCCTTCTCGATGTCGAGCGCGCCGAGATTCACGGTGTCGAAGCCGGCGCCGCCGCGCAGGACGTAGGTCGATCCGGGCTGAACGGTGATCTCGTCGTCGCCATGCCCGCCATGGACCATGGCGTCGCCTTCGCCAAGCTGAATGCTGTCGTTGCCGCGGCCGCCATAGATGCGGTCGTCGCCGCCGCCGCTCGAGATGGTGTCGTCTCCGGCATAGCCGCGAATGATGTTGGCGCCGGCATTGCCGCTGATGTCGTCCGCGTTGTTCGAGCCAAGACCCTTGATGTCGTCGGTTCCCATCAGAAAGAGGCGTTCGATGCTGGACGACGTGATGCGGAAGCTGACGCTTGAAAAGACGGAGTCTTCGCCTGCGCCGCCGGAGATCGCGGCGCCGCTTTGGTAGATCTCGAAGACGTCGTTTCCGTCGCCGCCGTAGATCTCCGTGCGTTGCGAGAAGCCCTTGTTGGGCTCGATCGTGCCGCCGGCGTAGACGAAAAGGTCGTCGCCGGCGCCCAGAAACACGTTGCCGAGCAGCGTGCCGTCCAGCATGTGAAACGCGTCGTTGCCGCCGCCCAGATTCACACGGCCGCGGATGTCGCCCGAATTGGTCACGATCTGCGACGCGTCGTCGCCGCTGACCACGTCGCTCTGCCGGAACAGGAAATCGGGCGTTTCGATCACGCCCGTGTTGTCCAGAACCGCCCGCCCGGTCATCTCGACGGCGGTTTCGCCGCCGCTGATCACGCCCGAGTTGACGACCTGGCCGAAGCCGGCTCCGTAGAGGTCGTTGGGCCCCGCGACGACGACGCCGACCGGGGCGTTGATGACGCCTGAATTGCCGAGAACGGCCACGCCATGCATCTCGACGGCGGTCTGACCCGCCGAGATCGTGCCCGTGTTGACGATCTGGCCGGCCTTGCTCATCGCATCAAGGTTGCCCGCCTCGACCACCACCCCGCGCCAGGCGCTGATGAGGCCCGAATTCTCGACCCTCAGATAGCCGGTCGCGGAAGGGTCCTGGACGATGACGCCGATGGCGTCGTCGATCGCGGCGGAGCCGGTGCTGATCGTTCCGACGTTGACGACCGTGGCGCCCCATCCCTCGAGCCAGACGCCCTTGCCGGCGACGATCTGGCCCTCGTTGATCACCGAGCCGCCCTGATCCCCGTCATTCTGGACCAGCAGGTAGACGCCCGTGGATGGGCGCGCGGCGCGGATCGAGCCCTCGGACCCGATCTCGACCGAGTTGCGGGGGCCCGCATTCGCGGCCACGCCCGCCGAGGTGGTGACGAGGTCGCCCTCGATCACGACCCGGGCGTTCGATACGCCGCTCTCGATCAGGAAGCCGTATGAATTCGCGTAAAGGCCGCTTCCCTGGGTCAGCACCCATGCGTCGGTGGAGCCGGCGACATTGACGCTGCTGGTCGAATTTCCTGAAATGAAGTTGACGGCCATAATATTTCCCCCTTGAGCCTCGCCGCGCCGGGTCTGCGCGAACCAAGTTGGTCCATTTTTCCTGTCAGCGACGCAGCGGCAATTTCGTTTTTCGTTCATCATTGCGCCCGAAAAAGGGCCGCCGGGCGATGCGCCGGCGGCCCTTGAAGGCGTTTGGGTGGCGTGGCGGGCGGCGCTCAGGCCAGAAGGGTCATCGGGTTTTCGAGGTTCTCCTTGATCGCGGCCAGGAAGCGCGCGCCAAGCGCCCCGTCGATGACGCGATGATCGACCGACAGCGTCACGCGCATCACCGTGGCCGGGACGATCTGGTCGCCCTTGACGACGGGTTTGCGCACGCCCGCGCCCACGGCCAGGATCGAGGCGTGGGGCGGGTTGATGACGGCGTCGAAATCGTCGATGCCGAACATGCCCAGATTCGAGATCGCGAAGCTGCCGCCCTGATACTCGGCGGGGGCGAGCTTGCGCGCGCGGGCGCGCTCGGCCAGGTCGCGCATCTCTTCCGACAGGGCCGAGATGGACTTGGCGTCGGCGCCGCGCAGCACGGGGGTGAAGAGCCCGCCCTCGACCGCCACCGCCACGGCGACGTCGGCGCGGCTGAACTTCAGGATCCGGTCGCCCGCCCAGACCGCGTTGCAGTCGGGCACCTGGCGCAGCGCCAGCGCGCAGGCCTTGATGATGAAGTCGTTGACCGAGAGCTTCACCCCGCGCGGCTCGAGCGCCTTGTTGAGCTGGGCGCGGAATTCGAGCAGCGCGTCCAGCTCGATGTCGCGGCGCAGGTAGAAATGGGGGATGGTGCTCTTGGCTTCGGACAGGCGCGCGGCGATGGTGCGGCGCATGCCGTCGAGCGAGACCTCCTCGAAGGGCGCGTCGGCGTAAAGCTTGCGCACGTCCTGGGCCTCGGCGCCCTTGGCGGGCTGGGCGGGGGCCTGCGTCTGCGCCGGCGCGGCGGGGGCGGGCTTGGCCGGGGCGCGCGCGGCGGCCTCGACGTCGGCGCGCACGATGCGCCCGTGCGGCCCGCTGCCCTTGATCGCGGCCAGATCGACGCCCAGCTCGCGGGCAAGGCGCCGGGCGAGGGGCGAGGCGAAGATCCGCCCGCCTCCGGCCGCCGCCGGCGCGGGCGCCGCGGTCTGCGGCTGGGCGGGGGCGGCCTGATCGGCCCCGGCGGGGGCGGCCCCGACCTCTGCCTTGGCCTCCGCCTTGGCCGGAGCGGCCGCGGGGGCTTCCTGGGCGCCGGCGGCGGCCTCGGCCGGGTCTTCGCCCTCTTCGGCGAGGATGGCGATGGGCTCGTTGACCTTCACCCCCTCGGTTCCCTCGGGGATGAGGATGCGGGCGATGACGCCCTCGTCGACCGCCTCGAACTCCATGGTCGCCTTGTCGGTCTCGATTTCGGCGATGACGTCGCCGGCCGAGACCTTGTCGCCCTCCTTGACGTGCCACTTGGCGAGGGTGCCTTCCTCCATGGTCGGCGAGAGGGCGGGCATCAGGATCTGGATGGCCATGGTCGCCTCCTCAGCGGTAGCAGACGGATTTGCAGGCGGCGACGACCTCGTCGGTCGTGACCAGGGCGAGGCGCTCGAGATTGGCGGCGTAGGGCATGGGCACGTCCTTGCCGGTGCATGAGAGCACGGGCGCGTCGAGCCAGTCGAACGCCTCGCGCGAGATGGTCGCGGCCAGGTGATCGCTGATCGAGCACACGGGCCAGCCCTCTTCGACCGTGACGCAGCGGTTGGTCTTGCGCACGCTCTCGAGCACGGTCGGCATGTCCATCGGACGCAGGGTGCGCAGGTCGATGACCTCGGCCGAGATGCCCTCGTCGGCCAGGCGTTCGGCCGCCTCGAGGGCGTAGGTCATGCCGATGCCGAAGCTGACGATGGTCACGTCCTCTCCCTCGCGCCAGATGCGCGCCTTGCCGAAGGGGATGGTCAGATCGTCCACCTGCGGCACCTCGAACGAGCGGCCGTAGAGGATCTCGTTCTCGAGGAAGATGACCGGGTTGGGGTCGCGGATGGCGGTCTTGAGCAGCCCCTTCGCGTCGGCCGCCGAATAGGGCATGACGACCTTGAGGCCGGGCACATGCGCATACCAGGCGGCGTAGTCCTGGCTGTGCTGGGCGGCGACGCGGGCCGCGGCGCCGTTGGGGCCGCGGAAGACGATGGGGCAGTTCATCTGCCCGCCGGACATGTAGAGCGTCTTGGCCGCCGAGTTGATGATCTGGTCGATCGCCTGCATGGCGAAGTTGAAGGTCATGAACTCGACGATGGGGCGCAGGCCGGCGAAGGCGGCGCCGACGCCGAGGCCCGTGAAGCCGTGCTCGGTGATGGGGGTGTCGATGACGCGGCGCGCGCCGAACTCGTCGAGCAGGCCCTGGCTGACCTTGTAGGCGCCCTGGTATTCGCCCACTTCCTCGCCCATGAGGAAGACGCTTTCGTCGCGGCGCATCTCTTCGGCCATGGCGTCGCGCAGGGCCTCGCGCACGGTCTGCTTCTTCATCGGGGCGTCGGCGGGCCAGTCGGGGGCGCGCTCGGCCGCCCGGGGCGCGGCCGGGGGCTGCGCGGCGGAGGGCTGCGCGGCGGGTTCGGCGGGCGCCTGCGCCGCGGCGGTCTCGGCGGCGGGGGCCTCGGCCGCGGGGGCCTCGGCGCCGGCGGCGGCCTCGGCCGCGTCTTCGCCCTCTTCGGCGAGGATGGCGATGGGCTCGTTGACCTTCACCCCCTCGGTCCCCTCGGGCACGAGGATTCGGGCGACGACGCCCTCGTCGACGGCTTCGAACTCCATGGTCGCCTTGTCGGTCTCGATCTCGGCGATGACGTCGCCGGCCGAGACCTTGTCGCCCTCCTTGACGTGCCACTTGGCGAGGGTGCCTTCCTCCATGGTCGGCGAGAGGGCGGGCATCAGGATCTGGATGGCCATGCTGCGCTCTCCCTTCAGGCGTAAATGTCGGTCCAGAGCTCGGAGACGTCCGGCTCGGGGCTTTCCTGGGCGAAGCGCGCGGCTTCGTTGACGATGGCGCGGATCTCCTTGTCGATGGCCTTGATGTCGTCCTCGGAGGCCATGCCGGCCTTCACCAGCAGATCGCGCACATGGTCGATGGGGTCGCGGGTCTCGCGCACTTTCTGGACCTCTTCGCGGGTGCGGTACTTGGCCGGGTCCGACATGGAGTGGCCGCGATAGCGGTAGGTGTTCATTTCCAGGATGTAGGGGCCCTTGCCGGCGCGGCAGTGCGCGGCGGCCTTGCGCGCGGCGTCGCGCACGGCCAGCACGTCCATGCCGTCGACCGCCTCGCCGGGAATGGCGAAGGCCTCGCCGCGGGTGTAGAGCGCGGGGGTGGACGAGGCGCGGTCAAGCCGCGTGCCCATGGCGTACTGGTTGTTCTCGATGATGAAGATGCAGGGCAGCTTCCACAGGCTGGCCATGTTCATGGCCTCGTAGATCTGGCCCTGGTTGGCGGCGCCGTCGCCGTAATAGGTGAAGCTGACGTTGTCGTTTCCGCGGTAGCGGTTGGCGAAGGCGAGCCCGGCGCCGATGGGCACCTGCGCGCCGACGATGCCGTGCCCGCCGTAGAAGTTCTTCTCGCGCGAGAACATGTGCATCGAGCCGCCCTTGCCCTTGGAATAGCCCGTGGCGCGGCCGGTCAGCTCGGCCATCACGCCCTTGGGGTCCATGCCGCAGGCCAGCATGTGGCCGTGGTCGCGATACGAGGTGAT
The DNA here is from genome assembly GCF_900111545.1 of Oceanicella actignis. Lineage (NCBI taxonomy): Bacteria > Pseudomonadati > Pseudomonadota > Alphaproteobacteria > Rhodobacterales > Paracoccaceae > Oceanicella > Oceanicella actignis. The sequence goes on from NZ_FOHL01000011.1 coordinate 36,686, forward strand.
GCGCTGGTCGCCTTCCTTGGCGGCCGCCTCGGCGCCGACCACGACGGCCTCCTGCCCGATGTAGAGATGGCAGAAGCCGCCGATCAGCCCCATGCCGTAGAGCTGGCCGGCCTTTTCCTCGAAGCGGCGGATGAGCAGCATGTCGCGGTAGTAGCGCAGCAGCTCGTCCTTGTCGGCGTCGGGCTTGGCGGGCGCCTTTCCGGCGGCGCTGGTCTTGGCGGGCGCTTTGGCGCCGGCGCGTCTGGCGGTGGCCATTCGGTGTCCTCCTCGACCGCTTGAGCGGTTCGTCGACCGTTGAACTTTCGTAGCACTCTAGAGCCGCCGTGCGGGAAAATCACGCGCCTATCGCAACGTCAGCCCTGCGGCGGGCGCATGGCCGGTTTGCGCGCAGCCGGCCGGAGCGCGCCGGGCGCGCCGGTTCCCGCGCCCCTCGTGCGATGGTGGGCGGCGTGGGGGTGAGGCGGGCGGCGTGGGGGTGAGGCGGGCGGCGCATGCAATTCAGCGCTTGGTCGCATGAAGATGGCGCACGCGCCCGGCCCAGATGCGTCAAGCGCGCGCTCGGCGCACGACAACGACGCGCGCGCTCAGCGCACGACGATCTCGTCGGGGCGGATGTAGCCGAGGGTCTTGCGCGCGCGCTCGTCCAGAAGGTCGAGGTCGAGGCTGCGTTCCGACAGGCGCTCGGTCAGGTTCTGCATGCGCGCGCGCTCCTGGCGCAGCATTTCGAGCTCGGCGCGCAGCCGCGCCTCCTGCGCCTCGAGCCGCATGCGCGCCAGAATGCCGGTGTCGCCCTGAATCGCGGCGTGGGCGAAATAGACGGCGGCCCCGAGGATGGCCAGGCAGAACAGCGCGGCGGCGGCGGCGCGGGGCGTTGCGACGGCGTCGGGCATGGGCGTGCGACCTCGGTTCGGCGGCTGCTGCCGGCTTGCGCGCGCCACGTTTGCGGCGCGTTTGAGGAAAATCGCACGAAAACGCGGCCCCGCCAAGGGGCCGCGCATGGGCTTGTCGCCGCCTCGGCTCAGCCGCGGCCGCGGATGAACGAGCCGCCGGCATAGACGGCGGCCTCGCCCAGCTCCTCTTCGATGCGGATGAGCTGGTTGTATTTGGCCAGCCGGTCCGAACGCGCCAGCGAGCCGGTCTTGATCTGCCCGCAGTTGAGCGCGACGGCGAGGTCGGCGATGGTCGCGTCCTCGGTCTCGCCCGAGCGGTGGGACATGACCGAGGCATAGCCGGCGCGGTGGGCGATCTCGACCGCCTCGATGGTTTCGGACAGCGTGCCGATCTGGTTGACCTTCACCAGCAGCGCGTTCGCGCAGCCCTGGGCGATGCCGTCGCGCAGCCGCGCGGGGTTGGTGACGAACAGATCGTCGCCGACCAGCTGGCACTTGCCCCCCAGCTGCTCGGTCAGGATGCGCCAGCCCTCCCAGTCGTCCTCGGCCATGCCGTCCTCGATCGAGACGATGGGATAGTCGGCGACGAGCGCGGCCAGATAGTCGGCCATCTCGGCCGAGCTCAGGGTCTTGCCCTCGCCCTCGAGCCGATAGGCGCCCTCGACGTGGAATTCGGTCGAGGCGGCGTCGAGCGCCAGATGCACGTCCTTGCCGGGGGCGTAGCCGGCCTTCTCGATCGAGGCCATGATGAAGTCGAGCGCCTGGCGCGTCGAGCCGATGTTCGGCGCGAAGCCGCCCTCGTCGCCGACCGAGGTCGCGTGCCCGGCGGCGGCCAGCTCCTTCTTGAGGGTGTGGAAGATCTCGGCCCCCATGCGCACCGCGTCGCGCATCGTCGCCGCGGCGGTGGGCATGATCATGAATTCCTGGATGTCGATCGGGTTGTCGGCGTGCTGGCCGCCGTTGATGATGTTCATCATCGGCGTGGGCATGACGCGCGCCGAGGTCCCGCCGACATAGCGGTAGAGCGGCAGGCCGACGCTTTCGGCCGCCGCGCGCGCCACGGCCAGCGAGACGCCCAGGATGGCGTTGGCGCCGAGGCGGCTCTTGTTCGGGGTTCCGTCCAGCTCGATCATCGCGCGGTCGATGGCCAGCTGCTCGGTGGCGTCCACGCCGGCCAGGGCCTCGAAGATCTCGCCGTTGACGGCGTCGACCGCCTTCTGCACGCCCTTGCCCAGATAGCGCTCGCCGCCGTCGCGCAGCTCGACGGCCTCGTGCGCGCCGGTCGAGGCGCCCGAGGGCACGGCGGCGCGGCCGAAGCTGCCGTCCTCGAGCGTGACGTCCACCTCGACGGTGGGGTTGCCGCGGCTGTCGAGGATCTCGCGTGCGGTGATGTCGATGATGGCGCTCATGCGGTGGTCTCCAGCTGGTCGGGGCGCGGATGCGGCCCCAGGGGTGGATGCGGCGGGCGTCAGCCCTTGCGCTTGATGGGGACGCCGTAAAGCTCGAGCTTGTGGCCGCGCAGCTCGTAGCCCAGACGGCGGGCGATGCGTTCCTGAAGCTCCTCGATCTCGGGATCGACGAATTCGATCACGTCGCCGGTGGTCAGGTCGATGAGGTGGTCGTGGTGTTCGCGCTCGGCGTCCTCGTAGCGGGCGCGGCCGTCGCCGAAATCGACCTTCTCGAGAATCCCGGCCTCTTCCAGCAGCTTGACGGTGCGGTAGACGGTGGCCAGCGAGATGTTGGCGTCCTCCTGCGCGGCGCGCCGGTGCAGCTCCTCGACGTCGGGATGGTCGTCGGCCTCTTGCAGAAGGCGCGCCAGCAGCCGGCGCTGGCCGGTCATGCGCAGCCCCTTGGCCTCGCAGCGTTCGATGATGCTTTCGCCGGGCATGGCGTCTCCGTCCGGGGCGAAACGGGAGGGTCGCCGGGTTGATAGCGCATCGCCGCGGCGGGCGAAAGAGCCGAGGGCCGGATGCGCGAGCGCCCCCGCCGGGGGCGGGGGCGCGGTCGGGCGCGGGGCGCGCGGGTCAGCCGTCGAAATCCACCTTCTCGACCAGCTTGAGCGCGGCGGGGCGGTTGCGCGCGATCTCGACCAGGGGCAGGTCGTCGGGGGTGAACTCGCCCCAGCTGCGGATCAGCTCGGAGGGCGGCACGCCGGGCTTGACGGGGTATTCGGCGTTGAGCTCGGCGTAGAGGCGCTGCGCCTCGTCCGAGACGAGGAACTCCATCAGCTTGAGGGCGTTCTCGCGGTTGGGCGCCGAGCGGGTCATGGCCACGCCCGAGACGTTCATGTGCGCGCCGCCGTTCTCGAAGGTGGGGAAGACGATGCGCACGCTTTCGGCCCATTCGCGCTGCTCGGGATCGGCCAGCATCTTGGCCATGTAGTAGGTGTTGCCGATGGCGACGTCGCATTCGCCGGCCCAGACGGCCTTGACCTGGGCGCGGTCGTTGCCCTGGGGCTTGCGCGCCAGGTTGGCCTTGACGCCGCGCAGCCATTCCTCGGTCGCCTGTTCGCCGTGATGGGCGATCATCGCCGCGGTCAGCGCCAGGTTGTAGGGATGCGCGCCCGAGCGGGTGCAGATGCGCCCGCGCCACTTGTCCGAGGCGAAGTCCTCGTAGGTGGTGATCTCGCCGTCCTTCACGCGCTCCTTCGAGGCGTAGGCGACGCGCGCGCGGGCGGTCAGGGCGAACCAGCGCCCCTCGGGGTCGCGGAAGGCGGCGGGGATGTTGGCCTCGAGCGTCGCCGAGCGCACGGGCTGGACGACGTCGGCCTCGACCAGCTCGTTCAAGCGGCCGATGTCGACGGTGAAGACCAGATCGGCGGGCGAGCGGCGGCCCTCGGCCTTGAGGCGCTCGACCATGCCCTTGTTGAGGAAGACCGAGTTGACCTTGATTCCGGTCTTTTCGGTGAAGGCCTCGAACAGGGGATCGATCAGCTCGGGCTGACGGTAGGAATAGACGTTCACCTCGTCGGCGGCCGCGGCCGGCAGGACGGCGGCGGCGCTCAGGGCGAGGGCGGCGAGAAGATCGGTTTTCCGCATGGATGGGCTCCGTCGTTGAGGGACGGCCCTGCTTTAATCCGAGAAAAAGAGTCGGGTCAATGCCTGATGAAAAAAATCTGGATTAGCCGCCGCGCGCGCCTCCGTCCCCTTCTCCGTCCCCGTCTCCGTCCCGGTCCGACGCGGCGCGCTCGCGCGCCTTCTCGGCGTTCCAGAGCGCGTCCATCTGTTCGAGCGTCGCCTCCTCGGGGCGCAGCCCCTGGGCGGCCAGGGCGCGCTCGACGGCGCGGAAGCGGCGCTCGAACTTGGCGCAGGCGCGCCTGAGCGCGGTTTCGGGATCGACGTCCAGCCGGCGCGCCAGATTGGCGGCGGCGAAGAGCAGGTCGCCCATCTCCTCCTCGATCGCGGCCGGATCGGACGCGGCGGCGGCCTCGGCCAGCTCGCGCGCCTCTTCGGCGATCTTGTCGGCGACGCCGCCGGCATCGGGCCAGTCGAATCCGACGCGCGCGGCGCGGGCCTGCAGCTTGGCCGCGCGGGTCAGGGCGGGCAGGGCGCGCGGCAGCCCGTCCAGCGCGCCGGCGGGAGCGTGCTGCGCGCCTGCGCGCTCGCGGGCCTTCATCTCTTCCCAGGCGCGGGTCTGCGCGGCGGCGTCGCGGGCGGGGTCGGGCGCGGCGAAGACGTGCGGATGGCGGCGGACCATCTTGTCGGATATGGCGCGCAGCACGTCGTCGAGACCGAACAGCCCGCGCTCTTCGGCCATCTGGGCGTGGAAGACGGCCTGGAACAGAAGGTCGCCCAGCTCGGCGGGCAGCTCGTCCCAGGCCTCGCGCTCGATGGCGTCGACGACCTCGTGCGCCTCCTCGATGGCGTAGGGGGCGATCGAGCGGTGGTCCTGCTCGAGATCCCACGGGCAGCCATGGCCGGGCTCGCGCAGGCGGCGCATGATCTCGCGCAGGCGTTCGAGGCCGCCCTCGGGGTCGTTCACCAGCCGGTCCGACAGCGGACGGGGCAGGGGGCGCGCGGGATGGGGACGGTCGGACATGGTCGGCTCCTGGCGGGGACGGGTTCGGCGGCCGGGGATCGGCGCGCGCAGTATGGCGCGCGGGCGCGGCGATGCAACGGCCGGGGGCGCGGGGTCGCCTTGCGCGGGCCGGGCGCCTTGGCCGCGGGCGCGCGCATGGGCTGTTCCGTCGGATGCGCGAAGGCTGTAGTGAGGGGCCCGACGAGTCAGGAGAGCCCCGATGAGCAGCGCAGACAGCGATCACCCCTCCGCCCGGGCCCGCGAGGCGGCCGAGGCCGCGCACCCTTCCGCGCCGGCGGGCGACGACCCGGCGACGCGGCCGACGGTCCGCCTGCGGCCCAAGGCGGGGCGGCGTCTGTCGGCGGGCGCGCCCTGGGCCTATGCGGACGAGCTGGTCATGGACCGGCGCACGCGCAAGCTGGCGCCGGGCAGCCTGGTCGAGCTGCAGGACGCCGAGCGCGCGCCCCTCGGGCTGGCGGCCTTCAACCCCGACAGCGTGATCGCCGCCCGCCTTCTGGACGAGGACCCGGCCGCGCGCGTGGACGCCGACTGGTTCGCCGCGCGCATCGCCCGCGCCCAGCGGCTGCGCGAGGCGCTGTTCGACGCGCCCTTCCACCGCCTGATCCATGCCGAGGCCGACGGCCTTCCGGGGGTGGTGATCGACCGCTTCGGCGACGCGGCGGCGGTGCAGCCGAACGCGGCCTGGGCCGATGCGCGGATCGAGGCGCTGGTCGATGCGCTGGTCCGCGTGACGGGGGTGCGGACGGTGGTGCTGAACGGCGCCTCGCGCGCGCGCCGGGCCGAGGGGCTGGAGGACGGCGTGCGGGTGCTGCGCGGCGGGCTGGACGGCCCCGTGCCGACGCCGATGAACGGGGCGGTCTACATGGCCGATCTGACCGGCGGGCAGAAGACTGGCCTGTTCTACGATCAGCGCCCGAACCACGCCTTCGTCGCGCGGCTGGCGCGCGGGGGGCGGATGCTGGACGTGTTCAGCCATGTGGGCGGCTTCGCGCTGGCGGCGCTGGCGGCGGGGGCGACGCATGCGCTGGCGGTGGACGGGTCGGCGCGCGCGCTCGAGCTGGCCGAGGAGGGCGCGCGCCGCTCGGGCGTGGCGGATCGCTTCGAGACGCGCCGCGCCGACGCCTTCGAGGCGCTGGCGGCGCTGGCCGAAGAGGGCGCGCGCTTCGAGACGGTGGTGTGCGATCCGCCCGCCTTCGCGCCCTCGCGACAGGCGCGCGAGGCCGGGCTGCGGGCGTATCGGCGCCTTGCGCGCATGGCCGCGCCGCTGGTGGCCGAAGAGGGATGGCTGACGCTGTGCTCGTGCTCGCACGCCGTCGACGCCGAGGCCTTCCGCGCCGCCTGCGCGCAGGGGCTGCGCGCGGCGGGAAGGCGCGCGCGGCTGATCTGGTCGGGGCGCGCGGGGCCCGACCACCCCGTTCACCCGGCGCTGCCCGAGACGAGCTATCTCAAGGCGTTGGTCTTCGCCCTCGACTGAGCGGCGCGCCCCCTTGCGCCGCGCCGCGCGCGCCGGTAAGGGGGCGCCTTCGCCGCAGACGGAGAACGAAATGCGCGTCGACGAATTCGATTTCGACCTGCCCGAAGAGCTGATCGCCCTGCGCCCGGTTCGCCCGCGTCGCGCGGCGCGTCTGCTGGCCGCGCGGGGCGATGCGATCGACGATCTTCGCGTGGCCGATCTGCCGCGGCTGCTGCGCGCGGGCGACGTTCTGGTGTTCAACGACACGCGGGTCATCCCGGCGCGGCTTTTCGGCGAGCGCCGCCGCCAGACGGCCGACGGCTCGGGCGTGGCGCGCATCGAGGCGACCTTGCTCGAGCGCGCGGGCGCGGATGCGTGGCGGGCCCTGGCGCGGCCGGCGAAACGTCTGCGCGAGGGCGACGAGATTCTCTTCGCCGGCGGGCTGCGCGCGCGCGTGGCCGAGCGCGGCGCGGGCGGCGAGGTGGCGCTGGTCTTCGACCGCGCGGGGCCCGAGCTGGACGCGGCGATCGCGGCGGCGGGCGTGATGCCGCTGCCGCCCTACATCGCCGCCCGCCGCCCCGCCGACGCGCAGGACGAGGAGGACTACCAGACCGTCTTCGCCGCGCGTCCGGGCGCGGTGGCCGCGCCCACGGCCGCGCTGCATTTCGACCAGCCCCTTCTGGCCGCGCTCGACGAGGCGGGTGTGCGTTCGGCGCGCGTGACGCTGCATGTGGGGGCGGGCACCTTCCTGCCGGTCAAGGCCGAGCGCGTCGAGGATCACCGCATGCACGCCGAGTGGGGCGAGATCTCGGCCGAGGCGGCCGAGACGATCGCGCGCGCGCGCGCCGAAGGGGGGCGGGTCATCGCAGTCGGAACCACGGCGCTGCGGGTGCTCGAAACCGCGGCGGACGAGGACGGGCGCCTGCGGCCGTGGTCGGGCGAGACCGACATCTTCATCACGCCCGGCTATCGCTTCCGCGCCGTGGACGGGCTGATGACGAACTTCCACCTTCCGCGCTCGACGCTGATGATGCTGGTCTCGGCGCTGATGGGGGTCGAGCGCATCCGGCGCATCTACGCCCATGCGGTGGCCGAGCGCTACCGCTTCTATTCCTACGGCGACGCGTCGCTGCTGATCCCCTGAGCGCCGCGGCGGCGCGTCCAGAAGTCGCTTCGGTCACGAAACATTCCGTCTTCGCGGCTATCATGCCGGCGAATCTCACGCGAGGCGCGCATGCTTTCCATTCTTTCCAACTCCTGGGCGCTGCTGTTCGGCATGTTCCTGCTGATGCTGGGCAACGGCATGCAGGGCACGCTGCTGGGTCTGCGCGGCGCCATCGAGGGCTTTTCGGTCGACGAGATGGCCTATGTCATGTCGGCCTATTTCCTCGGCTTCCTGGGCGGCTCGCGGCTGACGCCGCTGCTGATCCGGCGGGTGGGGCATGTGCGCGTCTTCGCGGCCATGGCCTCGATCATCTCGGCCGTGTTCGTGCTTTATGCGCTGGCCCCCAGCGTGCTCGGCTGGGCCTTGATGCGCCTGGTGGTGGGGTTCTGCTTCTCTGCCGTCTATGTGGTGGCCGAAAGCTGGTTGAACGACTCGGCCACGAACGAGACGCGCGGGCAGCTGCTGTCGATCTACATGATCGTGCAGATGGTCGGCATCGTCACGGCGCAGTTCGCCATCAACCTGGGCGATCCGGCGGGATACGAGCTGTTCATCGTCATCTCGGTGGCGGTGTCGCTGTCCTTCGCGCCGATCCTGCTATCGGTCAGCCCGGCGCCCGTGTTCAAGGCCAGCAAGCCGATGTCTTTCCGCCGGCTCTACGAAAGCTCGCCCCTGGGCTGCGTGGGCACCTTTTTCCTCGGCGCGGTCTTCTCGGCCATGTTCGGCATGTCGGCGGTCTACGGCGCCGAGGCGGGGCTGACGACCCGGCAGATCTCGATCTTCGTGGCGGCGATCTATGTGGGCGGGCTGGTGTTCCAGTATCCCGTCGGCTGGCTGTCGGACCGGGTGGACCGGCGGCTGCTGATCATCGGCGTGACGGCGGTCGCCGCGCTGTCGGCGGCGGGGGCGATGGCGTCGGGCGGGCGCTTCGAGGCGCAGGTGGCCGCGGCCTTCATGATCGGCGGCATGGCCAACCCGCTCTATTCGCTGCTGATCGCCTACACGAACGATTTCCTCGATCCCGAGGACATGGCGTCGGCCGCCGGCGGGCTGATCTTCATCAACGGCGTCGGCGCGGTGAGCGGGCCGGTGCTGATCGGCTATGCCATGAGCGCCTTCGGCACGCTCGCCTATTTCGGCTTCATGGGGGCGGTGATGGGCGCGATCACGCTTTACGCGCTCTACCGCATGACGCAGCGGCCCTCGGTGCCGGTGGACGAGACGATCGCCTACGCGCCCGTGGCGCCGACGGCCTCGGCGGTGGTGGTCGAGCTGGCGCAGGAATACGCGGTCGAGCAGAGCGAGGCGCATGACGCGGAGCAGGCCGAGGCCGAAAAGGCCGAGGAGCGCCAAATTCCTTGACATGACCTTGCGTCGGGTATGCGCTGAAGACAGGCGCCGGCCGGCCCGTCGGCGCCGGGGAATGCCGAAGGAGACGCGGAGATGAGCGCGACGCCGCAGGAGATACTCGAGTTCTGGCTCAACGATGTGGGCGAGAAGCGTTGGTACGAGGCTTCCGACGATCTGGACGAGGCCGTGCGCCGCCGCTTTTCGGGCGGCTGGCGCGCGGCGCGGCTCGGGGCCTTCGATCACTGGCTGGTCGATCCGTCCTCGGCGCTGGCGTTGATCATTCTGCTGGACCAGTTCCCGCGCAACATGTTCCGCGGCCGCCCGCAGGCCTTCGCGGCCGATGAACGCGCGCTGCGCCTGGCCAAGCTGGCCATCGCCCGCGGGCACGATCTGCGCGTGCCCGAACCTGCGCGGCAGTTCTTCTACCTGCCGCTGATGCACTCCGAGGCGATCGCCGACCAGGACCGCTGCGTGCGCCTCGTGGCCGCGCGCATGCCGCAAGGCCGCGCCCGGAACCTGCCCCATGCGCGCGCCCATCGCGAGGTGATCCGCCGCTTCGGGCGCTTTCCCTTCCGCAACGCCGCGCTGGGGCGCGCATCGACGCCCGAGGAAGAGGCCTATCTGGCGGCCGGCGGCTATGCGCGCACGGTGCACGACATGGCCGCCTGAGCGCCCCTCGCGGCCGAGCGTTGCGCGCGGCGCAGGGCGCCCTTGCGTCATTGAGCGGTTGCCTTCGCCCGCGCGGCGCGCTTGTCTTGCGTCAACACGCAATCGCGCGCGAGGGAGATCCGCATGAGCTCGTCCAAGGACAATTTCGACGTCATCGTCATCGGCGCCGGCCCGGGCGGCTACGTCGCCGCCATCCGCGCCGCGCAGCTGGGCCTGCGCGCGGCGGTGGTCGAGCGCGAGGCGCTCGGCGGCATCTGCCTCAACTGGGGCTGCATCCCGACCAAGGCGCTGCTGCGCTCGGCCGAGGTGCTGCACCTGATGCGCCGCGCGGGCGAGTTCGGGCTGAGCGCCGACAAGGTCGGCTTCGACCTGGGCAAGGTGGTCGAGCGCTCGCGCAAGGTGGCGGGGCAGCTGTCCTCGGGCGTGCAGCACCTGCTGCGCAAGAACAAGGTCGAGGTCGTGATGGGCCAGGCCGATCTGCCCGCGCGCGGCCAGGTGCGCGTGCGCTCGGACAAGGGCGAGCGGATCCTGCGCGCGCCGAACGTGGTGCTGGCCACGGGCGCGCGCGCGCGCGAGCTGCCCGGGCTCGAGGCCGACGGCGATCTGGTCTGGACCTACCGCCACGCGCTGCGCCCGCCGCGCATGCCGCGCAAGCTGCTGGTCGTCGGCTCGGGCGCGATCGGCATCGAGTTCGCCAGCTTCTACCACGCGCTCGGCGCCGATGTGACGGTGGTCGAGGTGATGGACCGCATCCTGCCGGTCGAGGATGAAGAGATCTCGGCCTTCGCGCGCAAGCAGTTCGTCAAGCAGGGCATGAAGATCATGGAGGGCGCGAAGGTCGTCGCCCTGGATCGGGCCGGGGGCCGGGCGACGGCCCATGTCGAGCGCGGCGGCAAGACCGAGACGCTCGAGGTGGACACGGTGATCTCGGCCGTGGGCATCGTCGGCAATGTCGAGGGGCTCGGGCTCGAGGCGCTGGGGGTCAGGATCGACCGCACCCATGTGGTGGTGGACGAGATGTGCCGCACCGGCGTCGAGGGGCTGTGGGCGATCGGCGATCTGGCCGGGCCGCCCTGGCTGGCGCACAAGGCCAGCCACGAGGGGGTGATGGTCGCCGAGGCGATCGCGGGCGGCAAGCCGCATCCGGTGCGTCCCGAGTCGATCCCCGGCTGCACCTACTGCCAGCCGCAGATCGCCTCGGTGGGCCTGACCGAGGCCGAGGCCAAGGCCGCCGGCCACGAGGTGCGCGTGGGCCGCTTCCCCTTCATCGGCAACGGCAAGGCGATCGCGCTGGGCGAGCCCGAGGGCATGGTCAAGACCGTGTTCGACGCGCGCACCGGCGAGCTTCTGGGCGCGCACATGGTCGGCGCCGAGGTGACCGAGCTGATCCAGGGCTACACGGTCGCCCGCACGCTCGAGACCACCGAGGCCGAGCTGATCGAGACCGTCTTCCCGCATCCGACCCTGTCCGAGATGATGCACGAATCGGTGCTCGACGCCTTCGGCCGCGCCATCCACTTCTGATCGCCCGCGCGCCCCGCCATGGCGCGCGGGGCGCGCTCAGCGAAAGGCCAGACCCACCGCGAAGGCCGAGGCGGCGCCCGCGCCGCCCACCAGCAGGGTCTCGGCCAGGCGCCGGCGCAGGCCGCCGCCATTCACCCGCCAGCGCATGACGCCAAGCCCGCCAAGCGCCAGCGTCGAGGCGCCGAAGGACAGCGCCAGCGCCAGATCGCCCGGCGCCAGCGCGAACCAGGGCGCCAGCGGCGCGAAGCCGAAGGTCACGAAGCTCAGAAAGGTGGCCAGCGCGCGCAGCGCCGCGTTGCCGGCGTCCGGGTCGGGCAGGCCCAGACCCAGCCGCACCGCCAGCTCGGCCCGCAGCCGCGGGCGGCGGGCCAGGATGCGGGCGATGACGGCGGCCTCGTCCTCGGTCAGCCCGGCGCGGCGCATGGCCGCCAGGGAGGCGTCGTCGCGGGGCGCGCGCGTGCGCGCCAGCGCGCTCTCGCGTCGAAGGGCGGCGTTGACCATGTCGCGCTCCGAGCGCAGCGACAGATACGCGCCCAGCCCCATCGACGCCCCGTCCGCCACCAGATTGGCCAGCCCGAACAGCAGCACCGCCGCGGCGCCGATCTCGTGCGCCTCGTCCGCGCCCGCGCCGGCGAAGCCGGCGACGACGGCCAGGGTGGTGACGATGCCGTCATTGCCGCCATAGACGATCTCGCGCAGATAGGTCTCGATGCGGCCGCGCGGGGCGGGGTCGGCGGGAGGCTGCGCGCTCACAGCTCGTCGAAGGCGCCGCCGCGCCCCTTGCCGGCGGCGAAGCGCGCCGCGCCGTGCACGCCCTCGGCGGCGAAGGCGTCGGCCGAGCGCCACTCGAGCGCGAAGGCCTCGGGCGCGCTCAGCGACCATTGCGCCAGCGCCACCCGCCGGTCGGCGCGCATGCAGGCCTGGGGAAAGCGCGCCAGCTCCTGCGCCAGCTCGAGCGCGGCGCTCAGCGCGCCGCCGGGCGGGGCCGCGCGCTCGGCCAGCCCGATGGCCAGGGCCTCTTCGGCCGCGACCTTCCTTCCGCTCAGGATCAGATCCAGCGCCCGGCCCTGGCCGATCAGCCGCGGCAGGCGGATCGCGCCGCCGTCGATCAGCGGCACCCCCCAGCGGCGGCAGAACACGCCGAAATATCCCTCGGGGGCGACGACGCGCAGATCGCACCACAGCGCCAGCTCCATGCCGCCGGCCACCGCCGCGCCGTTCACCGCCGCGATGGTCGGCTTGGACAGGCTCAGCCTTGTCGGGCCCATGGGACCGGGGCGGGGCGGCCCCTCGAGATCCTCGGGCGCGCGGATGGCCATGCGTTCGAACCACGCCTCGGGCATGCCCTGCGCCGCGCGGGTCAGATCGAAGCCGGCGCAAAAGGCCTCGCCGCAGCCGGTCAGGACGGCGACGCGCGCCGCCGGATCGGCGTCGAAGGCCAGGAAGGCCTCGAACAGGGCCTGGGCGGTTTCGGGATCGACGGCGTTGCGCCGCTCGGGGCGGTCGATGGCGATGACCCGCACGGGGCCCTCGTCGCGGATGCGCAGCGTGGAATCGGCGGTCATGGGGCGCTCCTGGCTTGGCGACGGGCCGAGCATGGCCGCGCGGCGCGGCCGCCGCAAGCCTTGCGCGCCCTTCGCGCCGGCGCGCGGCGGTGGTAGGAAGGCGGCATGAACATCACGCTTCGTCAGCTGCGCTACTTCCTGGCCGTGGCCGAGCATCGCCATTTCGGCCGCGCGGCCGAGGCCTGCGCCGTCTCGCAGCCGGCGCTGAGCATCCAGATCCGCGAGCTTGAAACCGCCCTCGGCGCGACGCTGATCGAGCGCGCGCGCGGCGAGGCGATCCTGACCCCGGCGGGGCGCGAGGCGGCCGAGCGGGCCGCGCGCGTGCTTGCCGAGGCGCGCGAGCTCGAGGCGATGACGCGCCGGGGGGGCGGCTTGCGCGGGCGGCTGTCGCTGGGGGTCATTCCGACGGTCGCGCCCTATCTGTTGCCGGCGGCGCTGCCGCTGATGCGCGCGCGCGACATCGCGCTGGAGCTGGGCGTGCGCGAGGCGCAGACGGCGCGGCTGATGGACGAGCTGCGCGCGGGCCGCCTCGACGCGGTGATCGCCGCGGCGCCGCTGGGCGACGCCTCGCTCGAGGAGGCCGAGCTGTTCGAGGATCGTTTCCTGCTGGCAGGCTCGCCGGCCAGGCTGGCGGCGCTGCGCGGCCGCGGCGGCCCGCTGCGTCCCGACGGGCTCGACGCCGAACAGCTGCTGCTGCTGGACGAGGGGCATTGCCTGGCCGATCAGACGCTGGCCGCCTGCGCGCTGGCGCGTCCGCGCATGGCCGATCTGCGCGCGGCCAGCCTCGCCACCCTGGCGCGCCTGGCGGCCGAGGGATTCGGCATGACGCTGCTGCCCGAGATCGCCGCCGCCCCCGAGGCGGCCGCCGCGCCGGGGCTGGAGCTGGCGCGGTTCGATCCGCCCGAGCCGGGGCGGCGCGTGGTGCTGGCGCGCCGCGCGGCCGCGCGCGCGCCCGGCGGCGGGCGCGACTGGTTCGACGAGCTGGCCGAGCTGCTGCGCGAGGCCGCCGCGGCGGCGCCGCGCCCGCCGCTGGGCGCTCAGCCCTCGGCGGGCGGTTCGATGAAGCGCACCTTGCCGATGTAGCTCAGGTTGCGGTTGCGCTGGGCGAAGTCGATGCCATAGCCGACGACGAACTCGTCGGGGATCTGGAAGCCGATGAAGCGCGCGGTCACGTCCACCTCGCGCCGCGCGGGCTTGTCGAGCAGCGCGCACACCTCGAGCCGGCGCGGATTGCGCGCGCGCAAAAGGTGCAGCACGTGATGGAGCGTGAAGCCGGTGTCGACGATGTCCTCGACGACCAGCACGTCCTTGCCCTCGATCTCGCCGCGCAGGTCCTTGAGGATGCGCACCTCGCGGCTCGACTCGGTCGCGTTGCCGTAGGACGAGGCCTCGATGAAGTCGATCTCGACCGGCAGGTCCAGCTCGCGCGCAAGATCGGCGATGAACACGAAGCTGCCGCGCAGCAGGCCGATGACGATCAGCTTCTCGGTGTCCTTGAAATGCGCGGTGATCTCGCGCGCCAACCCCTCGACGCGGGCGGCGATCTCCTTGGCCGAGATCATCTGGTCGATCACATAGGGCTTGTCGGTCATCCGTTTCTCCGGCGCTGGGGGGCCTGGGCGCGTTTTGCCTCATCGGGGCGGCGGTGGAAAGGGGTTGAAGGCGCGGGGGGCGCGGGGGTATCGATGCGCGGCCGCGACCGCACGCACGGAGCCATCATGCCGACTCACGCCGAGAAGCGCCGCGTTCCCTACTCCGCGGCCGAGATGTATGCGCTGATCGCCGACGTGAAATCCTATCCCGAGTTCCTGCCCTGGTGCGAGGCGGCGCGGGTGCGTTCGCGCCGGCCGGGCGACGAGCCCGGCGTCGAGGTGATGGAAGCGGACCTGGTCATCTCGTTCAAGGTGTTTCGCGAGCGCTTCGGCAGCCGCGTGACGCTGCGCCCCGACGAGCGGCGCATCGACGTCGAGTATCTGGACGGCCCCTTTCGCCACCTGCGCAATCACTGGCGCTTCGTCGAGGTCGAGCCGGGCAGCTGCGAGATCGATTTCTTCGTCGATTTCGAGTTCCGCTCCTCGGTGCTGCAGGCGCTGATCGGGATGGTGTTCAACGAGGCGATGCAGCGCATCGTGCGCGCCTTCGAAAGCCGCGCCGAGGCGCTTTACGGCCGCCGCGCGCTCTAGGCTGCGCGCCGCCGCCGGGGCGCGGCGGGTTTCTTGGACGGCGTCGCGGTCCGTTCTTCGCCGATCCGCGCAGGAGATTCGTCGCCGGCGATCGGCGGCGCCGTCCTTTCCGGCGTCGACGAGGGATGCGGCCGCGGCCCGCAAGGCCCGCATGCGCGGCGCCGACGCCGCGCCCGGCGAGGGATGGTCTGCGGCGGGCGGGTCGCGAGCTCGGCCCGCGCCGAAGACGCGCGGGGCGGCGGGCAGCGATGCGCATGCGCGGGCGGGCCATGCCGGGCGTTTGCGCAGGCGCAGGGCGCCGCGGCATGCGCCGCCGCCCGGGCGCCGCGCCGGCGCTCAGGACGCCGCGACGGCGAGGCGGCGCCCGAGCAGCCAGGCGCGCGCCATATGGGCGGGCATGGGGCGGGCGATTCCGAAGCCCTGGAGCAGGTCGCAGCCCATCTCGGTCAGGATGCGCCGCTCCTCTGCGGTTTCGACGCCTTCGGCCAGCGCCTCGATCTCGAGCGAGCGCGCGAGGCCGATCATCGCCGCCGCCAGCTTGCGCTTGCGCGCCGAGCGGTCGAGGCCCGAGATGAAGCCGCGATCGATCTTGATTCGGTCGACGCGGAACTTCTGCAGGTTCGAGATCGATGCGTGGCCGGTGCCGAAATCGTCGAGCTCGATCGAGAAGCCGACCGCGGCCAGCGCGGCGACGTTGCGGATGATCGGGTCCGAATCGTCGTCGATCAGCGCCGATTCCAGGATCTCGACGGCGACGTCCTCGGGGCGCAGGCCGGCGCCTTCGACGTCCCAGGCCAGCTTGTCGACGAATTGCGCGTCGCGCAGCTCGCGCGCCGAGACGTTGAGCGCGACGCGGCCCGAGAACAGCCCCTCGGCGCGCCAGGCGGCGCATGCCGCCAGGGCGCGGCGCGCGCACAACTCTCCCATCTGGTCGATCAGACCGCTTTCCTCGGCCAGGGCCAGGAACGCCCCGGGCGCCAGAACGCCCTGTTCGGGATGGCGCCAGCGCATGAGGCTTTCGAAGCCCAGCGTCCGGCCCGTGCGTGCGCAGATCTGGGGCTGGAACCACGGTTCGATCTGCGATTGTGCGATGGCTTCGCGCAGCTCGGACAGCATGCGGCGGCGGCGCTCGATCTGCTCGCGCCCGCCATCGGACAGGATCTCGATCCGCGTCCGGGCGGTCTTCGCGGCGGCCAGCGCCGCGTCGGCCGAGACGAGCAGCTGCTCGGCCGTCCTCTCGGACTGATCGGCCTTGGGCAGCGCCGCCGCGATCCCCGCCCGTGCCGCCACGCGGATCTCGCCCACCGACCTGTCCGCGGCCACCATGGGTTCGGCCAGGCGCGCGATGGCGCGTTCGGCCAGCTGGTTGAGGCGCTCGACCGCATCCTCGCCCATGGCGATGACGTAGAACTCGTCCGCGCCGGCGCGGGCGAGCACGTCGTCCGCGCGCGCCTCGGCGCGGAGGATGCGCGCGACGTGGCGAAGGACCTGATCGGCGACGGCGTGCCCCCAGGCCTGGTTGAGGCTGCGGAAGCGGTCGATGTCGATGCGCAGCGCCGCGACGCCGGTTCTTGCGGCCGCCGCGCGCGTCGCCAGATCCCTTGCGCTCTTGAGCAGACGGCGGCGATTGGCCAGGCCGGTCACGGGGTCGAGATTGGCAAGGCGCATGCTGCGCGCGGTTTCCTCCTCGAGCCGGCGCGCGCGGGTCTCGATGCGGCTGAGGGCGGGGCCGACCGCGAACACCGCCAGGAGGGCGAGGATCGCGGGCACGCCGAGGGCCGCGCCGTGCCAGGCGACGCGCGCGGCGAATCGCGATCGCTCCGCTTCTTGCCGGTGGATCGGGCGCGCCTGTTCGAGCCGGGCGATGAGCGCGTCCAGATCGCGCTCGAGCGCATCCGGCGCCGGGGCCTGCGCGCCATCGAGCAGACGCCGCGCCAGCGCCGCGGCGCCGTCCTCGCGCGCGAGGTAGATGCGGGCGAGCGGATCGCTCGGGTCGCGATCGGCCATGGCCGCGGACAGGGCGCCGAGCCGCGCAGCCGCCTCGCGCGCATGGGCGTCGAGCCGCGCGCGAAGGGCCTCGCCCGCATCGGCCGATTTCATTTCCTCCACGTCCGCGCGCATCGCCTGGGCCGCGCCCAGCGCGGCTTCCATCTGTTCGGCGCAGATCCGCGCCTCGAAGGCCTTCGCTCCGAGGTGGCGCACCAGGAACAGGCCGCCGCTCAGCGAGACGGCGACGACGAGCATGGTTGCGACGAGGGTTGCGGTCAGTCTGCTCACGCAAGAAGATCCTTCGAGGGGCGCGGCAGGGCGGCGGGCTTGACCCCCGCAGCCGCGATCTTCTATCGCGCGCGGCGTTTCCGGGACATTCTCGGCACAAGGCGTAAACAAGACGCCAACGGGCGTTGCTTGGACGGGGCGGGCATGAGCGAAAGACTCACGACGGCGGCGTTCGCCGCGTTGGCGGCGTTCTGGCTGTGGCTGGCGCTGGCCGCGGCGCCGCCGGGTCCGTTCACGGTGGACGATTTCTTCTACATCGTTTCCGCGCGCCGGATCTGGCAGGGCGCCTGGCCCGTGTTCGACAACGGTTTCGCCGATCTGGGCGCCGAGGAGCTCAAGCTCTGGTTCCTCGTCGAGGGGCCGCGGGGGCTGACGCCGCAATATCCGTTGGGCTTTGCGCTGCTGGCGGCGCCGTTCGACGCGCTGCTGGGGCTGCGGGGGTTCTTCGTCGTCAACGCGCTGGGGGCGCTGGCGATGGTGTGGGGGTGCTGGCGGCTGGCGCTTGGCACGCTGGGGGATCGGCGCTGGGCCTTCGCGGCCGCCGCGACGCTGGCGCTGGCCAGTCATCTGGTCGAATACGCGACCGGGCTCTGGCCGCATGGCGCGTCTGCGGGCGCGGCGGCGGTCTCGGCGGCGCTGTTCTTCGAGGCCGAGGCGCGCGAGGGGCGGGCGCGGGCGCGCGGGGCGGCCTTGGCGGGGCTGATCGGCGCGGTGGGGCTGTCGATGCGGCTGGATGTCGGCCTGCTTGCGCCGACATTGTTGCTCTGGGCCGTGCTGTGCGCGCGCGCGCCGCTTGCGCTGCTGGCCTGGGGAGGGGTCGGGGCGGCGCCGGTTCTGGCGCTGTCCTCATGGGCCAATTTCCAGCGTTTCGGCACGCTCAACCCGGTCAGCTACGGCGTGGGGCGCGAGGGCGGGGTGGATCCTGCCGCGCATATGGGCCCGGCGCTGGCGGTCCTGTCGGCGCTGGGGGCGGCGGCGCTTTGGCGGGCGCTTCGCGCGCGCGGCGCGGCGCCGGGAAAGGCGATGGCGGCCGCCCTGGGCGTTCTGGCCGCCGCGGGGCTGGGCGCGGCGCTGGCCGCGCCGCACGCGCTGTGGGCGGCGTTGGCGCGGGCGGCGCAGGGCGCGCATGCGATCCTGATCGACATCGGCGCCTATTCGCGCGCGGACGAAGAGGCGCGCATCATGCGCGACGCCGCCGGCTATCTGACCTTCGTCGGGCATTACAAGAAGGCGCTCTTGCAAGGCGCGCCATGGATCGGGCTGTGCGCGGCGGCGCTGCCTTCGCTGGCCGCGCCGGGCGCCGAGAGGCGGGGCGTCGCGCTGTGCCTGCTGGCGCTGGCGACATGGGCCGCGCCTTTCGTCTGGCTTGAATGGCACGGGGGGCTGGCCAGCAACATGCGCTACCTGACGCCGGCTCTGGCCTTCGCGGCGGTGGCGGCGGCGGTCGGGGCGCGGCGCCTTGCGCGGATCGCGGGGCGGCCCGAACCCCGCGCGCTGCGCCTGACGGCGGCGGCGGTTCTGGGAGCGACGGCGGCTTCGATGGCCTTCGGGCTTGCGAGCGGGGCCGCGGCGGCGCCCTATGCGATGCTGTCGCTGTCCAGGCAGGCGGGGCTGGCCGCGGCCGCGTTCGGCGCCGCGGCGTTGGCGCCGCTTGGCGCGTCGGCGCGACGCGTCGCGGCCCGCGCCGCCCTGGGCGCGGCGGCCGTGGGCGTGGTCGCGGGGGCGGTCACGGCGCATCTCTACGACCTGCGCATGAGCTTCGCACGGCGCGAAGCGGCCGTTCAGCTCGCCGCGCTGCACTCGGATCTGCCCGACGATGCGCTGCTGCTCACCTTTCACCCGCAAAGCTTCGCCGACCGTTTCCTGCGGCATGGCCAGCTTTACAATCTGCGTCGCACGACGCGGGATGCGCTGGATCTGGATCGGCGGCCGATCGACCGGGCGTTCGACGAGGGGCGGCGGGTGTTCGCGGACGAACTGTTCTGGACCTACGTCCTTTCGCTTCAGCCCGGCCTGCGCGCAAGGCCGACGGGGCCCGAGACGCAGCCGGGCTTCGGCATGGTCGAGGTCTTTCGGGATGCGCCCGCGAAGGATGGGGCGCGCGCGGCCGAGGGGCGCTGAGCCCCTGCCTGCGCGCCTTGGCGCGCGCGGCGACTGCGGCGCAGCCGCGCCGAGGGCGCGGCGGCGAAGACGACCGATGGGCGTTGAGCGCGGCGCCGGGGGCGCGCCCGCGTCCTCGGCCGCGTCCGGCCCCCGCTCGCGCCCGCCTCAGGCGAAGGCGTCGGGGCGGATGCGGCGCGCCATGTGGTCGAGCACCGCGTTGACGAAACGCGCCTCTTTGCCCTCGGGATAGAAGGCCTTGGCGACGTCGACGAATTCGTTGATGACGACCTTGTGCGGCGTGCGGCTTTCGGTCAGCAGCTCGGCGCCGGCGGCGCGGAACAGCGCGCGCAGCGTCGGGTCGATGCGCCCCAGCGGCCAGCGCTCGACCAGCGCCTGGTCGGTGATCTGGTCGATCTCGATCTGCCGCGTCACCGCCCCGGCCAGAAGCGAGCGGAACAGGGCGATGTCGGCCTCGCGATACTCGACGTCGTCGATGCGCTGGCCGAGGCGGTGGGTCTCGAACTCGGCCTGAACGGCGCGCATGTCGGCGCCGGTCGCCTCCATCTGGAACAGCGCCTGCACGGCCGCGAGCCGCGCCGCCGAGCGGGCGAGGCGCCGCTCGAGCCGCGGATCGGGGCGATCCTCGGGCGCGGCGGGGGGCTCGGGGGCGTCGGTCGGGGCGCTCATGCCAGCCCCTCCGCGTCCGGCCCGCCGGCCGCTTGCGCGATCTGCACGCCCTCGCCGATGCGGGCGGGGCGGAAGCGGCGCGCCAGCGCGATGAGGTGCAGCGCTGCCTCGGCCGCGCCGCCGCCCTTGTTCATGCGCGCGGGGTCGGCGCGGACCTCGGCCTGGGCCATGTTCTCGACCGTCAGGATGCCGTTGCCGATGCACAGCCCCTCGAGCCCGAGCAGCGTCAGCCCGCGCGAGCTGTCGTTGCACACGGTCTCGTAATGGGTCGTCTCGCCGCGGATGACGCAGCCCAGCGCCACGAAGCCGTCGAAGCGCCCGGCGCGCGCGGCCAGGCGGATGGCGGTGGGGATCTCGAGCGCGCCGGGCACCTCGACCAGCTCATGCGTCGCGCCGGCCGCCTCGAGCGCGGCGCGCGCGCCCGCGATCAGGTCGTCGGCGATGCGGCGGTAGAAGGGCGCCGCCACGATCAGCACGCGCGGCGCGGGGCTCAGCCGGGGCGCGGGAAGGGCGCCGTGCTCTTCATGCGAGGCCATGTCAGTCTTCCTTGCTCGCGATGGGTTGGGTGCGGACGATCGACAGCCCGTAGCCTTCGAGCCCGATGACCTTGGGCGCGGGCGAATTGGTCAGCAGGATCATCTCGGCGACGCCGAGCGCGCCGAGGATCTGCGCCCCGACGCCGTATTCGCGCAGCGCGCCGGCGGCGTGGCCGTCGCGCCCCAGCACCTGCGCCGTCAGCGCGCCGGGCGCGCGCGGGCGCAGCAGCACCACCGCGCCGCGCCCCTCGGCGGCGATCATGCGCATGGCGCCCTGGAGCTGGCCGTGGCGCTCGGGATGGATGGCGAAGAGGTCGTCGATCGGGTTCTCGACATGCATGCGCACCATGACCGGGCCGCCGTCGGACAGGTCGCCCTTGGTCAGCGCCAGGTGCTCGGCGCCGTCGAGCTCGTTGGTGAAGACGTGCAGCAGCCAGTCTCCGCCATGCAGCGAGCGCACCGGACGCACGGCGGTTTCGCGCACCAGGTGGTCGTGGCGGCGGCGATAGGCGATCAGGTCCGAGATCGCGCCGATCTTGAGCCCATGCTTGCGCGCGAACTCCACGAGGTCGGGCAGGCGGGCCATGGTGCCGTCGTCGTTCATGATCTCGCAGATCACGCCCGAGGGGTTGAGCCCGGCCAGCCGCGCCACGTCCACCGCCGCCTCGGTATGGCCCGCGCGCACCAGCACGCCGCCCTCGCGCGCGCGCAGCGGGAAGACGTGGCCGGGGGTGGCGATGTCCTGCGGGCCGCTCTGGGGGTCGATGGCCACGGCGATGGTGCGCGCGCGGTCATGGGCCGAGATGCCGGTGGTCACGCCCTCGCGCGCCTCGATCGAGGTGGTGAAGGCGGTCTCGTGGCGCGACTGATTCGACGCCGCCATCATCGGCAGGCCGAGCTTGTCGAGCCGCTCGCCCGTCATCGCCAGGCAGATCAGGCCGCGCCCGTGCTTGGCCATGAAGTTGATGGCCTCGGGCGTTGCCATCTGGGCGGGGATGACCAGGTCGCCCTCGTTCTCGCGGTCCTCGTGATCGACAAGGATGAACATGCGCCCGTTGCGGGCGTCCTCGATGATCTCCTCGATCGGAGAGATGGCGGAGCGCAGGTCGTCGGCGGTCATGGGGCGCGGATCCTTCGGTGGTCTCGGGCGTCGGTCTCGGGCGTCGGTCTCGGGCGTTGGTCCTGGGCGGTCGTGTCGGGCGTCGGTCCTGGGCGGTCGTGTCGGGCCGCGTCCCGGCGCGGCGCGCGGCCCGGTCAGGGCCAGATAGCGCGGCGCGCGGGCGAAGGCCAGAACCTATCGCCCCGCGCGGGCCGCCGCCGGGGGACGGTCCCGGCCGCGCGCCGGCGCCGCGCAAGACGGGCCGAGGGGGCTTCGCGGGGATCGGCGGGGCGGGGCGGCGGGTCGGGGCGGCGGGCCGGGGCGGCGCCCCTGGCGGCCGGATGCGCGCCGGCGGGGCGGCTCAGCCGGCCTCGGCCAGGCGCGCGACATAGCGCGCGAGGGTGTCGATCTCCAGATTCGCCTCGTCGCCGGGGCGCGCCTCGGACCAGGTGGTGCGCTCGCGCGTGTGGGGGATGATGTTGACGCCGAACGAGTCGCCCTCGACCTCGTTCACCGTCAGCGAGACGCCGTTCAGCGCCACCGATCCCTTGGGCGCGATGAAGCGGGCCAGCGCGTGGGGGGCGGTCAGGCGCACGCGCGTCGAGTCGCCGTCGGGGGTCATGGACTCGATGCGCGCCAGCCCGTCCACATGCCCCGAGACGATATGCCCGCCCAGCTCGTCGCCCACGCGCAGCGCGCGTTCGAGATTCACGCGCCGGCCCGGCGTCCAGCGCCCCAGATTGGTGCGCGCCAGCGTCTCGGCCGAGACGTCGGCCTCGAACCAGCCGCGTTCGCCCTCGCGCCCATGGGCGACGACGGTCAGGCACACGCCGTCGCAGGCGATCGAGGCGCCGATGTCGGCCGCGGCGATGCGCGGATCGCACAGGATTCGCGCGCGCATTTCGCCCGCGCGCCGCTCGACGGCGGCGATCTCGCCCAGATCGGTGACGATGCCAGTGAACATGTCGGGCTCCTTGTCGTTGCGCCCGCGGCGGGGCTGCGCCGGCGGCCGGCGCGACGGTTCCGCGGCAAGGGGTAGTGCGCCGGCGCGGTCAGGGCAAGAGGCGCCGGCGCCGCGCGGGCGCCCGGGCCGCGGATGCGCCGCGCGCCCTTCGCCCTGCGCTTCGGGCATGGGCGCGGCTTGTCGCCGGCCGCCGCGCCGGGCCTGGGCCGCGCGCCTTGCCGCGGGGGTGGCGGGGGGCGCATCGCGCCGCCGCTCTAGCGCGCCGCTTTCCTCGGCGGACCGCCCGCGCGCCCGGTCGTTCGGCCGTGGAGGCTTTCGCCGCCGGCGCCGCTTGTCGCCGGCCGCCGCGCCGGGCCTGGGCCGCGCGCCTTGCCGCGGGGGTGGCGGGGGGCGCATCCCGTGGTTGCTCTTGGGCCGTTTCCCTCGGCGGACCGCCGGGGCGGCGCTTGCCGGTCGGGGGGCGGCCCGGCCTTGCGCCGCCGGGGCGCGGCGCCCGGCCGATCGCGCCTCAGCTCTTCTGCACAAGCGCCAGCGCCGTCCGGGCGTCCGGGGCGGCGGGCCAGGCGCGCATGCGGTTGCGCAGCCAGGTCAGCTGCCGCTTGGCGTAGTTGCGGGTCGCCTGCACGGCGCGCGCGCGGGCCTCGTCCAGGGTCATGCGGCCGTGCAGATGGGCGATGAGCTCGCGCGCGCCGATGGCGTTCATCGCCTGCGCCGAGGCGGGCGGGTCGAGGGCGGCCGCGGCCGCGGCCTCGTCCAGCGCGCCCTCGGCCAGCATGGCGTCGAAGCGGGCCTCGATGCGCGCGTAAAGGGCCTCGCGCTCGGGCATCAGCCGCACGAGGCGCGCGCGCTCGGGCGGCAGGGGCGGCGGCGGGGTCCGCGCCTGAAGCGCGGACAGGCCGAGGCCCGTGGTCTCGAGCGCCTCGAGCGCGCGCATCAGCCGCATGGGGTTGCGCGCGTCGATCCGCGCCAGCGTGTCGGGATCGCGCGCGGCCAGGGCCTCGCGCAGCGCCGCGGCGCCGCCCCGGGCGAACAGGGCCTCGACGCGGGCGCGGATCTCGGGCGGGGTCGGGGGAATGGGCGCCAGCCCCTGGGTGAGCGCGGCGAAGTAGAGCCCCGTGCCGCCGACGACGATGGGCGTCTGCCCGCGGCGGGCGCAGTCCTCGATGGCGCGGGCGGCCTCGGCCAGCCAGCGGCCGGTCGAATGGGCGTCCTGCATCGGGACATGGCCGTAGAGCAGGTGCGGCGCGCGCGCCTCGTCATCCGCCGAGGGCCGGGCCGAGAGCACGCGCCAGCCCCCATAGACCTGGATGGCGTCGGCGTTGATGACGCAGCCATTCAGCCGCTCGGCCAGCGCCAGCGCCAGCGCCGACTTGCCCGAGGCGGTGGGCCCGGCGACCAGCACCGGACGCAGGGCCAGCGCCGCCTCGGACAGCGGCGCGGGCAGATGCGCCGCCTGTGCGCCTTGCTGCGCCGCCTGCGCGCTTTGCTGCGCCGTCTGTGCGCCTCGCCGCGCCGCCTGTGCGCCTTGCCGCGCCGCCCTGGGCATCTCGGCAAGCGCCCGTTGCCGCGCCCCGCCGGGCGCCCCATCCGCAGCACCGTCCCGCGCGCCGCGCCGCTCCGCCTCCTGCGACCGTTCCGGCGTCCCGCTGCGCGCTTCGTCCGGGGCGCGGCTCTCGGCCCCGTTCGCAGCCGCGCCCGCGGCCCCGTCAGGCGCCCCGGCATGCGCGCCGCGCCGCTCCGCGTCCTGCGGCCGTTCCGGCGTTCCGCCGCGCGCCCCGTCCGGCGCCGGGTTCTCAGCCCCGCCCGCGGCCCCGCCCGCGGCCCCGTCAGGCGCCTCGTCCCGCGCGCCGCGCGGCTTCGCGTCCTGCGGTCGCTCCCGCTTTGCGCTGTGCGCTTCGTCCGGCGCCTGGGTCTTGGCCCCGCCGTCAGCCCCGCCGTCAGTCCTGTCTCGCGCCGCGCCCGGCGCCCCATCCGCAGCCCCGTCCCGTGCGCCGCCCTCCGCGCCCGGGGCGGGCGCGCCCTCTTCGCGGGGCATCAGTCCAGCGCGGCGAGCGCCGCGGCGATCTGCGCGCCGAGGCGGGCGTTGGCGCGCACCAGCGCGCCGTTGGCCTCGAGGCTGTCGCCGCCGGTCAGCTCGAGGATGCGGCTCAGCATGAAGGGCGTGACCGCCTTGCCCGTCACGCCCTGCGCCTCGGCCTCGGCGGCGGCCTGGGCGATGAGCGGGTCGAGCCGCTCGGCGGGGATCTCGTGCTCGGGCGGGATCGGGTTGGCGACCAGCTGCCCGCCCTCGAGCCCGAGCCGCGCGCGCATGCGGTGGGCGGCGGCGATCTGCTCGGGCCTGTCCATGCGCAGCGGCGCGCGCAGGCCGCTCTCGCGCGACCAGAAGGCGGGGAAGGCGTCGGTGCCGTAGCCGATCACGGGCACGCCCTGGGTCTCGAGCACCTCGAGCGTGCGCGGCAGGTCCAGGATCGCCTTCGCCCCGGCCGCGACCACCGTCACCGCGGTGCGCCCCAGCTCGGTCAGGTCGGCCGAGATGTCGAAGCTGCGCTCGGCGCCGCGATGCACGCCGCCGATGCCGCCGGTGGCGAAGACCTCGATCCCCGCGAGGCGGGCGCAGATCATGGTCGCCGCCACGGTGGTCGAGCCGGTCGCTCCCGAGGCCAGAGCCGCGGCCAGGTCCGCGCGGCTGAGCTTGAGCGCCCCCTCCTCGCGCGCCAGCGCCTCCATCGCCGCGGGCTTGAGGCCCACGCGGATCTCGCCGCGGCGCACGGCGATCGTGGCCGGAACGGCGCCGGCGGCGCGCACCTCGTCCTCGACCTCGCGTGCGACCTCGAGATTGCGCGGCCAGGGCATGCCGTGGGTGATGATGGTGCTTTCAAGCGCCACCACGGGCTGGCCCTGCTCCAGCGCGGCGGCGACCTCGGGCGAGAAGGCCAGCGGCGGCGCGGCGTGCTGGCGGCGGGGCAGGGGCGGGCGTGCGCTCATGGTGCGGTCTCCTCGAGCAGGGCGCGGGCGGCGGCCAGGCCTCTGGCCAGGGCGCGGTCGGGCGGTTCGGCGCAAAGGCGCGCATGGACGTAGGCGGCGGTCAGCGCGTCGCCCGCGCCGGTGACGAGGCGCGCGCGCCGGTCATGGCCGAGCGGCGGCGGAGTCAGGCTTGCTCTCTCGCCCGCCGCCGTCAAGACCGCCGCGGCGCGCGGCCCGTCGGTGACCAGCGCCTCGTCCGCGCCCATGTCGCGCAGCGCGCGGGCGGCCTCGGGCGCGTCGACAAGGGGGCGGCCGGCCAGGGCTTCGGCCTCGGCGCGGTTGGCCGAGACCAGCCACACGCCGGCCCCGCCGGTCCTGCGTGCGCGCAGGCCCTGCGCCAGCGCCGCGCGCAGCCGCGCCGCCTTGGCCGGCGAGGCGGCGACCAGCGCCAGGGGCGGCCGCGCGGCCCGCCGGGCCAGCGCCGCCAGGCTGTCGGCGGGCAGGTTGGCCTCGGCCAGCCAGCAAGCGGCGCCCGTCGCGCCCGGCGCGGCGGCGATGGCGGCCGCGAGCGCCTCGGGCGTCAGCGCCGCGCAGCCCGGCAGATCGGCCACCGCGGCGAAGAGCGCGCCGCGCGCGTCCTCGATGGCCAGATAGACGCCCGTGGGCGCGTCGGTCCGCGCCAGATGCGCCGCGACGGCGCGCGCCGCAAGCCAGCGCTCCAGCTCGTCGGCCGGGGCGTCGCGGCCGACGGCGGCGAGCAGGGCGGCGGGGCGGCCCTGCGCGGCCAGCGCGACGGCGATGTTCAGCGCCACGCCCCCCGGCCGGCGCAGCACGCGCCCGGGCAGGTCGGCCCCCGGGGCGAGCGGGGCGGCGAGCGGGGCCTCGGGCCGTGCCTCGGGCCGTGCGCCGGACAGGGCCGGCGGCGCGTCGGGGGCGTCGGGCCGCGCGTCGGGCGCGGCGGGCGGCGCAGGGGGCAGGGCGCGCGGCGCATCGGGCCGGGCATGGGGCAGGGCGTCGCGCGCCGCATCGGCGGCCGGGCGCCGCGCCGCGCCCGGCGCGCCGTCGGGTCGGCCGCCCGCCGCAGGGCCGAGGGCGGCGTCGCCCGCCGACGTTTCGGGGCGGCCGATCAGATCCCAATGCGCGGCGCCGATGCACAGCGTCAGGGCGCCGCGCGGCGCGTCGGGCTGGTCGGGGCGGGGCATGGCGGCTCCTGAAGCGGGCCCCGGGCGGGGCGGGGTCCGGGGTCATGCCGCAGTCGGCGCGCGGGCGCAAGAGCCCCGGGCCGGTTCGGCGCCGACGGCCCGCGCCCGGGCGCCGGCGCATCCGGGACGCGGCGATCGACGCGGGATCGACTCGGGATCGGCGCGGGATCGACTCGGGATCGGCTCGGGGCCGGCGCCGCGGGCCGCGGGCCGCGCATGGGCGCCGCAAGGTTGCGTCGGCGCGGGCAAGGGTGTATTGGGCGCTCGTTCAACCCGCATGCGGGGCCTGGGCCGGACGGGGAGACATCCCGGACGGTCCGCCGGTTGGGCTCAGGCTCTACCCCCGCAGAGGCGCAAACCGGAAAGAGGAAAGCAGCATGGCTCTGCCTGAATTCACCCTTCGCCAGCTTCTCGAGGCCGGCGTCCACTTCGGCCACCAGACGCATCGCTGGAACCCGCGCATGGCGCCCTACATCTACGGCGCGCGCAACGGCATCCACATCATCGACCTGACGCAGACCGTGCCGATGCTGGACGCGGCGCTGCAGGCCGTGCGCGACACCGTCGCCAAGGGCGGGCGCGTGCTGTTCGTGGGCACCAAGCGCCAGGCCGCGCCGCTGGTGGCCGAGGCCGCCGAGCGCTGCGCGCAGTATTACATGAACCACCGCTGGCTGGGCGGCACGCTGACCAACTGGAAGACGGTGTCGAACTCGATCAACCGTCTGCGCGAGCTGGACGAGAAGCTGGACAACGGCGCCGAGGGCTTCACCAAGAAGGAGCGCCTCCAGATGGAGCGCGAGCGCAACAAGCTCCAGGCCTCGCTGGGCGGCATCCGCGAGATGGGCGGCCTGCCCGACATGCTGTTCGTGATCGACACGAACAAGGAGGCCCTGGCCGTCGCCGAGGCGCGCAAGCTGGGCATCCCGGTGGTGGCGATCCTCGACACCAACTCGGACCCGGTCGGCATCGACTACCCGGTGCCGGGCAATGACGACGCCTCGCGCGCCATCGCGCTCTACTGCGACCTGGTCGCGCGCGCCGCGCTCGACGGCATGGCGGCGCAGATGGGCGAATCGGGCTTCGACATCGGCGAGCTGGAAGAGGCCCCGATCGAAGAGGCCCTGCCCGAGGCCGAAGAAACCCCCGCCGGCGAGGCGCCCGCGGCGCAGGCCTGACGCCCGTCCGCGCCGCCGCCGGGCGGCGCGGGACCGCGAGACGACCTTCATCGGCCCGCCGCCGCCCATGCGCGGGGGCGGGCCCCGTTCGACATTCCCGGGTCCGGGGCGACCGCCGCGCGCGGCGCCCGGCCCGACGGACCGAGGAGACGATCCATGGCGATCACCGCTGCACTCGTGAAACAGCTGCGCGACATGACCGGCGCGGGCATGATGGACGCCAAGAAGGCGCTGACCGAGACGGGCGGCGACATCGAGGCGGCCACCGACTGGCTGCGCACCAAGGGCCTGGCCAAGGCCGCCAAGAAGTCGGGCCGCACCGCCGCCGAGGGGCTGGTGGGCGTGGCCGTCAAGGACGGCAAGGGCGTGGCCGTCGAGGTCAACTCCGAGACCGATTTCGTGGCCCGCAACGCCGAGTTCCAGAAGATGGTGTCCGACATCGCCGCCGCCGCGCTGGACGCCGCCGACGTCGAGGCCCTGCTGGCCGCCGATCTGGGCGGCAAGTCGGTCAAGGACGTGGTGACCGACAAGGTCGCCACCATCGGCGAGAACATGACCGTGCGCCGCATGGCCGCGGTCGAGGGCGACGTGGTCGCCTCGTACGTGCACAACGCAGTCGCCGAGGGGCTGGGCAAGATCGGCGTGCTGGTCGCGCTCAAGGGCTCGGACAAGGACGCCATGGCCGCCAT
This sequence comes from Oceanicella actignis, assembly GCF_900111545.1. Taxonomy (NCBI): domain Bacteria; kingdom Pseudomonadati; phylum Pseudomonadota; class Alphaproteobacteria; order Rhodobacterales; family Paracoccaceae; genus Oceanicella; species Oceanicella actignis. Next base: position 65,219 of record NZ_FOHL01000011.1, read on the forward strand.
CGGCCGCCAGGTGGCCATGCACGTCGCCGCCACCAACCCCGCGGCGCTGTCCGAGGCCGATCTCGACCCCGCGCTGATCGAGCGCGAGAAGCAGGTGCTGACCGAGCAGGCCCGCGAATCCGGCAAGCCCGAGAACGTGATCGAGAAGATGATCGTCGGGCGCATGAACAAGTTCTTCGAGGAGGTGTGCCTTCTCAAGCAGAGCTTCGTCATCAACCCGGATCTGACGGTCGAGAAGGCGCTCAAGGAAGCGGGCGCCGACATCGAGATCGTCGCCTTCGCGCGCGTGCAGGTCGGCGAGGGCATCGAGAAGCAGGAAGAGGACTTCGCGGCCGAGGTCGCCAAGACCATGGGCGGCTGAAGACGCCGCCGCTTCGAACCCGGCCCCGGCGCGCTGGTCGCGGCGGGGCCTTTTCGCGCCCGCCCCGCGCCCGCGCCCGCGCGCCGGCGCGGGCGGCGCGTCGGCCCGGGGGGCGGGGATTGCGGCTTGCATGACCTGCGCCCTTCGGACAGATTGCCCCGAACCCACGAGCAGGGAGACTCGCGCATGGCCCAGGAAACCCCCCAGTCGGAACGCGACCCGTCCCCCGCCGCTCAGACCCCCTCGGCCGCCGTCCCGGCCGAGCCGCGCCCCCGCCCCGTCTGGCCGCGCGTGCTGCTCAAGATCTCGGGCGAGGCGCTGATGGGCGATCAGGGCTTCGGCCTGCACCCGCCGACGGTCGAGCGCATCGCGCGCGAGGTCAAGAAGGCGCATGATCTGGGCATCGAGATCTGCCTGGTCATCGGGGGCGGCAACATCTTCCGCGGGCTTCAGGGCTCGGCGCAGGGGATGGAGCGCGCCTCGGCCGACTACATGGGCATGCTGGCGACGGTGATGAACGCGCTGGGCATGCAGTCGGCGCTCGAGGGGATGGGGGTGTTCACGCGCGTCATCTCGGCCATTCCCATGGACCAGATCTGCGAGCCCTACATCCGCCGCCGCGCCATCCGCCACCTTGAGAAGGGGCGCGTGTGCATCTTCGCCGCCGGCACGGGCAACCCCTACTTCACCACCGACACCGCCGCCACGCTGCGCGCGATGGAGATGAACTGCGACGTGCTGATGAAGGGCACGCAGGTGGACGGGGTGTATGACAGCGATCCGCGCACGAATCCCGACGCCAAGCGCTTCGACCGCATCACCTATGACGAGGTGCTGACCCGCAACCTCAAGATCATGGACGCGTCCGCCATCGCGCTCGCGCGCGACAACAACCTGCCGCTGATGGTGTTCTCGCTGCATCAGCCGGGCGGCTTCGCCGAGGTGCTGAGCGGGCGCGGCCGCTTCACCATCGTCGAGCAGGGCTGACGGCGCCGCGCGCCATCCTTTCAGGAGCAGGACATGACCGAGGACATCGACATCGACACCGACGACCTGCAGCGCCGCATGGACGGCGCGCTGGCCGCGCTCAAGGCCGAATTCGCGTCGCTGCGCACCGGCCGCGCGTCGGCCTCGATGCTGGACAACATCCTTGTGGACGCCTATGGCGCGCCGACCCCGATCAACCAGGTCGCGACGGTCAACGTGCCCGAGCCGCGCATGATCACCATCAACGTCTGGGACAAGTCGCTGGTCGGCAAGGTCGAGAAGGCGATCCGCGCCTCGGGGCTCGGGATCAACCCGGTGGTGGACGGCACCATCCTGCGCCTGCCCATCCCCGAGCTGAACGAGGAGCGCCGCCGCGAGCTGGCCAAGGTCGCCGGCCAGTATGCCGAGCAGGCGCGCATCGCCGTGCGCAACGTGCGCCGCGACGGCATGGACATGGTCAAGAAGGCCAAGGCCGCCGGCATGTCCGAGGACGACCAGAAGATGTGGTCGGACGAAATCCAGTCCATGACCGACAAGACGATCGCGCGCATCGACGAGTTGCTCGAGCGCAAGCAGGCGGAGATCATGCAGGTCTGACGGCCTCGGCCCGGGCGCGGCCGCGCGGCGCGCGCGGCCATGCGCAAGGAGAAGCGGATGTTCAAGGCCCCTGACGCGGCGGGCGGAAACGGGGCGTGCGCGGCCAGGCCCGCGCACGTCGCCATCATCATGGACGGCAACGGCCGCTGGGCGCAGCGGCGCGGCCTGCCGCGCCTTGCGGGCCATCGCCGGGGCGTCGAGACGGTGCGCGCCATCGTCGAGGCCTGCCCGGCGCTGGGCGTGCGCTGCCTGACGCTCTACGCCTTCTCGACCGAGAACTGGCGCCGCTCGGAAGACGAGGTGCGGGGGCTGATGAACCTGTTCCGCGTCTACATCCGCAAGGAGGGGCGCGCGCTGGCGCGCCAGGGCGCGCGGGTGCGCTTTCTGGGCGACCGGCGGCCGCTGGACGCGGATCTGGTGCGGCAGATGGCGCTGCTCGAGGAGGCGACGGCGGGCAACGAGCGGCTGTCGCTGAACATCGCGCTCAACTATGGCGGCCGGGCCGAGATCCTGGCCGCGGCGCGGCGGCTGGCGCGCGAGGCGGCGGCGGGGCGGCTCGACCCCGAGGCGCTCGACGACGCCGCCTTCGAGGCCCGCTTCGCCGACGCGCTGCACACGCGCGGGCTGCCCGATCCGGACCTGGTCATCCGCACCTCGGGCGAGATGCGCATCTCGAACTTCCTGGTCTGGCAGGCGGCCTATGCCGAGCTGGCCTTCGTGGACGAGTGCTGGCCCGACTTCACCCCCGAGCTGTTCGCCCGCACGCTCGAAGGCTACGGCCGGCGCGAGCGCCGCTTCGGCGGCGTGGGCGCGGCGGGCGCATGAGCGCGGGCGCCTTCGCCGATCTGCGCGTGCGCGCGATCTCTGGCGCGGCGCTGGCGCTGGCGGCCGGCGCGGCGCTGTGGCTGGGCGGCTGGGCCTTCGCGGGGCTGATGGCGGCGGCGGCGGCGGCCATGGTCTGGGAACTGCGGCGCATGCTGGCGGGCCGCTTCGACGCGGCGGGCGCGCTGGGCGCGGCGGCGGCGGCGGGTGCGGTGTTGGCGACGCAGGCGACGCAGATGCGCTGGGGCGTGGCGGCGCTGCTGCTGGGGGCGCTGGCGGCGTATCTGGCCGACCGGCGGACCGCCGGATGGCGCCGCGCGGCCTTCGCGCTGGGGGCGGGCTATGTCGGCCTGGCCTGCGCGGCCTATGACGGGCTGCGCGACGATCCGCTTTACGGCGCGGCGGCGGCGCTTTGGGTGTGGCTGACGGTCATCGCCTCGGATGTCGGCGGCTATTTCGGCGGCCGGATGATCGGCGGGCCCAGGCTGTGGCCGGCGGTCAGCCCGAACAAGACCTGGGCGGGGCTTGCGGGCGGCGTGGCGCTGGCCTCGGCGGCGGGGGCGGCGTTCTCGGCGATGACGACGGGCACGCTGGCGCATGAGGTCATGCTGGTCTCGGCGGCGCTGGCGGTGGTCAGCCAGGGCGGCGACATCGCCGAAAGCCGCCTCAAGCGCGCCTGCGGCGTCAAGGATTCCAGCGCGCTGATCCCCGGGCATGGCGGCGTTCTCGACCGCATGGACGGGCTTCTGGCGGCGGCGCTGGCGGCGGCGCTCATCACCTTCTGGCGCGGCCGTTCGGTGTTCGTGTGGTGAGGGGCGCGGACATGGCCCGGGGCGGGCGGCGCAGGGTCACGATCCTGGGGGCGACGGGCTCGATCGGGCGCAGCACGCTCGACGTGCTGCGCGCCATGGGCGGGCGCGAGGCGTTCGAGGTCGTCGCGCTCACGGGCATGAGCAACATTCCCGCCCTGGCCGCCGCCGCGCGCGAGTTCGGCGCGCAGCTTGCGGTCACGGCCGATCCGGCGCGGCTGGACGAGCTGCGCCGGGCGCTGGCCGGCTCGGGGGTGCGCGCCGCCGCCGGGCCCGAGGCGGTGATCGAGGCCGCCGCGCTGCCGGCCGACTGGTGCATGGCGGCGATCCTGGGCGCGGCGGGGCTTGCGCCGACGCTGGCGGCGCTGCGCGCCAGCGCGACGGTGGCGCTGGCGAACAAGGAATGCCTGGTCAGCGCGGGCGATCTGTTCCTGGCCGCGCAGCAGGCGGCCGGCGCGGCGCTGCTGCCGGTCGACAGCGAGCACAACGCCATCTTCCAGGCCATGGCCGGCGCGCGCGCCGCGCAGGGGGTCGAGCGCGTCATCCTGACCGCCTCGGGCGGCCCGTTCCGCGACTGGCCGCGCGCGCGCATGGCCGCCGTCACGCCCGAGCAGGCGGTGGCGCATCCCAACTGGGACATGGGGGCCAAGATCTCGATCGACTCGGCCTCGATGTTCAACAAGGCGCTCGAGATGATCGAGGCGCGGCACCTGTTCGCCCTGCGCCCCGAGCAGATCGAGGTGCTGGTGCATCCGCAGTCCATCGTCCACTCGATGGTGGGGTATCGCGACGGCTCGATCCTGGCGCAGCTGGGCCCGCCGGACATGCGCGTGGCGATCGGCTACGCGCTGGGCTGGCCCGAGCGGCCGGCGCTGCCGGTCGAGCGGCTGGACTTCGCGCAGCTCTCGCGGCTGGATTTCGCGCCGCCGGACGAGGCGCGCTTTCCGGCCCTGCGCCTTGCGCGCGAGGCGATGCGCGCGGGCGGTCTGGCCGGCGCGACGCTGCTGGCGGCCAAGGAGGCGGCGCTCGACGCCTTCATCGCGCGCCGCATCGGCTTTCTGGACATGGCCGCCGTGGTCGAGGAGACGATGTCGCGCCTTGCCCCCTTCGCGCCGGCGACCCATCTTGACGAGGTGTTCGCCGCCGACGCCGAGGCCCGGCGCGCGGCGGCCCGCATCATCGACGCCCGCGCCGCCTGAGCGCGCGCCCGCGCAAGGAGACGCCTCATGGACGCCATCGCGCAGATCCCGCTTCTGGGACCGCTGCTGACGACCGTCATCCCCTTTCTGATCGTGCTCGGCATCGTGGTCTTCGTGCACGAATACGGCCACTACATCGTCGGGCGCTGGTGCGGCATCCATGCCGAGGTCTTTTCGATCGGCTTCGGCAAGGAGCTGTTCGCCTGGGTGGACCGGCGCGGCACGCGCTGGCGCGTGGCGGCGCTGCCGCTGGGCGGCTATGTGCGCTTTCTGGGCGATTCCGATCCCGCCTCGGCGCGGCCCGACAACCCGGCGCTGGCGGCGATGAGCGACGAGGACCGCCGCCGCGCCTTTCCCGCCGCGCCCTTGTGGAAGCGGGCGGCGACGGTGGCGGCGGGGCCGGTCTTCAACTTCCTTCTGTCGATCGTCATCTTCGCGGGCATGGCGCTGACGCTGGGCGTGGGCGACGAACGCCCGGTCATCGGCCAGACCTTCGAGGTTCCGGGCCACCCCACGGCGCTGCGTCCGGGCGACGAGGTTCTGGCCGTGGACGGGCGCCCGGCAACCGATTTCTCCGATCTGCTCGAGCTGGCCTCCGAGGGCGAGCGCCACCGCCTGCTGGTGCGCCGCGACGGCGCGACGATCGAGCTTGAAACCGGCCCGCTGCTGCCGCCGGCGGTGGGGGGCGTGGCCTCGGGCGGGCCGGCGGACAAGGCCGGAATCGCGCCGGGCGACGTGATTCGGGCGGTGAACGGCGTTCCGGCGAGCAGCTTCGCCGATCTGCAGAAGGCCGTGCGCGAGGCGACGCCGCCGCTGACGCTGACCATCGAGCGCGAGGGCCGCGTCTTCGACGTCGCGCTCGAGCCGCAGCTGACCCCGACGCCGACGGCCGACGGGATCGAGATGCGCCCGCTCATCGGCGTCACCGCCGCGCCGCTGGTCGCGCCCATGACGCGCACGCCCGGCCCGCTCGAGGCGCTGGCCTTCGGGGCGACGCGGACCTGGTCGGTGATCGACGGCTCGCTGCGCTACGTGGCGGCCATCATCGGCGGCGAGGCCGACAGCTCGTCGCTGGGCGGGCCGATCCGCATCGCCTCGATGTCGGGCGAGGCGGCCGAGGCGGGGCTGCCCAGCTTTCTGGGCATGATCGGGATGATCTCGGCCTCGATCGGGCTGATCAACCTGTTCCCCATTCCGGCGCTCGACGGGGGGCATCTGCTCTTCTATGCAATCGAGGCGGTGCGTGGTAGGCCGTTGAGCGACCGGCTGGCCGAGGCGGCGACGGGGATCGGGATCGCGCTGGTGATCCTGCTGATGATCTTCGTGACATACAACGACCTGGCCGGCATGTAGAACGCGCGACGGCGCATCCGCCGGCCCTGGGCGGCGGAGCGCGGAACAAGGCGGAGTGGGATGATGAGGGGCGGTTCGGTGAACTGTGAGCGGCGGGCGGCGATCGCGGCGGCGGCGCGCAAGGCGGCGGGCTGGGGCGCGGCCTCGGGGCGCGCGGCGCGGCTGGGGGCCGGGCTGTGCGCGGGGCTGGCGCTGGCCGCCGGGGCGGCGCCGGCGCTTGCGCAGGCCCAGGGTCCGCAGGCCGGCCCGGCCGCGGCGGCGCGCAAGGCCGCTGCCGAGCCCGGCGCGCGCCGCGTCGCCCGCATCCTGGTCGAGGGCAACCGGCGCGTGTCGGATGCCACGGTCAAGGCCTACATGACGGTGCAGGAAGGCGACTCGGCCACGGATGACGACGTCAACGCCTCGTTGCGGCGGCTGATCGACACGGGGCTGTTCGAGGATGTCAGCATCGCCTGGCTGGCCGACGGCCTGCTGGTGCAGGTGGTCGAGGCGCCCTCGATCAACCGCGTGGTGTTCGAGGGCAACGACGCGCTCGACGACGACGCGCTGCGCGGCGTGGTGCGCTCGACGCCGCGCGCGCCCTTCTCGCGCGCGCAGGCGGATGCGGACGCGCGCGCCATCACCGAGATCTACCGCCGCGCCGGCCGCTACGGCGCCACGGTCACGCCCAAGATCGTCAAGCGCGAGGGCAACCGCGTCGATCTGGTCTTCGAGATCGACGAGGGCGCGCGCACCGGCGTGCGGGCCATCGAGTTCGTGGGCAACAAGGCGTTCTCGGACCGGCGGCTCAAGGGCGCGATCCAGACGTCGGAATCGGGCATCCTGGGCTGGCTCTTCACCTCGGACGTCTACGACCCCGACCGGCTGGAATTCGACAAGGAGCTGCTGCGCCGCCACTACCTGGACCGCGGCTACGCCGACGTCGCCATCCGCTCGGCCACGGCCGAGCTGACGCCCGACCGCGAGGATTTCGTCATCACCTTCGTCATCGACGAGGGCGAGGTCTACACTTTCGGCGACGTCACGGTGCAAAGCGACCTGCCGGGGCTGGACGGCGAATCGCTGCGCGACGCGCTGACCATGAAGCCGGGCGAGACCTACAGCGCCCGCCAGGTGGACAAGACCATCGAGGCGCTGACCTACCGCGCGGGGCTGGCGGGCTACGCCTTCAACGCCGTGCGTCCCGTGGCGCGCAAGAACCCCGAGACGCGCACCGTCGACGTGACCTTCCAGATCGCCGAGGGCCCGCGCGTCTATGTCGAGCGCCTCGAGATCGAGGGCAACACCCGCACCATCGACCGCGTCCTGCGCCGCCAGTTCCGCTTCGCCGAGGGCGACGCCTACAACGCCCAGGCCATCGCCGAGGGGCGCAACAACCTGCGCAAGCTGGGCTATTTCTCGAAGGTGGACGTGCGCACCGAGCAGGGCAGCGCGCCCGACCGCGCGGTGGTCAAGGTCTCGGTCGAAGAGCAGCTGACGGGCTCGATCTCGTTCGGCGTCGGCTTCTCGTCCGCCGACGGCGTGCTGGGCGACATCTCGATCTCCGAGCGCAACTTCCTCGGCCGCGGCCAGCGCGTCTCGGCGCGGGTCAACTACACCGGCGACGAGCAGGCGCTGACCTTCTCGTTCGAAGAGCCGGCGCTCCTGGACCGCGACCTGGCGGTGGGCTTCAACCTGGGCTACGTGCAGGTGGACCGCACCGACACCAGCTCGTATCAGGAAACGAATGCGGGCTTCCGCCCCTATGTCGAGTTCCCGCTGAGCGAGGACGAGCGCCTGCGCCTGCGCTACCGCCTGTCCTCGGACGAGATCCGCGACGTGACCACCTATGCCTCGCCCGCCATCGTGGGGGACGAGGGCACGCGCTACACCTCGTCCATCGGCTTCGACTATCTGTGGGACCGGCGCGACGATCCGATCGAGCCGAGCAACGGTTTCATCTACAGCTTCAAGCAGGATTTCGCCGGCCTTGGCGGCGACAGCTTCTATTCGCGCTCGGTGGCGCGGGCCAAGGGCTGGCGGCCGGTGATGGGCGAGGATTCGGGCGTCGTCGCCAGCCTCGAGCTCGAGGCCGGCGCGCTCTTCAGCCTGGGCGACGATCCGCGCGTGACCGACCGCTTCTTCCTGGGCGGCGACACCTTCCGCGGCTTCGAGAACGGAGGCATCGGGCCGCGCGACGTCAGCCGGGTGGACATCTACGAAGACGGCGGGACGGGCGCCTTCTCGCGCACGCGCACGCGCGACGACGCGCTGGGGGGCAACTACTACGCCGTGATGCGGGCCGAGCTGACCTTCCCGCTGGGCCTGCCCGACGAGCTGGGCTTCTACGGCGGCGCCTTCGCCGACATGGGCACGCTGTTCGGGCTTGACCGCACGCGCTACGCCGAGACCGGGCCGGGCGCGACCAATGCCGGCAACACCGTCGTCATCGACGACGGGATGAGCCTGCGCGCCTCGATCGGCGTGTCGCTGTTCGTGGACAGCGCGCTGGGGCCGCTGCGCTTCAACTTTGCCTACCCGTTGCTGGCGGAGGATTACGATGAGAAGGAATACTTCCGCTTCACCGCCGGCACGCGATTCTGAGCCTCCGCGCCGCGCCGGCGCCCGGGCGGGCGGGGCGCGGACGGGGACGCTGACGCGGGCGCTGGCCGTGGCGCTGGCCGCCGCGCCGGCGCCCGCCGCGCTGGGCCAGACCGACGGCGCCGGGCCGGCTCCGGCGCCGGCCCCCCCGCCGCCACCCGAGCCGCCCGCTGCGTCGGCTCCGGGGGCGGCTCGGGCGGCGCCGCTGATCCTTTACGTCGATCCCGACCGGGTGATCGAGGCCTCGGCCCCCGCCGCGGCGCTGCGCCGGCAAGAGGCCGAGCTGCGCGCGCGCCTCGAGGCGCAGCTGGCGCGCGTCAAGGCCGAGCTCGAGGCCGAGGAGCTGGAGCTGAGCAAGCTGCGCGACACGCTTGCGCGCGACGAATTCAACGCCCGCGCCCTGGCCTTCGACCGCCGCGTGCGGCGCGAGCGCGCCGCCGCGCAGGAGCGGGGCGCGATGTTCGTGCGCTTCGTCAACGAGGCGCGCGCCGCCCTGGCCTCGGCGCTGCCGCGGGTGATCGAGGCGCTGCGGCGCGAGCGCGGCGCGGCCTTCGTGCTGAACGCGGGCGCGGCGCTGGCGGCCGATCCGGCGCTGGACGCCACCGACGAGGCCGTGCGCCGCTTCGACGCCGCCATGGACGGCGTGACCTTCGACCCGCCGGCCGAGCTGCTGTCCGACGCGCCCGCCGCCGATGACGGCGAGGGCGACGATGACGCCGCGGGCGCCGCGCCCCCGGCCGGCGACGGGAGCGCGCCGCCTGCCGGGAACGGAGCCGGGAACGCGGCGCCGCGCTAGCCCCGCGCGCGGCCCTGGCGGGGCCTCGGGGGGGCGCATCGGCGCGAAATCGGCGGCGAAACGGCCCTCGATCGGCCCGCGCGGGGCGTTTTGCCTTGCGCCTTCCCTTGACGCGCGCTTGCGGGGCGTTATTGAGGGGGCGCCTTTCAGATCAGCAGCGAGGGCCGCAATGACCGACGAGACGACCTCCGCCGAAGCGCAAGCGCCCGGGCGCGCGGACATCGCCCGCATCAAGCGGATGATCCCGCATCGCTATCCCTTCCTTCTGATCGACGCGGTGCGCGACATCCGCAAGGGCGAAAGCGCGGTGGGGATCAAGAACGTCACCGTCAACGAGCCCTTCTTCCAGGGGCATTTCCCGGCCGAGCCGGTGATGCCCGGCGTGCTGCTGGTCGAGGCCATGGCCCAGACCGCCGCCGTGCTGGTGGTGGACACGCTGGGCATGGAGGGCGAGGAGATGCTCGTCTACTTCATGACCCTCGACAAGTGCCGCTTCCGCCAGAAGGTGACGCCCGGCGACCAGGTCGAGCTGCACACGCGCATCCTGCGCGGGCGCGGCAAGGTGTGGAAGTTCTGGGGCGAGGCGCGCGTCGGCGGCAAGGTCGCGGCCGAGGCCGAATATTCGGCCATGATCGTCATGCCCGGCGACCGGCAGCGCGGCTGAGCGCGCGGAAAGGACGGCCATGAGCATCGATCCCTCGGCCACGATCCATCCCTCGGCCGTCGTGGCGCCGGGCGCGCGCGTGGGCGCGGGCGCCCGGGTCGGGCCCTTCTGCGTGCTGGGCCCCGAGGTCGAGCTGGGCCCCGAGGTCGAGCTGATCTCGCATGTGGCGCTGGCCGGGCGGGTCAGCATCGGCGCGGGCACGCGGGTCTGGCCCTTCGCCTCGCTCGGGCATCAGCCGCAGGACCTCAAGTATCGGGGCGAGGAGACGCGCCTGGTCATCGGCCCGCGCTGCATGATCCGCGAGGGCGTGACCATGAATCCCGGCACGCTGGGGGGCGGCGGGCTGACCCAGGTGGGCGAGGGGTGCCTGTTCATGGCCAACGCCCATGTCGGCCATGACTGCCGCGTGGGCGACGGGGTGATCGTGGCCAACTCGGTGGCGCTGGCGGGCCATGTGACGGTGGGCGACCGGGCGGTGCTGGGCGGCAACGCGGCGGTGCACCAGTTCTGCCGCATCGGGCGCGGGGCGATGATCGGCGGTCTGACCGGGGTCGAGCGCGACGTGATCCCCTTCGGCTCGGTCACGGGCGACCGCGCGCGGCTGGCCGGGCTGAACCTGGTGGGGCTCAAGCGCATGGGCGCCCCGCGCGACGAGATCCACGCCCTGCGCGCCGCCTTCCGCGAGATATTCGCCGAAGGCTCGGACGCGCCCCTGGCCGAGCGCGCCCGCGCCGCCGCCGCCCGCCATGAGGGCCGCGCTCTGGTCGCCGAGCTGGTCGCCTTCGTGCTGGCCGACAGCGCGCGCGGCCTGTGCACCCCCGGCGGGGGCTGAGCCGATGGGCGCGGCGGCTCGGGGGCGGGGCGCCGCTCGGGGCCCGCTCGGGCTCATCGCCGGAAACGGCGCGCTGCCGCGCCTGGTGGCCGAGGGCTGCGCGCAGGCCGGGCGCGACGTGTTCGTGATCCGGCCCGCGGGGGTCGAGGCGCCCTGGGCCGACGCGCTGCCCCATCTGGACGCGCCCTTCGAGAAGCTCGGGAGCATGCTCGGCGCGCTGCGCAAGGCGGGCTGCGTCGAGGTCTGCTTCGCCGGCGCGATGACGCGCCCGCGCCTCAACCCCCTGCGGTTCGACCTGACGGCGGCGCGGCTGGCCGCGCGCGCCCTGCCGCTCTTGCGCAAGGGCGACGACGAGATGCTGCGCGGCCTTGCGGCGCTGATCGAGGCCGAGGGGTTCCGCCTGGTTCCCGCCCACGCCTTCACCGAAGAGCTGCTCGCCCCCGAGGGCGTGCTGACCCGCGCGGCGCCCGACGCGGGCGACCGCGCCGACGCCGCGCGCGCCGCGCGCATCGCCCGCGCGCTGGGGGCGGTCGATGTGGGGCAGGGCGCGGTGGTGGCGCAGGGGCTGTGCCTTGGCGCCGAGACCATCGCGGGCACCGACGCCATGCTGGCGCAGGTGGCCGCGCTGCCCAGCCCGCCGCGGCCCGAAGGGCGCCCGCTTGGGGTGCTGTTCAAGGGGCCGAAGCCGGGGCAGGACCGGCGCGCCGACCTGCCCGCCATCGGCCCCGACACGATCCGCGCCGCCCATGCGGCGGGCTTGCGGGGCGTGGCGCTCGAGGCCGGGGGTGCGCTGATCCTCGACCGCGCGGCGACGGTGGCCGAGGCCGACCGGCTGGGTCTGTTCATCTGGGGCCGCGCGCCCGAGGCCGCGCCGCAGGCCGAGGGGGCGCCGCAGGCCGAGGGGGCGCCGCATGACGACGCGGCCGGGCAGGCATGAGGAGCCGGGCATGAGCGCCGGGCCGCTGCGCATCCACCTGATCGCGGGCGAGCCCTCGGGCGACCGGCTGGGCGCGGCGCTGATGCGCGCGCTGACGCGGATCTCGGCGCGGCCGGTGACCTTCTCGGGCGTGGGCGGGCCGCTGATGCAGGCGGCGGGGCTGCGCAGCCTGTTTCCCGCCGACGAGCTGGCGGTGATGGGCCTGGCCGAGGTGCTTCCGCGCCTGCCGCGCCTGCTGGCGCGCATCGACCAGGCGGCGCGCGACGTGGCGCGCGCGCGCCCCGACGCGCTGGTGACCATCGACAGCCCCTCCTTCTCGCTGCGGGTGGCGCGGCGCGCGCGGCGCGCGGCGCCGGGGCTGCGGACCATTCACTACGTCGCGCCCTCGGTCTGGGCCTGGCGGCCGGGGCGCGCGGCGAAGATGGCGCGGCACACCGACCATGTCCTGGCGCTTCTGCCCTTCGAGCCGCCCTACATGCAGGAAGCGGGCATGAGCTGCGACTTCGTCGGCCACCCGGTGGTCGAGCGCGGCGGCCCCGAGGATCACGACGCGGCGGGGCTGCGCGCGCGCCTCGGGGTGAGCGAGCGCCCGCTGCTGGCGCTGCTGCCGGGCAGCCGCGCGGGCGAGGTGGCGCGCCTGGCCGCCCCCTTCGCCGCCGCCGCGGCGCGGCTGAAGGCGGCGCGCCCCGATCTGGCGGTGGTCGTGCCCATGGCCGAGGGCGTCGCCGCGCAGGTGGCCGAGGCCGCGCGCGGCTGGCCCTTCGCCGCGCATCTGCTCGACCCGCGCGGGCGCGATCCGGCCGAGGCCGAGGCCGAGAAGTTCGCCGCCCTGGCCGCCGCCGACCTGGCCCTGGCGGCCAGCGGGACGGTGACGCTCGAGCTGGCGGCCATGCGCACGCCCCATGTCATCGGCTACAAGGCGAACGCGCTGACGGCGGCGCTGCTGCGGCGCCTGATCCGGGTCGACACCGGCAATCTTGTCAACCTGCTGACCGGGCGCAAGGAGATCCCCGAATTCTTTCAGGACGACTGCGCCCCCGAGGCGCTGGCCGGCGCGCTGGCGCCGCTCTTGTCCGACGGCCCGGCGCGCGAGCGGCAGCTGGCCGCCGCCGACGAGGCGCTGGCGCTTCTGGGCCGCGGCGGTCCCCCGCCCAGCGAGCGCGCGGCGCGCTCGGTGCTGGCGCGGATCGGCGCGCCGATGCGATGACTCGCGCCTTGGCCTCTTTCCCCTCGCCCCCGCCCGTCCGGCCGGGCTATAGGAGGCGCCGAACCCGGTCCTCAGCGGAGCCCAGACCATGACCTTCGACCGTTCGATCAAGATCGCCCCGTCCATTCTTTCGGCCGATTTCGCCGATTTCGGCGCCGAGATCCGCGCCGTCGAGGCGCAGGGCGCCGACTGGGTGCATGTGGACGTGATGGACGGCCATTTCGTGCCCAACCTGACCTTCGGCCCGCCCGCCGTCGCCGCCTTCCGCCCGCATGTCAAGACGGTGATGGACGTGCATCTGATGATCGCCCCGGTCGATCCGTGGATCGAGGCCTTCGCCCGCGCGGGCGCCGATGTGATCACGGCGCATGTCGAGGCCGGCCCCCACATCCACCGCACGCTTCAGGCGATCCGGGCGGCGGGCTGCAAGGCGGGAGTGGCGCTGAACCCCGGCACGCCGGCCTCGGCCGTGGCGCATCTTCTGGACGTGGCCGACCTGGTGCTGGCGATGACGGTCAACCCCGGCTTCGGGGGGCAGAGCTTCATCGAGGGCCAGCTCGACAAGATTGCCGAGCTGCGCGCCATGATCGGCGACCGCCCGATCCACCTTCAGGTCGATGGCGGGGTGACGCCGGTCACCGCGCCCCTGGTCGCGGCGGCGGGGGCGGATGTGCTCGTGGCCGGCTCGGCGGTGTTCAAGGGCGGCTCGGCCGCGCGGCCCGAGCCCTATGGCGAGAACATCCGCGCCATCCGCGACGCGGCCGAAGGCGCGCGCGCCCGCGGGTGACCACCGCGCGGGGGGCCGGCGACGGCGGTCGCGCAGCGGGGGCGCCGGCGCCCGGCCCGAAGGGCGGCGAGCGCCTCGCGCCCTGATCCGTCGTCGCCTTGGCGGCGCTTCGATTCATGCTCGACGCGGCATGCCGGCATGATTATCGTCACGCGCGATGCGGGCGCGTGGGAGACAACTTCAAAGACCGACGCGCGGCGGAGCGGGCTCGAGGCGACCCGAGGTCGGCGCGCATGCGGCGTCTTGTTTGTCTTCCTGCCCGTCCCGAAACGGATGGCGTTCGTGGTCTTCGCTCAGGGATGCGGAGCCCGGTGAAAGGTCGAAGCCGCAAGGAGCCGAGCGCGCGGGTTGGCCCGGAGCACAAATGCGGAGAGCTTGATGCTTCCATTCATCTGCAAGCAGGCGATCAGAGCCAACAAGAAAAGCAACATCGTCTATCTGAACAACCCGAAGGTCGGGTGCAGCACCGTCAAGTTCAATCTCTGGAAATGCGTGTCGCCTGAAACGCATGGACCCGACGTCGACGTTCACGACCTGAAGGCGTCGCCATTCTCGAGCCAGATCGCCGGGGAGGGCTGGCTGAAGCGAGCGAACATCTTCACCTTCGTCAGGAATCCATACAAGCGGACCCCCTGAAGCCGTTCCCTTAACCTTCTTTCCGTGCGATGGGGGAAAGGAGGGCGATCCCATGGGACAATCATCGACAGCGAAGAGCCGTGCGTCGCGTGACGCGGCGACGAAGATGGCCGAGCAGCGCCTGAGCGTGCTGGAGCTGGCCAAAGAGCTTGGCAATGGTGAGCCGGAAAAGCAATCGATCCAGTGAATCGATTGCCCGGCGAACGAGGCGTGCAGACGCCGGGGCATGGACCGCACCAGCTTCTACGAATGGCGGCGGCGGTTCCAGACGCACGGCTTCGAGGGGCTCAAGGACCTGCCGCCGATCCACAAGAGCCACCCGCAGACCACCCCGCCGGAAACGGTGGAGAAGATCAAGGACCTGGCGCTGGAACATCCCTCCCATGGCTGCAACCGCTTCGAGGCGATGCTGGCGCTGGAGGGGTGAGCGGGCGAACGCCACTGGTTCGAGAGAGCCCGCGAACGCGTCTCGTCCATCACCATCCAGAAGATCCTGAACGAGAGCGGCCTGGGCACGCGGTATGACCGCTGGCTGGCGCTGGAGGCCGAGCACGCCGAGCGGGCCATCGAGCTCAGCGCCGAACAGGTGGCGTTCCTCGAGAAGCAGAGCCCCTGCTTCCGCGAAAGGCACGTGGAATCAGGCGGACACTTCTAAAAACCTCGCGTTCCCCGGCCTGATCTGATTCACTCCGGTTGACCTGGATCGGAGGCGGCGCATGGCTCATTCACCCGGATTTTTCGACCTTGACGAGCGGTATGCGGCGTTGTCGGCGACGGGGGATCCGCTTGAACGTCTTTCGTCGGCAGTGGATTTCGAGATGTTCCGGCCGGCTCTGGACGCCGCGCTGAAGCGGTGGGACCGGCCGAAGGGCGGCCGTCCGCCGATGGACGCGGTGTTCGGCCCCTCGCTCGGACCGATGGCGTTCGGGGCCTCACTGTTCAAGGTCTTGGTTGTGCAGAGCCTCTACGGGCTGGCGGACGAGCGGACCGAGTTCCAGATCCGGGACCGGCTGAGCTTCATGCTGATGAGCGACAACCAAGTTGGCCGCGAACGTCAACCAAGATGGCCGGTGGCCCCAGGCGGAGGGAGGGCGTAGCCCGACCGTAGACTGGGGCCACCGGCTTCGCTCTCTTCTTGGGGGTGGGTGCTGGCCGCTGCGGGCCGGTAGGGTCGAGATCTCTGAAGCCAAACGGAGATACGACCGTGCCGGGCAAACCCGTCACCGACCAGCAAGTGAGATTATACATGACCGACCGTCTCCAGCACAGCCAGCGTGTCGCTGCCGCCCGCGCGGGGTTCAGCGAACGCACCGCCCGCAGGATCGAGGCTGATCCGCGCCTTCCCTCCCAACACAAGGCCGCCCGGAGCCGCACTGTGCCCGACCCGCTCGCGGCGGTTTGGGAGCCGGTGCTGCTGCCGATCCTCAAGCGCGACCCCGCCGTTCAGGCCGTCACCTTGATGCGGCGCCTCCAGTTGACGCATCCCGAAGCCTTCCCGGACGACCGCGTCCGCCGGACGCTTGAGCGCCGGGTGCGCGACTGGCGGGCCTTGCACGGGCCAGAGCGCGACGTGATCTTCCGTCAGACACCCGAGCCGGGGCGCATGGCGCTGTCCGATTTCACCGACGCCAGCGCCTTGGGCGTGACGATCGGCGGGCAGCCTCTCGAACACCGCCTGTATCATTTTGTCCTGGCCTGCAGCAGCTGGGAACATGTCGCCGTGGTTCTGGGCGGCGAGAGCTTCACCGCGCTGGCCGAGAACCTGCAGAATGCCCTCTGGACGCTCGGCGGGGCGCCGCATGAACATCGCACCGACAGCCTCTCGGCGGCATACCGCAACCTCGACGCCGCAGCCGCGGAGGACGTCACCAGGCGGTATGAGGCCTTCTGTGCCCATTACGGCATGCTCGCGAGCCGCAACAATCGTGGCGAGGCGCATGAGAACGGGTCGGTCGAGGCGCACAACAACCACCTCAAGGTGGCGCTCGACCAGGCCCTGATCCTGCGGAGCTCACGGGACTTCGCCGATCTCGCATCCTGGCGGCGCTTCGTGGATGAGCTCGTTGCCCGCCGGAACCGGCGGCGAGAGGCTGCCCTGCGCATCGAGATGGCGGCGCTCAAGCCGTTGCCTGCCCGCCGCACGACCGACTTCACCGAGGTGATTGCGCGCGTGACGAAGACCGGGGGCTTCCTGGTTCACCAGGTCTTCTACTCCGCGCCCTCGCAACTGATCGGCCAGCGGCTGCGGGTCCATGTCTATGATGACCGGATCGAGGCCTTCCTTGGCGCCACACATGTCGTCACCCACCCGCGGCGCCGCGGTCGTGAGGACGGCCTGCGTGTCCATTGCGTCAACTATCGACATGTCATCCACGCCCTGCGCCGGAAGCCCCAGGCTCTGGCAGGCTCGGTCTATCGCGACGGCCTGTTCCCGCGCTCGGAATACGCCGAGGCCTGGACCGCGCTCTCCGCCGCCTTGCCCCGCCGCGACGCCTGCCGACGGATGGTCGACCTGCTCTGCCTCGCCCATGACGAAGGCTGCGAGGCCGAACTGGCCCTCGTGATCGCCGACAGCCTCCGTCAGGGCGAGCTGCCCGAGGCACACAGATTGAAGGAACGGCTGGAGCCGCCGAAGCGGGCTCTCCCGGAGGACACGCCCGTCGCGCTGACAGAGCTGGCCAGCTTCGACGCGCTGCTGGAGGGCCGCGCATGACCGCCCCCGCCGCACCTCGCCCCGTCGATGTCCACGCGCTGCCCACCATGCTCACCGCGCTGCGTCTGCCGAGCTTCCAGCGCCATTGGCAGGCACTCGCGGAACGCGCCGATACCGAGGGGTGGCCGGCCTCCCGCTTCCTCGCGGCCCTGGCCGAACTGGAGCTGGCCGAGCGGGATGCCAGGCGCATCCATCGTCACCTCCAGCAGTCCCAGTTGCCCGGAGGCAAAACCCTTGGCGCCCTCGACTTCAAGGCCCTGCCCGGGGTGACCAAGGCCCGGATCGAGGCTCTGACCGCAGGGGATTGGATCGAGACCGGCGCAAACCTCATCGCCATCGGCAACTCGGGCGCGGGCAAAACCCACGTCCTGTGCGCCATCGGGCATGCCCTTGTCGAAGCCGGCAGGCGCGTCCTCTGCACCAGCACGACCGACATGGTGCAAAAGCTCCAGGCCGCCCGCCGCGACCTCGCCCTCGAGGCCGCCCTTGCCAAGCTCGACAAGTTCGATCTCATCATCCTCGATGACATCACCCATGCCCAAAAAGATCAGGCCGAGAGCTCGGTCCTCTTCGAGCTGATCGCACGGCGCTACGAGACCAGAAGCCTCGCCATCGCGGCCAACCAACCCTTCAGCGCCTGGGACAAGATCTTCCCCGACCAGGCTGTCACCGTCGCCGCAATCGACCGCCTCGTTCACCACGCCACCATCCTCGAGATGAACGGCGACAGCTACCGAAGGCGGGCCGCGGCCGGACGACAAGCCGCCAAGCTTGACGCAGGAGCGACAACCTCCAGCGACAACCTC
>NZ_FOHL01000024.1:0-3070 GCF_900111545.1 Oceanicella actignis
TCGGCGGCGGCGGCGGCGCCGGGGGTGCTGCGGGTGTTCACGGGCGAGGACTTCAAGGATGTGGGCGGGCTGCCCTGCGGCTGGCAGGTGACGGACAAGCACGGCCAGCCGATGAAGGAGCCGCCGCACCCGGTGCTGGCGCAGGGCAAGGTGCGCCATGTGGGCGACCCGGTGGCGGCGGTGGTGGCCGAGACGCGGGCGCAGGCGCGCGCGGCGGCCGAGCTGATCGCGCTCGACATCGAGGAGCTTCCGGCGGTGGTGGACATGCGCGCCGCGCTCGAGCCGGGCGCGCCGCTGGTGCATGACGAGCTGGGCGACAATCTGTGCTACGACTGGGGCTTCGTCGAGGAGAACAAGCCCGCGGTGGACGAGGCCTTCGCGCGCGCGCACCATGTGACGACGCTCGAGCTGACGAACAACCGCCTGGTGGCGAACCCGATGGAGCCGCGCGCGGCGATCGGCGACTACGACCCCTCGACGGACGAGCACACGCTCTACACCACCTCGCAGAACCCGCACGTGATCCGGCTGCTGATGGGGGCCTTCGTGCTGGGCATTCCCGAGCACAAGCTGCGCGTGGTGGCGCCGGATGTGGGCGGCGGCTTCGGGACCAAGATCTTCCACTACGCCGAAGAGGCCTTCTGCACCTTCGCGGCCAAGGCGCTGCGCCGGCCGGTGAAGTGGACGGCGGACCGCTCGGAGGCGTTCATGTCGGACGCGCATGGGCGCGACCACGTGACGAAGATCGAGCTGGCGCTGGACGAGAACGGCAAGTTCCTGGCGCTGCGCACCGACACGCTGGCCAACATGGGGGCGTATCTGTCGACCTTCGCGCCCTCGGTGCCGACCTGGCTGCACGGGACGCTGATGGCGGGCAACTACACCACGCCGCTGATCCACGTGAACGTGCGCGCGGTGTTCACCAACACCGTGCCGGTGGACGCCTATCGCGGGGCGGGCCGGCCCGAGGCCACCTTCCAGCTCGAGCGCGTCATCGACAAGGCCGCGCGCGAGATGGGCATCGACCCGGTCGAGCTGCGCCGGCGCAACTTCATCAAGCCCGACCAGTTCCCCTACCAGACGCCGGTGGCGCTGACCTACGACACGGGCAATTACGACGCGACCATGGACAAGGTGCTGCAGATGTGCGACCGCGACGGCTTCGCGGCGCGCCGCGCCGAGGCGGCCGCGCGCGGCAAGCTGCGCGGGCTGGGCATCGCCAGCTACATCGAGGCCTGCGGCATCGCGCCCTCGAACCTGGTCGGCCAGCTGGGCGCGCGCGCGGGCCTTTACGAGAGCGCGACCGTGCGCGTCAATCCCACGGGCTCGATCTCGGTCTACACCGGCGCGCATTCGCACGGCCAGGGGCACGAGACCACCTTCCCGCAGGTCATCGCGCAGATGATCGGCATCCCCGAGGACCAGATCGAGATCGTCCATGGCGACACCTCGAAGATCCCCATGGGCATGGGCACCTACGGCTCGCGCTCGCTGGCGGTGGGCGGCTCGGCCATGGTGCGCGCCGCCGAGAAGGTGATCGCCAAGGCGCGCAAGATCGCCGCCCATCTGATGGAGGCCGCCGAGGGCGACGTCGAGCTGGCCGACGGGCGCTTCACCGTCAAGGGCACCGACAAGTCCGTGGCCTGGACCGACGTCACCCTGGCCGCCTACGTGCCCCACAACTACCCGCTCGAAGAGATCGAGCCCGGCCTCGAGGAGACCGCCTTCTACGATCCCTCGAACTTCACCTACCCCGCCGGCGCCTATGCCTGCGAGGTCGAGGTCGACCCCGAGACCGGCAAGGTCGAGGTCGTCGGCTTCTGGGCCGCGGACGATTTCGGCAACGTCGTCAACCCCATGATCGTCGCCGGCCAGGTCCATGGCGGCGTCGCCCAGGGCATCGGCCAGGCCATGCTCGAGCGCGCCGTCTACGACGCCAACGGCCAGCTGCTGACCGGCTCCTACATGGACTACGCCATGCCGCGCGCCTCCGACCTGCCCTTCATCGAGGTCGACCACAGCTGCGCCACCCCCTGCACCCACAACCCGCTGGGGGTCAAGGGCTGCGGCGAGGCCGGCGCCATCGGCGCCCCGCCCGCGCTGGTCAACGCCGTGCTCGACGCCCTCAACGCCGGCGGCTTCAAGGTCGATCACATCGACATGCCGCTGACCCCCGACCGGGTCTGGGCCGCCATGCACGGCTGACCCCGCCCCGCGGCCCCGCCCGGGGCCGCGGATCCGTCCTTTCGGCGCGCGCGCGTCCCGCGCCGCGCCCCGCTCCGCAGGAGACCCGCATGCACGCCTTCGAATTCGTCAAGCCCGCCTCGCTGGCCGACGCCGTCGCCGCCCTGCGCGCCGATCCCGAAGCCCGCCCCCTGAGCGGCGGCCAGACCCTCATCCCCACCCTCAAGCAGCGCCTCGCCCAGCCCTCGCGCCTGGTCTCGCTCGCCGGCATGCCCGAGCTGACCGGCGTCTCGGCCGAGAACGGCGCGCTCACCATCGGCGCCGCAACCCCCCACGCCGTCGTCGCCCGCGAGGCCGCCCAGGCCTTCCCCGCCCTGGCGCGCCTGGCCGCCGGCATCGGCGATCCGGCCGTGCGCAACCGCGGCACCATCGGCGGATCGCTGGCCAACAACGACCCCTCGGCCTGCTATCCCGCCGCCGCGCTGGCATGCGGCGCAACCATCGTCACCGACCGGCGCGAGATCGCCGCCGACGACTTCTTCGAGGGCATGTTCGCCACCGCCCTCGAAGAGGACGAGATCATCGCCCGCGTCCGCTTCCCCATCCCCGCCGCCGCCGACTACCAGAAGTTCGAGCAGCCCGCCTCGCGCTTCGCCCTCGTCGGCGTCTTCGTCGCCCGCTACGACGACCATGTCCGCGTCGCCGTCACCGGCGCATCGGAAAACGGCGTCTTCCGCTGGTCCGAGGCCGAACAGGCCCTGAGCGCCAGCTTCGCCCCCGAGGCCCTCGACGGCCTCGCCCTCAGCCCGGACGGCATGATCGAGGACATCCACGGAACCGCGGCATACCGCGCCCACCTCGCCGCCGTCCTCGCCAGACGCGCCGT
>NZ_FOHL01000012.1:0-37894 GCF_900111545.1 Oceanicella actignis
ATGGAGGACACAACCACCTAACCAATCCGATCGCAGCGGTCAGAACCGGCCAACTTGGTTGTCGGAAACGGCCACGGAGGTTGACGCTCTACAGCGCCGGCCGCCTCAGCGGCCGTGCTTGAGCTCGACTTCGCCGACCATGCCCGAGCCGTAATGGCCCGGCACGTTGCATGCGAATTCGATGGTCCCGTCCATGTGCTCGGGGAAGGTCCACACGACCTCGCCCGTCTCGCCGGGCGCGAGCAGCACGCTGTTGGGATCGTCATGCATGCCGTGCCCCATGCTTGCCTGCATGGCCTTCGCGGCCTTCATGTCGATCGAGTCCCCCTTCAGCACGCCGTGATCC
Source organism: Oceanicella actignis (assembly GCF_900111545.1). NCBI lineage: Bacteria > Pseudomonadati > Pseudomonadota > Alphaproteobacteria > Rhodobacterales > Paracoccaceae > Oceanicella > Oceanicella actignis. Next base: position 347 of record NZ_FOHL01000012.1, read on the forward strand.
ATCATCATCTGCATCTCGTCCTGATGCGCGGCGTGCATGGCGGGCGTGCCGATGTTGAACTCGTGCACGAACTCGCCGGCGTTGCGGACCTTGAAGCGGATCGTCTCGCCCGGCGCGACCTCGATCGACTCGGGTTCGAACCAGTTGTCGTGCATCACGACCTCGACGGTGCGCGCGGCGGCCGAGGCCTTGCCGGGCCGTCCGTGCGCCGCCTCGCCGTGGCCATGGCCGCCGGAATGCGCGCCGCCGGCAAGCCCCGCGGTCGGCGCGATCAGAAGCGCGGCCGCGAAGGCGCGCAGAGGATGGATCTTGTTCATGTCGTCCTCGTTGAAGCTGAAACCTTGTCTTCCCGCGACTCGGGCCGAGCCGGGACGCGGGCGCAATGACGCAAGGTCAGCTTCGAGGCGGCGGGGTCTGCGCCTCGGGCGACGTGCCGGAAAGATGCATGTCGGCGCTCGGCCAGCGCGGCAAGGACCTTTTCCTCGCCGCCGCCGGCAGCGCCGGGCCGCCGCGCAGGAGCAGGTTCTGACAGTGTCCTGCCGCCGTCGCGCAGTCGCGCGCATGATCCGCGGCCTCCTGCGCCCGGCAGGCCGCGCCGGCGCAATCCTCGGCGCCGGCCGCTTCATGCGCGTGGGCCGGTCGGGGGGCGTGCGCGTCGGAATGCGCCAACGCCGCGCCCGCCGCGGCGGAGGCGGTCATGACGGCGAGGACGAGAATCGCAACGAGGCGGCGCAGCACGAACATGCGCGGCATATGCGGGTTCCAGCGGGGGGAAGGTCAAGGGAGGATGGACATTTTTTCTCACCCTTCCCGCGCCGCGCCCGCCGCGCGGGCAAGGCGGCCCGGCGCGCGGCCGGATTGCGCGGCGGAAGATGTCCGCGGTCCTGCACGGCACATCTCGCCCGGAGCCGCCATGCTTGCGTCCCTGCCGACCTGTCGCGAGACCCAGACCGCCGGGATCCAGCTCGGCATCGCCGTCAAGCACCTCTTCTTGGCCTTCGGGAGAGCCGAGATCGAGGCCCTCGCCTGGACGGCAACGAGAAGGGGGGAACCGACCCGAACACGGAGTTGCGCGAAAAGGCTACCTGCGCCCCGGCTTCTTCGAGTCGTTCGAGGTCAGCGAATCTGCTTCTCCATCTTCAACGTGTTGGCATTTTCGGTCAGCGTCCGGACCTTGTTGCGGTCAAGGCCCGACGGCACTTCGGCATCGATTTCGACCCGGATCGTCACTTCCGCTCCCGCAATGGCGGTCAACTGGTCGATGATCCCCTCGATGATGTTGGCCATGTCGCGAGCCGGTCGGTCGGGTGACAAGAAGGCCGTCGCCGTGAAACGCGTCGGAAGACGGGGTTCATCCGGCGTTTCTCTTCCGCCAGGCGAGGCCTTCGGATCTTGACCACCCTCGCCCGGTGGGGTTGCGCCCCCTGTGCTGGTGGCCTCTGCCTGCGCGGGCTGCTCGCTCTCTTTCTTGAACCGGGCGGCGATGTCCGACCGGACGATGACGGAGTCGCCGCCAATCGACACGACTGCCTTGTCCCCGTGGTCGAGCACCAATCCGCGATAGGATTGCGCTTTCTCATCCCACGCTTCGGCATATGCGAATGGTCCGGGAACCAATCCGCTCACGGCGGCGCGAACCGACCGTGCCAGCGTATCGCGGTTCTTGAGCCTGGGCAGGTAGATGTAGCGATTGAGATATTCCCACAGATCCCCCAGCGAGAGATGGGGCTTTTCGTTCCAGATGTACTTTTCCAATACCGAGTTGAGCCGCACGGGCCCGATCTCGGGGAACAGGGCCTCGTCGTTCACGAGTTTCCGGCTTGCCCGGCTCAAGACGCCATCCTGCGTGGGAATTCGCGCGCTGGCGAAGGATACGTCCGCCTGCGGCGTTTCCTGGTAGGGATAGATCAGGTAACACCAGCTTTCCTGCAGCCGCGTCTGCAGGGTGGATTGCGCCTCCTTCAGCTTGTCCCGGGCCAAGGCGATGTCGCTGACCATGAGATCGAGCCGCCCGGATTCCGCATCCCGGACGATTTCCGCCCAGGCGAGCGCGGCGCGCATCGCCTGTTTGAGATGGTCGAGCTGCTTCTCGTCGGGCGCCAGGAACACAAGGGTGTTCCTGTAGACCCGCGGCGTCGAGCCGCGCTGCTGGAGGATGTTGCGTGCCTCCGTCATGGCCTCCGAACGTTCGCGGCCGGTGTGGTGCGGATACGCCACCCCAAGCGCCACGATCCTGACGCCGCCCGGCTCGTCCGGGACCTCGGATGAATCGCCGGGCGCAACCTGAACCGCATCGAAGTCGCCGCGCTCCTTCAGGCCGTTGACGTAGGTCTTGAGCGCCTTGTCGAGCTCGTCGAGGATCAGCGCCTCCTCGAACTGCGCCGCGCGGTCGGCCGCCACGCGGTTGAGGCTCGGCGTCATCGAGTACCAATAGCGCCCGCTGTCGCTGTGCAGGAACTTGGCCTGATTGGTCAGTCGGCGCAGGGCGTCCCCGAAGCTGGCCACCCGCTCACCGGGTTGGACAACCCCGAGATTGATCCGCTTGTCGTCGATGCCCCGGTTCTGCTGGCCCTCCGAGGGGGCCGTCGCCATGAAGATCGCGCGGGCGACGCGGCGGGTGGCCGAGTAGCGGTTCAGGTTCGGGTTCGCCTGGTCGATCTTGAAGGGCGTCGAGTTCGCTCCATCCACGTCGCCGGCGATGATCCCCTGCCAGGCGTTCGGCAGGTAATGCAGAAGTTCGGGCTCCACCCGGGGCGAGCTGACCGCCACGCTGCCCGGCATGATCATCACCGAAGGGTCGCCCGCCATCCACAGCTCATGGATCACCTGCGCCATCAGTCTCAGCACGCCGCGCGTGCGCTGGAACTTCTCGAGCGCGCCCCAGGACGTGTAGAGGTGGTCGAACAGGTCGGGGTGGATCGGATAGGCCTTCTCGAGCTTGCGCCGATAGTCCTCGTCCGCGCAGCCCTGCGGGAAGTCGTTGGGGTTCTCGCGGTAGAGCTTGGCGAATTGCTTCAGCACATTATCCCGATGCACATACTTGTCGCCGGGGATCTCCTTGAACAGCCGCCGCCGCACGATCTCGTAGCTTTCCTCCTGGCTGGCCGGCCGCCAGGACGACTCCACCCGGCTGAAGGTCTGCTTGAGCCGCACCAGCGCCTCCTGGCCGCCCTCGCCGCCCACCTCGATCTGCGAGGCCGGGAGGGAGGCCACCAGAAGCGTCTGCGGCGAGGCCTTCACCGCCTCGGTCAGCGCCTGCACGAAGGACAGGTTCGCGTCGAACGAGCCCGAGGGCAGACCATCCACCTTGTAGATCTGGCGCAGATAGGCCACCCACTCGTCGATCAGGATGAGGCTCGGCGCGCATTTGCGGAACAGCTCCTCGAGCAGATGCGAGCCCGGCGCGATGCCCTTGGCGTCATGCTCGGCCACCATCTGGAAGGCGTCCTCGCCGCCCAGCTGGAAGGCAAGCTCGCCCCAGGTGGTGTTGATCGGCCGGCCGTAATCCTTCTCGCGCTGCTTCACGTCCGAAGGCCCGGTCGAGGTGCCCACCAGCACGGCGCGGTTGACCTTGCCGGGTACCTCGAGCCCGTGCTCGCGCAGAAGCTGGTCAAGGCCCGGCAGGTCCGAGACCGGCGTGCCGCCCACCATGTGATAGAGCGCGAGCATCGAGTGGGTCTTGCCGCCGCCGAAATTGGTCTGCAGCTCGACGACCGGATCGCCGCCCTTGCCCGCCAGCCGTTTCGCCGCGCCGACCAGCAGGTTGCTCAGGCCCTCGGTCAGATAGGTGCGGGCGTAGAACTCGCGCGGGTCGGTGTATTCGGAAGGCGCCGCGCCGCGATGGACCTTGGCCAGATCGGCGGCGAACTCGGCCTGCTGGAAATTGCCGGTGGCCACGTCGGGGTGCGGCTCGACCACCTCGCGCCACGGCAGAAGCCCGGCCATCGCCCCGGTCTGGATCGAAGGGTTCTGCACCCGCCGCTCCTCGCTCCGGGCCAGCTCGCGATACTTGGTGCGCAGGATCGTGTCGCGCATCCGCCCAAGCTGGGCGGCCACCTCGCCGGCGCTGATCGCCTCCATCAGCCGGCGCATGGAATCGAGCGCCCGCTCGGCGTCGTCATAGCTGAACGGCTCGTTGTGCGAGAGCCGGTTGCGCACCTCCAGAAGCTCCGAGACGATCGAGCGCTCGATCGGCCCCAGCACGCCCGCAAAGCTCGTCTTCCAGAAGGCCATCATCGCCTTCAGCAGACTCGCCTGATCCCAGGAAATCTCGCCCTTCGAGTTGGGGCGCAGCCCGCTCACCTGCTCGACCACCGCCACCTGCCAGTGGCCCTGGACCGTCGCCTCCAGCCGCTTCTCCACGAAGGGGATCAGCGCCTCGGGCAACAGCTCCATGCCCTCGAAAACCGTCTGCCGCGCGCTCTTTGCCATCTATGCCTGCCCTCAAATATCCAGCCGCCCTTGGGCGTTCATGTCTGTGTCGTGAATCTGCGCCGCCTCGCGGGTAAGGTCCGACCACACCGCGATCAGCCCGTTATAGGCCGTGGCCTCCTTCGCGTCCTGCCGCTTTGTCGCGCAGACCTCGTAGAGGTAATAGGCCAGATCCTTGACCATCTCGGCCCGCTCGCCGCCGATCTTCTTCAGCAGAACCGCCGCGGCATATTCGCCGTCATTCTCCAGCACGCGGATCAGGTGCTGGCAGCATTCCCAGACGGTCAGGTGATCGTCGGCCTCGGGGTCCCACTCGGGGTCGAGCTCGGATCGCTTCAGGATCCGCACCTTGCCGGCAAGGCTTTCGACGATGCCGGCATGGCGCACGCTGTCCACCGAGATGCCGCGGGCGCGGGCAAGGTTGTCGGCCGCGCCATAGTCGCCCTTGGCATAGCCATGCTGCTCGAACCAGGTGGCGGCGAAGCGCGTCTCGGGATCGAAATTGCCGTGCAGGTCGTTGAGGAACTCGTCGAGCTCGGCATTGATCAGCTGCAGCGCGGTCTTGACGCTCATGGCGCTGTCATCGGCCTCGAGCACGGCCGCATAGCGCGAGAAGACGCCCATGCCCGGCCCGATGGCCGATTGCGGCATGTCGGCGGGCGCGATGTTGGCGGCCTGAAGCTCGGCGATGGCGGGCGGCAGCTCGCGCTTGAGCGCGCGGATGAACTCGGCCCGGGTGATCGCCTCGGCCGTCTCGGCCCGCTTGCGGCAGACGAGGACCACCGAGTTGGCAAGGGCGTTGGTGCCCGAGGCGATCATCCTGCGCCCGAGCTCTGTGCGAACCGGCCAAGTGCCTGTAATCGAAAATCCAGTCGTAATGACGGCCTCAATGAAAGTTGACCATCCGGTCGAGCTAATCCCTTCCTTTTCTATTTCGCTTTGTTTGAAGGCGTAATATATAGTCGCGGGTGCGGAGTAGTTAATAAAATTTGAAAGTTTCGAAAGCGCCTCTTTCATTCCTTCGAGAAAGAAGTTTTCTGCGGACTCTTTTCCATTGTGACGATATGGGGTCGCAACAAGCTCTTCAGTTTTTGGCGTGCTGATGAATCCAAACAATTCAGGAAATACGGGCGCAGATGTTCGCTTCGCCCATACATAGAAGAAATCTGAAAGATCTGCATAGCCAATATTGTCGTAGTAGGGTGGATCGGTCGATAAAATATAGCTTTCTGGGTTCGCTGAGCCGGCTGCGGCTTAGGAAACAAAACCGTCAGGGTTGGCTGGCAGCCCAGCCAGTGCATCTACATTCGACTTTACGCCCCCCGCGAAATTGCCGCTCGATTCGGAGAATACGTTGCTTTCGGCAAAATCCCATGTCATTGGAAGGGCTTGCCGCCCAAATGTATTACGAGCGTGTTGCCGGGTTGGCGCCCAAGTTGCAATCGATGAATTTCGATCGGCAACTTTGTCGACCGCAAACCCCAGGTACACGCTCACGGCTTCGGCGTAGGCGCGGGCGCCGGCGCCGCCTTCGCGGAGCGGGGTGGGGTCGGGCGAGAGGCCGGCGGCAAGGGCGTCCTTCTCGATCTCTTCCCGCGCCTCATGCACCAGATCGCTGAAGGTATTCAGCGCCACCAGCTGCCGGTCGGTGAACAGTTTGCCCCACCGGTCAAGGCCATAGGCGTGGCAAGTGCCACCCGTCAGCCGCGCGGGGGTTTCGCCACTCAGGAAGGTGGCTCGACACTCTTCTGCGATTTCTCGGGCGTCCGGGGCGAAGGCAATTTTCACGTGCTCCTCGCTTGGAGCCACGTATTGCCGGCCTCCTTTGCCTTCCGCGACGATGGCCATAAGCATCTGGCCCATTTCGCCGTTCTTGCCGGCTTTCTTGATATAGTCGCCCGTAATCGCGGTGTCGGACATGAGGCAACGGAAGCTTCCACGACCGACTTTCGTGCCCTCCTTCGCCTTCGCGATCTCCTCCTTCGTCCCGCCGTGCCGGATGCGCCAGGTGATGGTCCTGGCCTGCCGGTCCACGATGGGTTCGACCCAGACCTCCTTGCCCTTCTTCGAGGACAGCAGGAACGACGAGGCGATGGGCGCCTGCACGTCCGAGAACGCCGGGTCGGGGCTGGGCACGGTGCGCGCCCAGATCCAGGCGATCACCGTCGCCGTGCCACCGCCGTATTCGCGGGGCAGCTCCACCTGCGGGTAGAGGTGGCCGATGCGCTGGAACGCGCGCTCGCGCATCCATTCGCCGTAGTGCTTGACGTCCTCGGCCAGCCCTTCGGCGTTGCGGTAGTGATTGCGCTCGTGGATGCCGGGGTGGATCGGCGGGCGGTCCTTGAAGCGCGGCGGGATCTCGATCATCGCCTTGCCGATCATCACCGCCACGGGGTTGAGGTCGGACCCGTAGGCCGGCAGGCCCAGCCGCTGCGCCTCGAGCGGGATCGAGCCGCCGCCCGAGAAGGGGTCATAGACCGGCGGCAGGGCCTCGCCGCAGCTTTTGCGGATCTCGGCGCGGGCGCGCTCCAGCACCTCCTCGTTGGTGGAGTTCTCCCACTTCACCAGCTCCTCGATGATGCCGAAAAGCCGCTTGCGCTCGGCCTCCTGCGCCTCTGGCGTGGGGAAGCGGTCGGGATGGGCCGAAGGGTCATCGACCAGCTGGGCGAACAGCACCGCCCGGCAGGCCGCCAAGGGCCGGCGCGCCCACCACAGATGCAGCGTGGAGGGGTGGCCATGGCGGATCGACTTCTCCCGCGCCGAAGCGGCGTTGATCGCCTCGAGCGGGATGGCGACTTCGATGAGCTTTTTCTTCGGCTGGGTCATTCAGGCGTTCCGTTTCTCGAGGCTGACGCGGCAGGCGTAGGGGCCGGTCTGCTCGACGCATACCACGTCCCCGGCCTGCGCGCCGGTGCGTTCGAAGAAGGTGCGGATCCAGCCGCGGGAGCGGAAGAACTTCTTCTGCCCGTCGATATCGGTCATCGCCGGCGTCGCGCCGCCCCAGTCAACGGTCATCTCGCGCGGCGCCTTCTGCGCAGCGTTCGAGCCGCCGATGACGTCCGACGGGAACTTGTCGATGAAGCTGCGAAGGTAGAAATGGTTGTTCTTGATGTTGGCCTCGGTCAGCTCGGCGCGGCCGATGATCGTGCCGTCGCTGCTCGGGGAAAGCGCCGGCGCAACGGCCTCGCCGAAGGTGGGGCGGGGTTCGCGGCTCGATGGCGGAGCTGGGCGCGGCGCCGGCGGCTTCTTCGGCGAAGCGGCGGGGCTGGCCGAAAGGTCTGCGGGAAGTTCGCCCAGTTGCGCCGCGATGGCCTCGGAAACCTCGGGCTCGAAGGTCACCCAGGTCACGGCCCCGGGAAGGTGGCGATAGGGGACCGGCCGCGCGAGGCGCCTTACGTCCGCCAGCACCCAGGGCGTGTTCCATTTCGCGACTTCGCCGGAGCGAATCATTTCCTCCGGGATGCGGTGCTTGTCGATGTTCGCGAGCATCTCGTCAGGTGAGAGCGGCGGCAGGACATCGACAAGGCGCGCGACGCCCCAGACGGCTCCCGTGCCCTTTCGGATCAGTCCGAACCAGCCTCGCAGGCTGGCGGCGGTGGAGCGCATTTCCCAGGTTTTGCTCCCGTCCAGGATGTAGCCGATCCAGGGATCAGCCACGATGAGACCTTTGGCAATCTTCACTTTGGAGCCTCTGCTCGTTCGAGTAGCTTGTTGATATTGAACTGAATTGCGTTGTGGTCGAACGGTGGCTCGCGAGTGTCAAGGGGGCCGTGGATGTAGCGGGGCTGGCAAGCGAAGCCGTCCTTCACCTGGACGATGGCGAGGATGAACTTCTCGGGCTCGTGCAGCGAGGTGATGATCTCCTGCCGCGTGATCATCACCGTGTCGGCGCCGTCGATCCGGCCCTTGACCTCGATGAAGCGCAGGCGGTCGGCCCTGGGGTCGTAGGAGGCGATGTCGTAGCCGAGCTTCTGGGCCGAGACGTCTTCGCGCCGATTGCCGAGCGCGCGCTCGGCGGCCATGACCGCCTCCATGGCCTTGAGCTCGATCTCGCGCCGCGCGAGCGGGTCTTCGGAGAAGCCGTCGGCCTCGGCCATGGCGGGCAGGCGGGCGGCGAGAAGGCCGCGAGGGATCACGATCATGCCGCCGCGCACGCGCGGGGGCTGGGAGGAGATGAAGCGCTCCTTCTCGATCAGCTCCAGCCGGCGCCTGAGCCGCTCGGCCAGCTCGTCCGCCCGGCGCTGGGCGTTCTGCCAGTTGAGGCGGGTCTTCTTGCCCGCGCGCTCCTGCTCGCGCAGCTCCGCGGCGCGGGCGTCCCAGTGGTTGATCTCGCGCTTGAGGCGCGCCTTGACCTCCTGCTCCACCTTGTCGATCTCGGGCAGGCGGCGGGCGCGCACCTCTTCCACATGCTTGCGCGCAAGCTCGACCGTGGCGTAGTGCACGACCCGCTTCTCGATGTCTTCGCGCAGCCAGTCGGCCTCGAGCAGATCGCGCACGGCCTCCAGTTCCTCGGGCTTGGCGGGACGCAGGTTGAGGTGCGGGGCGATGCCGGCATTGGCGATGCATCCCTGGGCGTCGATGGTCGCGAACTGGAGCCTTTGCGAGACGATATGGGGCTTGCCGGCGCTGGTCGGGCGGCCGTCCTGCACGCTGTGCTCGAGCATGAAGAGGGCCGAGATGTCGCGGCCGTCGTCCGTGTCGTCCACAAGGACGGCTCCTTGCTTCATCAGGTGATCATTCTGCTCGCGCACGAGGCTGATCACGGCCTCGAGCAGCGGATGGCCGGGGCAGACGAACTCGGCCACCGGCTGCCGGTTGATCGTGCTCTTCTCAAAGCAGATGCGCTCGTACTTCTTCTGCACCGGCGTTCCGGCGCCGGTCTGCCGGTCGCGCTCGCGAATGGCGAGCGGCACATGGGTGATCTCGAAACGTCCCTCCTCGCGCGGCTTGATCCGCCCGCCCAGGCGCTGGAAGGCCTCGAGGAAGAAGCTCTGCACATGGTGCGGCTGCAGGCGCTGGGCCTCGGCCTTTTCCATCTCGAGGCGAAGCTCATGCACCTGCTCTGCGGGCAGGGCGTCATCCGTCAATTGCCGCTTGCGCAAGAGCTCCTTGAGGTGGCTCTGGTCGACCGCGCCGTCCACCGCCTGGAAGAGGCGCGCCCGCACCTCTTCCTTCTCGCCATACTGGATTGCCTCGAAGAGCAGATCCTTCAGCGGCCGCTCCTCGAAGAGTTCGCCGAGAACGTCGTAGACGCGGCCGCCAAGGGCCTCTCGCGCCGCCTCCAGCTTTTCCAGAAGACGGGCGTAGACCTCGCCTTCCCGCGTGTCCTTGGCGACCAGGTTCCACAAATGGCAGACCTCGGTCTGACCGATGCGGTGGATGCGGCCGAAACGCTGCTCGATCTTGTTGGGGTTCCACGGCAGATCGTAGTTCACCATGAGGTGTCCGCGCTGGAGGTTGACGCCCTCGCCGGCGGCGTCATTCGCGATGAGGACGAGCAGATCGCGGTCCTGCATGAAGCGCTCGACGACCTTCCTGCGCTCCTCGCGCGAGACGCCGCCATGGATCACGTCGACGGCATCGGGTTTGCCCAGGCGCGCGGTTATCTTGTCGCGCAGATAGTCGAGCGTGTCCTTCGCCTCGGTGAAGACGATCAGCTTTCGGCGATTGCCTTGCGCGTCGATCATCAGATCGTCATCAAGGATGCGATCGAGCTGCTGCCACTTCGCGTCCTTGCCCGAGCGCAGCACCGACAACGCCATGCGCTCGAGTTCCTTGAGCGTCGCGACTTCGATCTCGAGCTGCTCGATCGTCTCGGCAGTGGTGACGGTGGTCGAAAGGCGCTCCTCGATCTCGTCGATTTCTTCCTGACCGAATTCGTCGATGTTCTCGAGAAAATCGTCAGACACCAGGATGCCCTGCCCCAGGCCGCGCCCTCGCACGACCAGACGCGCTTCGGCGAGTTCCGCCTCAAGACGCTCCCTGCGTCGTTTCAGCGACTGATAGATGGCCGCGGGGCTGGAAGCGAGGCGGCGCTGCAGGATCTGGAGCGCGAAACCGACCATGTTGCGCCTGCGCCCATCCGCCTCGGCGAACCGCTGCACACGGTTCATCTCGTTGCGCACATAATCGGTGACGGCCGCATAGAGGGCGGCCTCCTGCGGCGACAGCTCGTATTTGACGGTGTAGGCGCGCCTTTCAGGAAAGAGCGGCCGGCCGTCGAAACGCAGCAGTTCCTCCTTGGTGAGGCGGCGCATCATGTCTTCGACGTCGGCGACATGCATGCCGTCCCGGAAGCGCCCCTCGAAGCGGTCGCCGTCGAGCAACGCCATGAAGAGCTGAAAGTCCCTCTCCTTGCCGTTGTGCGGGGTTGCCGTCATCAGAAGGAAGTGGCGGCAGATGCCCCCGAGCTTCTGCCCCAGCTGGTACCGCTTGGTGTATTTGACCTCGTTGCCGAAGTAGGTCGCCGACATCCGGTGCGCTTCGTCGACGATGATCAGGTCCCATTCGGTTGCCGAGGAGAGCTTCTGCTGCAGGTCGTCATCGCGGGCCAGCATGTCGAGCCGAGCTATGAGCCTGTGCCGGTCGTTGAACGGGTTGCCCGAACGCGATGTCGCGATCATGTCGCGTGAAAGGATGTCGAACTCCAGGCCGAACTTCTCGCCCAACTCGTCCTGCCACTGTTCAACGAGACTTCCCGGCGCAACGATGAGGCAGCGTTCCAGATCGCTTCGCGCGATGAGTTCCTTGATCAGAAGCCCCGCCATGATGGTCTTCCCGGCCCCCGGGTCGTCGGCCAGCAGAAAGCGCAGCGGCTGTCTTGGGAGCATTTCGCCGTAGACGGCCGAGATCTGATGCGGCAGCGGGTCGATCAGACTCGTGTGGATCGCAAGGTAAGGATCGAAGTAATGTGCAAGCTTGATCCTGTTCGCCTCGGTGACCAGGCGCGTGAGAGCTCCGTCCGCGTCGAAGGACCACGCGCGTCCCGCCTGCTCAAGCTGAACCCGCGCCTCGTCTTCTCGAAACAGCGTGGTTTCGGAAACCGCGCCGGCGGTGTCGCGGAACACGACATTGACCGCCTGCGTTCCAATCCACTCGGCGGAGACCACCTCCACCGTCCCGCCCGGCGCAATGCCCTTGACCCGCGCGCCCGGCCTGATCTCTTCCAGACTGCTCATGCTGTTGCGTTCCGCATCATCAAACCCTGACCGACATTGCGCCTCTTGCGCTGCGCCCGTGGTTCGCATCCACAGCGCGAGGCTGCACCCTATATGACCCGCCAAAGGTCGTGCGAGCAAAGTCGGCGAGGATGGCCTCAGACATTCTCATCATGGGTTCCAAACACTTGTTCGCGCCATGGCGCGCAGCGCAAGGGGGGGGTGCACCCATCGTCTGCCGGAAGCTGAGCCGATTTGGGCGCGTCAGATGAATGTCGTCTGACCCAGACCACCGAAAACGTACCCGGGATCGCATTGGATGGATATGGCGTTTCCGAAGCGGCTCGCTGGGCGAGAGCATCTGGCCGATCGGGGACATAAGTCTCGGGATCGATTGCCTCGTCCAAAGGGCGGCCCGGACTTTGCGCGCACGTCTTCCGACATGCTTCAGCCATTTCCATGGCCCAGGGAACGCCTCTGCGCGGTCCGTCGAGGTGGTTGACATCGATCAGGGCCGCCTCGATTTCGGCCCGAGTTTTCGCATCGCCGATTCGCTTCTCCGCCTCGGCCGCTTTGCGCTCGGCCTCGCGTCGGGCCGCGATCCGGGCAGCCCCCTGCTGGACGCAGGCTTTCTCGCGCTCGAGGCTGACGTCCATGGACGTCACCCTTGGCGCCGCTTTCGGGCGCAGACCGCGATGGCGCGGGTCTCAGCCTGTGCGTCAGTTTCGCGGACCTATGAGGCGGACGCCGGGCGGACCCGGGACACCCGGTTGATCTTGCGTGATTTTTTGAGATTCATGGCTGGGGCGGCAGGATTCGAACCTGCGAATGACGGTACCAAAAACCGTTGCCTTACCACTTGGCGACGCCCCAATGCGCGGGGCGCAAAATAGACGCGCCGCGCCGCCGCCGCAAGGGCGTTCGGGTCAATCGACCACGGGGTAGAAGGGACGGCCCCAATCCTCGTCCGGGTGGTCCATCATCACGTCGATGAACAGCGGCAGCAGCACCATCAGGATGCGCGCGCCGTCCGCGACCTGCCGGCGGTTGACCGAGCCGTTCCACGTCGCGCCGCCATGCACCAGCTGGTTGCGCAGCACGTAAAGCCGGCCGAACAGCCGCCGCAGGATCGCCGGCGTGTCGAGCGCGCGGATCGCCTCGTGCGCGCCGCGCCGGTCGCGGCGCAGGCGCTCGGGCCAGTCGGCGAAGCCCGGCACGCCGTTCGCGTGATTCCAGAAGGGCTTGAAGACGTATTGATTCTCGAGCAGCAGCCGCACCTCGTGCGGAAAGCGCAGCCATATCGCGTCGTAGATCCGGCGCGAATCGTCCAGCGCCGCGATGCGTCCGAAGAACTCTTCGAACCGCGCCCGCTCGCGCGCGGGCTCGGGCTCGAACTCGGCATAGAGCGCGTTGAAGCCGATCCACGCGAAGATGAAGCGCGCGTCCGGGTCGTCCTCTTCCTTCTCGGCGCGGGCCAGCCAGCTCAACGCCCTGTGCACGCGCAGCCGCAGGTTCTCGGGATGACCGTCGCGCACCCGCCGCGCCTTGGCCTTCAACGCCGCGAAATCAAGCTCGATCGTCATGAAACGCCCCCCGTTGAACAAGGGGATGGTCGGGCAATCGGCGCGGATGCGCAAGCCCCTGACGGGAATGCGAAAAGGCGTCCCCGAGGGGACGCCTTTCCAGAAGGTCATGGTGGGCGCGGCTGGGATCGAACCAGCGACCCCTACGATGTCAACGTAGTGCTCTCCCGCTGAGCTACGCGCCCTGTGGGGCCGGGGAATATCCGCGCGGCGGCGGCGTGTCAACGGCCTTTTCGCGCGCGCCGCGCCCTCAGAACGCCTTGAAGGTCAGCGTGGTGAAGGTGCGCCGGATGCCGTCGATGTCGTGCAGGTTCTCGTTGACGAAACGGCCAATGTCCACGTCGTCCTCGACGTAGAACTTGGCCAGAAGGTCATACTCGCCCGAGGTCGAATAGATCTCCGAGGCGATCTCGCGCCGGGCCAGCGCGTCGGCCACGTCATAGGCGCGGCCCAGCTCGGTCTTGATCTGCACGAAGAAGCACTGCATGGGCTCTCTCCTTGCGCGCTCAGTCTGACAGGAGCGCGTCGCACAAGGGATCGTCGGGGCGCGTCAGCCCCTCGATCACGTCGAAATGATGCCGGCCCGGGGCTGCGAGAAAGGCCGTGCGCGCGCCCAGGCCCCGCCAGACATTGGCCAGAAGCGCCGCCTGCCGCAGGAATTCGGGGCGCTCGTCCGCGCCGACCCAGGCCGCCGCGGCGACGCCGGGCGCGGGCCGCAGCAGGGCGGGCGAATGCGCCGCGGCCTCGGCCTCGTCAAGGCGCAGCGTGGCGTTCATGGCGGTGCGCAGAAGCGGGCGCAGGTCGTGCAGCCCGCTGATCGAGACCACCCGCTCGACCCGCGCCAGCGCCGCGGGCGCAAGCGGCGGCGCCTGATCGGCCCCGGCGCAGACCAGCCGCGCCGCCAGATGCCCGCCCGCCGAGTGCCCCGCCAGCCGGATCGGCCCCGCCACGCGCGCGGCCGCGGCTTCGAGGAAGCGGGCCGCGAAGCCGGCGATGGCGCCGATGCGCGCCTCGGGCGCCAGGGGATAGGAGGGCAGCGCCATCGCCCAGCCGCGCGCCGTCGCGCCCGCGGCCAGATGCGACCAGTCGGACTTGTCGAAGCGCATCCAGTAGCCGCCGTGGATGAACACGGCCAGCCCGCGCGGGGCGCCCTCGGGCAGGAAAAGGTCGTAGCGCGCGCGCGGATGATCCGCATAGGGCAGATCCGTGAGCGCGCGCGCGCCGGCGCGAAAACGCGCCGCCGACTCGGGCCAGCGGCGCAGGAAGGCTTCGGCGCCGGGAATATGCGCCGCGTTGGCGTAGGCGTCGTCCCAATCCGCGGGCGGATCGGTCCAGGCCAGGCCCGCGGCGGCGCTCAAAGATTGCTCTCGATCCACTGGCGCAGCGCGGATTTCGGCGCCGCGCCGACCTTGCTGGCCACGATCTGCCCGTCCTTGACGAGGATCAGCGTCGGAATGCCGCGCACGCCCACGCGCGAGGGGATGTTGGGGTTGTCGTCGATGTTGAGCTTGGCGATCTTCACCTTGCCGGCAAGCTCGTCCGAGATCTCTTCCAGGGCCGGGCCGATCTGCTTGCAGGGACCGCACCACTCGGCCCAGAAATCGACCACGACGGGGGTGTCGGATTTGAGCACGTCCTGCTCGAAGCTCGCATCGGTCACGGGGACGGTGGCCATGTCATGTCTCCTGATGGAAGCGGGCGCGCGGCCCGCGATCGCGTCGGCGCCGTGGCGGCGCGTCCTTGGGCGGCAAAACTAGGGGCGCGCCGGCAAGGGGTCAAGCGGCCCCGCCGCCGCGCCCCGCCTGCCCCCCCGCGCCCCCCGCGCCCCCCGCGCCCTCGGCCGCCAGGCGCGCAGCCAGCGCCGCCTCGAGCGCGGCGGGGTCGAGCGCGTCGAAGCGCCGCGCCTGCGTCCAGAACAGCGCCGCGCGCACCGTCGCGCCCGGATGCAGCCGCGCCAGCGCCACGCGATAAAGCGCCATCTGCTCGAGATAGGCGGCCGGCGTCGGGGCGCCGTCGGCCGGCGGCGCGCCGGACTTGAAGTCCACAAGGTCGATCGCCTCGTCGCCCACGCGCACAAGGTCCATGCGCCCCGCCACCCGCAGCCCCGGCGCGGCCAGCGCCGAGAAGCCCGCCTCGAACAGCGCCGCGCCGTCCTCGAGCAGCGCCGCGATGCGCGGATGCGCCAGCGCGTCCAGCGCCTGCGCGCAGGCCTCGGCGCGCAGCGCGGGCGCAAGGCCCTGCCCCGCCTCGGCCGCCAGCGCCTCGGCGGCGGGGGCGCGGCGTTCGGGGGCAAGGGGGGCGAGGCGCTCGATCAGCAGATGCACCAGGTCGCCCATGCGCTGCGCGGTTTCGCGGTCGCGCGCGCCGGGGGCGGCGCCCTCGGCGCGCGCCTCGGCGGCCCCTTCGGCGGCGCTGGGGCTCAGGCGCCGCGGCGCCGGGGGGGCGGGCGGAACCGACCCGGCGGGCGCGGGCTCGGACGCCTCGGGCGCCTCGGGCGCCGCGGCCGCCCGCCCCGCGCCGGCGCCGCGCGCCTCGACCCCCATCGCCGCCGCGGGCGGGGTCCAGCCCCAGGCAAGGCGCATCATCGGCTCGGGCGGGGCGGCCTCCGGCGCGGCGCGGGTCTCGACGCCGGGGCGCCCCGCGCACGCGGCCATGGCGCGCTCGAGCCCGTCGCGGATCATGCCCCACCAGCTTGCGGACAGCTTTTCCTCGACCTTGTCCTCCTGGCCGCGCAAGGCGCCCGCGCCGCAGATCAGCAGCCGCGATTCGGCGCGCGTCAGCGCGACGTAGAGCAGGCGGCGGGCCTCGTCCTCCTCGCGCCGATCGAGCTCGGCCAGCGTCTCGGCCAGCCGCTCGGGCGCATCGCGCGCCGAAACCGCCGGCAGCGCGATCTTCTCGCCCTCGATGCGCGCCTCGATCACCGCGCGCCGCCCGCCCTTTCGGGTGCGCGGCGCGGTGTCGGGCAGCACCACGAACGGCGCCTCGAGCCCCTTGGCGCCATGCACCGTCATCACCCGCAGCTCGTCGGCCTCGGCGCCCATCTCGCGCTTGATCTCGGTCTCGTCGCCCTCGAGCCAGGCCAGGAAGCCCGTCAGCGTCGGCGTCTCGCGCCGCTCATGCTCGAGCGCGGCGGCCAGCAGCTCGTCGATCGCGTCCTCGCATTCGGGCCCCAGCCGCGCCAGCAGCCGGCGGCGGCCCTCATGGCGCGTGAGCGCGCGCTCGAGCAGCTCGTAGGGGCGTTCGAAATCGGCGTGCCGGCGCATGTCGCGCACCAGCGCAAGCGCGTCGGCAAAGCGCTCGCCCGCGCGCTCGAGCGCCTCGAACAGCGTTCCCCGGCGGCCATGGGCCAGCGCGAACAGCGCCTCTTCGCTCAGCCCGCACAGCGGCGAGCGCAGCGCCTCGGCCAGCGACAGGTCGTCCTCGGCGTCGGCCGCCGCGCGCAGAAGCGACAGCAGGTCGCGCACCGCCAGCTCGTCGGTCAGGCGCATGCGGTCGGCGCCGGCCACGTCCACGCCCTGCGCCTTGAGCCGGCGGATGAGCGTGCGCGCCAGGATGTCGCGCCGGCGCACCAGCACCAGCACGTCGCCCGCGCGCATCGGCCGCCAGCCGCCCTTGCCGTCGGGCAGCGGCGCGCCCTCATGGATCAGCTCGGCGATATGGCGCGCCAGCCGGTCGGCCAGCGCAAGGCGCGGATTGGCCGGGGCCGGAGCGTCGACCGGCATCGACCAGGGCGGCGGGTCGGACTCGGGGTCGGGTTCGAGAAAGGGCCACAGCTCGACCAGCCCCGGCGCGTCGGCCTTGAAGGGCACATGGCGCGGCTCGGCGCCGTCGCCGCTCAGCCCGCGCGCGGCCTCGCCGCGGAAGACCTCGTCCACCAGCGTCAGCACCGCCGGCGCCGAGCGGAACGAGTGCGCCAGCTCGCCGCAATGCAGCGGCTCGGGCGCGTCGCGCAGCCTTTCGGCGAACAGCGCGCGCATGCGCGCGAAGGCGGCCGGGTCGGCCCCCTGGAACGAGTAGATCGACTGCTTCTCGTCCCCGACCACGAACAGCGTGCGCGCGACCTCGCGCGCGCCCTTGCCGGCGAAGAACTCGTCGGCCAGCGCCCGCACCACCGCCCATTGCGCGGGGGCGGTGTCCTGCGCCTCGTCGATCAGCAGGTGGTCGATCCCGCCGTCCAGCTTCCACAGCGCCCAGGCGGCCGCCTCGGAGTCGGACAGAAGCGCGCGCGCGCGCTCGACCAGATCGGCGAAATCCAGCGCGCCCGCGGCGGCCTTCTCGCGCGCGACGGCGTCCAGAAAGACGCGCGCGAAGCGGTGCAGCGCCTGCGCGCGCGCGAACAGGTTCAGCGCGCGCCGCCGATCGGCCAGCGCCGCCGCCTCGGCGCTCAGCGTCTCGAACGCCTCGCGCGCCTCGGGCGTCCTTTCGAGCAGCTTCTTGCCCAGCAGCCATTCGGGATCGTAGGGGGCGCCGTCCTTCTTGAGCGTCGCGGCCTCGAAGGCCGCGAGCGCGTCCAAAGGGTCGTCGTGAACTTCGGCCAGGAAGGCGCGCGCGCGCGCCGCCCAATCCTTCGCGCGCTTGCCGCCCTCATCGACAAGATCGGCCAGCCGGGCGAGGCGCGCGCGCGGGATCGCGCGCGCCGCCTGCGCCAGCGCCGCTTCGGGGGCGAGGCCGGGGTCGATCCCGAGCAGCCGCGCAAGCCGGCCCATGGCGTCCTCGGGAAAGGCGTCGCGCGCGGCCAGGATCTGCGCCAGCAGCTCGGCCAAGGCGTCCTCGGCCATGCCCGCCGCGACCGCGTCGAAGACCTGGTCCTCGCCCGCCTCGGCGGCGGCCGCCATGCGGTCGCGGATGGCCTCGTTCAAGGCGGCGGCCTGGCGCTCGTCCAGCACCTCGAAACGCGGCGACACCCCCGCCTCGAGCGGAAAGCGCCGCAAGAGCGCGTCGCAAAAGGCGTGGATGGTCTGGATCTTGAGCCCCCCGGGCGTCTCGAGCGCCTTGGCGAAGAGCCGCCGCGCCCTGGCCAGTTCGGCGGCGCCGAGGCGGGGCGCATCCTCGGACAGGCGCGCCAGCGCCGCGGCCAGCTCGGCGTCGTCCATCATCGCCCAGCCGCCCAGGGTGCGGAAAAGGCGGTTCTGCATCTCGGCCGCGGCGGCCTTGGTGTAGGTCAGGCACAGGATGCGCTGCGGCTCGGCCCCCTCGAGCAGCAGCCGCGCCACGCGCTCGGTCAGCACGCGCGTCTTGCCCGAGCCCGCATTGGCCGAGATCCAGGCCGAGCGGTCGGGCCGCGCGGCGCGGATCTGCGCCAGCGTGGCGGCGTCGTGGCGCGGCGCGCCCTCGGCGCGGGCGGGGCCCGCGGATGCGGCGTCGTGGGGGGCGGTCATGGGCCGTCTCCGGCATCGTCGGCGTCCACATCGCCCCACTCGCCAAGCCTGGCGAGGTGGTCGTAATCGCCCGCATGCTTGATGCTGCGCGGGCGCAGGCGGGGGCGATAGGGGGTCGCGGGGTCGTCATAGGCGGCGATCAGCTCGCGCAGGCCGCGCCAGGCGTCGTCGATCTGGTCCGGCGGCGCCTCGCGCCGCTCGAGCTTCTCGGACAGGCGCACATAGAGCAGCTCGTGCGCCTCGGCGGCGGGCACGTCCTCGAACCCGCCCGCGCGGGCGATGGCGCCCAGCAGCAGAAGCTGCTTGGCGAAAACCGTGATCTCGTTCTTTCCAGGCAGGGCCCCGGTCTTGTAATCGAGGATCGACAGCGCGCCATCGGGGCCGCGGTCGATGCGGTCGGCGCGCCCGAACAGCTCGAAGCGGCCGGCGGGGGCGTCGAAGGCGGCGCGCCCCCAGCCCTCGGCCCGGGCCAGGCGCAGGCCGCGCGCGCGCCGCTCGCGCTCGAAGCGGGCGAGGGCCGGCGCGGCGCGCTCGAGCCGCTTGAGCCACAGCCGCCGCACCCCGGCCGAGGGCTGTTCGGCGACCTCCTCGCGGGCGATGCGGATCAGCGCCTCGGCCAGGGCGGCCTCGGTCCAGCCGGCGTCGGGCCGGCCCGAGTCGGACAGGTCGGCGTCGGCGCCCGTCTCGAGGGCGAAGCGTTCCATGACCCGGTGCAGCGTCTGCCCCATGTCGCGCGCATCGGGCGCGCGGCCCAGCGGCTCGAGCGGCTCGAGCCCGAGGATCTTGCGCGCATAGATGGCGTAGGGATCGCGCACCAGCGTCTCGATCTGCGTCACCGACAGCCGGCGCGGGCGCGCGGCGACGGGCGGGCGCGGCGCGGGGCGCTCGGCCGGGGCGAGCGGCTCGGCGCGCGACAGCGCCTCGGCGCGCGCCAGCCAGCGCGCCCCGCGCGCGCGCATGGCCGCCAGCGCGCCCTCGTCCACGCCGCCGAGCAGGTTGGTCAGCCGCAGCAGCCAGCGCGAGGCGACGGTGGGCGCGCCGTCGGCCCGGATCGCGCGGCTGAGGATCACGCGCGGCGCGCAGGCGGCCTGAAGGAAATCATGCGCCGCCAGCCCGATCCGGGCCTCGGGCGCGGGCAGGCCCAGCTCGCGCCGCTGGGGGCGGCCGAGCCATGGCCCGGGATCGGGGCGCGCGGGCCAGACGCCGTCGTTGAGCCCGCCCAGCACCACCAGATCGGCGCTTTGCGCGCGCGCCTCGAGCGTGCCGCGGATGGCCACCCGGTCATCCGCGCGCCGCGGATCGAGCCGCACCTCGCGCGCGGCGGCCAGCGCCGAGAACAGCGCCCCATAGCCGCCGGGCGCCGCGCCTTGCGCGCCGTCATAGGCGTCGGCGGCGGCCGCGAGCGATTCGATCAGCGCGCGCGCCGCCTCGCCCGCCGCCTGATCCCACAGACCGCCCGCCGCCGCGCCGGGCGGCGCGTGGCCCGCCGCCGCCAGATCCGGCGGCGCCCCGTCGGGCGCGCCCGCGGCGGGATCCGGCGCGGCGCCTTCATCGGGCGGACCGGCGGCCAGCGCCTCGGCCGCGGCGCGGTGGGCGGCGACGGCGGCGGCCAGGCTGGCGGGCTGCGCGGACAAGGGTTCGAGCGCGCCGCGCAGCCAGGCCAGCCAGCGCAGATGCTCGGGGCCGGTCGCGCCGGCGCGGGGGCGGTCCTCGCCCGCCTCGGCGCGGGCGCGCGCGGCCTGCGCCAGGGTCTCGGCGGCCCTCGTCAGCGCGGGCCAGTCGATCTCGACCGGGCCGCCGCGCAGGAAGGCGCGCTCGAGCCAGCGGCGCATGTGCGCATGGCGCCCGCGCGCAGGGCCGCCCGCCAGCGGATGGCGCAGCAGCGCCGCCAGCGTCGCCGCGCGCATCGGCCGGCCCAGTGAACGCGCCAGAAGGTCAAGGAAGATGCCCGGCGGCGTCAGGCTCAGCGGCACGCCGGCGCTGTCGTCGGGCGCGATGCCATGGCGCGCCAGCTCGGCCGCCACGCGCCGCGCAAGCACCCGGTCGGGCGTGACCAGCGCCGCCCGCCGCCCCGCCCGCGCCGCGTCGGCCAGGGCAAGGGCGATGGCCGCGGCCTCCTGGCGCGGGCCGTCGGCCTCGATCAGATCGACGCCGGCGACGGCCTCGGCGGCCTCGGCGGCCAGGGCCGGTCGGGCGGCGAACCAGGCGTCGGTCACCGGCGCGGGGCGCAGCGCCTGCGCCAGCAGGCGCGCGCGCGGCGGGCATGGGGCGGGCGCGTCGCTCCAGGGCCGGCTTTCGCGCGGCGAGACGCCCAGCCGATCGAGGCACAGCCGCGCCAGCATGTGCTGCGGATGCTCGGGATGCTCGTCGGCGATGCGCCGCCACAGATCGTCGGGCAGCTCGGGGTCCAGCCCCGGCAGCACCGCCGCCCCCTGCGGCAGCTGCGCGACGGCGGCGATCAGTTCGGCCGTGGCCGGGGTCGAGCCGGTCGAGCCGGCGGCGATCATCGGCCAGGGGGGCGGATCCTCGCGCCAGCTGCGCGCCAGCGCGCGCGCCGCCGCCAGGCGCCGGGCCTGCGGATCGGCCGCGCCGCCCTCGGCCTCGGCCAGATGCCGGGGCCAGATGGCGGTGACGATGTGCAGGAAGCGGCGCGTCAGATCCCAGTGGCGCGCATGCTCGGCCGGGTCGAGCGCGGCCAGCGCCTCGGCCGTCAGCCCGGCGCCGTGCAGGTCGTCCAGCAGCGCGCCCAGCGTCTCGGCCAGCGCCGGCGCCGAGGCCGGGTCGCCGAATTCGGGATTGGCGCGCATGAACCCCTCGACCAGCCGCACCAGCGCCAGGCGCCGGCGCAGCGGATCGACGGCGCGCGGCACGCCAAGCCCCAGCGCCTCGTCGCCCAGCGCGTTGACGAAGGCGAAGCGCGGCATCCACAGCGCCGGCGCCTCGGCCTCGAGCGCGGCCTCGATGGCGCGGGCGGTGCGGCGGGCGTTGACGAAGATGCGCACGCGCGCGGCCGCCTGCGGCGGGTGCGGCGCAAGGCGCGCGCGCAGGCCGCGCGCGAAGGCGGCGGCGAAATCGACCCCCGGCGGCAGGTGAAACACCCGCGGCCCCTGGGCGGGGGGGAACAGCGCGGGCGCGGCGGGCGCGCTCATGCGTCCGCCTCGGCCAGCAGCGCCTCGGCCGCCGCAAGCCCCGCGGGCGTGCCGACATCGACCCAGCCGCCATGGTGAACGACGCCGAACAGGCGCCCGCGCGCCAGCAGCCGGTCCCAGATCACGTTGGTCGAGAACGCCCCCCGCGGCGCATCGGCGAAGGCGCCCGGCGCGATGATCTGCGCGCCGGTATGCACGAAGGGCGCCTCGGGGCGCGCGCCGCGCCGCGCCAGCCGCGCGGGGCCCTCGGCGTCGGCGGGCTCGATGAAGAAATCGCCGCGCCCGGCATGGGCCGCGGCGCGCGCGCGCGGGACCAGCAGCAGCAGCGCGTCCATGCGCGCCGGATCCCACGCCGCCGCCAGCCGCGCCAACGGGGCGGGGCCGCTCCAGACGGCGTCGGAGTTGAGGGTGTAGAACGGCGCCTCGCCCAGCAGCGGCAGGGCGCGCACGATGCCGCCGCCGGTCTCGAGCAGCTGGTCCGACTCGTCGGAGAAGACGATGCGCGGGCGCGTGCGCGCGGCCAGATGCGCGCGCAGCTGATCGGCCTTCCAGTGCAGGTTGACCACCGCCCGCGTCACCCCGGCCTCGAGCGCGCGGTCGAGCGCGTGGTCGATCAGCGCCCGCCCCCCCGCGCGCAGCAGCGGCTTGGGCCGGTCGGCGGTCAGCGCGCCCATGCGCGTGCCCAGCCCCGCGGCCATGATCATGGCGACGCGCGGCGCGCTCATGCCCGCGCCGCGCGCACGCGCGCCAGAACGCCGGGGGTGGGCGGGGGAACGCGCCGCTCGACGAAGGCGCGCAGCCGCTCGAGCCCCGGCTGTTCGAGATCGCGGCGCAGATGCGCATGCACCCGCGGCAGCATGGCCAGGTATTGCGGCTTGCCGTCGCGCAGCCAGAGGCGCGCGAAGATGCCCATGATCTTGATGTTGCGCTGCGCCCCGAGCCGCGCGCAGCGCGCGCGCAGCTCGTCCGCCGCCACGCCGCGCGCGCGCGCGTAGCGCGCCAGCGTGGCCGCGCGCAGCTCGGCCGAGGTGTCGCGCCGCGCATCCTCGAGCAGCGAGACCAGATCATACGCCGCCGCCCCCGCCAGCGCGTCCTGGTAGTCCAGCAGCCCGACCCGCGCCACGCCGCTGCGCCCGGGCAGCCAGATCAGGTTCTCGGCGTGGTAGTCGCGCAGCACCACCGCCTCGCGCGCGGCGCACAGCGCGCCCAGCGCCTCGGCCAGCAGCCCGCGCAGCTCGTCCTCGAGCGCCGGCGACGCCTCGGCGCCCGTCGCCGCCGGCAGCCACCAGCGCGCGATGAGCTGCGCCTCGGCCCACAGCGCCGGCTCGTCATAGGGGCGCAGCGCCCAGTCCCCGATGCGCTCGGGCGGCGGCAGGGCGTGCAGCTCGGCCAGAAGCTCGGCCGCCGCGGCGTAAAGCGCGCCCTCGCGCTCGGGATGGCGGGCGCAGATGCGCGCGAACAGGCCCTCGCCCAGATCCTCGAGCAGAAGGAAGCCGCGCGCCTCGTCCGCGGCCAGGATCTCGGGCGCCGAGAAGCCGCGCGCGCGCAGGTAGCCGGTCATGGCGAGGAAGGGCGCAAGCGGCCCGGCCGCATCGGGCGGCGCGTCCATCAGCACCGCCCGCCGGCCGCCGGCGCACACGCGCGCATAGCGCCGCGCCGAGGCGTCGCCCGCCATGGCCGCGATCGTCGCGCCGGTCCATCCGGCGGCGTCGAGAAACGCGCGCGCCTCGGCGGCCCGCAGCCCCCCCGCCGCGCCGGCGTCGCTCATGACGTCCTGCCCGCTCATGCCTTTCCTCCGCATCCCGCGCCAAGGCCGGCCAGGGCGGCCATCGCGCGCTCCCATCCGGGCCCGACGGCGGCCGCGCGCAACAGCCGCCCGCGCCCCTCGGGGCCGAAGTCGAGCCGCAGCTCGAGCCGGCGGGCGGGCGTCAGCGGGCCCAGCCGCTCGGGCCATTCGACGAAGCACAGCGCGCCCTCGAACGCGTCCTCGAGCCCAAGCTCGACGCAGCCCTCGGGGCCCGAGAGGCGGTGCAGATCGGCGTGCCAGATCTCGGCGCGGGGGGCGTCGTAGACCTGCACCAGCGCGAAGCTGGGCGAGGGGATGTCCTCGTCCTCGCGGCCGTCCTCGGCCAGAAGGGCGCGGATCGCCGCGCGCGCCAGCGCCGACTTGCCCGCCCCCAGATCGCCGAAAAGCAGCACCGCGTCGCCCGCCCCCAGCGCCCCGGCCAGCGCGGCGCCGGCGCGGTTGGTGGCGGCCTCGTCCGGCAGCAGAACCTCGATCGTCATCCGTCCTCCTCGCGCCGCGCGATCCCTTGCCGCACATTCCTAACGCGTTGTCCGCCGCGCGAAAAGCGCCGCGCGCGCTCAGCGCTTCTTGGCCGCGCGCAGGTCGATCGCGCCGGCCAGCGCCTCGGGCGACGCGCCGGGGGGAAGGATGTCGTGCTTGCGCACCTTCTGCGTGCCGGTCACGGGCAGCGCGTCCATGAACAGGACCCAGCCGGGCGCCTTGTAATAGGCCATGCGCGCCATGCACCAGTCGAACAGGCGCCGCGCCATGTCCGCATCCGCCGCGCGGCCGGGCTTGAGCACCACTGCGGCGAAGACCTCTTCGTCGCGGATCGGGTCGGGCGCGGCCAACGCCGCGGCCTGCGCCACGTCGGGATGTTCGAGCAGGCACGCCTCGACCTCGGCGGCGGCGATGTTCTCGCCCGAGCGGCGGATGATGTTCTTCTTGCGGTCGACGAAGATCAGCGTGCCGTCCGGCTCCATGCGCACCGTGTCGCCGGTGTGGAACCAGCCGCCGCGCCAGGCCTCGGCGGTGGCCTCGGGCTTGTTCAGATAGCCCGAGAAGAACCCCCGCCGCGGCGCGTCGGCCGAGTGGCGCAGCACCATCTCGCCCGGCTCGCCGGGGGGAACGTCGCGGTCGTCGTCGTCGACCACGCGCGCCTCCAGCCCCGGACGCGGGCGGCCGAAGGCGCGGGTGTCGATGCGCCGCGGCTCTTCGTTGGCGGCGATGATGCGGCACATCTCGGTCATGCCCCAGACCTCGATCAGCGGCACGCCGAAGCGCGCCTCGGCCGGGGCGTGCAGGGTGGGCTCGACCCCGGCGCCGACCATGAAGCGCAGGGCGTGGGCGCGCTCGTCCTCCGAGGGCTCGGCCGCCATCAGCGCCGGGATCACCACGCCCAGGTAATGCGCGATCGAGGCGCGGCATGCGCGGATGTCGCGCCACCAGGCGCCGCGGCTGAAGCGCGCGGGCTGGATCTGGCAGCCGCCCGACAGCATCATCGCCGTCAGCGACAGGATGCCGGCGTTGACGTGGAACAGCGGCAGCGGGTTGTAGAGGCGCTCGCCCTCGGTCATGGCCATCAGCCCGCCGCAGGTCAGATACCAGCGCCCCAGCTCGAGCTCGTATTCATGCGACAGAAGGCAGCCCTTGGGCTTGCCGGTGGTGCCCGAGGTGTAGATCACGCTGGCCTCGTCCTCGGGCGCGGGCGCGCCGGGGCGCGGGCGCGCGGGCGCGGGGGGCGGCGGCTCGTCCGGGGCGATCAGCGCGCGCCCCTCGCCCAGCGCGATCGCCTCGGCCAGCGCGGCGCGGCGGTTGGGGGCGGCGACGCACAGCTGCGGGTCGGAATCGGCCAGGATGTAGGCCACCTCGGCCGGCCGCAGATCGGGGTTGATCGGCACGCAAGAGATCCCCAGCGCCGCCAGCGCCAGCTTCCACACGAGGTGCTCGGGCCGGTTCTCGAGATCGAGCGCCGCCCGGTGTCCGCGCCCGTAGCCCGCCGCCGCCAGCCGTTCGGCCAGCGCCGCGGCGGCCTCGGCGACGGCTTCCTGCGTCAGCTCGCGCCCCTCGGGGTCCCAGGCCCGGCCCGGATCGGGCGGGGCGCAGAACAGCGGCGCGCGCGGCCAGCGCGCCGCCGCCGCCTGCGCCGCCTGCCCGATGGTCATTCCGCGCGGATCGATCATGCCGTCTTCCCTCTCTCCCTTTCGCGCGCCGCGCCGCCGGCGGGGTCGCGCCGGGGCGCGCGGCGCGGAGCCTTTCCTCGCGGCCCGCCGGCCCCCTCAGCCCGGGGCGATCAGCGCCAGAAGGGCGCGCAGCCGCCCCGGCGGCACCGGCTTGTTGAGCACATCCACCTGCGCCGCGTTCGCCCGGCGCACCAGCGCGTCCGAGCGGTCGGCCGTGATCAGCGCCGCCGGGATCGGGCCGAAGCGCGCGCGCAGGGCGCGGATCACGTCCAGCCCGTCGGCGCCCGCATCCAGGTGGTAGTCGGCCAGGATCACGTCGGGCGCCACGCCCAGCTCTTCGGCCGCGCGCAGGGCCTCGTCCAGACCAGCCGCGTCCACGGCGCTGGCGCCCCAGCTCTCGAGCAGCGAAAGCATGCCCGCGCGCACCTCGGCCTCGTTGTCGACCACCAGCGCGATCAGGTTCTCGAGCTCGTCGCGCGGCGCCTCGCCGCCTTCGGGCGCGGGCGCGGCGGCGGCGCGCGCGGGCGGGTCGGCCAGCGGCGCCGTCACCGAAAAGCGCGAGCCCGCGCCGACGCGGCTCGTCACCTCGAGCCCATGGCCCAGCGCCGCGCAGGCCCGCTCGACGATCGCAAGCCCCAGCCCCATGCCCGGCGCGTCGTCCTCGCGCCCCTGGCGCAGGCGGCGGAACTCCTGGAAGATCTCGGAGATCATCTCGGGCGGGATGCCCGGCCCCGTGTCCCACACCTCGATGCGCACCGCGCCCTTCAGCCGCCGCACCCCGACCAGCACCTTGCCCGCGCGGGTGTAGCGCACGGCGTTGGCGACCAGGTTCTGAAGGATGCGCCGCATGTAGGACGGATCGGTCGTCGCCCAGGCGCTCGAATCGACCACCCGCAGCTCGAGCCCGCGCTGCGCGGCCAGGGCGCCGAACTCTTCGCGCAGCGGCCCCATGAGGCGCGCCAGCGCAACGGGCGCGACGCTCGGCTGCGCGCCGCCCGCGTCCAGCTTCGAGATGTCCAAAAGCGCGCCCAGCAGCGCCTCGACGCTGTCGAAGGCCGACTGGATGCGCTCGGCGATGCGCCGCTGATCGGGGTTCAGATCGGTTTCGGCCAGCGAGGCGATGAACAGCTTGGCCGCGTTGAGCGGCTGCAGAAGATCGTGGCTGGCCGCGGCCAGAAAGCGCGTCTTGGACTGGTTCGCGCGCTCGGCCCGGTCATGGGCGGCCTGGAGCTCTTCGGTGCGCTCGGCCACGCGCTGCTCGAGCGTCTCGTTCATCTCGTGCAGGGCGCGGATGGCGTCGCGTTCGGCCGTCACGTCGGTGAAGCTGATGACGAAGCCGCCGTCGGGGATCTGGCGGCAGTAGACGTCCAGGATCATGCCGTTGGCGCGCACCAGCTCCAGCGACAGGGGACTGCGCGGGCCGTCCTGCATCACCCAGTCGATCAGCTGCCGCGCCTGGCCGCCCACCTCGCCGCGCGCGTTCATGTGCGCGGCGATGGCCTCGAAGCTGACGCCGCGGCGCAGCAGCGTCAGCGGCAGCTCGAGCAGCTCGCGCATGCGCGCGTTGCCGCCCGCCAGGCGCCGGTCGGCGTCGAAGATGCACACGCCCTGGATGATGTGGTCGAGCGTCGCGCGCACCAGCCGCGCCTGGTCGTCGAGCAGCTTGTTGCGCTCCTGGCGCTCGGCGCGCACCAGCTCGGTGATGTCGGTCTGCAGGATGGCGAAGCCGCCGTCGGGCGTGCGCCGCTCCGACACCTGCACCCAGCGGTCGCCGACGAAGCGCACCGTGATGTGCCCGCGCATCGAGCGGTGGGCGCGCAGCCGCCAGGCCAGCCAGTCCTCGGGCCCCTGCCCCGGCGCCAGCTGCAGGAAGCGGCTGCGCGAGATGGCGGCGACGTAGTCCTCGAAGGTCACGCCGGGGCGGATGCGCTCGCGCACGTCGGGGGTGACGGCGCCGAAGCGGCTGTTGCACATCAGAAGCCGGTCCTGCGGCGAGAACAGGGCGAACCCCTCCTCGACCGCCTCGAGCGCGTTGGCCAGCAGCGCGCGCGCCCCCTCGGCCTCGGCCTTGGCGGCCTCGAGGCGGGCGTTGGCGGCGTTCAGCTCCTCCATCGCCGCCTGCAGATCGCGCGTGCGCGCGCGCACCTTCGCCTCGAGCGCCACCGCCGTCTGGAACAGGCCATAGCCGGCGCCGGCCTCGTCGGTGTCCTGCTCGACGCGCTTCATCAGCGCGGCGACGATCTTGCGCAGCTTGGCGTTCTCGCGCTCGAGATCGTCGGCGGGGTTGAGGATCGACAGCGCGCTCATGCGCCCTCCGTCGGCGCGGGAGGGCGCGGCGCGGGGGCCAGCACGCCGTCGGCCGCCCGGCGCGGCGCGCCCGAGGCGCGCGGCGGATAGACGGCCACGCCCGTGAAGGTCTGGTTGACGTGCAGCATGTTGTGCTGCTCGCCATAGGTGTTGAAGCCCACCACCCGCCGGCGCGCCAGCACGCGCGAGACCTCGGCCGCGCGCTGGGTCTGCTCGGCCTCGAGGCGGCGCAGCAGGCAGTCATGCCCGATCACCAGGTCGGGCGCCTCGGCCCCCTCGCCCAGCTCGGCCAGCGCCGCGTCCAGATGCGCCGCCAGATCGCCCGCGCGCGCCACGGTCAGCACCAGCCCCTCGTCGATGGCCGAGTAGAACTTGAGCTCGTGCGTGTCGCCGATGCGCTGGATCGAGCGCACATGGTGCTGGCCGCCCACCCGCACGACCAGCGGGTTCGCGGCGAAGGTGAACATGGTCAGCTGGTCGGGATCGGCGCCGATCAGCCGCGCATATTCCAGCGCCGCCGGTTCGGCGTTGATCTCGTGCACCACGCGCCGGTCGGGATCGGCGCGGGTGACCACCATGCGCCGGTCGGTCGGCTGGAAGTGATCGAAGCGGAACACGCGCACAGGGCAGTCCGAGGCGATCAGCGCCACCGCCGCCGCGTCGCGCGCGAAGCGCCCGCCATGCAGCACGAAGGCGTTGCGGAATTCGAGCCCGTCGCCCGCCGAGCCGCCGATCAGCGGCACGTCGCCCAGCGCCCCGCCCAGCGACGAGACCAGCGCGTCCTCCTGCAGCGACAGCCCGTCGGCCATCATCAGCGCGAAGGCGCAGGCGCGCGGCGGGCCGGCCGCCTCGACGCGGCGGCGCAGCGCGTTGACCACCCGCGCGCCGTCCTCGAGCACGAAGCTTTCGAGCGGGGCGATCAGCTCGGCCGCCGCCGTGAACAGCCGCGCCGGAAAGGCCGCGCCCACGATGGCGCCGCTGCGGTAGCCGTCGGGGGCGATCTCGCCCGCCGTGGTGCAGCCGATGACCGGGCCGGGGCCGAAGGGCGCGCGCGCCAGCGCCGCCTCGACCGCCGCCAGGTCATGCTCGGGCGAGATCCACAGGATCGTCAGCGCCGCGGGCTCGGCCGCCAGCTCGGCCGCCAGCTCGGCCAGCGCGGCGCGCGGATCGGCCGCCGACGACGCCGCGCGGCGCACATGGCGCCCCGCGGGCGGCGCAAGCCCCTGCGGCTCGAATCGCTGCGTGACCCGCGTCACCTTTCCTCCCGATGCGCGACGGTTCTGTGTGGCTTGTCCTTGTCCCGGCGCGGGGCCGGGCGGCGCGCGCCGTCAGGTTAGTCCGGGCCGGCGTCCTGGCGCAAGATCGCGTCGAAGCGCGCCTTTTGCGCGATCAGCACCGCCTGCGTGCGGCTCTGCACCTTCAGCTTGCGCAAGATGGCCGAGATGTGCGCCTTGACCGTGGTTTCGGCGATGCCGAGGTCATAGGCGATCTGCTTGTTGAGCTTGCCCTCGCACACAAGGCCCAGAATGCGCAGCTGCTGGGGCGTCAGCTCGGCCATGCGCGCCAGCGCCTCGTCGCGCCCCGGATCGGCCGCCTCGGCGGCGCGCGCCTCGGCCGCCTCGCCGGGGGCCCAGACCTGCCCGGCCCAGATCGCGCGCATGGCGCCGACCAGCGCCTCGCGCGGGGTGTCCTTGGGGATGAAGCCCGCCGCCCCCGCGCGCAGCGCCGCCTCGACCACGCGCGCGTCCGACAGCGACGAGACCACCACCACCGTCATGCCCGGCGCCGCCGCGCGCAGGCGGATCAGGCCGTCCACCCCCTCGACGTCGGGCAGGTTCAGATCCAGCAGCGCGGTGCCCGGCGCCGGCCCCGCCGCGAGGCGCGCCAGCGCGTCGCCCAGACTGGCTGCGCAATCGACCTGCCGCGCCCCCAGCGCGCCGGTCAGCGTCATGGCCAGCGCCTCGCAGAACAGCGGATGATCGTCGATCACCAGGATCCCGTCCTCGGGACCGACGGCGGCGCGCGGCGCCGGCTGGATGCTTCGAGTCGTCGTCATGCCGTCAGGCTAGCACGCGCGCGCCCCCGGCGCCCCCAAGACGAAAGGACGACGCCGGGCGCGCCATGGCCCGCCCCCCGCCGCCCCAGGGGACGACGCCGCGCGAAAACGCCCCGCGGCCGGGCCGCGGGGCGCGTCGTTGCGGGGCCGGCCCGTACGGGGCCGCGCCCGTCAGTCGGCCGAGGCCAGCTGGCGCGGCAGCTTGAACACCCAGACCGAGCCGCCCTGGTTGAGGTAGTTGACCTTCTTGGCCACCTCGCCGCCCCAGAGCGGGACCGCGCCGCCCCAGCCCGAGGTCACGGCGACGTATTGCTCGCCGTCCATCTCCCAGGTGATGGGCTGGCCGACGATGCCCGAGCCGGTCTGGAACTTCCACAGCTCCTCGCCCGTGTCGGCGTCGAAGGCCTTGAGGTAGCCTTCGGGAGTGCCCATGAACACCAGCCCGCCGGCGGTCGTCATCACCCCGCCCCACAGCGGCGCGTTGTTCTTGTATTCCCACACCACCTTCATCGAGGTCGGGTCGATGGCCTTGAGCGAGCCGATATGGTCGTCATAGAGCGGCTTGATGGTGAAGCCCGCGCCCAGATAGGCGGCGCCCTTCTTGTAGGTGATCGGCTCGTTCCAGATGTCCATGCCCCACTCGTTCGAGGGCACGTAGAACAGGCCGGTCTTGGGCGAATGGGCCATGGGCATCCAGTTCTTGCCGCCCAGGAACGAGGGCGCGGCGAACACCACCTCGCCCTTCTTGCCGTCGGCCTCGAGCGGATTGCCCGGGCGGTTCTCCTCGTTGAAGATCGGGCGGCCGTTCTCGTCGATGCCCTTGGCCCAGGTGATGTCCTTCACGAAGGGCATGGAGCGGACGTATTTGCCGTCTTCGCGATTGAGGACGTAGAAGAAGCCGTTGCGGTCCGCGGTGGCGAAGCGCTTCTTGCCCTCGCCGTCGACGAAGGGAACGACCTCGTTCACGCCGTCATAGTCCCAACCCTCGCGCGGGGTGGTCTGGAAGTGCCACTTGATCTCGCCCGTGGCCGGGTCGAGGCCCAGACGCGAGGCGGCGTAAAGGTTGTCGCCCTCGGTCCCCTTGGGATTTCCCGCCGCGCGCAGCCAGCTGTTCCAGGGCGCGGGGTTGCCTGTGCCGAAGACGATGGTGTCGGTGTCGGCGTCGTAGGAGCCGCCCAGCCAGGTGGCGCCGCCGCCCGTCTTCCACATGTCGCCCGGCCAGGTGGCGTTGAGCGTGCCGGTCATGGTCGAGGGCTTGCCCTTGTAGGTGCCCATGTGCCCCTCGATGACCGGGCGCGTCCACACCAGCTCGCCCGTCTCGGCATCGCGCGCCTGCACCTCGCCGACGATGCCGAACTCGCCGCCCGAATTGCCGGTGATGACCAGCCCCTTCACGATCAGCGGCGCGGCGGTGTAGGAGTAGCCCTCCTTGTAATTCGCGATCGTCTTGCGCCACTTGACCTTGCCGGTCTTCAGGTCCAGCGCCACGATCTTGGCGTCGAGCGTGCCGAAATAGATGTTGTCGCCATAGATCGCCGCGCCGCGGTTGACGACGTCGCAGCAGGGCAGGATGCCCTCGGGCAGGCGCGCGTCGTATTGCCAGATCTCCTCGCCCGTCTTCACGTCGATGGCGTAAAGGCGCGAATAGGAGGCCGTGACATACATGATCCCGTCATGGACGAGCGGCTGCGCCTCCTGCCCGCGCTGCTTCTCGCCGCCGAACGAGAAGGCCCAGGCCGGGACCAGGTTCTTCACGTTCTTCTTGTTGATGATTTCCAGCGGGCTGTAGCGCTGCAGCCCGCGGCCCATGCCGTTGGTCAGAACCGAGGTGGTCACCTCGGCGTCGCGCGCCAGGTCCTCTTCCGTGACGCCCGCCTGCGCCGCGCCCGCCGCAAGCGCGAAGGCCGAGGCGGCGATCAGCAATCTCTTCATGTGGTCCTCCCGAGTCGATGGCCCGCCGCGTGGGCGGGGCCGGCGGCCTCCCGCCGCCGCCGTCAGCTTCCGTGACGATGCGTCAACGATGCACCCGCGGCGGCCGCGCCGAAATTGGCCATTGGTCTTACGCGCGGCGCGCCGGCCGGGCGGCGGCCTCAGTCCACGTTCACCGGCGGCGGCGAGACGGGTTCGAGCGGCCAGCCGCGCTCGCGCCAGCCATCGACCCCGAGGCGGAACCAGCGCACGCGCCGCCAGCCCATGCGCGCGATTCGCTGCGCGGCGTTCCAGCTCATCCAGCAATCGGCCACGCAGAAGACCACCACCGGCCGGTCGCGGTCGCCGCCGGTCAGACGCTCGAGATTCTCGCGCAGATAGCGCTCGATCTCGGGTTCGGGCGCGCCCCGGCCGGTCTCGGGCAGCCAGGTCGCGCCGGGCAGCGACAGATGCGGCTTCGACACCAGCCACATGCCGTCCAGCGCGTCGTAGCGCGCGCGCGAGGCGCCGAACACGTCGATCGCCACGGCCCCCGCCGCGATCAGGGCGCGCGCCTCATCGGCGTCGACGACGCGCGCCGGGGGCGGAATGTCGGTCGGCGTGGGCGCGTGCTGGCGCGCGATGCGGTAGCCGCTGCGCGGGTCGAACAGATCGGGATGCGCCGCCATGATGCGCGCCGAGTCGGGCGCCGAATCCAGGACCCCGTCGGGAGCCGCGTCGGGCGCAACGGCCGGGGCTGGGACGGGGGCCGGAGCCGCGACCGCCGCCTTGCCGCCCCGAGGCGCCCCGCCGAGCTGCGCCCCGCCCCCATCCGCCAGGGCCCGCCCCGGCTCGGGGCCCGCAAGCGCGCCAAGCCCCAGAACGACGCCAAGCCACGGCCGCGCCGCGGCGCGCAGCGAAGGGCGGCGAAGCCCTGCGGAAAAGGAATGACGCCTCATGCCGTCAGACTAGACGCCCGCCGCGCGCCGCGCCAGCCCGGCATGGCGCCCGCCGCCTCCGCGCCCCGAGGGCGGGGGCGCGGCCCGATCGGACCGGGCGAGCCCGGGAAGCGGGACGCCGAGCGCGCCATGCGGCGCGCCGCCCGCCTCAGCCCACCTTGCCGAAGGCCGGCCGCCCGGGCACGGGCGCGCGCGCCGCGCCGCCCGGGGCGGCGCCGACGGGATGCTCGCGATCGAGCCGCGCCTGCACCCGCGCCGCGCGGCGCGCGAAGGCGCGCTCTTGCGCGCGCGTCCACGACACGGGCCGCCCGGCCGGGTCGAAATCGGCGCTGGGCGCGCGCGGGCGCCAATCGACGCCTTCGGCGCCGCGCGAGTGGGTGGACGAGCCCATCACCGGCACCATGGCCAAGCGCGCCTCGCAATCGCGCGCGGCGCCAAGGCCCAGCCGCCGCCACACCGCCTGCGCCGCCTCGGCCGGATGCGCGACCGCATCCTCGTATCGCAGCGTCAGAACCTCGGCCGGCGCGCGGGCGGCGAAGTCGAGCGCCGCTTCGGTGGCCAGCGCCCATTCGAGGCACATGTCCTCGAAGGTGCGCCCCGGAAAGCGCGGCGGCCAGGTGCGGGCCATGCTGTCGACGGTGCGCCGCCCGTCGCGCAGCACCAGAACCACCAGCGCCTCGGGCATGATCGCCGGCAAGAGCTCGAGCCGGCGCGCATGCGGGTCCTTGAGCACGATCGCCTCGGCCGCCGGCGCCTCGGCCGCCGCGCGGGCCAGAAAGCCGGTCGCCGCATGAGCCAGGAACTCATAGGGCGCGATTCGCTCGGCATTGTCCCGGTGCCGTCGGGCGAAGCCGCGCTCGAACTGCAGCATGCGGTCCGCCTCGGGCAGGAAGGGCGCCTCGCGCACGCCGCAGGGCGAGATGGCGACGCCCGGATGCGCGGCGATCAGCGCCTCGACATAGTTCGTGCCCGAACGCGGCGTCGGCGAGGCCAGGAACACCGCCCGCGCCGGCAATTTCCGGCCGCCCGCGCACAGCGCCGCGCGCTGGCCCGGCGCGATGCGCGCGCCCAGCAGCGCCGCCTGATCGGCCGCAAGCGCCGGGGCGAAGCGCGCCGGCTCGATCGTGGTCAGCCGCGCCAGGCGGCGCAGCGCGAAGAGCGGGTTGCGCCAGTTCTCATCCGGCGATCGCGCTTGGCGCATCGGCCTTCTCCCATCCGTAAAGCGCGCGCAGCCGCGCCATGTGGCGGCCAAGCTCGTAACGTTCCTCGAACAACGCCCGCGCGGCCCGCCCCAGCGCCGCGAGGCGCGCGCGATCCGACGCCAGCCCTGCGAGCAGCCGCGCCAGCGCCGCGTCGTCGCCAACCGGAAAATGCAGCGCGCCGCGCCCCTCGGGCGCGCCCTCGGGAATCGCGCCGACGGGGGTGGTGAGCACCGGCGTGCCCGCGCGCAGCGCCTCGAGAATGGCGATGGGCAGCCCCTCATGCGACGAGGCGCAGACATACACGTCGGCCCAACGCATGAGCCGCTGCGCCTCGTCGGCGTCCACCATGCCCGCAAAGCGCACGCGCCCCCCAAGGCCCAGCCGCACGGCCAGCTCGCGGCAAGGCGCCAGGTCGGGCCCGCCGCCGGCGATCGTCGCCTCCCAGGCGACGCCCTCGGCCGACAGCCGCGCCAGCGCCTCGAGCAGCGTGCGCGCGCCCTTGCGCCGCGTCATCACCGCCAGAAACAGGATGCGCAAGGGTCGAGCGGGCGCATCGGGCGTCCTGGCCGACGCCCCGGGCGCATCCTCGAGCGCGTTGGGCAGGACGGTGACCCGCGCCGGGCGCACGCCCATCTCCTCGATCAGGAACCGCGCCCAGACGGCGCCCAGAACCACGTTCTCATCCGCCCGGCGCAGCGTCCATGACAGCGCCGCGCGCAAGGGCCGCGGCAGCGCGCGCGCGAAGGGAATCAGCTCGGCTCCGTGGTGATGCATCACCACCCGCATCCCCAGAGCGCGCGCCAGCAGCGCCAGCAGCCCCTTGCGCAGCAGGCTCGACCGCTCGGAGGCCTGAAGATGCGCCACCGCCGCCTTGCCGCCAAGCGCCAGCGCCGTCAGCCGCGCCGCCGCCCACAGCGTCCACAGCGGCCAGGTCCATGCGCGCGGGCCGCGGGGGTCCAGCACGGCGACCGGGCGGTCGGGATGATCCGCCTCGAGGCGCGCGGCGATCATGCGCGCATAGGATTGAATGCCGCCGACGCCCCCACGCCCGCCGGGGGAAATGATGCAGGCTCCGCTCATTGCGCCCTCTTCGCCGCTTGCCGCGCCTTGCGCGTCCACAATCGGAAGATTGCCCGCATTGGTTGACGAACTGTTAACCTTGAGTTCGGATTGTGCGCACATGAACGCCGAACCGCTCGTTTCCGTCATCATCCCCGTGCGCGGCCGCGCGCAGGCCCTTCGGCGCGCGCTGCGCTCGACGCTGGCCCAGACGTTGGAAGACTTCGAAGCGATCGTGGTCGACGACGCGTCGGACGAACCCCTGGCCCCGGTCTGCGCCGCGCTTGGCGACGACCGCATCCGCGTGCTGCGCCTTGACGCCAATCGCGGTCCGGCCGGGGCGCGCAATGTCGGGCTCGAGGCCGCGCGGGGCCGGATCGTCGCGTTCCTGGACAGCGACGACGAGTGGGACCCGCACAAGCTGGCGCTTCAGGCGGCGATCCTGAACGCGCCCAACGGGCCCGACGCCCATGTCTGCGCCGTGCGCCAGACGGGACCCGACGGAACCCGCATCCGCCCGAGCCGCGCCCTGCGCGAGGGCGAGCGGGTGGCGACCTTCCTTTACGTCGAGAACGAGTTCGCCCAGGCCAGCGGCATGGCCATGCGCGCCGAGGCCGCGCGCCGCGCGGGCTTCGACGAGACGTTGCGCCAATACGAGGACCACCTGTTCCTCATCCGCGCCGAGGCGCTGGGCGCGCGCATCACGATATGCCCGACGCCGCTGGCGACCCAGCATGTCGACCCGCGCCCCGACCGCCTGGGCCTGCGCGACGACGCGGCGCGCGCGCGCGCCTTCCTGCGCGCCGCCGAAGGCCTTCTGACGCGCCGCGAGCGGCTTGGCTTCGCGTTGCGTTGCCTGGGCGGCGCGCTGGCGGCCGAGGACCCCGCCGGCGCAAGACGCCTCGCCCTGCGCGCCCTTGCCGGGCTTGAGGGCGAGGCGCCCGGAGGCGGGCCGCTGGGCGGCGCCGCGCTCAAGCTGCTGATGCGCGCGGGCGCGGGCGAGCGCGCCTACGCCGGCCTTCGCGCGGCGGCGCGGATCATGCGGCGATCACCGTCGCCGACTGGGTCACCGCGCGTTCGGTCCCGTTCTTCCGGCCCGTGACGAGCAGCGTGTATTCCTGCCCCGGCGTCAGCCCCGTCACGTCGATCTGCACGTCCGTGTTGGCCGTCACCGCCATCTGCCCCGCATCGACCGGCTCGAAGGCCGCGGTCTCGACGTCCTCGGGGCGCATGAAGCCGCGCGCGCCCGCATGCAGCGCCCAGCTCAGATCGCCCGTGAAGGCCGGCCGCGCCGAGAACGACGCCGCCCCGCCCGCCGTCGAGACCAGCGCCAGGTCCGGCGCGAACTTGGCGTTCGCCCAGCGCCGCACCGTCGCCACCTCGCCCAGCTGGCCCGAAGCGTCCTCGAGCACGAAATGGCAGTCCTGCGTCACGTTCGACTGGAACACGCCCGAGCCCGACCACCACTGGACCTCCTGATCCGCCGTCACGGCCTTGCGAAAGCCCGGCGCGGCGGCCGAGGCGTCGCGGATCGCGGCGGCGTCGGGAACGGGCGCGTCGGCGTCCGTGACCAGCGCATGGATCGTGCCCGAGGCCGCCGGGGTGGCGGCGATGCGCATGTTCGTGCCCCCGTCGTCGATGAACAGCGGCGGCACATGAAACCACGGCCGCAGCCCGGCGAAGGGAAAGCCCGTCACCAGCCCGTCGCCCGGCCGCCCGTAGCTCTGGCGGAAATGGGCGAAGACCGCGTCGCCGATCGCCGCCTGCGCGGCCGCGTCGTAGTGGATGCCGTCGCCCACCGTCTGCCAGGAGGGATCGCGCGCGATCACCGCCGCGTTCGGGATCGAGGCGGCCAGCGCGTGCAGGCGCGCATTGGCGGTCTGCTTGCGCGCGTCGAGCGCGTCAAAGATCTCGACGAAGACCGCCGGCGCCTCCACCCCCAGCGCGGCGCGGATCTGGCGCACCCAGTCGGCGAAGCGCACGTCCAGGCTCTCGGCCATCGAGGCGCCGCTCGGGTGCAGCGTGGTGCTGTCCTTCTCGCCGATGACGAAGATCAGCCCCTGGATCAGCACCGTCTTCGCCGCCGCGAGCGAGGTCAGCGTCTCGCCCGAGCTCTGGCGCAGCGCGGTCAGGATCAGGTCCTGCCCCGGCCCGCCCCATCGGAAGTGATCGACCGAGCGCCCGCCCTCGGTCTGCTTGAGGATGTAGAGATTGGGCGCCGCGTCGTTGCGCCACGAGGCCGGCGCGCCGCCGCCCAGCACATGCCGCACGAGCCCGATCTCGGGCCCGAACGAGGCCGTGCCCTCGGGGATGCCGTTGGCGCCCGTGGTCCACACCTTGCCCGAGGTCCGCGGCGAGGCGTCCGTCGCCAGCCCCTGCGCCTCGAAGCG
>NZ_FOHL01000013.1:0-29475 GCF_900111545.1 Oceanicella actignis
AAGCCGCCAAGCTTGACGCAGGAGCGACAACCTCCAGCGACAACCTCGAACCCGATACCAGAGACAACATCATGGAGGACACAACCACCTAACCAATCCGATCGCAGCGGTCAGAACCGGCCAACTTGGTTGTCGGAAACGGCCACGGAGGTTGACGCTCTACAGCAAGAGCCATATCGGCGCGGACCGGCGTATCGCTTCATCTGGAAATGGGCTGTCACCGACGCCGCGGCCCATGACGGGCGCGAGCTGGGCGGCCTTCTGGACGGCGCGAACACGGCGTCGCCGGTCTGGGCGGATACGGCCTATCGCTCGGCCAGGAACGAAAAGCGCATCGCCAGGGCGGGGCTGGTCTCGAAGGTTCGCTTCCGCAAGCTGCCGGGCAAGCCGATGCCGGAGGCGAAGCGGCGCGCCAACGCCGCCCGATCCCGCCCAGGATCGGCGATCGAGCATGTCTTCGCCGACCAAAAGCACCGCATGGGCCTCTTCATCCGCACCATCGGCATCGGCCGGGCCAGAACGAAGGTCGGCATGGCCAACATTGCCCACAATCTCCGCCGCTACGTGTTCTGGGAGACCAAGGCAGCGTCAGCGTAGAGCGAAAACCGGCGCCGGAGCGGTCTGCAAAGCCGCCCAAACCAGGACGCAGCCATCGCATCCGACGCCAGCGTCAGCTTCGGCCGCAATCAGAGCCGGTAGATAGAAGTGTCCATTTGCGGCTGCTGTGACCCCCGAAAACTCGTCCATCCGATGCTAGAGTTCGGCCCAAGCAGAGGACCGGACCATGAAGCGATCGAGATTCACCGAGGAGCAGATCATCGCGATCCTGAGGGAGCAGGAGAGCGGAGTGAAGACGGCGGAGGTGTGCCGTCGGCATGGGATCAGCAGCGCCACCTTTTATGCCTGAAAGGCGAAGTTCGGGGCCATGAAGCCTTCGGAGGCCAAGAGGCTGAAGACGCTGGAGGCCGAGAACGCCAGGCTGAAGCGGCTTTTGGCCGAGGCGATGCTCGACAGCGAGCCATTGTCCGCCATTGGTCCGAGGACAATGGCGAGCGCCTTGAAGGACCTGCTTTCAAAAAAGTGGTGACACCCGCCGCAAGGCGAGAAGCGGTTGCCCATCTCGAGAAGCGTCACGGGATGAGCGAGCGGCGGGCGTGTTCGGTGCTGGGTGCGGATCGATCATCGGTGCGGTATCGGCGCAGGCGACCCGATGACACCGAGCTGCGCGAGGAGTTGCGCAAGGCGGCCGAGAAACATCGGCGTTTCGGTTATCGGCGGCTGCATGTGATCCTGCGCCGCGACGGCCATGTGACAAACCGCAAGCGGACGCAGAGGCTTTACCGCGAGGAAGGCCTGGCGGTCCGGCGAAGGCGCGGCCGCAAGCGCGCTCTCGGCGCCCGCGCGCCGCTGGTGACCGAAGCCGTGGCCAACGCCCGGTGGTCGCTGGACTTCATGCAGGACCAGTTCGCCGATGGACGCCGCTTCCGGATCCTCAATGTGTTCTCTTAACCTTCTTGACTGACGAATGACATGACGGTTTCGATGGGCCGTCTGCCCTGGTTTCGGTAGCCCAGATGCGGGCGCTCGGTATTGTAGTGCACCAGCCAGGCGTCGAGATCGGCCTGCAGCGCTTCCACGGTCTCGTAAAAGGTCTCGCGCATCTTCACCCGGAAGAACTCGTCCAGCACGGTGCGGTTGAAGCGCTCGACGAAGCCGTTGGTCTTGGGGCTGCGCACCTTCGTTCGGCGGTGCTCGATGTCGTTGAGGTCGAGGTAGAGCTCGTAGGGGTGGTTCTCGCTGCCGCAGAACTCCCGGCCATTGTCCGTCAGCACGGCCTTCACCGGCAGATCGAGACTGCGGTAGAACGGCAGCACGTCGTTGTGCAGCACCGCCACCGCCGCCACAGGCTGCCTGGAGACGTGCAGAAAGCCGAAGGCGTAGCTGCCATAGGTGTCGACCACCGCGTGCAGATAGACCTTGCCCACCCCCTTGAGCGTGCCGACGAAGAAGGTGTCGGCGGACAGCAGTTCCCCCGGAGCCCCTGATTCCACGTGCCTTTCGCGGAAGCAGGGGTTCTGCTTCTCGAGGAACGCCACCTGTTCGGCGCTGAGCTCGATGGCCCGCTCGGCGTGCTTGGCCTCCAGCGCCAGCCAGCGGTCATAGCGCGTGCCCAGGCCGCTTTCGTTCAGGATCTTCTGGATGGTGATGGACGAGACCCGGATCCCTTCCAGGGCCAGCATCGCCTCGAAGCGGTTGCAGCCATAGGCGGGGTGATCGAGCGCCAGCGCCTTGATCTTCTCCACCACCTCCGGCGGGGTCGTCTGCGGGTGGCTCTTGTGGATCGGCGGCAGGTCCTTGAGCCCCTCGAAGCCGTGCGTCTGGAACCGCCGCCGCCATTCGTAGAAGCTGGTGCGGTCCATGCCCCGCCGCCTGCACGCCTCGTTCGCCGGGCAATCGATTCACTGGATCGATTGCTTTTCCGGCTCACCATTGCCAAGCTCCTTGGCCAGCTCCAGCACGCTCAGCCGCTGCTCCGCCACCTTCGTCGCCGCATCCCGCGACCCACGCTTCTTCGCTGTCGATGATTGTCCCATGGAGCGGTCCTCCTTTCCCTGTATCGCACGGAAAGAAGCTTAAGTGAACACTCAATGTGCTGGACGACGTCACGAAGGAGTGTCTCGCGTCGATCGTCGACACGTCGATCTCGGGCCGAAGGGTGGCGCGCGAACTCACATGTTTGATCGAGCGGCGGGGGAAGCCCGGGGTGATTGTTTCGGACAACGGCACCGAGTTCACCTCGAACGCGATCCTGGAATGGGCCGAGAAGATGAAGGTGAAATGGCACTACATCGCCCCCGGCAAGCCCATGCAGAATGGGAACTGCGAGGCGTTCAACGGTCGGATGCGGGATGAACTTCTGAACGAGACACTGTTCTTCGGCATCGACCATGCCCGCGAAGCGGTCGCCAACTGGACCCGCATCTACAATACCGAGCGGCCCCATTCG
Source organism: Oceanicella actignis (assembly GCF_900111545.1). Lineage (NCBI taxonomy): Bacteria > Pseudomonadati > Pseudomonadota > Alphaproteobacteria > Rhodobacterales > Paracoccaceae > Oceanicella > Oceanicella actignis. The sequence goes on from NZ_FOHL01000013.1 coordinate 3,008, forward strand.
GCCCTCGGATATCAGGCGCCGGCGGTCTTTGCCGCTCAGCTCACCGCAATGGGCGATCAGCTTCGCGCATCTGAACCGCTGCGCAGATCGCCCATTGCTCCGTCGGCGCAACCGCGCCAAATTCAAACGCCAACTCTGGTCTCAGCCGGATGAGATTCGGGGGTCACAGCACGGCGAAAATCACGGGTGACCAGCTGATCGCGCGGTGGACACGCAGTCCCATGCCGGGACGCCTACCCCGAGATCGCGTCGCGGGGCTTCTGGGAGGGGGGGTATACCCAAGTCGATTTATCAACCTGAAACCGATGATACGATTACTTTTCTTCTTCCTCGCCCTTAACCCAAGCCGAGGCTTTGTGCAGCTTCCGCAGATCGGCCATAACGCTATGGTAAAATTCGATTTTTTCCTCCAGCTTGCGCTGCCTCACTTCCACATCTTCACTTGCCCAAAAATACTCCTCTGCAATTTTTGGCGCTAAAAACCTTATCACGGAACCAGAATCGAAGGGCTTGGCAGCCAGCTCGGCAAACTTCCTCCTCATCTCTCTGGAATGCACTCTATTTTTACTGGTAGCCTCGGCGCTGACGGTTTCCTTAAACCACTTGTAAAGCTCAATATCTAAATCCTGATATTTCATTATTTCTTTATCATCAACTTCAAGCTCAGCCATAACATGCGAAGAATCGTTGACCCTTTTTACTGGCTCAGATATTCCCGTGGCCATCTTGACTAAGTCAAAAATGCTATCATCTGCCTCAGAGATGTCGAAAACACAGTCAAAACCTGAAATTATGGCCTTTGCGGCGGAGAGTTGGTTATCGAAATCTGCCGCTATTGACGGAAACGCCCCGCAAAGGAATTTTGACATCACATTGGAGTTCCTCTCTAGGAACTCATGCGTGTCTACTTTTGGCCACCTCCCGCCCCTCAAACCGACGTCGAAACGATATTGGCTTCTGGTTCTGGAAACAGGATCTCGAAGAGATGTGGCAAACCAAATAGGTTTTTGCAGTGCCGGGAGCATAGATTCATGAACCCAATGCCCGACAACTGCCTTGAGACGCCTCGGATGATTGATTTCTGGAAATTCGGGGCGTCCTTCGCGAAAATTTTGAATCAACGAGGTTGATTGATATACTTCATTGAACGCCAGTCGCTCAAGCAAGGCGCTTGACAATGTCATGCCTGCACACTTTGGTATGTGCAAAAAGAAGAGGGTTTTCCTTTGCAATGCGGACGCCTCCATCTCACTTCTCAACCGCTTACTTCGGGTTCTATCCTCGCCGTAACGGTCTTCGATGCTCGCGTTTTTGCGCGTTCGTCCTTAGATCTGCTTTAGTTCTTGCACGCTCTCGCCGCCGCACGCCTCAGCCCAAGGCTCACTGCCCCCTTATACGCAGCACCGTCCCAGCGTGCAATCAGCTCTTTCCGGCACGGTCCCGGATGGCCCGCATCATGCGAAGGAACTCCGGCTGCCAGCGCCAGTTCTCCAGCCGCATCAGTCCGTAGTTGACGGGAACCTTGGCCATCTCGCGCCTGCGGCGCTGCAGGAGAATGTCGATCCCCTCGATCCCGGTGTGCTGCAGGCGGAAGCCGGGCAGCTCGAAACAGTAGGTCCTTTCCAGAAGGGCCAGAAACTCGGCCGCAGTCAACAGGACACCCTGAAAACCCCCTCGCCCTTGGCCCGTTGCTGTGATTCCCCGGCGTTGACGGAGAAGGGAGTGTCGTGATGGCGGATCAGCGCGGGTTCTTCGATCTGGACGAGCGGTATGCGGCGCTGTCGAAGGCCGGCGATCCGCTGGAGCGGCTGGCGACGGTGGTGGATTTCGAGCTGTTCCGGCCCGAGCTCGACGCGGCGCTGAAGCGGTCTGACCGGAAGAAGGCCGGGCGGCCGCCGATGGATCCGGTGTTCGGCCCCCACTCGGACCGATGGCGTTCGGGGCCCCACTGTTCAAGGTGCTCGCCCTTCAGGCGCTCTACAATCTGTCGGACGCGCTGACGGAGTTCCAGATCCTCGACCGGCGCAGCTTCGGAAGGTTCCTCGGGATCGACGACGGCGACAGGGTTCCTGACGAGACCACGATCTGGCGCTTTCGCGAGGCTCTGGTGCAGGCGGGTGCGATCGAGCGGCTGTTCGCGCGGTTTGATGCGCATCTGCGCGCTGCGGGGTATCTGGCGATGAGCGGGCAGATTGTCGATGCCTCGATCGTCGCCGCTCCGCGTCAGCGGATGAGCGCGGAGGAGCGGGCGATCGTGAAGGGCGGCGGCGCGCCGGAAGACTGGAAGAAGAAGCCCGCGAAGCTTGCGCAGAAAGACCGCGACGCGCGCTGGACGCTCAAGCGCGGCAAGCGCAAGCGCCGCCCGGACGGCAGCCTGATGGCCGAGATCGCCACGCCGGTGTTCGGCTGCAAGAACCACATCAACGTCGACCGCCGCTTCGGGCTGATCCGCAAGTGGTCGGTGAGCGATGCGTTCGGGGCCGTCCTCGAACCGGTGGCGGACGGCCCCTCACCTAACGATGGGCGGGAGCTCGGCCGGCTCCTCGACCGGGGGAACATCGCGCTGGGGGTCTGGGCCGACACCGCCTATCGCTCGCAGCGGAACGAGAAGCGCATCGCGGCGGCGGGTCTGCGCTCGATGATCCACTTCCGCAAGCCGCCGGGGAAGGGGCTGAAGCCGCAACATCAGCGCGCGAACGCGGCACGCTCGAAGGTGCGTGGGGCGGTCAAGCATGTCTTCGCCGAGCAGAAGCGCCGCATGGCGCTCTTCGTGCGCACGATCGGGATCGCGCGGGCGCGCGCGAAGATCGGGCTGGCGAATCTCGCCTGCAACATGAAGCGGCTTGCGTATCTTGAGCGGCGGGAGGCGGAGGCGTGACGGAGAGCGACGCCCGACGCTGCGCAAGCGGCGCAATACGGGATCAGAGGCGGCCCGGACACGTCCGTTCCGCGTTCCGGGCGGGCAAAACCGCGGTTCGCGCCAGTCACAGGCCTGTCGAGGCTCAGTTATTCAGGGTGTCCATTTGGGGGTTTGAATCACATCATTCGCCGGACGGGAATCCCATTTATGGGTCCTGAGCCTAGACCGGCGGCACGACAAGGCCGATCCGCCCGAGTTCCGCGAGGTCGAGCACCACCGGCTCGATCTTCTTCAGAGCCTGTTCAGGATGCCCGGCAAGTCGCATGAAGACGAGGTCGTCAGAGAGGCCATCCGCTCGGCGCGCGAAACGGGCGATCCTTTCGCCCGGAACTGGGCGCTTCATCTGAGCCTCAATGCCAGATCCGGAGAGCCGGCGGCGGCGCTGGCCGAGATTCGCTCGCAACTTGGCGAGATCCAGGCCGGATTCGGCTTTCTCAAGCGCACCGCGGCGCGCATCGCCGCGGCGAACGGCGCCTGGCCGCTGGTGCACCAGATCGCCTCGGCCGAGCTCAAGCGCAGATGCGAAAGCCGAAGCTGGGCCGGCCTCTGAGCGGCCGCGCCCGGGGCGCGGCGCGGTCCCCTCGCTTTGGCCCCCGCGTCACTGCGGCGTCAGGAGCCGCAGGCTCTTGCCGCCGCGCACAAGGATCACGGCCTTTTCCTCGATCTGCGCCACGCGCCAGCCATGGACCAGCGCGCCGGGGGCGATCATCAGCCTTTCGCCTTCCGGCAGCCGCAACAGGGCGCGCCGGGCGCCATGAGCGCCGAACACGCCCAGAAGCGACACTCGCCCCATGTCCAGCCGCGCGCCCTGGGCGAAGCCATGGGGCGTGAGCGCGCCGCCCGCGGCCGCGCCGGGCCTTGGCGTCGGGCGCGGCGCGTTGGCCGGAGAGGCCGCGTCGGGCCCTGCGGCGCCCGGGGCCGGGGCGCGCCCGGCCTCGGCGACAGGACCGGCGGGCGAGTGGGCCGCGGGGCGCGGCGCCGCGTCCGGGGGGGCGTGGGGCGCGGGGCCCGCGCGCGGGGCGGCAAGGGGGCGCGGCGCGCGCTCGGGCGCGGCGCCCTCGGCGGCCGCAAGCGGCCCGGCGCCCAGAGCCAGCGCGGCCGCCGTCAGCCCGGTGGCCAGGGCCCGCCCCGCGCCGGGCGGGCCGGCGCGCAAGCGAAAGGCGCCGGGCCCGCGCGGGCCGGCGCCTTGATGGGGACCGCCGCCCCCCCGCCTTGGGCGGCGCAAGCGCGGCCGGGGGGCGGGGCGGTCGGTCATGCGGCTCAGCTCGTCGCCTTGGTCAGCGCCTGGTCGAGGTCGCGGATCAGATCCTCGGGATCCTCGAGCCCGATCGACAGGCGCACCACGTTGGGCGCGGCGCCGGCGGCCTCCTGCTGCTCGGGGGTCAGCTGGCGATGGGTGGTCGAGGCCGAATGGATCACCAGCGAGCGCGTGTCGCCCAGATTGGCCACATGGCTGAAGATCTGCAGCGCATCGACCAGCTTGACGCAGGCGTCGTAGCCGCCCTTGAGCGCGAAGGCGAAGAGCGCGCCCGCGCCCTTGGGGCACAGCTTGCGCGCGCGCCGGTAGTGGGGCGAGGATTTGAGCCCGGCATAGGTCACCGACTCGACGCGCGGGTCCTGCTCAAGCCACTCGGCCACGCGCCGCGCATTGGCCACGTGCCGTTCCATGCGCAGCGACAGCGTCTCGATGCCCAGCAGCGTCAGGAAGGCGTTCATCGGCGCCATGGTCATGCCCAGATCGCGCAGCCCCACCGCGTGCCCGTGCAGCGTGTAGGCCAGCGGGCCGAAGGTCTCGTGGAACTTCAGGCCGTGATAGGCGGGCTCGGGCGCGCTGAGCGAGGGGAACTTGTCCGAGGCCGACCAGTCGAACTTGCCCGAATCGATCACCGCGCCGCCCATGGCCGTGCCGTTGCCCGACAGATACTTGGTGGTCGAGTGCACGACGATGTGCGCGCCATGCTCGAAGGGGCGGCACAGATAGGGGGTGGCCACGGTGTTGTCGACGATCAGCGGCACGCCCTTGCGCTCGGCCACGGCGGCGATCCTGGGCAGGTCGGTCACGTAGCCGCCCGGATTGGCGATGGATTCGCAGAAGATGGCCTTGGTGCGCTTGTTGACCGCGCGCGCCACCTGGCCGGGCTTGTCGAAATCGACGAACTTCGCCTCCCAGCCGAAGCGCTTGATGGTGTGCGAGAACTGGGTGATCGTCCCGCCGTAGAGCCGGGTCGAGACGACCACGTTGTCGCCCGGCCCCATCAGCGGGAAAAGCGCCAGGATCTGCGCCGCATGCCCGGACGAGGCGCAGGTGGCGCCGACGCCGCCCTCGAGCGCGGCCAGCCGCTCTTGCAGCACGCTGACGGTGGGGTTGGTCAGGCGCGAGTAGATGAACCCCACTTCCTGAAGGTTGAACAGCGCCGCGGCGTGGTCCGCGTCGCGAAAGACGTAGGCGGTGTTCTGATAGATGGGCGTCTGGCGCGCGCCGGTGGCCGGGTCGGGCCGCGCGCCGGCGTGGATCTGGAGGGTGTCGAAACCATAGGCGGGGGCGTCGTCGGACATGATCGGCTCCTTGGGATGCGGAATGTTTGGTGCGAACCTACTGTGCTTTTCGGCGAATGACAGCCGATTTCCGCATTACAGCTTCGACGAGATGATGCCGGTGTTGAATCCGCCCCAGCGCAGCTCGCCGAACAGGCGCTGGTATTCGATCTTGGGGCAGCGGTTCATCACCGTGCGCACGCCCCTGGCCCGGGCGCGCGCCGCGGCGGCGGGGTCCTCGACCCCGATCTGCATCCAGATCGTGCGCAGACCGCGCTCCAGCAGCGTCTCCAGCGCCTCGTCCACGATCGCGCCGGCCTCGGACGAGCGGCGGAAGATGTCCACCATCTGCACCTCGCCCGCCTCGGGCGGAATCGCGCCCAGCGAGGGCAGGATCGTCTCGCCCAGCATGGTCTTGCCCGCATGGGCCGGGTTGACCGGCAGCACGCGGTAGCCCTTGAGCTTGAGATAGCGGGCGACGAAGAACGAGGGCCGCAGCTCGTTGGGCGAGGCGCCGACCATGGCGATGGTGCGCGCGCCGCGCAGGATCTCACGCAGGGCGGCGTCGTCGATGGGGGCGTCGAGGGCTTCGGGGGCGGGGGTCCGGGGCGTCGTCATGCGGCGCAGTCTAAGGCGCGGCGCGGGGGGCGATCAAGCGCGGCCTTGATCCGATTCGCGAAGGTTCGGACCGTTGGCCCGGCCCCGCGCGCCGGCGGCCGGGCGGCGCCAAGTCCTTGCTGCGTCAAAAAAAGCGCCCGCATGAAGCGGGCGCGAAGTCGGAACGAGGGACAGTGGTGATGAAGCGAAAGGCGTATCGCTTTCCGCCTCTCCACCAATATGGAGTCTCGCGCGAGGAAATTAAAGAAGTCTCACGGAATCATCACGAATTGTTGCGCTCGCTCACATCCGCCGCGCGCGCCGCATACAGCGCCACCGCGGCGGCGTTCGAGACGTTGAGCGAGCCGAACTCTCCGGCGGCGGGAATGCGCGCCAGCGCGTCGCACAGCTCGCGCGTGCGCGCGCGCAGGCCCGGCCCCTCGGCGCCCAGCGCCAGCGCCAGCGGCGCGCCCTCGCGCAGCGGCCCGGCCAGCGCCTGCGCCAGCGTCCGGTCGGCGGCCCCGTCCAGCCCCACGATGCGATAGCCCATGGCCCGCAGCCGCTCCATCGCGTCGGCCAGATTGCGCACCCGCAGATAGGGCTGGCGTTCGAGCGCGCCCGAGGCGCTCTTGGCCAAGGCGCCGGTCTCGGGCGCCGAATGGCGCGCGGGCGCGATCACCGCGCAGGCGCCGAACACCTCGGCCGAGCGCAGGATGGCGCCGACATTGTGCGGATCGCTCACGCGGTCGAGCAGAACGGCCACGGGCGCGGGGCGGCCGGGCGCGGGCGCGCAGCGCGTCTCGAGATCGCCCCAGTCCAGCGGCTCGACCTCGAGCGCGGCGCCCTGATGCACCGATTGCGGGTCGAGCGGCGCGGGAAAGCGGCGCGGGTCGGCGATTTCGGGCTCGAGGCCGGCGGCGGCCAGCGCCTCGGGGCCCAGGCGGTCGGCGGCGTTGCGCGTGACGATCAGCCGCCGCTTGACCCGCGCCGGATTGAGCAGCGCGTCGCGCACCGCGTGCAGGCCGAACAGCCAGACGGTCTCGGGGCCGGCCTTGCGCGCGCGGTCCTTCTCGATGGCCCAGCGCGGCTTGCGGGGCGGGCGGCCCGTGGGGGCCGAGGAGGGCGCGGGGCGGCGTTGGTCGCTCACGGGGGCAGGCTCCTTGCGGGGGCGCGCGGATCCGCGCCGTCGGATCACTCAAGACCACGGCCGCGCGCCGCAGGCAAGGGGGCGTCCGGCGAACGGGGCGCGGCGGGATGCGCGCGGGGCGAAAACGGGCGCCGGGCAAGGCGCGGGGCCGCGATCGTCGGGGCGGGTCGCAAGGGGCGGGCGCGCGAGCGCGCCGGAAAATTCCCGGTTGACGCCCGCCCTTGCGCGCACTAAACCCCGCGCCAGTCACCACGTCGCGCAGCGCCAACGGCGCGCGGCGCCGGCAGGAGGGGTGGCAGAGCGGTCAAATGCAACGGACTGTAAATCCGTCGGGGAAACCCTACGCTGGTTCGAATCCAGCCCCCTCCACCATCTGACGATCAAGCGACGAACGCGCCGCCCTCTGGGCGGCGTCGGCGTATTCGGGCTGGCGCTTCGGGCGGGGGCCTGGCCGGGCCTGTCGCGAATCGCGTCGCGCGGATCTCGCGGCCGAGGGCGGAGGCTGGGGGCGATTCTCCGGCGTCATCGCCTTGCCGACCGCCGACCGGGCCGGGCTGCGTTCGTCCTGCCGTTTGACGGATCGTTAAGATCGCTGGTCGAAACTCCCCGCACCAAGAGGAGGGGCCGCGCGGCAGACGACGCGGGCGAAGATGCGCGCGGCTCTTGCTCGGGCCCGGGCGCCCGCGCATAAGTGATTTCGTAAAACGGCTAGTCCGTGCGGCGGAGGGGGCGATGGACGGCTTGAGGAGCATGGCCCAGCTGGTCGCCCTGGCCGAGGAGGGCAATTTCCGCCGCGCGGCCGAGCGGCTGGGGGTGACGCATTCCGCCCTGAGCCAGGCCATCGCGCGCATCGAGGGCGCCTACGGCGTGACCTTGTTCGAGCGCTCGCGCCGCGGGGTGCGCCCGACCGCCTATGGCCGCCGGCTGGTCGAGGGCGCGCGCGCGGCGCTGACGGCAGTGCGCGAAGCCGAGCGCGACGTCGAGATGATGCGCGACATGCGCTCGGGCCGCCTGGCGGTGGGCGCCGACCCGGCGGTGGCCGAGCCGATCCTGGGCGCGGCGGCGGCGCAGTTGATGCGCGATTATCCGGGCCTTGCCGTGTCGGTGCGTGCATGCTGCTGGCGGCGCATGGCCGACGCGCTGCGCGCGGGCGAGATCGACGTGCATTTCGGGCTGGCGCCGGACCGTCCGCCCTCCGAGGTGCGGCTCAGCGCGTTTGCCTTGACGCCGCCCGTGGCGGTGGCGCGGGCGGGCCATCCGCTGACGCGCGCGCCGGTGGCGGCGGCGGAGCTTTTCGCGGGGCCGGTGCTTTGCTTCGACGCGCCCGGCTGGGTGTTCGCGCGGCTCGGCGCGGCGCATCCGGCGGCGCTGCCCGATCCGTCGCGCGCGCGCGAAGTCGTGACGACGGTGCAGGACATGGCGCTGCTGCGCCGCATGGCGCTTGCGGGCGAGGCGGCGTGCATCATGCCCGGCGCCGCGGCGGCCGAGGATCTGGCCGCGGGGCGGCTGGCGCGCATCTCGCTGGCCGAGGGGCCGCTTTTTCCCGGCCCGCTCGACGCCGTGGCCGCGATGCTCGAGACGCGGCCGCCGCCGCCGGCGGCGCTGGCGCTGGTGCGGCGGGTGCGGCGCGCGCTGGGCGGCGCGGCCCGCGCGCGGCGCGCGGGCTGAGGCCCGGCGCGCAGGCGCGCCAGCCTGCGCGGCGTGGCGCGTCGTGTGGGGGCGAGCGGCGTTGCCAACCCTTGAGCCGAAGGGCGACGCGCCCCCGGGGCGCGAAGGCGTTGCGGCGCCTTGCCCCTTGCGCAGAGGGGCGGCGCCTGAGCCGACCGGCGCGCAAGCAAGGGCAAGCCCTGGTGCATCGGGCCGTGGCGCGCCGCCCCCGACGCATCGTGCGCCGTTCCCGGCCGGGCCTCTTCGCGTCGCGCAAGGGCCGGCAAGGCGTGGCCTGGTCGGGGCGTTGCGCCGGCCCGATGCCTGATGCGCCGAAGGACGGCGGGCGGGGCGGAGGCTGCGGGCGCCTTCCGAGGGCGCGGCGGCAAGGGATGGCGGCGGGGGCGGGCTTGCATTATGGAATGGACGGTCCATATAGAGGCCCATGAGCACGCCCGACGACATCGCCCCCGACGCGCGGCGCGCCCGGCCTTCGGCCGCGGCGGCGGCGCCTTGCGGTCCCGGCCGCCCGCGCGCCTTCGACGAGGACGCCGCCCTGGCCGCGGCGCTGGAGGTTTTCTGGACCCGGGGCTTCGAGGCCGCCTCGCTCGAGGAGCTGACCCGCGCCATGGGCCTGAGCCGCTCGAGCTTCTACGCCTGGCTTGGCTCGAAGCGGGGCGCGTTGGTGGCGGCGATCGAATCCTATGCGCGCGGGCGGCGTGCGGCGCTCGAGCAGATCTTGCGCGATGCGCCCGATGCGCGCGCGGCGGCGATCGCGCTGGCCGAGGCGCTGGCGCCGCGCGCGGCGCAGGCCAAGGGCTGCTTCATGGTCAACTGCCTGACCGAGCTTGCCCCCGCCGACCCCGAGGTGGCGGCCATCGGCCGCGCGCACATGCGCGCGCTCGAGGATCTGGCCGAACGCACCCTGGCCGCGGTCGAACCGGCGCGGGCGCGCGAGCGGGCCAGCGCGCTGGTGGCCCTGTCGCTGGGCGCGGCGACGCTGGGCAAGGCGGGGGCGCCGGCGCGCACGCTGCGCGCCATCGCCCAGGAGGCGCGCCGCCTGGCGGCGCCGCCCGCCGCCGCCGACCGGCCGGGCGCCGAAGCGGAGGGACCGCCATCGCCTTCCTCGGGCTGAATGGCGGGGGCGCCGTTTTCGCGGGGCTCGTTCTGGACTGATCGGTCCTGAACGAGCGGCCCCCGGAAGCGACGCGCAGAACCGCCCCCGCGCCAGCCCGCACGTCGAACCCCGAAACCCATCCTTCCCACAACCGCAAGGAAGCAGACATGAGCGAACATCCCCTTTTCCAGCCCGTTCGCGTGGGCGAAGTCGATCTGGCCAACCGCGTCGTGATGGCGCCGCTGACGCGCAACCGCGCCGATCCGGCCACCGACGCCGTGACCGACCTGACGGCCGAATATTACGCCCAGCGCGCCTCGGCGGGGCTCATCATCACCGAGGCCTCGCAGATCAGCCCCGAGGGCAAGGGCTATGCCTGGACGCCGGGCATTCACTCGCCCACGCAGGTCGCCGCCTGGCGCAAGGTGGTCGATGCGGTGCATGCGCGCGGCGGCAAGATCTTCGTGCAGCTGTGGCATGTGGGGCGGATCTCGCATGTGTCGCTGCAGCCGGGCGGGCAGGCGCCGGTCAGCTCGACCGACCGGCCGGCCAAGGCCAAGACCTTCGACGGCAAGGACTTCGTCGACACCTCGGCGCCGCGCCGGCTCGAGGCCTCGGAGATCCCGCGCATCCTCGCCGACTACCGCGCCGCGGCGCGCAACGCCATGGAGGCCGGGTTCGACGGCGTCGAGCTGCACGCGGCCAACGGCTATCTGATCGACCAGTTCCTGAAGGACGGCGTGAACGACCGCGACGACGCCTATGGCGGCTCGCTCGAGAACCGCTCGCGCCTTCTGGTCGAGGCGGTGGAGGCGATCCTGGCCGAGGTCCCGGCCGGCCGCGTGGGCGTGCGCGTCAGCCCCTTCTCGACGGTCAACGACGCCGCCGACAGCAACCCCAAGGCGCTGGCCGAGCATGTGGTCGCGCGGCTCGATCCGTTCGGGCTGGCCTATCTGCACCTGGTCGAGGGCCAGACCGGCGGCCCGCGCGACCTGCCCGAGGGGGTGGATCTGACGGCGCTGCGCAAGGCCTTCCGCGGCGCATGGATGGTCAACAACGGCTATGACCGCGAGATGGCGATGAAGGCGGTCGAATCGGGCTATGCCGATCTGGTCGCGTTCGGGCGGCCCTTCATCTCGAACCCCGATCTGGTCGAGCGCCTGCGCCGCGGCGCGCCGCTCAACCCGCTCGATACGAGCACGCTCTATGGCGGCGGGGCGAAGGGCTACACCGATTATCCGACGCTGGATCAGCTGGCCGAGGCCTGACGCCTTGACGGGCGGCGCCGCAAGGGGCCGCCCGTTTCGCTTGCGCGGTCCGGGCGACGGCGCCGGCGACAGGAATCGAACCTGCAACCTTCGCTTTACAAGAGCGCTGCTCTGCCAGTTGAGCTACGCCGGCGTGGCGCCGGTGTAGCCTTGCGCGCGGCGCGCCGTCAACGCCCGCGCCCGACGCCCGCGCCTTGTTCAGCGACCCGGCTGCTCGCCGGGGCGCGAATGGCGCAGCGAGCGCATCAGCAGCGCCACCGGCGCCAGCCCCACCAGCACGATCGCCAGCGCCGGCGGCGCCGCGCCGCCGATGTCCTCGAGCGAGGCGGCGTTGTAGACGGCGGTGGCCAGCGTCTCGAAATTGAACGGGCGCAGCAGCAGCGTGGCGGGCAGCTCCTTGGCGCTGTCGACGAAGATCAGCAGCGCCGCGGTCAGCACCGAGCCGCGGATCAGCGGCAGATGCACCCGCCTGAGCGCGCCCGCGCGCGTCTCGCCCAGCGCGCGGGCGGCGGCCTCCATCGAGGGGGTGACGCGTCCGAAGGCGCTGTCGATCGAGCCATAGGCGATGGCCGCGAAGCGCACCACATAGGCGAAGACCAGCGCCGCCGCCGAGCCGGTCAGCAGCAGCCCCGGATCATGCCCCGTCAGCGCCAGCGCCGCGTCGGCCAGGGCGTCGTCGATCGCCGCGAAGGGAAACAGGATGCCCACCGCCAGCACCGCGCCGGGCACCGCGTAGCCCAGCGCCGCCAGCCGCGCCACCATGCGCGGTGCGCCCGAGCGCGACACCCGCGCGCCATAGACCAGCGTCACCCCCGCCGCGCAGGAGACCGCCGCCGCCGCGCCCGCCAGCATCGCCGTGTTCGCCGCCGCGCGCCACAGATCCGGGTCGCGCCAGGCCTGGGTCTCGGTCAGGGCGTGGTCGGCCATGATGCCGGCCGGCAGCAGGAAGCCCAGCGTCACCGGCGTCAGGCAGGCCAGCGTCGCGATCCAGCGCCAGACGGGGCCCAGCTCTTCGCCCTCGATGGGGCGGTAGCGGCGCGACATGTTGTGATAGCGCCGCCCGCGCCGCGACGCGCTTTCCAGCCCCAGAAGCGCCAGCACGAAGATCAGCGTGACGCTCGAGATCTGCGCCGCGCCGCCGGCGTTGTGGCTTTCGAGCCAGACCGAGAAGACGCCCGTGGTCAGCGTCTGCACGGCGAAGTAGTCGACCGCGCCGAAATCGTTGAGCGTCTCCATCATGGCGATGGCGGCGCCGGCGGCGACGGCCGGGCGCGCCAGCGGCAGCGCCACGCGAAAGAAGCTGCCCCACGGCCCGCAGCCCAGCGAGCGCGAGACCTCGAGCGCGCAGACCGATTGCTCGCGGAAGGCGGCGCGGGCCATGAGATAGACGTAGGGGTAGAGCGTCAGCGTGAACACCGCGCAGGCCGAGCCCAGCGAGCGGATCTCGGGGAACCAGTAGTCGCGCGCCGAGCTCCAGCCGAAGGCGGCGCGCAGGGCGGTCTGCACGGGGCCGGCATATTCCAGGAAGTCGACCAGCGCGTAGGCGCCGATATAGGCCGGCATGGCCAGCGGCGCGAGCAGCGCCCATTCCAGAACGCCGCGCAGCGGAAAGCGCTTCATGACCACCAGCCAGGCGGCGCCGACCCCGATCATCGCCGTGCCCGCCCCGACCGCCGCCATGAGGATCAGCGAGTTGCCCACATAGCGCGGCAGAACGGTGGCCAGAAGGTGCGGCCAGATGTTCTCGGACGGGAACAGCGCCATCGCCGCCACCGAGATCAGCGGCATCGCCAGCGCCAGCCCGAGCGCCAGCGAGGCCACGGTCCACCCGTCGATGGCGGGCAGGGCGCGGCGGGGCTTTTCCAGATCAAAATTCTCGGTCATGTCCGGCCGATACCGCGCCCCGGCGCGGCTGTCCAGAGCCAAGACCGCCGCGCCGCGCGCCCCCGGCCGCGCGTTGACCTTGCCCGCGGGCGCGGCTAGGTTCCGCGCGCGCCGCGCCGGGCGGCGTCCAGCCGGGATGCGCAACTCATGACCCAAGCGGACAAGTCGGGCGCGCCGCGCTCGTTCCAGGAGATCATCCTCAGGCTCCAGAACTACTGGGCCTCGAAGGGCTGCGCGGTGCTCCAGCCCTACGACATGGAGGTGGGCGCGGGCACCTTCCACCCGGCCACCACGCTGCGCGCGCTGGGCGCGCGGCCCTGGGCGGCGGCCTATGTGCAGCCCTCGCGCCGGCCGACCGACGGGCGCTATGGCGACAACCCCAACCGGCTGCAGCACTATTACCAGTATCAGGTGCTCATCAAGCCCAGCCCGCCGGACCTGCAGGACCTGTATCTGGGCTCGCTCGAGGCGATCGGCATCGATCTGGCGCATCACGACGTGCGCTTCGTCGAGGACGACTGGGAAAGCCCGACCCTGGGCGCGTGGGGGCTGGGCTGGGAGGTCTGGTGCGACGGCATGGAGGTCAGCCAGTTCACCTACTTCCAGCAGGTGGGCGGGCATGACTGCCGCCCGGTCTCGGGCGAGCTGACCTACGGGCTCGAGCGGCTGGCGATGTATGTGCTGGGCGTCGATCACGTCATGGACATGCCCTTCAACGACCCCGACGCGCCCATCGCGCTCAGCTATGGCGACGTGTTCCGCCGGGCCGAGCGCGAATACTCGCGCTGGAACTTCGACGTGGCCGACACCGAGATGCTGCTGCGCCACTTCGAGGACGCCGAGCGCGAATGCGCCGCGATCCTGGACCAGCCCGCGCGCGATCCCAAGACCGGGCGCACCATCATCATGGCGCAGCCCGCCTATGACCAGTGCATCAAGGCCAGCCACCTGTTCAACCTGCTGGACGCGCGCGGCGTGATCTCGCCGACCGAGCGCCAGGCCTACATCGCGCGCGTGCGCGCGCTGGCCAAGCGCTGCGCCGACGCCTTCGTCGCCGCCGAAGAGGCCGAGGCGGCCGAGGAGGCCGGGCAGGGCGCCCCCGCGCCGGTCGGGGCCTGAGCGCATGCGCGGCAAGGTCGTCGCCATCGGGCTGATCGCCTTCGCGGCGGCGTTCGGCGCGGCCATGTGGTGGTCCAAGACCCGCGCCTTCTACGAACCGATGGCGCCCGCGGCCGAGGTGACGGCGGCGGGGCTGACGCTGGCGGTCGAGGATTTCGAGGGGATCGACGCGCCGACCAGCCCGCTCAAGATGCGCGCCTGCTTTCGTCTGACCCCCGCCGCGGCGGCGGCGCTGGACGCGCTGGCGCCCGCGCCCGATCCGCGGCCGCTGGTCGCGCCGGGCTGGTTCGAATGCTTCGACGCCGGCGCGCTGACGCGCGATCTCGAGGCGGGCGCCGCGCGCGCCGTGATCGCCGAGCGCGACGCGCCCGAGGGCTTCGACCGCATCATCGCCTACCGCCCCGACGGGCGCGCCTTCATGTGGCGCCAGCTCAACGAACGTTTCGCGGACGAGCGGCCGCGATGACCGATCCAAGTTCAGCCGCGCCGCGCGCGCGCCATGCCAGGACGAAGCCATGCCCGATCTGCTGATCGAACTCTTCTCCGAGGAAATCCCGGCCCGCATGCAGGCGCGCGCCGCGCAGGACCTGCGCCGCCTGATGACCGACGGGCTGGTCGAGCGCGGCGTGACCTACGCCCATGCCGCCGCCTTCGCCACGCCCCGGCGCCTGGCGCTGGCGCTGACCGGCCTGCCCGAGGCCACCCGCCCCGTGCGCGAAGAGCGCCGCGGCCCGCGCGCCGACGCGCCGCAAAAGGCGATCGAGGGCTTCTTGCGCGCCACCGGCCTGACGCGCGAGCAGCTGGAAGAGCGCGAGGACAAGAAGGGCCGCGTGCTGTTCGCCGTCATCGAGCGCCCCGGCCGCAACGTCGACGAGGTGGTGGCCGAGACGCTGGAGGAGGTGATCCGTTCCTTCCCCTGGCCCAAATCCATGCGCTGGGGCGCGGGCGCGCTGCGCTGGGTGCGGCCGCTGCATTCGATCCTGTGCATCCTGCATGACGATCAGGGCGCGCGCGTGGTCCCGCTCGAGATCGACGGCATCCGCGCCGGCGACGTCGCGCGCGGCCACCGCTTCATGGCGCCCGAACCCTTCGCCGTGCGCTCGTTCGAGGACTATGCCGCCCGGCTCGAGGCGGCGAAGGTGGTGCTCGACCCCGAAGAGCGCAAGCGCCGCATCATGGCCGACGCCGCCTCGCTGGCCTTCGCGCAGGGGCTGGAGCTGGTCGAGGATCCGGGCCTTCTCGAAGAGGTGGCGGGCCTGGTCGAATGGCCGGTGACGCTGATGGGCCCCATCGCGCCCGAATTCCTCGACCTGCCGCCCGAGGTGCTGCGCGCCTCGATGAAGGAGCATCAGAAGTTCTTCTCGGTGCGCAACCCCGTCACGGACCGCATCGAGCAGTTCGTGACCGTCGCCAATGTCGAGACGCCCGATCACGGCGCGCTGATCCTGGCGGGCAACCGCAAGGTGCTGTCGGCGCGGCTGTCCGACGCCAAGTTCTTCTGGGAGAACGACCTGCGCGCGGTGCGCGAGAAGGGGCTGGAGGGCATGGCGCGCAAGCTGGCGAACGTGACCTTCCACAGCCGGCTGGGCTCGCAGGCCGAGCGCATCGCGCGCATCGAGGCGCTGGCGCGCGAGATCGCGCCCCTGGTCGGCGCCAAGCCCGACATGGCGGCCGAGGCGGCGCGCATCGCCAAGGCCGACCTTGCGTCCGAGATGGTCTACGAGTTCCCCGAGCTTCAGGGCGCGATGGGCCGGCGCTATGCGCTCGAGGCCGGCCATGCCCCCGAGATCGCCGCCGCCTGCGCCGAGCATTACGCGCCGCTGGGCCCGTCCGACGCGGTCCCGACGGCGCCGGTCAGCGTCGCGGTGGCGCTGGCCGACAAGATCGACATGCTGGCCGGCTTCTGGGCCATCGACGAGAAGCCGACCGGCTCGAAGGACCCCTTCGCGCTGCGCCGCGCGGCGCTGGGCGTGATCCGCATCGTGCTGGAGAACGACCTGCGTCTGCGCCTGCGCCCGCTCTTCGCCAAGGCCGATCCGCGCTGCGACGCGGACGATCTGATGGCCTTCTTCGCCGAGCGCCTCAAGGCGCATCTGCGCGCCGAGGGCGTGCGGCACGACGTGATCGACGCCTGCTTCGCGCTGGGCGGGCAGGACGACGTGGCGCTGCTGGTGCGGCGGGTGCGCGCGCTTCAGGCCTTTCTCGAGCAGGACGACGGCGCGAACCTGCTGGCCGGCTACCGGCGCGCGGCGAACATCCTTGCGGCCGAAGAGAAGAAGGACGGCGTGGAATACTCGCTCGACCCGATGCCCGAGCTGGCCGAACCCGGCCCCGAGCGCGCGCTGTTCGAGGCGCTCGACCGGGCCGAGGCCGAGATCGCCGAGGCGCTCGGGGCCGAGGACTTCGCCCGCGCCATGCGCGCCATGGCGGCGCTGCGCGGCCCCATCGACGCCTTCTTCGAGGCCGTCGTGGTCAACGCCCCGAACGCGGCGGTGCGGCGCAACCGGCTGTGCCTGCTCAACCGCATCCGCGCGGTGACGCTCCAGGCGGCGGATCTGTCGCTGATCGAGGGCTGACGGCGCGGCCGCTCCGTTCCGACCAGCGGAACGTTCGACCGCATGCGGCGAAGGCGCCGCTTTCGCTCGGCCGCGGACCGGGCTATGCTTGCCGCACTGCACAATGGGACCGTTCCCCGCGCCGAGGCCCGGCGCGGGACGGCGTTCACAAGGGGGCGGCGCGTGCTGGCCGAGACCATGATCCGCGATCTTCATGCGCCGGGCGCGCCGTCGCCCGCCAGCTTCGGGCGCAAGGCGGCGACGCTGGCGCGGCTCCATGCCATGGGCGCGCCGACCATGCCGGGCTTTGCGATCTCGGCCGAGGCGGCGGCGCGCTTTGCCGACGAGCCGCCCGCGCGCGTGCTGGGGGGCGAGCTGGACGCGGCGCTGGCGCGGCTGGGCGACGAGGCGCTTCTGGCGGTGCGCGCCAGCCCGGTCGAGCGGGCCTGGGGCGGGCCGCATGCGGTGCTGGACATCGGCGCGGGGGCGGGGCGGCTCGACGCGCTGGCCGCGCGCCTGGGGTTGCGGGCGGCGCTGGACGCGCGCCGCCGCCTGATCCAGGGCTATGCGGTGGGCGCGATGGGCGCGGACGCCGACGCCTTCGAGGCGGCGCTGCACGACGCGCTCAAGGACGCCGGCGCCGCCGACGAGGCCGAGCTGGACGCCGCGGCGCTCGAGCGGCTGTGCGCGCGCTTTCTCGAGATCGTAGAGGACGAGACCGGCGCGCCCTTTCCCGAGGATCCGCGCGCGCAGCTCGAGGGCGCGCTGCAGGCCATGGCGCGCGCCTGGGCGTCGGTGTCGGCGCGGCTCTTGCGCGTCTCGCGCGGGGGGCCCGAGCGCGGCGGGCTGGCGCTGATCGTGCAGAGCATGGCCATGGGCCTTGGCGAGGGGCTGAGCGGCGCGGGCCGGGCGGGCTTTCGCGATCCCAACACGGGCGCGCCGCGCCTGACCGGGCGCATGCTGTGGCAGGCGCAGGGCGACGACGCGCTGTCGGGCGCGCGCGCGCCGGTGCTGGTCGGGCGCGAGGAGCGCATCGCCGCCGGCGCCGCCGCCCCCTCGCTCGAAGAGACGGCGCCGCAGATCGCCGACGCGCTGCGCGCGCTGGCCGAGCGCGTCGAGCACGAGCTGGGTGACGCGCATGACCTCGAGTTCACCATCGAGAACGGGGCGCTGCGCATCCTGTCGGCCGAGCCCATGCGCCGCGCGCCGCGCGCGGCGGTGCGCATCGCGGTGGACCTGGCGCAAGGCGGCGCGATCGGGCGCCGGGCGGCGCTGCTGCGCATCGAGCCGCGCATGTTGAACGAGCTGCTGCACCCCACGCTGGCCCCCGACGCGCCGCGCGACGTGATCGCCCGCGGCCTGCCCGCCAGCCCGGGCGCGGCGTCGGGGCCGCTGGCCTTCTCGGCCGAGGCCGCCGAGGCCTTCGCCGCCCGCGGCGCCCGCGCCATCCTGGTGCGGGTCGAGACCAGCCCCGAGGACATCCGCGGCATGCACGCGGCGGCGGGGGTGCTGACGCTGCGGGGGGGCATGACCTCGCACGCGGCGGTGGTGGCGCGCGGGCTGGGCGTGCCGGCGGTGGTGGGCGCCTCGGAGCTGAGCATCGACCGCGCCCGGCGCGTTCTGCGCGCGCCCGACGGGCGCGTCTTCGCCGAGGGCGACATGCTGACCGTGGACGGCGGCGCGGGGCAGGCGATGGCGGGGGCGGCGGCCACGGTGCAGCCCGAGTTCTCGGGCCCGCTGGCGCAGCTGATGGCATGGGCGGACGAAGAGCGGCGCATGAAGGTGCGCGCCAACGCCGACACCGCGCAGGACGCGCGCGTGGCGCTGGGCTTCGCGGCCGACGGCATCGGCCTGTGCCGGACCGAGCACATGTTCTTCGAGCGCGGGCGCATCAACGTCATGCGCCGCATGATCCTGGCCCAGTCCGACGAGGACCACCGCGCCGCGCTCGAGCGGCTGCTGCCCATGCAGCGCGCCGACTTCGCCGAGCTCTATCGCGTGATGCGCGGCCGGCCCATGACGATCCGCCTGCTGGACCCGCCCTTGCACGAATTCCTGCCCCATGGCGAGGAGGAGATCGCCGATCTGGCGCGCGAGATGGGCGTTTCGGCCGAGGAGCTGGCCCGCCGCATCGCCGACATGCAGGAGTTCAACCCCATGCTGGGCAAGCGCGGCTGCCGGCTGGGCGTCACGCTGCCCGACATCTACCGCATGCAGGCGCGCGCGATCTTCGAGGCCCTGGCCGAAACCTGGGATGGGGATCAGATCGTCGACCCCGAGATCATGATCCCCCTGGTCTCGGCGCGGCGCGAGGCGCAGCTGATCCGCGGGCATATCGACGAGGTCGCGGCCGAGGTCGCGCGCGAGACCGGCCGCGCGCCGCGCTATCGCGTCGGCGTGATGGTCGAGACGCCCCGCGCCGCGTTGCGGGCGGGCGATCTGGCGCGCGACGTCGATTTCCTCAGCTTCGGCACCAACGACCTGACGCAGATGACCTATGGCCTGAGCCGCGACGATGCGGGGCGCTTCATGCGCGACTACGTCAATGCCGGCGTCTTCCCCGAGGACCCCTTCCACACGCTGGATCTCGAGGGGGTGGGCGAGCTGATGCTGATCGCCGTCGAGCGCGCCCGCGCCGCGGACGGGTCGGTCTCGATCGGTCTGTGCGGCGAGCATGGCGGCGATCCGGCCTCGGTGCGGTTTTGCGAGCTGGCCGGCTTCGACTACGTCTCGTGCTCGCCCTTCCGCGTGCCGGTGGCGCGGCTGGCGGCGGCGCAGGCGGCGATCCTGGCGCGCGACGACGAGGCCGCCGAGGGCGCGGCCGGCGCGCGCGAAGACGAGGCGGCGCAATGAGCGCGCCGCAAGCGGAGGCCGGGGGCGCGGCCGCGCTGGCGGCGCTGCGCGCGGGCGGCAAGGCGGCGCTGGCGCGGGCGCTGGCGCGCATCGAGGCGCGCCCCGACGCGCCGGACGTCACCGCGCTGCTCGACGCGGCGCATGCGGCGCCGGCGGGGCATGTGATCGGGCTGACGGGGCCGCCGGGGGTGGGCAAGTCGACGCTGGTCAACGCGCTCATCGGGCTGTGGCGCGCGCGCGGGCTCAGCGTGGGCGTGATCGCGGTCGACCCGTCCTCGCGCCGCTCGGGAGGGGCGCTGCTGGGCGATCGCACGCGCATCGACTCCGACCCCGAGGATGCGGGCGTGTTCGTGCGCTCGATGGCGGCGCGCGACAGGCTGGGCGGGCTGGCCGAGCTCAGCTACCCGGCCATGACGCTGATGCGCGCGGTCTTCGACCGCGTGCTGGTCGAGACGGTCGGCGTGGGCCAGTCGGAAACCGAGGTCGCCGATCTGGCCGACACGGTGGTGCTGTGCGTGCAGCCCGGCTCGGGCGATGCGCTGCAGTTCATGAAGTCGGGCGTGATGGAGATTCCCCATTTCGTGCTGGTGACCAAGGCCGATCTGGGGGCGCCGGCGCGCCGGGCGCTGGCCGATCTGAAGGGCGCGCTGTCGCTGGCGCCGCCGCGCCCCGACGGCTGGACGCCGGTCGCGCTGTCATGTTCGGCCCTCGAGGGCGGCGGGCTGGACGAGGCGGTGGACCGCATCGAGGCGCGCGCGGCCTGGCTGGCCGCCGACGGGGGCGCGGCGCTGGCCCGGCTGCGCGCGGCGCATGCCATGGCCTGGGCGCGCTCGGCCTTGCGGGCTCGATTCGGAACCGAGGGTCTGGCCGCCGCCGAGCGGCTGGGCCTGGCGCGGGCGCAGGATGTAGGCCCCTTCGCGGCCGCCGCGTCCATATCGGGCGCCCTGCGCGCCGCGCTTGACAGCGCGGGCGGCGGGCGCAAGGTTGACGAGCCTTGACGCGCCCCGCACGGGGCGCGCGCCTCGCGCCCGCGCAAGGGCGGCGTTTCAGCGAGGCCGAACGGATTCGAGGAGCTTCGGGGGATCTGCTGGGCAACGAGCCGGGCGCGATGCGCAAGCCGCGCCGAGGCTCCGAGGCGAGGAAGAGAACGATGATCGCACATGCCGTCGCGGCCGCGGCCGCGTTGCTCGTCGCGTCTTCGGCGCTGGCCGATGCGGGACTTTATGCGCGCGCGGCGCTGGCTTCGGAACGCGCCGCGCTTCAGGCCGCGTTCGAGCGGCAGGGCGAGGTGGATGTTCACGCCGTGGCCGGCCGCGCCACGCCGCGGCTGAGCATCGTGGACCTGACCCCGCTTGCGCGCGAGGACGACGAAGCGGCCGACGCGCTGCGCCGCGGGCTCGAGCGCGCCGACAGGACGGTGTCGGGCGCGATGAGCGTGGGCGCGCGCGCGCGCGCCGAGTTCGAGGCCGTCAAGCCCGAGGGCGACGAGCAGTGGCGCTGCCTGACCGAGGCGCTTTATTTCGAGGCGCGCGGCGAGGGGCTGACCGGCCAGATCGCCGTGGCCGAGGTGATTCTGAACCGCGTCGACAGCCCGCGCTTTCCGAACACGGTGTGCGAGGTGGTCAATCAGGGCGCCGACCGTCTGCACGCCTGCCAGTTCTCGTACAATTGCGACGGCCGCCCCGAGGCGATCACGAATCGCCGCGCCTTCGAGCGCGCGGGCCGGGTCGCGCGGCGGATGCTGGACGGCCGACCGCGCGCGCTGACCGGGCGGGCCACGCATTATCACGCGAGCTCCGTGTCGCCGCGCTGGGCCTCGAAGCTGGAGCGCACGGCCGTGATCGGCGAGCACGTCTTCTACCGCGAACCCGACCAGGTGGCGACGCGCTGAGCGGCGCCGGCGCGCGGGGCTCAGCCCTCGGCGCAGACGCTTTCGCGGATCTCGAGGGCGCGGGTCAGGGTGATCTGCGTGCGCGCCGGCGCGGCGGGGTCGGCCTCGGGATGATCCGAGCGGCAATGCCCGCCGCGGCTCTCGCGGCGCATCAGCGCGGCGGCGGCGATCAGCGTCGCGGCGCTCGTCATGTTGAGAAAGGCGCGCGAGGCGCATGGCGTGCCGCGCTCGAGCCGCGAGATCTCGCGCAGCGCGCGCCTCAGCCCCTCTTCGTCGCGCTCGACGCCCACATCCCGCGTCATGGTCCGGCGCAGGGCGCGGACGGCGTCTTCGGCGGCGCGCAGCGGGTCTCCTTCCTGCGCGGGGCGCAGCGGCGGCGGGGGCGGCGCCGGCTCGGGGTCGGCCCTCGCGGCAAGGTTGGCCGCGTCCTGGGCGATGCGCGCGGCGAAGACCAGCGCCTCGAGCAGCGAGTTCGAGGCCAGCCGGTTGGCGCCGTGCAGCCCCGTGCAGGCGACTTCGCCGCACGCCCACAGACCCGGCAGGCTTGTGCGCCCGCGCGCGTCGGTCAGCACGCCGCCCATGTGGTAGTGCTGGGCGGGGCGCACGGGGATCGGCTCGCGCGCGGGGTCGATGCCCGCTTCGCGGCAATAGGCGGTGACGGCGGGGAACTCTTCGGCGATGCGCGGGCCAAGGCTGGCGCGCGTGTCCAGGAACGCCTTGCCGCCGCGGGCGATGTGCCGGTGCAGCGCGCGCGCCACCACGTCGCGCGGGGCCAGCTCCATGTCCGGGTGCACGCCCTGCATGATGCGCGCGCCGGTCTCGTCGATCAGCAGCGCGCCCTCGCCGCGCAGCGCCTCGGAGGCGAGCGGCGTCGGGTCGCGGTCGACGGCGATGCCGGTGGGGTGGAACTGGACGTATTCGGGATCGCCGATCAGCGCGCCGGCGCGCGCGGCCATGCCCAGCCCCTGGCCGCGCACCTTCGAGGGATTGGTGGTCACGGCGTAAAGCCCGCCCACGCCGCCCGCGGCAAGGATCACCGCCGGCGCCTGGAGCAGGATCGGCTCGGCGTGCAGATCGCCGGCGCGGCGGGCGAAGACGCCGCTCACGCGGCCGTCGCTCAGAGCCAGATCGTCCACGCTGACGCCTTCGAGCACCCGGATCGAGGGCGTGCGGCGCACGGCCGCGATGAGCGCGTCCATCACCGCCCGCCCGGCCTGATCGCCCTTCACGCGCACCACGCGGTTGAACGAATGCGCCGCCTCGCGCGATTGCAGAAGCCGCCCCGATGCGTCGCGGTCGAAGGGGGCGCCGATGCGCAACAGGTCCTCGATGCGCGCGGCCGCTTCCTCGGCGACCGATCGGGCCACGGCTTCGTCCACGGCGCCGGCGCCGGCGACGACGGTGTCGCGGGCATGAAGGGCGGGGCTGTCCTCGGGGGCGAGGGCGGCGGCGATGCCCCCCTGCGCCCAGGCCGAGGAGGCGCCGTCGCCCAGGGGCAGCGGCGAAAGCACCACGCAGGGCGCGGGCGCCATCTTGAGCGCGGCGAAAAGGCCGGCAAGCCCCGCGCCCACGATCAGCGCGCCCTCGGCGCGCCGGACGGTGTCGTTCTGATCCATGGACGGCCTTTCGGCGTGGGGCGGGGCGGCGCTCAGGCGGTCAGGGCGATCATGCGCTCGACGGCGCGGCGCGCGGGTTCGATCAGGTGCTCGGGCACGGCGACCTCTTCGGTCCCCGAATGCAGCGACCACAGGATGTTCTCGAGCGTGATGCGCTTCATGTGCGGGCAGATGTTGCACGGGCGCACGAACTCGACCTCGGGCAGCTCGGCGGCGACGTTGTCCGACATCGAGCATTCGGTGACCATCACCACCTTGGCGGGCTTGTGGCGGCGCACCCAGGCGATCATTCCCGAGGTCGAGCCGGTGAAGTCGGCCTCGGCCACCACCTCGGGGCGGCACTCGGGATGGGCGATGACGGCGACGCCGGGGTTGTCCTCGCGGAAGGCGCGGATCTCTTCGGCGGTGAAGCGCTCGTGCACGATGCAGGCGCCGTCCCACCAGACCACGCGCTTGCGGCTCAGCCGCGCGACGTTCTGCGCCAGGTAGCCGTCGGGGGTCATGATGACGGTGTCGCCGGGCTGGGCGTCGACCACCTGCACGGCGTTGGCCGAGGTGCAGCAGATGTCCGAGGCGGCCTTCACCTCGGCGGTGGTGTTGACGTAGCTGACCACCTTGGCGCCCGGATGCTGGCGGCGCAGCGCCTCGACGTCGGCGGCGGTGATCGACGAGGCCAGCGAGCAGCCCGCCCGCGCGTCGGGGATCAGCACCGTCTTCTCGGGGTTCAGGATCTTCGAGGTCTCGGCCATGAAGTGCACGCCGCACTGCACGATGGTCTGCTGATCGACCTTGGTCGCCTCGATGGCCAGCTGAAGCGAGTCGCCCGACACGTCGGCCACGCCGTGAAAGATCTCGGGCGTCATGTAGTTGTGCGCCAGGATGACGGCGTCCTTCTCCTTCTTCAGCCGGTTGATGGCGCGCACATAGGGCGCGTGCAGCATCCAGTCGGGCTCGGGAATGATGTGACGCACGCGCTCGTAGATGTCGGCGGTGTCCTTCATGGCCGCCGCCGAGGGCTCCAGGTCGTAGGCGGCCTCCAGCTCGGCGCGGGCGGCCTTGATGGGCATGTCGGCGTTGATGAACATGGCGCGTCGTCCTCCGCGGATATGCTCGTTTTGAGCATATCGAATGTCCGAAAAAAGCACGCGCTCGGCGTGCGTTCGCATGGAACATGGTCCCGCCGGCCGCCGGTGTCAAGCGCGGGCGTCGCGCGGGCCTGGGCGGGGTCGTGGGCCGGCAGGCGGCCCCGGCGTCGGAGGCGGCGGGGCGCGTCGGGGTGCGCGCGGCGGGTCGGGCGGGGGCGTCGGGAGGGGGTGTCGGGCGGGGGGCGCCTTGCGTCGGTTCCGCGCTTGCAATCGCGCGCCGCAGGGGCGATCACCGGGGCAAGAGACGCGGCCCCGCTCCGGGCCGCGCGAGGAGTGCGCGCCGATGATCGACGAAACCGCCCTGGCCTTCGAATGGCCCCGCCGCGACACCGACACGGCCGAGCTGCCGCTCGACCGCATCAGCGTGCGCGACCTGGTGCGCGCCGTCGAGATCGGCGCCTTCGCCTCCGAGCGCGGCGTCGCGCAGCGGCTGCGCTTCAGCGTCGTGCTCGAGGTGCGGCCCACCGAGGCCGGCGCGACCGACGACGTGGACCGGGTGATCTCGTATGACACGCTGGTCGAGGCCATCGACGACACGCTGGCCGAGGGGCGTCTGAACCTGCTCGAGACCTGCGCCGAGCGCATCGCCGCGCGCTGCCTGCGCGATCCGCGCGCGGCGCGCGTGCTGGTGCGGGTCGAGAAGCTGGACCGCATTCCCGGCGCGCTGGGCGTCGAGATCGTGCGCACCCGCCGCGCCGCGCAGGCGCGCCTGGCGCAGATCGCGGCGACGGCGGCGGGGGCGTCGCCGATGGTGGCGGCGCTGACCGATCCGGCGCTGCTGGACGATGACGACGCCGCGCGCCGCGCCGCGCGCGAGGCCTTGGCCGCCCGCCGTCGGCCGGTGGCGGCGGTGGTGGCGCCGGGGCGCTTCGGCCAGGCCGCGGCCGAGGCGGCGCGGAGGATGGGCCTCGAGGGCGCGGCGGCCGAGCGGCTGCTGCTGAGCGCGCTTGACCAGGCGGCCTGGGCCTTCGCGGGGCAGGATGCGCGCTTCGTCGTCACCGACACCCGCACCGAGCTGGTCCATGCCCTGCGAAGCGGACGCCCTGCGGTGTGGGCGCCGGCGCGCATTCTTTGCGACCTCAGGGACGAGCACCGCCCCGATCCGCGCGACGCGCCGGCGCTGGCGCGCTTCCTTGCGGCGCATCTGGGCGCGGGCGCCTGCGCGGTCATCGGCGCCGACGGCGGCTGAGAGGGCGCGCGGCGCGACCCTTAACGCCGATTTAACCAAGTTCGGGTATCAGGAAGCGGCGCCGCGAGGAACCCGTCCGCCGGGTTCTCGCCGCGCGTTCATCCAAAAGGAGCGCTTCCCATGGCAAACCCGTTCAGCGGGCGCGCGGTGCCGCTTGCCGGCCCGGCGACCGACATCGTTCCCGTGACTCCCGACGACGCCGTCGATCTGCCCGACGCGGCCATCGCGCTGTTCGTCACCGTCGGCGGCGACGTCGTCATCGACACGGTCCGCGGCGGCGGCCCGCGCACCGTGACCGTGGCCGATCAGACGCTGCTGCCCGTGGGCGTCACGCGCGTGCGCGCCACGGGCACCACGGCGGCGGGCATCCATGCGCTGGTGATCGACTGATGCTCTCGCTCGGGCTTTCGGTCGGGGCCCTCGCGGCGCGCGCGCGCCGCGGCGGCCCTCCGTCCTTTCCCGACAACACCGTCGCGCTGTGGCTGATCTTCGGCCAGTCGAACGCCGAGGGCTACGCGCCCTGGCGGCAGGACCCGGCCAAGGCGGACCCGGCGCAGGCGGTCGCGTTCCTGACTGAGACCGAGCGCGCCGTGCATCCCTGGTGGCGGCTGAGCTCGCGCGGGGCGGGGGCGACCGCCGGGCGCTTCGAGGCGCAGGGGCTGGCGACGGACGCCTCGCCGCGGACCTCGGGCAAGGTGTGGACCACGGGCGCCAACGGCATCCCCGAGGGCACGGCCTCGTTCGGGCCCGAGATCGGGCTCGTGCGGCATGTGCTGGGCGGCGGCGCGCCGGCCTCGTGGCGCAACGACGCGGCGCCCAATCTCTACATCCTCAAGCAGACCGAGGGCGGGCGCTCGGTCGATCACTTCCGATGGGGCGGGCCGGGGCAGGACCTGATCCTGACCGCGCTGCGCCAGAGCTCGGGCGAGACGCTGACCTCGCTCGCGGCGGCGAAGACGGTGCTGATCCAGGGGCTGATCTTCGT
>NZ_FOHL01000022.1:0-5224 GCF_900111545.1 Oceanicella actignis
GCCACGGGCAAGCTGCAGGTGAACGACAGCGAGGAGCTGCACCTGATCCCGATGACGATCCAGGTCGGCGTGAAGCCCCCGAAGGACGGCTACGGCGAGAAGAACACGATCCGCTACCTCGTGCCCGAAACGCCGCCTGCCGCACCGAAACAGCCGGCTGCGGCACAGCCGGCCAGCGCACCCGCCCAGCCGACCGCCCGCCCGACCACCGCGCCCTGGCGCGCCAAGAGCTGACGCCCTCGGCCGCCGCGGGCTGACACTCGCGGCGGTCCGGACATCGCCAGACCCGAGAGACCGACCATGACCAACATCACCGACGCGGCCTGCGCGGCCGCGAACGCCCCCGGCTTGCCTGACGACGCCCGGCGCCTGATCGAGATCGAGGACGCCATCGCGAAGATCCGCACGCAGATCGCGACCGCCGATCTGGCGCGGCAGCGGACGGCGAAGCCGATCGACCCCGACTGGTTTCACCGCGCGCGCACGGCGCTGCGCCACCTCAATCGCGAGCGCGCCGAGATCCTCGCCCGTCAGGGCGGCCGCCGCCGGCGCGAGCGCCTGAAGGACATGATCATCGCCGTCCTGCGCGAACGCCATGACGGCGCCGCCTGGACCGCGGTGCTGGCGGAGGCGCGGGCGCGGCTCGAGCAGGAGGAGGCGCGCTGATGGCCGAGCTTCCCGACCCCCCGACGCCGACCCTCTCCGCGATTTACGCCGCCTACGAGGCCCGGCAGGGCGACGGCTTCCGCGACCACCTCGGCGCCTCGCTGATCGGCAAGTCCTGCGCCCGCGCGCTCTGGTACGACTTCCGCTGGGCGACGCCAGCGCGGCACACCGGCCGCATCCTGCGGCTCTTCGAGACCGGCCAGCTTGAAGAGGCGCGGCTCGTCCGCGATCTGCGCGCCACGGGCGCCACCGTGCTGGAGGTCGATCCCGAGACCGGGCGGCAGTTCCGCGTCGAGGCCCATGGCGGCCATTTCGGCGGCTCGCTCGACGCGGTCGCCCTCGGTCTGCTCGAAGCGCCGAAGACCTGGCATGTCGTCGAGTTCAAGACGCATTCGGCGAAGAGCTTCGCCGAACTCGTCGGCAAGGGCGTCGCGCTCGCCAAGCCCCGGCACCTTGCGCAGATGCAGGTCTACATGCACCTGACCGGCATCTCGCGGGCGCTCTACGTTGCGGTCTGCAAGGACTCCGACGCGCTGCACATCGAGCGCGTCCCGGCCGATCCCGAGATGGGCGAACGCCTGCTGGAAAAGGCGCGGCGGATCATCTTCGCCCAGCATCCGCCCGAGCGGATCAGCGCGGATCCCGCCTGGTTCGAGTGCCGGTTCTGCGACCACCACGGGCTCTGCCATGGCGAGGAGGCCGCGGCCATCACCTGCCGGTCCTGCCTGCATTCGACGCCCATCGAAGCGCCTCCAGAAGAAGTGGGAACCGGTTCTTCGTCCGGAAGCGCGACCAACAGGGACGTCGGCGGCTGGCATTGCGCGCGCCACGACCGGTTGCTCGACCCGGCGGACCAGCGCCGCGCCTGCGCCCGGCACCTGTTCATCCCCGATCTCGTCCCCGGCGAGGTGACCGACGCAGGCGAGGACTTCGTCGCCTACCGCATGCGCGACGGCTCGGCCTGGACCAACGACGCCCGCGATGAGGAGGCCGCCGCATGCTGACCCTGCGCCCCTACCAGCAGGCCGCGATCGCCTCGATCTACGGCTATTTCGAGAAGGAGAGCGGCAACCCGCTCGTCGTCATCCCCACCGCCGGCGGCAAGAGCCTCGTCATGGCCGCCTTCACCTGTGGCGTGCTCAAGGCCTGGCCGGATCAGCGCGTGCTCGTCGTCACCCATGTCCGCGAGCTGATCGCGCAGAACCATGCCGAGATGCTGGGGCTCTGGCCCGAGGCGCCGGCGGGCATCTACTCGGCCGGTCTCGGCCGCCGCGATGCGCGGGCCCGGATCCTCTTTGCCGGCATCCAGTCGATCCACGACAAGGCGACGCGCATCGGCCATGCCGACCTGGTGCTGATCGACGAGGCCCATCTGATCCCCGGGCGGTCGAACACCATGTACCGCCGCTTCCTCAATGACCTGCAGGCGATCAACCCGGCGCTGAAGGTGATCGGGTTGACGGCGACGCCGTTCCGGCTCGACAGCGGCATGCTGCACGAGGGCGAGAACGCGCTCTTCACCGACATTGCCTACGAGGTGTCGGTCCGCGACCTGATCGATCAGGGCTATCTCGCCCCGCTCATCTCGAAGCAGACGCAGACCCGGCTCGATGTGACGGGCGTGGGATCGCGCGGCGGCGAGTTCATCGCGCGCGATCTCGAGGACGCGGTCGACCAGGATGCCATCACACGCGCGGCCGTGGCCGAGGTGATCGCCCATGGCGAGACGCGGCGGTCCTGGCTCGCCTTCTGCTCGGGCGTCCGCCACGCCACCCATGTTGCCGAAGAGTTCCGCCGCCGCGGGGTCAGCTGCGCCACCATCTTCGGAAAGACGCCGAAGGACGAGCGCGACCGGATCATCGCCGCCTTCAAGCGCGGCGAGATCAGGGCGCTGGCCTCGATGGGCGTGCTGACGACGGGCTTCAACGCACCAGCCGTGGATCTGATCGCCATGCTGCGGCCCACCAAGTCGGCCGGGCTCTACGTCCAGATGGCGGGTCGGGGCACGCGGCTCGCCGAGGGCAAGGAGAACTGCCTCGTTCTCGATTTCGCGGGCAATGTCCGCCGGCATGGCCCCATCGATCTCGTGCGGCCGAAGCGGCCGGGCGGTCCGGGCGACGGGCCGCCGCCCACCAAGATCTGCCCCGAATGCGGGACCATCGTGGCCATTGCCGCCCTCGAATGCCCCTGCTGCGGCTTCGAGTTCCCCGGCCGCGAGGTGAAGCTCGAGCCGACCGCCTCGACGCTGGAGGTGCTGTCCACCGGCAAGCCGCAATGGGTCGGCGTCACCGACGTCACCTTCAGCCGCCACGAGAAACGCGGCGGGCGGGTTTCGCTGAAGGTCACCTACCGCTGCGGGCTCGCCTTTCACACAGAATGGGTCTGCTTCGAGCACGAGGGCTATCCGCGCCGGAAGGCCGCGAGCTGGTGGCGCGAGCGGGCGCCCGAGTTG
This sequence comes from Oceanicella actignis, assembly GCF_900111545.1. Classification (NCBI taxonomy): domain Bacteria; kingdom Pseudomonadati; phylum Pseudomonadota; class Alphaproteobacteria; order Rhodobacterales; family Paracoccaceae; genus Oceanicella; species Oceanicella actignis. Next base: position 3,119 of record NZ_FOHL01000022.1, read on the forward strand.
GAGGTGCCCCAGTCCGTCGACGAAGCGCTCATCCTCGCGGACGAGCTGCGTCGCCCCACCGAGATCGCCGTCCGCCCCGCGGGCCGCTTCACCGAAATCACCGCCTACAGGTTCGCCCCATGCCTCACAGCCGTTCCGGCCTCTGCGCCGTCTGCCATCGAGAACCCCGCGGCTGGGGCTGGTTCGACCCGCGCTTTGCCGTCTCCGACCCGCGGCGCGACACGAGCCGCAGAGACCTCTGCAGCCGGGTTTGCCAGGACATCTGCCACCGGAGGTCGGGCATGATCGATCCGACCCCGAACGAGACTGCGGCCATGGTCGAGGGCGGCAAGGCCGGCGGCGCATACCTCGACAGTCTCGGGAAAACCGATCTCGCCCTGCTCACCGAGAAGGAGTGGGACACCTTCGTCGAGGTGATCGTCACCGGCTACTGCGACCACCTGCGCGATCTGGCGGCCAAGGACCGCGCCCGGCTCGTTGGCATGATCCCGGAGGCGCCCTTCTGATGGCGGACACCTCGTGGATGGCGCGCGTGGGCGCGCGTCTCGTGGCCAATGGCTACGCGATCCTGCCGATCGCGCCGGGCGCCAAGAAGCCGGGGCTCTTCGCCCGCGGCGCGTGGCGCGACTATCCGCGCTGGAACAGGCATGCGCATCGCGCCACGACCGAGATCGAGGTCGCAACCTGGTCGAGCTGGCCCGGCTGCGGCGTCGGAATCGCGGGCGGTGCAGTCGCAGCACTCGACATCGACATCGCCGAAGATGGCGAGCTGGCGCTGCGCATCGAACGCTTGGCCCGCGAACGGCTGGGCGACACGCCGGCGCTCAGGATCGGCAAACCGCCGAAGCGGCTCCTCGTCTATCGCACGCGAGAACCCTTCGCCGGGATCCGGCGCGCGCCGCTGGAAATGCTTTGCCTCGGGCAGCAGTTCGTGGCCTATGCCGAGCATCCCGATACCGGCCGGCCCTACGCCTGGCCGGACGAGGGCCTCGCGGATCTCGACATCGAGAGCCTGCCCGAGATCGACGCCGACCGGGCAGCGGCCTTCCTCGACGAGGCGCTGGCGCTGATCCCGCCCGATCTGCGCCCGAAGAGCCTCGGTGCGAAGGCGGCGAACGGGACCGGGCACCCATGTCTGCCCGCGCATGCGCAGGCTGGGACGCTGGCGGCGATCCGGAGCGCGCTCGCCTGGCTGCCGAACGCCGAGCTCGATTACGACAGCTGGATGCGCATCGGCATGGCACTGAAGGGTGCCTTGGGCGATGAGGGCGCAACGCTCTTCACCGAATGGTCGGCGCAGGCGGCCAAGAACGACCCGGCCGCGACGGCGAAGGCTTGGGCGAGCTTCAGGCCCGCGCGGATCGGCGCCGGCACGATCTATCACCTCGCCATGGAGAAGGGCTGGCGTCCCGACCCCGACCTGCTGCTCGACGGCAGTCAGAAGGCGTGTGCGGCCGACGAGCATCCCGCGGCCGGCCTCCTCGCGCGACTCGCACGGCCCGAAACCTCAGCGCCGATCCTCCCGCCCACGCCGTCCTTCACGCTGACGATCCCGGGCGGGCTCGTGGGCGATCTCGCACGCTACATGATCGAGACGGCACGCAGGCCTCAGCCGCTTCTCGCGGTGGGCGCGAGCCTCTGCGCCCTCGGCGCCCTGATGGGGCGGCGCTACCGCACCGAGTCAGACCTGCGCACCAACCTCTACATCGTCGGCATCGCCGACAGCGGCTCGGGCAAGAACCACGCCCGCGAGGTGGTGAACCGGCTCTTCTTCGAGGCGGGGCTCGCGCATCACCTCGGCGGCAACAAGATCGCCTCGGGCGCGGGGCTGCTGACCGCGCTCCACCGCCAGCCGGCGATCCTGTTCCAGCTCGACGAGTTCGGGATGTTCCTCTCGGCCGCGGCCGACCGCAAACGCAGCCCGCGCCACGTCACCGAAATCCTCGACAACATGACGGAGCTCTACAGCGCGGCGAGCGGCGTATTCCTCGGCGCGGAATACGCCAACCGCGACGGCTCGAACGAGCGGCGCGACATCGTCCAGCCCTGTCTCTGCGTCTATGGCACCACCACGCCGCTTCATTTCTGGGGGGCGCTTCAGGGCGC
>NZ_FOHL01000015.1:0-12357 GCF_900111545.1 Oceanicella actignis
GCATAGCCCCGGCGCTCGGGCGTACGCTCGTAGTGCGCCGCACCGAGAAATCGTTCGCGCTCGATCTGCATCGCCAGCTCAAAGGCCCGGGCGAACACCGAGGCGATCTCGCCAGGGCCGTGCTCGATCAGCTGTTCCAAGACCGCCTCAACCGCCGTATCCTTCCGTCTGTCCATTCGCGCTTCTCCATGGTCGTTCGGCAACTCCATGGAATACCAGGATGGGCAGCCCCTGCTGGGGCATGCCCCAGCAGGGGCTCAAGGCCCCAGCCCAAAGCGAATTTCCAGACATCACGGTACAGTACCCTTGGCGCGACGACTACAACCATCACCGCCCCCATTCGAGCCTCGACGGGCTCACCCCGCGGGAGTATCACAAACGGTCAAGAGAGGACCAAACCCTGAACAGAGCTAACGCTGAAACGCGGACTCTAAGGGGAGCAGGTCAGTTCTTGCGGGTGTCCACCTGCCTCGCCGCCATGATCATGGCTTGCGCTCGGCTATGGGTCAGACATTATGGGTCCGCATCCTAGGCGTCCGGTGAAAATGGTGGCAGGATCAACCTTCGGAGCGTTGTGTCTCCATTGGCCGGGCAAGAGCGCGGACGCGTCCGGGCGAGAGCATCCGGCCGTCTTGCATATGCTGGACGTGGCGGCCGTCTGCGAACGGCTCGCCGAACCCTTGCGCATCGCGGAGGGGGTGAAGAAGGCGTTGGTCCTTCTTTCCGCGCTTCATGACCTGGGCAAGATTTCCGACAGCTTTCGCGCCATGCTGCGTGACCGGCGTCCTCAGGCCTTTCGCCACTGGGAGATAACGGAAGCCTTCCTGTTTTATCACGACGGACGAATTGGCGAAGCGCTTGGCGGGAGCGAGGGCGCGCGACGCGAGCTTTACGCCGCAGCGGCGGGGCATCATGGGCGCCCGTCGCAAAGGATTCTGTCGATGAACCGCTCGAACACCGGTCCGGGCGGAGAGTGGAAGAGGATGATTGACGCGGCGGGGGAGGAGGCGCTTGAGGCCGCCGGGGCAGCGATCGAGATCTTTCTGGGCCTATGGCCCGACGCTTCGCTTGTCGATCTTGATGCCACGGCGAAAGCGCGGCCGCTTTCCTGGAGGCTGAACGGGCTTTTGACCGCCGCCGACTGGATCGGCTCGAACGCCCTTTGGTTTCCGTCCTGCCCGCCATGCGCGGACGCGCAAGCATATCTCGACTCTGCGCGTGAGCGGGCGCGGCGCGCCGTTGCGGCGTCGGGGGTCGCGACGCCTTCGCCTTCAAGGACCCGGCTTTTCGATTTCAGTTTTCGCCCGATGCAGGCGGCCTGCGCCGAGGCAGAGCTGCCCTCGGGGCCGATGCTGGCTTTCATCGAGGACGAAACGGGCTCGGGAAAGACCGAGGCCGCGATGGTCCTGGCTCAAAGGATGCTGCTGGCGGGCAAGGGGCGAGGGCTTTACGTGGCGTTGCCAACCATGGCGACCGCCGACTCGATGTTCCGTCGGCTGAGGCCGATCCTGCCGAGGATGTTCGCCTCGGCTCCGACCTTGACGCTTGCGCATGGCCGCGCGGGCCTGACGAAAGAGTATCGGGACCTCGTCCTCTCGCCCGAGCGGATGCAGGATGAAGCCGGCCCAACGGAGTGGTTGCGGGATTCGCGTCGCAGAGCGCTCCTGGCCAATGTCGGCATCGGCACGATCGACCAGGCTTTGCTGGCGGCGGTCAGGGCGCGGCATGCGACCCTGCGCCAATATGGGCTTTCCAACAAGATCTTGATCGTAGACGAGGTGCACGAGATGGGCGACCCATATATGGGCGTCCTGCTGGAGACGCTTTTGCGGCTGCATGCGGCTTTGGGCGGTTCGGCCATCTTGATGTCCGCGACGGTTCCGCGCGATTTGCGATCGAGGTTGTTCGCTGCTTTTGGCGGCGGCGCCCGCCCCGATCTTGATGAGCCCGGCTATCCGGCGTTGACGGTCTCGGGCGCCGCCCCACGCCCGGTGGCCCCCGCGGGCTTGGCGCGCGGCGCGTTGAAGGTCGAACGCCTTGACGCGCCGGAGCGTGCGCTCGGTCTGTTGGAGTCCGCGGCTCGCGAGGGCGCCGCGGCCGTGTGGGTCCGAAACGCGGTGGATGAAGCCATCGAGGCGGTGAAAGCCCTGCGCGAGCGAGGAGTTCCGGCCGACCTTCTGCATGCCCGTTTCGCGCTGTGCGATCGCAAGCGGCACGAGGCCGCCATCCTGTCCGCGTTCGGCAAGGATCGCGCGGCGCGTCCCGGTCGGGTTCTTGTGGCGACCCAGGTCGTGGAATCTTCGCTGGACCTTGATTTCGATGTGATGATCAGCGATCTGGCCCCAATGGCCGCCCTGATCCAGCGCGCCGGGCGGCTCTGGCGACATATGGATCGGCGGCCGGCTGCGGCGCGCGCGGTCGCGCGTCCTGCGCTGCATGTCCTGTCCCCCGATCCCGTCCATGTGGAAGGCCCTGGCTGGGCGCGCGACCTTCTGGGCGGCGGCGCCCATGTCTATGATCTGGCCACCCTTTGGCGCAGCGCGAGCGTTCTTTTCCGTGCCGGCGAGATCCGCGCGCCCGAGGCGCTGCGGGCGCTGATCGAGGCCGCGCATGGCGACGCCCCCGTCCCCGCGTCGCTCGAGCGTGCCGAGTTGCGCGCCGAGGGGCGATCCGGCGCGGCCAAGGCCCATGCTTTCCAGAACCGGATCGAGTGGGACAAGGGCTATCGCGCCGGCGCGAGCGGGGCCGGAGATGCCGACTATCCCACCCGGCTCGGCCAGCCTCAGCGAATTCTGGTTCTGATGCGGCCCGACGGCGCGCCCTGGTCGGGCGGCGCGTGGTCGGTCGACAGCTGTCAGCTCTCTGAAGTTTCGGCCAGCGAGGCTCGCCTGTCGAAGCTGGCCCTGCCCGAAAGCGCGCCGCCCGTAGCTCTGCCGGATTGGCTGGTCGGCACGCGCAGCTTCGTGACGGTGGCCGAGAATGGCGAAATCTGCGAGGGGCTTGGTTACGAAGAAGATGCCGGCCTCATGTTCACTTGACATTTCGCCCGAGGCGCCGAGCCTCGGGCTGTGGTTGTTTTTGGTGATTTGATGCTCAACCTTGTCAACGATGCCTGGATTCCGGTTCGCCGCAAGGATGGCGGCCGCGCGGCGATCGCGCCCTGGCAGATGGCCGATGACGATCTGGCCTTCCTGGACTGGCCCCGCCCCGATCTGAACATCGCCTGTCTGGAGCTCTTGATCGGGCTCGTCTTCCTTGCCGATCCGCCGCGCGATGCCGACGATTGGCGCGACCGCTGCGCGCCCGACCCCGATCGCCTGTGCGAACGTCTTGCGCCCTTCGCTCGGGCCTTCGAGCTGATGGGCGACGGTCCGCGTTTCTGTCAGGATCTCGAGCCGTTCGAGCGCGGCGCGAAGGCCCCCAAACCGCCCGACATGCTGTTCATCGACAGCGCGGGCGAACAGACGATCCGCAACAATGCCGACCTGATGGTCAAACGGGGTCGTTATCTCGCGCTGGAGCCCGCGCTGGCGGCGATCGCGCTCTATACGCTGCAGGCCCATGCGCCCTCGGGCGGGGCGGGCAACCGCACTTCGATGCGCGGCGGTGGGCCGATGGTCACGCTGGTCGATCCGGGGCGGGGGCTGTGGTCGCTGATCTGGGCCAATGTGCCCGATGGCACGCCCGCCACGCCGGAAGTTCTGCCGTGGATGCGCCCCACGCGGACATCCGAGAAGGGCCAGCAGGTTTTTCCGCAGGACGCCCACCCGGCCGAGGCGTTCTTCGGCATGCCCCGCCGCCTGCGCCTTGTCGGCGAACGGGGCGCGGTCACGGGCGTCGTCCAGCGCCCCTATGGCGCCAACTATGCCGGCTGGGAGCATCCCTTGACGCCGCATTACCGGGTCAAGCCGGGCGCCGATCTGTTGCCCGTGCATCCCCGCGCCGGTCTGTTCGGCTATCGCAACTGGCTGGGCGTGGTCGCCCGAAAGGCGTCCGAGGACGATACCGCGCGACGTGCCGCCGTGGTGGAAAGCTGGCATGAGCGCAGTCCGGCCCATGCCGAGGTCATCGTGGCGGGCTGGTCGATGGACAACATGAAGCCGCGCGACTTCATCTTCTCGCGCGCGCCGCTCCTGGACCTGTCCGACGAGCTGGCCGAGCGGGTTGAGGGGCTGGTCGAGGCGGCCGAGCAGATCGCCTCGGCTCTGCGCGCCGCGCTTGCGCCGCTCTTGGCCGAGGGCGAGGCCCGCGAGGCCGCCCGAGAGGATTTCTTTTCCCGCACGCAGGGCGCCTTCGAGGCGCGGCTGGCCGAGTTGGCAGCTGTCAACTCCGACCCCGATGCGGTGGCGCGCGGCTGGCTGGACGACCTTGGGCGGGCGGCGCTGCTACTCTTTGATTCCCATGCTCTGCCGGGCCTGGCCGAGCGCGACATTCGTGGCCAGCAGGCCATCGTGCAGGCACGGCGCAACCTGTCCGCGACGCTTGCGGGCCATGGAAAGACGGGGCAGGGAGCGTGGCGCGCCCTTGGTCTGACCCCGCCCGAACAGAAACGGAGGCGCGGATGAGCGAAACCGAATCCGGCAAGCAGCCCACACGCGGCGAAAGGGCCGCAGCCTGGTGGCGCGAGCGTCTGGCCAATCGCGACAGCGGCGCGGCACGGGGGTTGTCCGCCCGCCTGCGCCGGGCCCATGCGCTGGCCGCGCTGGCCGAACCGCAGGTGCAGGCGCTGGCGCGCGATCTGGGCCTTGGGGAAGGGCAGGCCGACACGCTTCTTCGTCTTGTCTGGGCATTGGCCGAGCTGCGCGAGAGTGACGGCCACAGTCTTGCCCGACGCCTTGGCGGACCCGAGCCAGTCATGTCGCATCTGCGCTTTCAGCGCCTGATGCGCGCCGAAGGCGAGGAATTCTCAACCGCGCTGCGCCGCGCCATCGTCATGGCCGACCGGCGCTGCGACGTCGCGCGGCTGGCCGCTGACCTTCTGGTCTGGGACCACCCACAATGGGGCGAAGCCGCCCGCCGACGCTGGATCTTCGACTATTTCGCGGCGCCAGCGCCCGGCACGCAGGAAACTTCCGGGGAGATTGCCCAATGACGACCTTTGTTCAGTTCCACCTGCTGACGCCCTATCCGCCATCGAACCCCAACCGCGACGACCAGGGACGCCCCAAGCAGGCCCTGGTCGGCGGCCATCCGCGGCTGCGCTTGTCCTCGCAATCGATCAAGCGGGCGGTGCGAGAGACGGCGTATTTCCTGCAGGATCTTGCCGGCCATCGCGGCGCCCGCACCAAGCGTATCGCCGAGAAGGTCGAGGAGAGACTGATTGCCAACGGCGCCGCGCCCGAGACCGCGCGCGAAGCTGCCCAGACCGTGGCCAAGGTCTTTTCGAAGCTCGAGGCCGAAAAGGACGGAAAGCCGCCGCTGACCACCACGCTGGCCTTTGTTTCGCCCGAGGAATGGCAGGCCGCGCATGACCTTGCCGACCGTCTGGCCGCGGGCGAGAAGATCGCGGACAAGGACATCAAGAAGATGGTCCTGCGACATGCCGACGGCGCTGTGGACATCGCCATGTTCGGCCGGATGCTGGCCGACGATCCTGACTACAACCGCGAGGCTGCGGTGCAGGTATCCCATGCCTTCACCACCCACCGCGCGATGGCCGAGGACGACTGGTATTCCGCCGTCGACGATCTCAAGAGCCGCGAGGAGGATTCCGGCGCCGGCCATATCGGCGAGGCGGGCTTCGGCTCGGGCGTCTATTACCTTTACGCCTGCGTCAACGTGGACCTGCTGGTGGACAATCTCGGCGGCGACCGGGCGCTGGCGGCCAAGGGAATCGAGGCGCTGGCCCGTGCGCTGGCCACAGCCACGCCGCGCGGCAAGCAGAACAGCTTTGCCCATCATCCCCTCGCCCATTACATCCGTGTCGAACGCGGCGGCCGCCAGCCGCGCGACCTGTCGGGCGCCTTCTTCAAGCCGGTCGATCTGCGCACCAACCACCCGAACGGGGTTCTGGGCGCCTCGGTCGAGGCCCTGCGCGACATGGCCGCCAAGATCGACGCCGCCTATGGCGCCATGGCCGAGGCGGTCGAGGAGATGCACATGCACGAAGGCAAGGGCAGCCTGGATGCGATCGCCCGCTTCGCGGCCGATGCCGTCCAGACCCTGCCCGAGCGCGAAGATGCATGAATTCCTGATCTTCACCCTCTCGGCCAGCCTGGCCAGTTTCGGCGACGTGGCGGGGCATGAACGGCGCGGGTCCTGGACCTGGCCGGGGCGCTCGGCCATCCTGGGGCTGCTGGCGGCGGCGCAGGGGATCGGCCGCGACGGCGACTTTGCCGCGCTGGACGCGCTGCGCCTGGCGGTGGCAAGCTTTGGCGCCGGCGACGTGATGCGCGACTATCACACGGTGCAGACCGTGCCCACTGCGGCCGTCCGCCGCCCGCAATCGCGGCCCGAGGCCTTGCTCGCGGCGGGGCGGGGAGTCAACACCACGATCACGCTGCGCGACTACCGCACCGACATGGTTTTCGGGGTGGCCGTGGCGGGCGCGGGGCTTGCGGCGCTCGCCCGCGCGCTGGAACGGCCCGCCTTTCACCTCTACCTGGGGCGCAAGGCCTGTCCGCTGAACGCGCCGCTGGACCCCCGGATCGTCGCGGCCGCCGACCCGGTCGAGGCCCTTGCGCAGCTGCGCCTGCCGCCCTGGTGGCCCGAGGCCGACCGGACGGCGCGCATCCTGCATTCCGATCGCGGCCTGTTCGGCCCCGAACGTTCCGTAACGCAGCTCCAGACCCGCCACGACGCGCCGCTGGACCGGCGCAAGTGGCATTTCGCCCCGCGCGCGGTCGAAACCCGCAGCGTCGAGATCACGGCACAGGTGGCAACATGACCTTTGAAACCAACCCGCGCTTTCTGCGCGACCTGTTGAACGACGCCCATCAGGGCAAGCTGCAACTGCCGGATTTCCAGCGCTCCTATGTCTGGGGCGACGACGATGTGCGCAGCCTGATCGCCTCGATCGCCCGGGGCTATCCCGTGGGGGCGCTGCTGACGCTGGGTGCGGGCGGCGAGGTGAACTTCAAGCCGCGCCTGCTGGAGGGGGTTGAGGCCGAGCGCAAGGCGGCGGGGGAGGGACCCGCCCGCCCCATGCCCGACGAGCTGCTGCTGGACGGCCAGCAGCGGATCACCTCGCTCTACGGCGCGCTGACCGGCACCCTGCCCATGCGCGTGCGCAAGCCGCAAAGCGAACGGATTCACCTCGAGCGCTATTACTACCTGGACGTTCCGCGGGCGATGGAGTCGGGCGAGGACCTGGAATCCGCCATCATCGGCGTGCCGCGCGACCGCCTTCTGCGGGGCCGGTTCGGAGGGATCGAACGCGACCTGTCATCCCGCGAGCGGGAATTCGAGGAAGAATGCCTGCCGCTGAAGATCGTCTTCGACCAGGGGACGCTGATGGAATGGCTGTGGAAATACCAGCAGTTCTGGACCGACCGGGGCGAGGATCGCGGTCAGCGCGCCAACCGCCTGATGACCCAGCTCATCCAGCCCCTGCAAAGCTACCAGATGCCGGTCATCCGCCTGTCGCGCGACACCAGCCGCGAGGCGGTCTGTCTGGTCTTCGAAAAGGTCAATGTCGGCGGCAAGAAGCTGGACGCGTTCGAGCTGGTCACCGCGATCTTCGCGGGCAGCGAGGACCCGCTGGATCTGCGGCGCGACTGGGAAGCCCGCCATGCCCGCATCGCTCGCGGCCCGCATCTGGCGGGGCAGGAGAACCGTGTCTTCGACGACCTGCGTGGCTTAGACTTCCTGCAGGCCGTGTCGCTGTCCATCACCCATGCGCGCCGGCGCGCCGAAGAGGCGCGGATCGCCAGCGACGACCCCGACGCCCGGGCGCGGCTGCCGCAGGTCAGCGCCCGGCGCGACGCGCTGCTGGCGATGCGGCTTGCCGATTTCCGCGCCCATGCCGGCGCCGTCGAGGACGGCTTTCGAGAGGCGGGCAAATTCCTGAATTCACAGCGTATTCTGTGGTCTCGCGATTTGCCCTATCCGGCCCAGCTGGTGGCGCTGGCCGCGATCATCGCGATCGCGGGCAAGGCGGCCCAGAGCGCGGCGGCCAAGGAGAAGCTGGCGCTGTGGTTCTGGCGCACCTCGCTGGCCGAGGATTACGGCACAAGCCCCGAATTCAAGCTGGCTCGCGACGCCGAAGAGGTCGCCCGCTGGCTGGCGGGCGGGCCCGAGCCAGAGAGGATGCGGCTTCTGACCTTCAACCGCGACCGGCTGCATACGCTGCGCGTGCGCCTCTCGGCAGCCTACCGGGCGTTCTCGGCGCTGCTGATGCGCGAAGGATGCCGTGACTTCATCACTGGGCAGACGGCCGAGATCTCGACCTTCGGCAATGACCCGATGGATTTGCACCACATCTTTCCCCGCGCCTGGTGCGCCAAGAAGGGGTTCCGGCGCGAGGAATACGATTCGATCCTGAACAAGACGCCGCTGACGGCGGCGTCGAACCGGGCGATCGGGGGTGCGGCCCCGTCGGAATACCTGGCGCGGATCGAACGCGATCACGGCCTGAGCCCCGCGCAGCTGGACGAAATTCTGCGCAGTCACCTGATTGAGCCTGACTTCCTGCGCAGGGACGATTTCGAAGGCTTCATCGCCGACCGGGAAGAAAAGCTGGCCGCGCTGGCGGCGCGTGCGATGGGGCGCGAGGGCGTCGTCGAACGCCGCGCGCCTACCGAACCGGAGTTGGAAAGCGCCGACGAAGACCGCGATGAGGATGCCGCTTGATGTATCTGTCACGCTTGACGCTTGACCGAAAACCAGACGTGGCGGCGCTGGGGCCGCTGCTCGAGCCTGCGCATGAAGGCCGGCGGATGGATGCGCATCATCGGCTGATCTGGTCTGCCTTCGCCGGCGACCCGGCGGCTTCTCGCGATTTCCTGTGGCGCGACATGGGGCGGAGCCAGTTCATGGTGCTGTCGCCGCGCCCGCCGGCTGCCTCGGCCTTGTTCGAGTCGCCCGAGGTCAAGCCCTTCGCCCCCGAATTGTCTCCGGGCGATAGGTTGGCCTTCGTCTTGCGCGCCAACGCCACGCGCGCGCGCAAGGGCGCAGGGCGCGTCGATGTGGTGATGGACGCGCTGAAGGCCGTGCCAAGGCCCGAGCGCGCCGCGCGGCGGATGGAGATCGCCCAGAAGGCGGGCGCAGACTGGCTGGCTGGGCAGGGCGCGCGCGCTGGCTTTCGGGTGCTCGACTGCCATGTCGGCGCCTATGACGTGCGCGATCTGCCAGGACAGGGCAGGCGCCGGCCCCGCTTTGGCGTGCTGGACCTGGAAGGCGTGCTCGAGATCACCGACGCGCAGGCCTTTCTGGCGCGCCTGCGCCAGGGTTTCGGCCGCGCCAAGGCCTTTGGATGCGGGCTGATGCTGATCCGTCGGGCTTGATCGAGGGCGGTGCGATGCCCCGGATGCCCGGACTGCCCCCGCCGCGCCCGATCCCGCTGAAGGAGCGGGCCAGCCTGGTCTTCGTTGAACGCGCGCAGCTGGATGTCGAGGATGGCTGCTTCGTCGCCGTGGACGAGGGCGGCGTTCGCACCGTCATCCCGGTGGGCGGTATCGCCTGCCTGTTGCTCGAGCCCGGCACGCGCGTCAGTCACCGCGCAGCGGCCCTTGCCGCGCAGGCGGGCACGCTGCTGACCTGGGTCGGCGAGGGGGCGGTGCGGCTGTATTCCGCCGGACGGCCGGGAGGAGAGCGCGCCGACAAACTGTTGTGGCAGGCGCAGATCGCGCTGGACGATTCTGCAAGGCTGCGGGTGGTGCGCAAGATGTATGAGATCCGCTTTGGCGAGCCCGCGCCGCAGCGCCGCTCCGTCGATCAGCTGCGCGGGATCGAGGGCGTGCGCGTGCGCGAAACCTATGCCCTGCTGGCGCGGCAGCATGGGGTCGAGTGGCGCCGCCGCGCCTATGACCCCGGCGACTGGGACGCGGCGGATCTGCCGAACCGGTGTCTGTCGGCCGCGACGGCCTGCCTGCATGGCCTGTGCGAGGCGGCGGTGCTGGCGGCGGGCTATTCCCCGGCCATAGGCTTCCTCCATACCGGCAAGGCGCTGTCCTTCGTCTATGACATCGCCGATCTGTGGAAGCTCCAGACCGTCGTGCCCGAGGCGTTTCGAATCGCGGGGCAGGCGCAGAAGGGGCGGCTGGACATGCCGGTCGAGCGCGCGGTGCGCCATGCATGCCGCGACGCCTTTCGCCGCTCGCGGCTGCTCGAGAAGATCATTCCCCAGATCGAGGAGGTCTTGAGCGCAGGCGAGCTGCCCCGCCCCCCGGCGCCGCCCGAGGCGGCCGGCCCCGCCTTCGCCGATCCGCAGGAGGGACCATGACGTTGATGGTGGTGACGGTGACCAACGCGCCGCCGCGTCTGCGCGGCCGGCTGGGCGTCTGGCTGCTCGAGGTGCGGGCGGGGGTCTATGTAGGCGACTACTCTGCGCGTGTGCGCGAGCGGATCTGGGACCAGGTCTGCGCCTGGATCGATCAGGGCGATGCCGTGATGGTATGGGCCGCGCCGACCGATCAGGGCTTTGACTTCGCCACAGTGGGGACGAACCGGCGAATGCCGGTGGACTACGACGGACTGAAGCTGGTTCGCTTTCTTCCGGCAGATCACCCGAGTCTCGCAAACTCCGCCCCTCGCGGGAAGCGGTAGACCCTTCGCCGATCGGTCTCGACGCGATGCGCGCAACAGCGCGCGTTTGTCGGTCGCGGCGCGGGCCCGCCGCCTCGGGGCCCGCGAACCGGCCGGATCCCCGGTAAGCTCTTTGACAACGGAATAGGCCCGGTAGTACAAGCGTTTGCAGGAAGAGCGTTCCCCGCACACGCGGGGATGACCCGTCCTTTCCGCCGCCTGTCGCCTCGGGGATGCCGCGTTCCCCGCACACGCGGGGATGACCCGGAGCACGTCCCCGCTGCCATCCTGCGGATGGTGGCGTTCCCCGCACACGCGGGGATGACCCGACCACCACGCCGCTGACCTGGGAGGTGAACGGGCGTTCCCCGCACACGCGGGGATGACCCGCTGTCGCCGGGGCCGAGTGGCGCGCCCCAGTCGCGTTCCCCGCACACGCGGGGATGACCCGGGCATGGGCCCGCCCGAGGTCAGAAGGAGAAGGCGTTCCCCGCACACGCGGGGATGACCCGGTGACTGCGCGCGAGGGCGACGTCCTGGAGCTGCGTTCCCCGCACACGCGGGGATGACCCGGTCAGATCGCCCGGCGTTCGCGGCCTGCGCCAGCGTTCCCCGCACACGCGGGGATGACCCGACCGCGCCCTCGCGCCCCGCCCAGGTCTCGATGCGTTCCCCGCACACGCGGGGATGACCCGTGGGACAGGCAGCGAAGCTCCAGCCCGCTCATGCGTTCCCCGCACACGCGGGGATGACCCGAGATCGCGCGTATCGCGTCCCGCGCAGCTACGGCGTTCCCCGCACACGCGGGGATGACCCGCCTTCGTGTTCGGCAGAGTTCTTAGCATCCTAGCGTTCCCCGCACACGCGGGGATGACCCGTCGTGCTCGACGACGGGAAAGATGCCCGCAAAGCGTTCCCCGCACACGCGGGGATGACCCGTAGGGCAGGGCAAGGTTCGTCGTCTGGCTCATGCGTTCCCCGCACACGCGGGGATGACCCGAACACGTCGCCCGTGCCGTCCTGCGGATGGTGGCGTTCCCCGCACACGCGGGGATGACCCGGACGACATCGCCCTCATCGTCCAGGATATCGCGCGTTCCCCGCACACGCGGGGATGACCCGGTCGAGCCGGACGCGTTGGCGACGACGCCCTTGCGTTCCCCGCACACGCGGGGATGACCCGTTCTTGTTAAATCGGCCAGTCTCGAAGAACAAGCGTTCCCCGCACACGCGGGGATGACCCGACGACCTCGAAAACCGAGTAGCCGTAGGGCACGCGTTCCCCGCACACGCGGGGATGACCCGTCCACACGCACAGGCCGGCCGTTGACTTCGGCGCGTTCCCCGCACACGCGGGGATGACCCGGGCCTCGACCGCCTGAAACAGGCGGTCGGACGGCGTTCCCCGCACACGCGGGGATGACCCGCGGACGGGGCCGTCCTCCTGGCTCTCGTGGCTGCGTTCCCCGCACACGCGGGGATGACCCGAGACTGCGGCGTTCGAACGTCGAGCCGCGCGAGCGTTCCCCGCACACGCGGGGATGACCCGACGCAGGTTATCGAGGCACACGCCCCGAACGCGCGTTCCCCGCACACGCGGGGATGACCCGAGTGAATGTCGATCCGTTCGCGTAGATGCCAAGCGTTCCCCGCACACGCGGGGATGACCCGCGC
>NZ_FOHL01000015.1:12417-14036 GCF_900111545.1 Oceanicella actignis
CGCGTTCCCCGCACACGCGGGGATGACCCGGCCGGGCTGACCAAGAACCCACGGCTGGTTGCGCGTTCCCCGCACACGCGGGGATGACCCGATCAGCGCGAGAATCAGCCGCATTTGAACGCCGCGTTCCCCGCACACGCGGGGATGACCCGACCGGGGCATGCAGGTGGATGCTGTCCTCGTCGCGTTCCCCGCACACGCGGGGATGACCCGTTGCCCAGCTCGCGCGCGATGCGCATCACCTGGCGTTCCCCGCACACGCGGGGATGACCCGATGGCCTGCTCAGCGATGTGGTCGGGCAGCGCGCGTTCCCCGCACACGCGGGGATGACCCGGTATGTGCAGTGCACCGCGAATCCCTCGCCGCGCGTTCCCCGCACACGCGGGGATGACCCGATGGCGCGGCGCGTCGGCTCGGACAGCCAGCGGCGTTCCCCGCACACGCGGGGATGACCCGATCCAGCAGATCTCGAACGGATTCGTGCTCTCGCGTTCCCCGCACACGCGGGGATGACCCGGCTGTGTATGAGATGATGCTCAAGGACCGGGCGCGTTCCCCGCACACGCGGGGATGACCCGGGTTCGCCTGCGGCCATCGCGCGCGGGTTCCCGCGTTCCCCGCACACGCGGGGATGACCCGCGAAATCAGCACATCGAAATAGCTGCCATCAGGCGTTCCCCGCACACGCGGGGATGACCCGCGCTCGCGCGAATCGAGGGGAGGCTGTCGCGGGCGTTCCCCGCACACGCGGGGATGACCCGGGCGAGCTGTCGTTCCGGGGCGGTGGAGTCGAGCGTTCCCCGCACACGCGGGGATGACCCGATCTGTTGCAGAAGCGCGGCGCTTTCCGTGCGGCGTTCCCCGCACACGCGGGGATGACCCGGATTTGGCCTTCCCGTCCGCCTCCACGACGGAGCGTTCCCCGCACACGCGGGGATGACCCGAATTCCGTCACCTGCTGGCCCTGATCTGGGGCGCGTTCCCCGCACACGCGGGGATGACCCGGAGATCGCCCGGCGCGAATGGCTGGAAATTACGCGTTCCCCGCACACGCGGGGATGACCCGAGACCACATGATCCCAGATCGCCGCCTCGTCAGCGTTCCCCGCACACGCGGGGATGACCCGACATAAGCGCGGACATTCGCAGCCGCCTGCCAGCGTTCCCCGCACACGCGGGGATGACCCGGTCTATTGCGAGCCATTCTGCGGGGCAGCGTCGCGTTCCCCGCACACGCGGGGATGACCCGCAGTCAACATCATCCAGCGGACCCCTTGGTCCGCGGGTACTGTACCGTGATGTCTGGAAATTCGCTTTGGGCTGGGGCCTTGAGCCCCTGCTGGGGCATGCCCCAGCAGGGGCTGCCCATCCTGGTATTCCATGGAGTTGCCGAACGACCATGGAGAAGCGCGAATGGACAGACGGAAGGATACGGCGGTTGAGGCGGTCTTGGAACAGCTGATCGAGCACGGCCCTGGCGAGATCGCCTCGGTGTTCGCCCGGGCCTTTGAGCTGGCGATGCAGATCGAGCGCGAACGATTTCTCGGTGCGGCGCACTACGAGCGTACGCCCGACCGCCGGGGCTATGCCAACGGCTACAAAGCCAAGCGGATCGACA
>NZ_FOHL01000019.1:0-7293 GCF_900111545.1 Oceanicella actignis
GAAAAATGGGCTTCAGACACGAAAGCATACATCAAGTGGGAATGCCAGGATGCCTGACCCCCTCTCTGCAAAATTTCCAGACCTCAGGTTGCTTAATCGACCGGCGCGGTTCACCATGAGGGAATACGGCTCACGGCTCACGCGCACCCGAATCCTCCGGCACTTGAGGTTTCGAAAAAGATATCGACAAAACCAGAATAGTCGCTATATTCGGGCCATGACCACGACCAGCCCACATGCTCGCGCCCTTGCGGCTCTCGGCCACGACGCCCGGTTGTCGATCTTCCGTCTGCTGGTGAAGGCAGGTGATAACGGTCTTCGGGTTGGCGATATTGGCATGCATTTGGGCCTAGCTCCCTCGACCCTCGCGCATCATCTCTCGGCTCTCGTCGATGCCGGCCTTGTCATTCAAGAGCGGCAGGGCCGCGAGGTGTTCAACAGGGTCGATTTTCCCGCGATGCACCGCATCATCGATTTCCTGACATCCGAATGCTGTTCAGGAGTTTCTTCGCGCTCTGACTAGTATGCTGGGTGAACTGGTCGCTTGGTTGTTCTGACAAATAACTACAATGCTGGATAAATGGACATGAATCTGCGAACTGTTGTAGCTCCATCTCGTCTTCCGTCCCGCATCTCATGGCGAAAGCATCGTGCCTGGCTTGTCTCTGCCGCAATCTTGGTGGCTCTGGCGCTGTTTGATACGCCTCAGGCTGCGGAAAGTGCAATCTTTGCCGGGCGATCGCTTCTGGCCACGGCACCATTTCTCGTTCTCTCCGTCACAATCGTTGCCTGGGCCGCGGCAACTGGAGCCGAAAACTTGATTGCCCGCATGTTCAACGGGGCGCCTGCGATCATGATTGGCCTCGGTGCGCTGGCGGGGGGCCTCTCGCCCTTCTGCTCCTGCGGTGTGATCCCGCTGATTGCCGCTCTGCTGACAATGGGGGTGCCGCTCCCTGCGGTCATGGCCTTTTGGCTTTCCTCGCCGATCATGGATCCTTCGATGTTCGTGCTCACAGCAGGTGTGCTGGGACTTGAATTCGCCGTCGCCAAGACGCTGGCCGCCGTTGGCCTAGGGGTTTTCGGCGGAACTGTAGTGCATGTGCTGATGAAGGGTGGCGCCCTCGTCGATCCGCTTCGCGACGTGAGGGGCGGCGGCTGTGGCGGTGCATGGATTCGCGCGCCCAAACCAGTGGTCTGGCGCTTCTGGGCGGAACCCGACCGGCGAACGACTTTCGGTAGGACAGCGCTGAGCACCACGTTGTTTCTCGCCATGTGGCTGACGCTGGCTTTCCTGCTCGAAAGTCTGATGCTCGCATGGATCCCCGCGGAAACCGTAACCGCGACGCTGGGTGGAGAGGGACTGTTGCCAATCGCCACCGCCACCTTGGTCGGTGTCCCAGCCTATCTGAATGGCTATGCAGCGCTGCCTCTGGTCGGTGGGCTGGTCGACCAGGGAATGGCGCCTGGAGCGGGCATGGCCTTCCTGGTTGCGGGTGGGGTCACGTCGATCCCGGCAGCCATGGCGGTCTGGGCGCTCGTGCGGCCAAAGGTCTTCACGGCCTACATAAGCCTGTCCTTGGTCGGGGCCCTTGCGTCCGGAGTGTTGTTTCAGCTCTGGAGCGCCCTGACATGAGTCATCGCGGCGAGGCATGTTGCGTCGCTGGCCGCGTCTGAGGCGAGGATGCCATGATCCGTTCACGACTGTCTCCGGCGCGGCGCGGCCTGATCGTCGCCGCGCTCGGCTCTTCCCTGACCGTCAGTTGGGCCTCGAGCTATTACATTCCTGCCGTTCTGGCTGCGCCCATGGCTGCGGATTTCGAATTGTCGGAGGTTTGGGTCTTCGGCGCGTTCTCCATGGCGATGGTGATCTCCTCGGTGGCCGGCCCCTGGGCTGGAGCGCGGATCGACAGCCAGGGCGGGCGCGGCGTGCTTATGCTGTCGAACATTGTGTTCGCGGCAGGTCTCGGCCTGCTTGCCGTGGCGCCGACGCCACCAGTGCTGTTCGCGGGCTGGGCCGTGATTGGGCTCGGCATGGGGATCGGGCTTTACGAGGCGGGCTTTGCCACGCTGACAGGCATTTATGGCAATGATGCGCGCGGTCCGATCACGGGTATCACGCTGATCGCCGGCTTTGCCAGCACGGTGGGTTGGCCGCTCTCGGGACTCATGCTTGCGACATGGGGGTGGCGCGAAGCATGCTTCGGATGGGCACTGCTCCAGCTGAGTGTCGCGTTGCCGCTGAATGCTTGCTTGCCGGTGGGATCGAAAAGAGGGGACACCAGCCCAAGGCCGGTCGAGCCCGGACCGCCGCCGTCACGGCTTGCGGCATATCTTCTTGCTTTCGTCTTCGCTGCGACTTGGTTCAACTCGACCGCCATGGCCACGCATTTGCCGGGGCTGCTTCAGATTGCGGGAGCCAGCCCTGCCGCGTCCATCGCCGCCGGTGCGCTCATAGGCCCGGCACAGGTCGCGGCGCGGGTTCTCGAGTTTGGCCTGCTGCGTCGGTTCCATCCGTTGGTCTCGGCCCGCGTGGCCGCGGCGGCGCATCCTGTCGCCGCGGCCGCGCTCGTGTTTTTCGGGGGACCGGCGGCCCATGCTTTCGCCCTTCTGCATGGGGCCGGGAATGGCATCCTGACCATTGCCAAGGGAACGTTGCCGCTGGCTCTCTTCGGCACGGTTGGTTACGGCCGGCGGATCGGTTGGCTCAATGCGCCGGCGCGTGCCTTGCAGGCAGTCGCACCCCTCATCTTCGGCGCTGCGATGGCGACCTGGGGCTTGTCTGCGATCTGGCTTACGGCAGGGATCGGCGTCGCTTCCTTCTTCGCCCTTCTTGTGCTGAGGCGAGCGTGAGGCACGGCCAGCAAGGGCAACACCATTCCGCGACAGCGCCGCCGGGCTTATACTGCAGGGCACGCCCTCTGTGATGAGATTTGCAACAGTATTCTCTGCCAATGGACAAGCTTTCAGTCATGCATGCCTTTCGTCGCATTGTGGAGCGTGGCAGCTTCACGCGGGCCGCAGAGGATCTGGGGGTTTCTCCCGCGCTGCTGAGCCGAGAGATCAAGCTGCTTGAGCAGAGCCTGGGCGCTGCCCTTCTCAACCGCACCACCCGCACCATGTCGCTGACCGAAGCCGGCCGGCTCTATTACGACGAGGCGGCCGGCATCCTCGACGCGGTCACACACATCGAGGCTCGCATCCGCGAGGGCGCCGGAGCGATACGAGGGCATCTGAAAGTGAATGCGCCCAACTCCTTCGGGCAGACGGTGATCGCGCCAATGCTGCCGGGGTTTCTGGCCGCCCATCCGGACCTGATGCTCACCCTGTCCCTGGACGACCACATGGTCGACATGGTTGACGGCGGCTTCGATCTCTCGATCCGAATCCGCACCGCCTTGCCTGACTCCGGTCTGGTGGCGCGGCGGATCAGCACCACGCGTCTGCGCGTCTACGCCGCGCCGTGCTACCTCAGGCAAGCCGGCACACCGACCCAGCCGGACGACATCACCAGGCATCGGGTGATCGGTTTTCTGCATGCCGATCATCTGACGCAATGGGTGATGACATCTGCCTCGGGCACGGTGTCGCTGGAGCTGGAGCCGGCGGTGCGGGTCGGCAACAGCCTTGTTCTGCGCGACCTGCTGATCGCCGGGCACGGGCTGGGCACATTGCCGGATTTCATCGCCGCCGAGCCGCTGGCGCAGGGACGCCTTGTCCGAATCCTGCCCGAGCACGAGCTGCCGCCGCGCCAGATCTTCGCCGTCACCGCCTCGCGGTTGGGACTGGATGCGCGCGTGGGCGCCTTCCTCGACCACCTGCAGGCCGCGCTTGCCGGCTGATTTTTTCACGCTGCGTAAAGAATGATTTGACTGCGGGCCGGTTAATCCGTGCTGCGCTCTGCACGATCTTCTCGGGCATCGAAAATTCCTGCTTGGAGAAGATCCCATGACGCGTGTTCTCGTTCTCTACTACTCCAGCTACGGCCATGTACGCAGCTTGGCCCGGGCCGAAGCCGAGGGGGCGTCGAGCGTCCCCGGCACCCGGGTGGACATTCGGCGCGTGCCCGAAACCGTGCCCGATGAAGTGCGGCAGAGCGCCGGTTTCATCGCGGATGACACCCCGGTCGCGGCGCCTGCCGATCTTGAAGCCTATGATGCGATCATCTTCGGCACCCCGACGCGCTTCGGGCTGATGGCGGGGCAGATGAAGACCTTTCTGGACCAGGCGGGTGGGCTCTGGGCGCGCAACGCTTTGGAAGGTAAGGTCGGAGCCGTCTTCACCTCGACCGGCACGCAGCATGGCGGGCACGAGGCGACCCTGCTCTCCACCCATGTCCCGCTTCTGCATCTGGGCATGGTGGTCGTCGGCTTGCCCTACAGTTTCTCCGGCCTGACCGCTGGCAACGAAATCACCGGCTGCGCCCCCTATGGCGCGGGCACCATCGCCGGGGCGGACGGATCGCGCGCCCCCACGACGGCGGAGATGGACGGCGCGCGCTACCAGGGGGCGCATGTGGCGCGGATTGCTGCGCGTTTGGCCGGGGTGGATCTCCGGCGGGAGGTGGCGTGATGGCTGCCCTCACCATCGAATTCTTCCACGATGTGGTGTGCTGCTGGTGCTACAACATCTCGTCGCGGTTACGCACCCTGGCGCATGAATTCAATCTGGACGTCCGCCACCGGACCTTTGTCCTGCAGGCCAGTCGCGCCGAGATGGAGGCCCGCTGGGGTCAGCCGGACGCGGCGCGCGCGGCGATTCTCGGGCACTGGGAAGCCTGCCGCCGTGTCAGCGACAGGCCCGAAGGCATCAACATCGAAGCGATGCGCAGAGCCTCCTTCGACTATCCGCACGGTCTTGTCGCCGCGAAGGCCTGCAAGGCGGCTGAACGGATCGGCGGGCAGGCCGCGCATTGGGACATGTTCGACCGGCTCCAGCATGCCCATCTGACCAAGGCGCTCAATGTCGAGGATTCCGCAACCGCGCGGTTGGCTGCGTGTGAGATGGGGCTCGACCAGGCGGAGTTCGCGCGGCTTCTCGACGATCCGCAGACTTACCGCGCGGTCGAGTCCGACCGCCAGCTGGCCCGTGCCTTTCAGGTGCGTGTCGTGCCCACGCTCATCGTCCGCCAGACCGGGGCGCGGCTGGTCAACGGCCCGCTCGAGGATCTGCGTGCCCAGCTTCGCGCGGCGATCCGGCTTGTCGCCTGATCCTCGTATCCACCTGAACCCTGAAATGGAGGTTGTTCAATGCTGTCCTGGATTCGTTCCTTCCTCAACCGACGCCGGCAGCGGCGCCTGCTGCGTGCCAATCCGCCGGATCTGCCGCCGCATTTGATGCGGGATATCGGTCTCACCCCCCCGCCGCAGCGTCCGCACCCTCACTTCCACCCGCCGTTCTAGGCCCATGAGCAGGGAACCGTGGCGATGAGCCGGGCGAAAGACGTCCTTTTGACTGCATCTGCCCCGGCAATCTGGGGCAGCACCTACCTGGTCACGACCGAAGCGCTGCCGGAGGGCTACCCTCTCACCCTCGCCGTGTTGCGTGCCCTTCCGGCAGGACTTCTGCTGCTGGTCTTCGTCCGTAGGCTGCCACCACTAGCCTGGGCAGGTCGCCTTCTGATATTGGGCGCATTGAATTTCGCGGGATTCTGGGCTCTCCTTTTCGTGGCTGCCTATCGGCTACCTGGCGGAGTGGCGGCGACGCTGGGCGCGGTGCAGCCACTTGTCGTTATCCTGCTGGCGCGGCTTTTGCTCGGGACGCCTGTCCGGGCCGGAGCGGTGGCCGCCGCGCTGGTTGCCGTGGCCGGAGTGGCGCTTCTGGTCCTCGGGCCGGAGGCCAGACTCGACTCCCTGGGTTTGGCCGCGGGACTTGGAGCGGCGGCCGCGATGGCGGCGGGCACGGTTCTCAGTCGCAAGTGGCAGCCGCCTGTCTCGCCCCTGGTCTTTACCGCCTGGCAGCTCACCGCGGGCGGATCGCTTCTCGTGCCTATGGCCTTGGTCGCGGAGCCGGCCCTGCCGCAACTTTCGCCGCTCAATGTCGTCGGGATCACGTGGCTGGCGCTCGCCGGTGCGGCTGTCTCCTACGCGTTATGGTTCCGCGGCATCGCTCGGCTGGAGCCGGGAGCGGTATCGTTGCTTGGCGTGATGAGCCCTCTGACCGCGGTGGTCCTTGGCTGGGTGTGGCTCGGCCAAATGCTCACACCAGTGCAGGGGATCGGCGCCGCGATTGCGCTCGGATCGGCCTGGCTCGGCCAGACGGCGTCCCGCAGTGGGGTAACCCGGTCCAAAAGAACAACACAGTTTCGCCATCCAAAGGAAGTCAAGTCATGAAACTGATGCTGATCAATATTTCGGTCCTTGGCGCGCTTGCGCTTATTCTCGCAGGCTTCATCTTTGCGCCACGAGACGAAATCGAGACCCGCATCTGGATCGAAGCAGCGCCCGAGCGTGTCTGGGCGCTCTTGACCGATCCAGGCATCCATGCATCGCTGAGCCCCGGACTGCGGCGAATCGAAGGTCACTTTGACACTGGAGAGCGCCTGACACTCGAAATGGACAGTCCAACCGGTGGTTCGCTCACTATTCGGCCGCGCGTACTATTGGCGCAGCCCGCACGAGAGCTTCGCTGGCGCGGTAGGATCTGGTTGCCACGCCTCCTTGATGGCGAACATTACTTCAAACTGACGCCTGAAAATGGCGGCACCCGGCTGGTGCAAGGAGAACGCTTCCAGGGCGTTCTGCTCTGGTTGATGGACGTAAAGCAGTTCCAACCCGAATTCGACCGGATGAATGCAGCGCTCAAAGCTCACCTCGAAAACGGTACTGTACCCTGAGGTCTGGAAATTCGAGTTTGGTTGGGGCGCTGAGCCCCTGCTGGGGCATGCCCCAGCAGGGGCGATCCACTCTGGTATTCCAAGGAGTTGCGAAACGACCATGGAGGACCGGGAATGGACGGAAGGAAGGATACGGCGGTTGAGGCGGTCTTGGAACAACTGATCGAGCATGGGCCTGGCGAGATCGCCTCGGTGTTCGCCCGCGCCTTCGAGTTGGCGATGCAGATCGAGCGCGAGCGATTTCTCGGCGCCGGGCTCTACGAGCGCACGCCCGGCCGCAAGGGCTATGCCAACGGCTACAAGGCCAAGCGGATCGACACACCGGCGGGCACCGTGTCCGTGCAGGTGCCGAAAACTGCCGGGCACGACGGCGAACCCTTTTATCCGCGGTCGCTCGAACGCGGGCGCCGCTCGGTGCGTGCCGTGATGCTGGCGGTGGCGGAGATGTACATCAAGGGCGT
>NZ_FOHL01000020.1:0-6107 GCF_900111545.1 Oceanicella actignis
TCGTTCGCCGGGCAATCGATTCACTGGATCGATTGCTTTTCCGGCTCACCATTGCCAAGCTCCTTGGCCAGCTCCAGCACGCTCAGCCGCTGCTCGGCCACCTTCGTCGCCGCATCCCGCGACCCACGCTTCTTCGCTGTCGATGATTGTCCCATGGAACGGTCCTCCTTTCCCTGTATCGCACGGAAAGAAGCTTAAGTGAACACCTTGAAACCCTCGCCCGGCAACCGACAACCCGACCGTCAGGCTGCCCGCCGTGGCATCCTGATCAAGCCCTGACCTCTCCGAAGGGCAGCGCTCCTACGCCACCTCGTGGGACACTTTCTTGGAGCCTCCGGCAAACCCGGCGCGCTTGAGTCCGCCACCGCCCGGTATGGCAGCGCCGGTCTGCTATTCCTATGGTGTCGAAAAACTGAGTCATTCTAGTCAAATGGCAGTTGCAAAGTCAGGATATCAAGCCCTCCAATCTTGGGGGGGCACATGCTTAAGATAGCGGCACTGAGCAAAAGGTTTGGCGACAAGACCGCTGTGGACCGGGTCGATATCGCAGTCGACAATCCGCAGATGATCGGGATCATCGGTCGATCTGGGGCGGGAAAGTCCACCCTCTTGCGGATGGTGAACCGCCTGACCGAGCCCACCGAAGGATCGATCACCTTCGAGGGTGAGGAGATCACCGCTCTCCGGGGAGCGGCCAAGCGGGCCTGGCAGGCGCGCTGCGCCATGATCTTTCAGCAGTTCAACCTTGTTCCGCGCATGGATGTCGTCTCGAACGTTCTGCACGGCACGCTTAACCGGCGCTCTACGCTGGCCACGATGTTCAACCTCTACCCAAAAGAGGACATCCACCGCGCCATCGAGATCCTCGAGCGCCTTGGAATCGCCGAGCAGGCGCCGAAGCGGGCCGAAGCGCTCTCCGGCGGGCAGCAGCAGCGCGTGGCCATCGCCCGGGCGCTGATGCAGAGGCCGAGACTCATCCTCGCCGACGAACCCATCGCCTCGCTCGACCCGATGAATGCGCAGATCGTCATGGATTCGCTGCGCCGGATCCACGAAGAGGATGATCTGCTGGTGATCTGCAACCTGCATACGCTCGACACCGCCCGGCGCTACTGCGACCGGGTCATCGGCATGCGGGATGGCCGGGTGGTCTTCGATGGCATCCCCGAGGCCCTGACCACGGCCGTGGCGCGCGAGATCTATGGCGCGGGGGAGGACTTTTCGGAAGCCGCCACATCGACCGCAATCGAGACCCTCGACAAACCGGAAATCCGCGCCGCGGAAGCCTGCGTCTGATCCCGCAATCCCGCGCCCCCCGCGCGGGCGCCTTTCATCAATCCTACGGAGAGACCGATGAAAAAGACCCTTGCCCTGGCGCTTGCCGCCGCCACCGCCCTTGTCTCGGGCGCTCTTGCCGAGGACATCACCGAGTTCCGCATCGGGATCCTCGGCGGCGAGAACGCCCAGGACCGGCTGAACTCCTACCAGTGCCTCGCCGACTATACCGAAGAAGCCCTTGGCGTGCCGGCCAAGCTCTTCGCCCCGGCCGATTACAACGGCGTGATTCAGGGCCTTCTGGGCGGCACCATCGACCTGGCCTGGCTCGGGCCGTCGGCCTATGCCGCGGCCTACATCCAGGATCCCGATGCGGTCGAACCGATCCTGATCAAGGTGAATTCCGATGGCTCGATCGGCTATTATTCGATCGGCTTCGCCCGCAAGGACAGCGGCATAACGAACATCCATCCCGACATGAAAGGCAAGGTGTTCGGGTTCGGCGATCCCAATTCCACCTCGGGCTATCTCATCCCATCCATCGAGATCCCGCAGATCTCTGACGAGATCACGATGGAGCCCGGCGACTATTTCGGCGACGTGGTATTTACCGGCGGGCATGAGCAGACCATCGTTGCGGTTTACAACGGCGACATCGACGCCGGCGTGACCTGGTCCGACGGTCAGGGCAACTGGGAAGACGGCTACAACTCGGGCGCGCTGCGCAAGGCCGTGGACGCGGGCCTCGTGGACATGAACGAACTGGTCGAGATCTGGCGCTCGAAGCTCATCCCCGAAAGCCCCTTCGTCATCCGCAAGGCGCTGCCGGAAGACGTGAAGGCCAAGATGACCGAGCTTCTCGACGGTCTATACGAGCGCGACCCCGATTGCGCCTACGGTGTCGCCTCTGGCGAAACACTGGGCTTTCAGCCGGTGACGCACGAATTCTACGAAAGCATCATCGCGGCCCGCCGCTCCAAGATGGGCGGCTGACCGACGATCGCCATCGGCCCCGTGGCCCCGGGCGGGTCGCGGGGCACTTCTGTTCCGAGGACAGGCTTCATGGACACCGCGACCGGGCGCACCGCCGGCAACATCGAGCGCATCCAGGCGCACTACATGGCCGAGGTCGGACGCAAACGCCTCTATGGCGGTCTGACCCTTGTGCTATTCGCGCTTCTCATGATCGCGGGCTTCATGGTCGTTGACGAACGCAGCGCCGGTGGTTTCTGGGACGGGCTGCACCGGCTGGACGATTACCTTGGCGAGGTCGTGGCCGAGGCCTGGCAGCGGCGCGCCGAACTGCCCGCCCTGATCGCCAGGTTCTTCCCGGCGCTGCTCGAGACGATCAACATCGCGGCTGTGGCGACACTGTTGGGAGTCCTTGGTGGGCTGGTCCTGTCATTTCTGAGCGCACGCGGACTGGCGCGTTGGCCACGGCTGATCCCGGTGTTCCGTCGCCTGGCGGACATCCTGCGAGCGGTCCCCGAGATCGTGATCGCGCTGGTGCTGATCTATGTCATGGGCGGGGGACCGGCGCCGGCGGTGATCGCCATCGCTGTTCACACCATGGGCGCGCTGGCCAAGTTGTTCTCCGAGGTGGCCGAGAACGCCGATCTCAAGCCGGTGGAAGGGCTGAGCTCGACCGGGGCGACCTGGACGCAGAAGATGATGCTGGGCGTGCTGCCGCAGGTGGCGCCGAACCATATCAGTTACGGGCTGTTGCGCTTCGAGATCAACATCCGCGCGTCGGCCATACTCGGCTTCGTGGGCGCGGGTGGCATCGGCTACGAGCTGCGCAACGCCATGTCCTGGGGGCCGGGCCGCTTTGCGGAGGCGGCGGCAATCTTCATCCTGCTGTTCGCGACGATCGTATTCTTCGATCAGCTCTCAAGCCGGCTGCGCAACAGGTTTGCAGAGGGGAAAGGCCGATGACCGAGGCGACGCTTGACCTGTCGAAAGCGCAGGCCGACCGGCTGTTTCTGCGCAAACGGCTCCTGTCGTTCGGCGTTCCAGCGGCCATTCTGGCCTATCTGACCTACATCTTCTTTGCCTTCGACCTGTCGGGCCTGGCGCAGCGGGCGAACTGGGACAATGCGGTGACGTTGGCCTCGGACAGCTGGTCATACAAGGTTCATGTGACCCGCGACAACCGTTCGGGTGCAATCACCTATGCCATCGAGGGCGAACGCAAGGGCGCCTATCCCGAAGGCACGCGCCCCGACTGGGTCAGGGGGACGAAGGAGACGGGTCTTGTGGTTGATCTCGGCTCGGGGCGGCAGGTGCGCTTCCTGCCCGGCAACCGCACCAAGATCATCCTGCCCGACTTCCCGACCATCGAGGTTGCGGCCGAGGGCCGCAGCGTGAAGAGCAACCTGCCCGACGACCTGCCCGAATGGATATCGGCCTCCAACCGGCGCATCGCCGTCACCCTGCCTGGGGCGCGCGTCACCCTGACCGGGGCGCGAACGGAGGTGTTTCGTTATTTCCCCGGCTGGGAGCTGTTCTGGTTCACGCTCGACAGCCCCTATCACGGGCACTCGCTGGGCGAGATCCTGTTCGGAGATCGGATCGACCCGGAACGGAGCAACCTCGCCGGCGCGCTTTCGGATTGGTGGAACAACCCCATGTGGCGGCACAAGGATGTCGCGTGGGCGATCGGAGAGACAATTCTGATGGCCTTTCTCGGCACCTTCGGCGCGGCCATCCTGGCCTTGCCGCTGGCCTTCTTGGCGGCGCGGCGCTTCTCGCCGTTGATGGTGGTGCGCACGGGGATGCGGCGGCTTTTCGACTTCCTGCGCGGAGTGGATGCGCTGATCTGGACCGTGGTGCTGTCGCGCGCCTTCGGCCCAGGGCCGCTGACCGGATCGCTGGCGATCCTGATGACCGACACGGGCACCTTCGGCAAGATCTTCTCCGAAGCGCTGGAGAACGTGGACGAAACGCAGATCGAGGGCGTTTCCTCGACCGGCGCGAAGCCTGTCCAACGCCACCGCTTCGGGGTGATCCCGCAGGTCATGCCGGTGCTTCTGGCTCAGGTGCTCTATTGGCTTGAGTCGAACACCCGCTCGGCCACGATCATCGGGGCGATTACGGGCGGCGGTATCGGGCTGTTGCTGACCCAGGCCATCCAGACCCAGAAGGACTGGGAAGAGGTCGCTTATTACATCGTTCTGATAATTCTGGTGGTGATGTTGATGGACTGGCTATCGGGCTGGCTTCGCGGCCGACTGATAGGCCGGCGCGACTGATGGCGCCAGCGTCGGGCGCCGTGCCGATGAGAGATATAGCTGAAAGTTGGTGATGGCCCCTGAGGGGCGGCATATCTTGGCGGTGTTCACGCGCCGTCACTTCTCTGGAGAGAAAGGGATATGCCACATGACGAAGCCTACCATCCCGCCGTTGAACTGATGCGGTGGATGCCCCCACCAACGGCATCTTGTATGCCATGACGTGTGTGGATGCCCCCTGTTTGGCAAGCGTTTCTTGAGGTCTCGGCACGGTCTTCGATCGGACGTGTGTCAGGCCTCTGAGCGTGGCCTTCCATGACGCCACGGGCCGGTATGCTGTTCGGAAGGCTGGGGTCACATCGGTTCAGAGAGCTGCAAGCGCTCGAGCCCCGGGTCTGATTGTCCCTGCCTTGAACTTCGAAGTCCGTGTCGCCCACTCCTCGTCGATCGCTCACCCCGGCCTTTCGGCCATGCCGTGCCTTTTTCCCCGCCTTCGGGGGCTCAGGTCACGCCATCCGATAATCTTCCTGCCTTGTCGTCACGGCCCAGATCATGCGCGCCATCTTGTTCGCCAGCGCAACGGCGGCGACCATCTTCGGTTTTCGCGCCACAGGCGCGGCCAGCCAGCGGTTCTCGCTGCCACCTTTGCGGACTACCCAGCGGATCACGCTCATGGCGCCAACGATCAGAAGGCGGCGTATGTCGGTCTGGCCCATTTTGCTGACCGATCCCAACTTGGCCTTGCCGCCGGTGGAGCGTTGTCGTGGCACGAGCCCGAGCCAGGCCGCGAAGTTGCGCCCGCTGTCGAAAGTGTCGAGACCGGGTGCAAACGCCGCCACAGCGCCGGCGGTGACGGGGCCTATCCCCGGGATTGTAGAAAGTCGGCGCAGGCAGGCGTCCGTCTTCGTTGCCGCCTCCAACTCGCCCGCCAGCCGTTCGATCACTTCGGTGAGCCGCGCGATCTGCTCGACATAGACCGCCCCCATTTCACGGACAGGGTCTGGCAGATCGCTGGCCTCGTCCGCCAGGGCGTTTTCGAGGAGCTTCAGACTCGCTGGCCCCTTCGGCGCTACAACACCGAACTCGGCAAGATGACCGCGGAGTGCGTTGATTAGCTGCGTTCGTTGCCGAACCAGGCATTGGCGCGTGCGGAACGCGACCGCGCGGCCCTGGGTCTCGGCGCTCTTGACCGCAACGAAGCGCATGCTTGGGCGCAATGCCGCTTCCGCGATCGCCTCTGCATCGGCCCGGTCGTTCTTCTGACGCTTGACGAACGGTTTTACATAGGCGGCCGGGACAAGCCGCACCTCGTGGCCATGTCGTTGAGCCACCCGGCCCCAGTGATGGGAAGTTGCGCAAGCCTCCATGGCCACGATGCAGGTTGGCTGTTCGGCCAAAAGTGCGGCCAACCGTGTCCGCGATAGCGCCCGATCGTATAGAACCGCCCCATCCGGCCCGACCGCACAGACCTGAAAACTGCCCTTCGCCAAGTCGATCGCCAGCATGCTGATCTTCGTCGTCATCGATGTGCCCTCCAAAATTGGTTCCGATAGAACCGTCATGGCATACAAGATGCCGTTGGTGGGGGCATCCACCGCATCA